>NZ_JBITES010000021.1:122714-196305 GCF_044455405.1 Streptomyces sp. NPDC051243 | reverse complement strand
GAACCCGGAAGCTAAGCCTTACAGCGCCGATGGTACTGCAGGGGGGACCCTGTGGGAGAGTAGGACGCCGCCGAACAAATTTTGAAGAAAACCCCGCACCGTTTCGGTGCGGGGTTTTCTGCGTTTAGGCTCGCGGTATGCGCTACGACCTCGTCATTTTCGACAACGACGGTGTGCTCGTCGACAGCGAGCCCATTTCCAACCGGTTGCTGGCCGAGTACCTGACCGAGCTGGGGCATCCGACGTCGTACGAGGACTCCATTCGGGACTACATGGGGTCCGCGATGCACCGGATCCACGATCTGATCGAGGAGCGGACGGGACGGCGGCTGCCGGCGGACTTCGATGACGTCTTTCATACGCGGGTGTTCGCGGCGTTCGAGCGGGAGTTGAAGGCTGTGGACGGGGCCGCTGACGTGCTGGCGCGGCTGGCCGGGGACGGGGTGCCGTACTGCGTGGCTTCCTCGGGGAGTCATGAGCGGATCCGGGTGGGGCATCGGGCGGCCGGGCTGGACCGGTGGTTCGAGGACGGGCGGATCTTCAGCTCGCAGGATGTGGGTCAGGGGAAGCCGGCGCCTGATCTGTTTCTGTACGCGGCCGAGCGGATGGGGGTCGTGCCCGAGCGGTGTGTCGTCGTCGAGGACAGTCCGCTGGGGGTGCAGGCGGCCGTCGCAGCCGGGATGGATGTCTTCGGATTCACCGCGATGACGCCTGCCCGCAGGCTCGCGGGTGCCGATCAACTCTTTTCGGGCATGAGGGAGTTGGTTGGACTGCTGGTGTGACGCTTGGGAGCGGCCGGCGGGTGGGCGGGGGCGGCGGCTTTCTGCGGGCGCCGTAGGTGAAGCTGAGGGAAATTCATCTTTGGCTGGATCTACCCACGGGTAGTCCGGAGCCCTACGCTCGCCGCCATGACTGATGTGCTGCGGCGCGGTAGGGCCTCGTTGTCGTTCAGCTTCTTCGCGCAGGGTGTCGCCTTCGCCCTGCTCGTGACCCGGATTCCGGCCATCCAGGACCGGTACGGGGTCTCCGACGCGCTGCTGCCCGCGTTCCTCGCCGCCGTACCGGTCCTGGCCGGTGTCGGGAGTGTGGCGACGGAGCGGCTGGTGAGGCGAATACCGCCGAGCCGGCTGCTGCGGTGGTCCCAGCCCGTCGTGCTCCTGGCGCTGCTCGGGGTCGGGGCGGGGGAGCGGATGGTCGAGCTGGGGGTCGCGCTCGCCGCGTTCGGGCTGGCCGTGGGTGTGCTCGACGCCTCGATGAACATGCTCGGGGTGAGCCTGCAGCGGTCGTACGGGCGCAGCATCATGCTCAGCTTTCACGCGGTGTACAGCCTCGGCGGGATCGTAGGGGCCTCGCTGGCCTGGGTGGGGGCGCACTGGGATCTCGCGCTGTTCGTGTCGTATCTGCCGGTCGTCGTGGTGTTGTTGCCGGCCGCGCTGGTGGGGAGTCGGTGGTACGTCGATGGCGGGGGTGGGGCCGATGTCGTGGCTGGGGAGTCGGGGGAGGGTGGGGCGGTCGCCTTCAAGGTGCTGTTGCCGTTCTGTCTGGTGATGACCTTCGCCTATATCGGGGACTCCACCGTCTCCAACTGGAGTGCGAAGTATCTGCAGGACGTCCTGGGGAGTTCGGAGCAGCTGGCGACCGTGCCGTACAACGTCTACATGGTCACCACGTTGCTGGGGCGGGCCATCGGGGATTTCGGGGTGCGGAGGTTCGGGGCCGTCGCGGTGGTGCGTACGGGGGCGCTGGTGGCGGCCGTCGGGTTCGCGGTGGTGGCCGGGGCGCCGGGGGCGTGGGTCGGGATGCTGGGGTTCACGCTGCTGGGGATCGGGCTGTGTGTGCTGGTTCCGCAGACGTTCGCGGCGGCGGGGCGGCACGCTTCCGAGAAGTACGGTCCGGGGGCTTCGGACGCGGCCATTGCTCGGCTCAATGTGTTCAATTACGTGGGGTTTTTGATCGGGTCGCCGCTGGTGGGTGCGCTGGGCGATGTCTGGAGCTATCGCGGGGCCATGCTGGTGCCGATGGTGTTGGTGCTGGTGACGCTTGTGTACGCCCGGTCGTTCGCCGCTCAACCGGACCGATACGGTGGCGGGCATGAGCGGCCGCGCACAGCTGATGTGGGACGAGGCAGTAACGGGCTATGACTTCGGCCGGGACCATCCCATGGACCCGGTCCGGCTCGCGCTGACCAGGAGACTCGTCGATGCCTTCGGGCTGGACAAGGACGTGGACGTCGTCTCGGCGCAGCCGGCCGGCGACTCGACGTTGCGGCTGGTCCACCGGGAGGACTACATCGCGGCTGTGAAGGCGGCCTCGGCGGATCCGGGGGCCGCGGATCAGTCGTACGGTCTCGGCACGCTGGATGATCCCGCGTTCGCGGGGATGCATGAGGTGTCGGCGCTGATCGCCGGGCAGTCGGTGGGGGCGGCGGAGGCCGTGTGGCGGGGGGACGCACTGCACGCGGTGAACTTCGCGGGTGGGCTGCACCATGCGATGCCGGGGGGCGCCTCGGGGTTCTGTATCTACAACGACGCCTCGCTGGCCATCGCGCGGTTGTTGGAACTGGGGGCCGAGCGGGTCGCCTACATCGATGTCGATGTGCATCACGGGGACGGGGTGCAGGCGGCGTTCTGGGAGGACCCGCGGGTGCTGACGGTCTCGTTGCACGAGCATCCCCGTACGTTGTTTCCGCAGACCGGGTGGCCGGAGGAGACCGGTGGCGCGGGCGCGGAGGGGTCGGCGGTGAATGTGGCGTTGCCGGCCGGCACCGGGGACGCGGGGTGGCTGCGGGCGTTTCACGCCGTGGTGCCGGAGATCATCGCTGACTTCCGGCCGCAGGTGCTGGTGACTCAGCACGGGGCCGATACGCACTTCGAGGATCCGTTGGCGCATCTCGCCGTGTCGTTGGACGCGCAGCGGGCTGTGCAGGTGGCGTGTCATGACCTGGCGCATGAGTACGCCGAGGGGAAGTGGGTCGCCCTGGGGGGCGGTGGGTACGCCGTGGTGGACGTCGTGCCGCGGTCGTGGACACATCTGGTGGGGATCGCGGCGGGGCGGCCGATCGAACCCGAGGCGATGATTCCGGAGGGCTGGCGGCAGGAAGTCTTCGCGCGGACCCGGCAGTTGGGGCCGGCGCGGATGACGGATGGGCGGTGGCCCGTGTCCTGGGGGGACTGGGAGGCGGGGTACGACCCTGCGGATCGGCTGGATCAGGCTGTGCTGGCCACTCGTAAGGCTGTGTTTCCGTTGCGGGGGTTGCTGGCGTAGGCGGGGTGCGGCCGGGAGCTTGCAGGATCCCTCGGGACGGGGGTTCCCGCGGGACGGGGCTCCTTCGGGGCGGGTTCTCCCCGGCGGGCGGGCTCTCCCCAGGGGCGGGAACGGAGTGCCTTAGCCCAACCGCGCGTTGTTTCCCCGTTTCCCCTGCCCTCGTGCAGCCCGGTCCGTCACCATCGCTCACGTGTTGAGTACCGGAGCCCTCCGTGCCCACCTCCTGGCCGCTCGGCTTGCCGGGATCGTGGCCACTTCGCGGGAGGACAGTCTCAGGAGTTATCGGCTCTTCGCTGCCCGGGATCCTCGGGTGCTCATCGGGCTCGATCCCGAGTGGAGCTGGCGGCTGGGCGATCTGATCGAGTTGATGGCGGACAAGTGTGGGGTTTCGGCCGATCCGACGCACGTATCCGGTCTTGATGTGATCGATCCTGGGCGGACTTTGAGCGGTTTGGATGCCTTCGCCGATCGGATCGGGGCAGCCGCCCAGCGTGGCGCGCCGGTGCTGATCGGTACCGGGCATCCGCATCGACTGCTCGGCTTCTACGCCGCCTTGGCGGACGCGTTGTCGGCGGCGGGGTGTGCCGTCCTCACCCCCGCGCATGGTCGTTGTATCGACATAACGACCCGGTTCGGCCTACGCACGTACAACCTTGACTACGTACGAGGAGTCGCGTTGGCGCGGGAACCCGGCGCTCCGAGCACCGGGCGTGAGACCGGCGCACACACCCACTCGCCGCTCCCGGTTCGTACCGCTCTGGCCGCCGCGGCCGAGGCCGGCGGGCCCCTGCCGGAGCTGGTGATCGGGGACCACGGTTGGGTCTGCGGAGCAGGTCAGCTGGGGTTTGAGGCCATTGGTCTCGCCGATACGAATGACCCCGCGCTCTTTGTGGGGGAGGCCGAGGGGTCCGTGTCCGTCGTCGTTCCACTTGATGACGCTGTGCGGTCTGATTACTACCGGCCGCTTACCCGCTACGTACTCAATCGAGCGTGTCTGTCACAGTAGGTCGCCGATGGCTGCACCTCTTCCCCACTCGCATCACCCGCCCCTAGTCTGGGGAGTGAGCACGCAGCGACGAAGAGTCACCGGAAGGGGAAGCCGGTGGCCGTCGAGTGCGGAAGGTTCAGGTGTGTCATGGCTGCAGCTGGCGAGAGGCCTCTGAACGAGGTTCAGTTCCTTACCGTGGCGGAAGTCGCCTCGGTGATGCGAGTGTCGAAGATGACCGTGTACCGGCTGGTGCACAGCGGTCATCTGCCCGCGATCCGGGTGGGGCGGTCCTTCCGCGTCCCCGAGCAAGCGGTTCACGAGTACCTCCGCGAGAGTTATGTGGGGGTGGAAACCGCCTGACGGCCGTGGGCGGGGGAGGATCCTCAGGGCTCTTCGGGATTCACCCTCGCCCCCTCGATTACGACCTCAGCGCTCGGGCGGGTAGGCTAGCCCCTCGTAGGTCGTGTGGGCCCATGGCGCCCAAACACCGAGTGATGAGAAGTGAGCGAGGGTAGTCGTGGGCTCTGTTATCAAGAAGCGGCGCAAGCGGATGGCCAAGAAGAAGCACCGCAAGCTGCTCAAGCGCACGCGCGTTCAGCGTCGCAACAAGAAGTAAGCGCGGCGCCGCGTACGTGGCGTCTTTGTGGCCCCCCACCAGACTCGGTGGGGGGCCACACGCGTATCGGGGACGGTGTGCGAAGGGTCGAACCCTGTGCGTATGCCTGGACAAGGGATTGATCCGTCCGGTCGTACGCAGGGAATTCTCGTCACTTCATGCATTGGGTGGTCATCACAGCGCAACATCGACCCGCTAAGTTGGCCGCACACGGGGAACTCGGCAGGGGTACGAGTGCTGGAAGGAAGGCGCTGATCTTGGGCAAGGTCGTGCTCGTGACCGGAGTGGCCCGTCAACTGGGGGGCCGGTTCGTACGACGGATCCAGCGTGACCCTCAGGTGGACCGGGTGGTCGCCGTGGACGCGGTGCCGCCCGAGCACCATCTGGGGGGTGCCGACTTCATCCAGGCCGACATCCGGCAGCCCACCATCGCGCGGGTGCTGGCCGAGAGCGGCGCCGACACCGTCGTACACATGGACGTGACCGGTACCGCGCTGGGCAGTGGCAGCCGGACCACGGTCAAGGAGACCAACGTCATCGGGACGATGCAGCTGCTGGGCGCCTGCCAGAAGTCGCCGAGCGTGAAGCGGCTCGTGGTCAAGTCCAGTACGAATGTCTACGGGTCCGCACCCCGCGACCCCGCCGTCTTCACCGAGACCACCCCGCCCAAGTCCCTGCCCAGCGGCGGCTTCGCCAAGGACACGGTGGAGGTCGAGGGCTATGTGCGGGGGTTCGCGCGGCGGCGGCCGGACGTCGCCGTGTGTGTGCTGCGGTTCGCCAACATCCTCGGGCCGACCGCCGACACCCCGCTCGCCTCGTACTTCTCGCTGCCCGTGCTGCCGACCGTCTTCGGCTACGACCCTCGGCTGCAGTTCGTGCACGAGGACGACGTGATCGAGGTGCTGCGCATCGCCTCGCACGAGCCGGAGCGGGGCACCCTCAACAGCGGCACCTTCAACATCGCCGGCGACGGCGTCCTGCTGCTCTCGCAGTGCTCCCGGCGGCTGGGCCGCCCCACCGTGCCGCTGCTGCTCCCCGCGGTCACCTGGGCGGGCTCGGCGGTGCGTACGCTGGGTATGTCGGACTTCTCGCCCGAACAGATCCGGTTGCTCACGCACGGCCGGGTCGTGGCGACGGACCAGATGCGAGAGACGCTCGGATTCAAGCCGAAGTTCACGACGGCGGAGACCTTCGCGGAGTTCGCGCGCAGCCGCGGACCCGGTCTGCTGCCGCCGGAGGCCCTTGCGGGGGCCGTCGACCGGATCGCCGCGCTGCCCGTGCTGGGCGGCGGCCACCCCCCGACGCAGAGCGCCAACTGAGGAGCGCATCAACGATGGCGGACGCCAAGGTCATTCCGTTCGACGACGACCGGTCCCGCGGAAGCGCCGTGCAACGGCCCACGCGGCGCCGCAGTGCGGGGAGCCGGCGCAAGAACGGTGAATCCGCGCTGGTACGCGAGGTCCAGCCCCTCCCCGGACGGTCCTTCGCGCAGGATGATGTTCCTGTGACACGTGAGCAACAGCCGCCGCAGCAGCCCCGGGACGAGGGCGGCCTGGAGCGGCGCATCGCGAGCGGCCTGGCCTTCCTGCGCCGCCGCCTCACCGGGGACTACGAGGTCGACGACTTCGGGTACGACGAGGAGCTCACCGACCAGGTCCTGATGTCCCTGCTGCGCCCGGTGTACGAGAACTACTTCCGGGTCGAGGTGAAGGGCGTCGAGAACATCCCGTCCGAGGGCGGCGCGCTGATCGTCGCCAACCACTCCGGGACGTTGCCGCTGGACGGCCTGATGATGCAGGTCGCGGTGCACGACCACCATCCCGCCGGGCGTCACCTGCGTCTGCTCGCCGCCGATCTGGTCTTCATGCTGCCGGTGGTCAACGAACTCGCCCGCAAGCTCGGCCACACCCTGGCCTGCGCAGAGGACGCCGAGCGGCTGCTCGGGCAGGGCGAGTTGGTCGGGGTGATGCCGGAGGGCTTCAAGGGCATCGGCAAGCCGTTCTCCGAGCGCTACAAGCTGCAGCGCTTCGGCCGCGGTGGCTTCGTCTCCACGGCCCTGCGCAAGGGCGCGCCGATCATCCCGTGCTCGATCGTCGGGGCCGAGGAGATCTACCCGATGATCGGCAACGCGAAGACCCTGGCCCGCCTGCTGGGCTTCCCGTACTTCCCGTTGACCCCGACGTTCCCGTGGCTGGGCCCGCTGGGCGCGATCCCGCTCCCGACGAAGTGGACGATCCAGTTCGGCGAGCCGATCCCCACGGACGGCTATCCACCTGAGGCCGCCGAGGACCCGATGCTGATGTTCAACCTGACCGACCAGGTCAGGGAGCAGATCCAGCACACGCTGTACAAGTTGTTGGTGCAGCGGAGGTCGGTCTTCTTCTGACGTCTGCTGGGGGGCGTTGACCGAAGAAACGTTTGTACGGCTTGTCGGATGATCACGGCGATGGGGGCGCCCCTCTCAGGAGGGGCGCCCCCATCGCCGTGCGAATCGCTCTTCGGGAGTGGTCAGTTCGCGTCCTCGCCCTCGATGCCCAGACCCGGCAGAAGGCCGGGAAGCAGGGGCGGGAGGGTGACGGCGGGTTCGGTGCTCGGCGTCGAGGTGGACGGTGAGGTGCCGGTGCCGCTGGTGTCCTTCGGCGGGTCGAGCAGGCCGCCGGTGCTGCCGCCGAGCAGGCCCTCGCCCTCGCTGCCGGAGCCCTCGGCCGACTTGCTGGGGCTGCTGGACCGGTTGCCGTCGGAGGAGCCGCTGCCGCCGGCGCTGGGGCGGGCCGACCGGTCGGAGTCGGACGTACCGGTGGACGCCGACCCGGAACCGCCTCCCTGCTTGCCGTCGCCGCTCTGCGTCGGTGGCTGCGGCAGGAGGGACTCCAGCGGGGCGACCTCTTCGTCTATGGCGTCGAACACCGACGACACGCGGTCACTGACGTCCACGAGCTGGAGGGGAAGCCGCTCGCGCAGGTTGCCCCACGCCGCGCGGTGTGAGCGGGAGAAGGCGGAGAGGGCCTGGATGGGGCCCAGGGAGCCCGGATCGCGTTCGTACGCCTCGCGCAGCAGGCGGTGTCCCTCCGAGGCGTCGTGCTGCATGCCGGACAGGGCGCGGCGGATCGCGTAGAGCGACTCGTGGTCGAGCTCTCCGCCGCGGCCGCGCTCCATCAGTCGCCGGGCCTCGCTCAGCCGGGTGGAGGCGTGGTCGAGGTAGGCGCGCCCGCGTTCGTCGTCGCCGTCGGCCAGGACGTTGAGCTTGAAGTCCTCGATGCCGCGTTTGAGGCCGTAGAGGGAGTCACCGGGCAAGGCGTCGGAACTCGCGGCGGCCACTCCGCCGAAGGCTCCCGCGGCGACTCCTACGCTGAGCCCGCCCGCGGTGAGACCCTTGGCGAGCCGGGAACGGGGCCGCAACTTCCCCAGGGGGGAGGCCCGATGAGCCCCCCGTGCCCGATCCGAACGCTGCTCCGGCAGGGCCGGGCCCGCCTCGCCCGCCGTTGTGCCCTCCTGCAGCATGGCCTCCATCGCGGCCACGAGCTGGGCCCTCTGGACGACCTTGACCTCGGGGTCGAGCGCGGGCCTGGGCAGCTCGCCGAGACTCTCGGTGAGGGCCAACAGGCGTCCCTGCTCGGTCTGTTCCGCAGCAGCCGGTGGCGGTGCCGATCCATCGGGCTGCTCGGCCTGCTCGGCCGCCGAGCCCCGGTCGGTCAGCTCCTCCAGGGCCTGGGCGAAGGCGTTCGCCCGCCGGTGTGCCGATACGTTCGCGATCACTGGCGGCACCTCCTCTCGTGATGACGGTCGGCTCCCCAGGGGGTCCTGAGGGTTGCACGCCCTGACCACAACCACACGATCGAGTGATCGAAGTCGGCCAGGGAGTGACCACAGGGAGCCTGCATCCCGCACAACGAGCGGCTCGGCACTTGGGTTACGGACGCCGGATGAACGGATAGCGAAGTCAACAGACTTTCACCGACGGTGAGTTGGTGATTGCGGAGAGTGCTGGATCGGTCCGGTCGGCGCGGTCAGCGCGCGTCGTCCGGAAGCAGCCGGGCGAGGGTGCGCACGGCCCGGTACTGGAGGGTCTTGATGGCGCCCTCGTTCTTGCCCATGACGCGGGCGGTCTCCGCGACGGAGAGGCCCTGGAGGAAGCGGAGGGTGACGCACTCCTGCTGCTGCGGGTTGAGCCGGCGTACGGCGTCGAGGAGCGCGGCGTTGGAGAGCGACTCGAGGACGGAGTCCTCGGGGGAGCGTTCGACCTCGTTGGCGTCGAGCATCTCGCCGGTGGTCACCTCCAGCCGGAAGCGGCTGGACTTGAAGTGGTCGGCGACGAGGTTGCGGGCGATGGTGACGAGCCAGGCACCGAAGTCCCGGCCCTGCCAGGTGAAGGTGCCGATGCGGCGCAGGGCCCGCAGAAAGGTCTCGCTCGTGAGGTCCTCGGCGGTCGCCTTCCCTCCGACGCGGTAGTAGATGTAGCGGTAAACGGTGTCGCTGTACTGGTCGTAGAGCCGTCCGAACGCGTCGGCCTCGCCGGCCTGCGCGCGTTCCACCAGATCCATCATTCGAGCGCTGTCGCTGTCCGCGGCCGGCCGCCGAGCGGTCGCCGCACCGGCCGAGCGCCCCCGTCTGCCGACGGCGGCGGTGCCGTCGGCGAGCGCGTAGCACGGGCCTACGGGTACGGCGGTTACGGCGAGGGCGGGGACGGCGTACGCGGTGGGGACGAAGCCGCGCAACAGGTCTTGGACCGTTGCGCGCAGCGTAGCCAGGCCCGAGGCGTCAACCCCGACGTGTGGGTACACGGGACTCCCAGAGGCAGAGCTTCCATCACGTGCAGTGCGGGACCGTTCACCCGTCGTAGCGACGGAGGGGTACCGGTTTGCGTCTGAGGAGAATAACGCTTCGTGCAGGCACTGCTACGCCCAGTTGCTCAAATCACCGATTGCGTCTCTTCTGTAACCGATTGACGCCCGATCAAGTGCCGCAGAGTGACCGCTTGTTGATCGAATCCGCCCGTGTTCCGGCTGAGTCCGGGGCGTGTTGTGGCCGTGTGCAGCCAAGGGGACTGGACAGGGGGTTGCGGGGGTATGGAGTGCGGATTGGCCGCATGGCCGGGCGTGGTCGACTCGTCGTATGTCGCGGCGGCGTGTCTGGCCCTTTCCGGGGCGCGCACATGCTCAGCCGCTCTCCGGGGCGCGCACATGCTCAGCCGCCCTCCGGGACGTGCACAGCTCAGCGCCGACCGGATCGAGCTGGGCCGGTCGGCGCTGGGGAGTGTCGTTCTGAGGAGCGGGGGCTCTTGTGCGGGGTCCTGCCGTTGTACGGCCTCTACCGGCGCCGACGGTGCAGTGCGATCGCGGCGGCCGTGCCTCCGGCCACCGCGCCCACTCCGGCGGCCGCCGGGATGCCGACCTTCGCCGCCTTGCGGCCGGTGCGGTAGTCGCGCAGGCGCCAGTCCAGCTTGCGGGCGTGCTTGCGGAGCTTGGTGTCGGGGTTGATGGCGTAGGGGTGGCCGACCAGGGAGAGCATCGGGATGTCGTTGTGCGAGTCGCTGTAGGCCGCGCAGCGCGAGAGGTCCAGCTCCTCCGCCGCGGCCAGGGCGCGGACCGCCTCCGCCTTCGCCGGGCCGTGCAGCGGTTCGCCCACCAGCTTGCCCGTGTAGACGCCGTCCACCGACTCCGCCACCGTGCCCAGGGCGCCGGTCAGCCCCAGGCGACGGGCGATCACCTGGGCGATCTCCACCGGGGCCGCCGTCACCAGCCACACCTTCTGGCCGGCGTCCAGGTGGGCCTGGGCGAGGGCGCGGGTACCGGGCCAGATGCGCTCGGCCATGTACTCGTCGTAGATCTCCTCGCCGATCGACATCAGCTCGGAGACCCGGTGGCCCTTGACGATCGACAGCGCCGAGTCGCGCGCGTCCTGCATGTGCTCCGGATCCTCGACGCCCGCCAGCCTGAACCACGCCTGCTGCCAGGCGAACTTGGCGAGGTCGCGGGTCTCGAAGAACTTCCGCTTGTACAGGCCCCGTCCGAAGTGGAACAGCGCGGCGCCCTGCATCACGGTGTTGTCCAGGTCGAAGAAGGCGGCGGCCTTCTCGTCGCCGAGCACCGGGAACTCCGGTTCCGCGGAGGAGTCCTCCGGGACCTCGGACACTGTCGCTTCCTGCGACGACTTGCGCGCTGCCTCCGCCGAGGCCTCGCCAGCCAACACGCTCCGCGCCGTGGCGGAACGCCTACGGGGAGTGAGCCATCCAAGAGCGGCCATGACCGTGAGCATAGCCAGTTTGTTCGGTGCTTCCGGAGTCGAGAGGTTTGAAGGTTGTGAACTCTCCGCGACCGCGCAGTTAAACCGCGTGGCGAGCGCGCGATCGAGCCCGCGCGGGTCGGCGCGCGAGAATGGCTGACATGAGCCCCCTCTTTCGTCGCGCCACGGCCAAGTCGCCCCGGGACCGGCTGGTCACACTTATCCGTAAACCCGGCTGTCATCTGTGTGATGACGCACAGATCGTCATCGAGAAGGTGTGCGGGGAACTCGGGGTGCCATGGGAACAGAAGGACATCACCCAGGACTCCCGACTCCATGACCAGTACTGGGAGCAGATCCCCGTCGTCCTGGTCGACGGCGCCCAGCACACGTTCTGGCGCGTGAACGAAGATCGCCTCCGCAAAGCACTGACCAGCTAGTCCAACTGGTCGGAAAACTGGCTTAGGATCGACGGCGACCTGGTCTGGGGGGCGGGCATCGTTGAGGAGAGTGTGCGGTTTTGCCCCCGAAAGCAGAGGAACGGTGGTGCGTATGCGCCGGTTCCATACCTGTGCGCCGGGCGCGCGTGAGCCCGGTCACGTTGGGCGGGCAAATCGGACACCATCTTTGTGCACGCGTTCACAAAGACATAGCCTGCATTCGACGGGGCGGTCTAGGTACGCGTGACCGCCTGCAGCCCCGCTCTACCCGCAGGAGCACCGTGGCAACTGGCCGAACACACCGACCGGCGACCCGTAGCCGAGGGATTCCCGAGGCCACCGTCGCCAGGCTTCCGCTGTACCTCCGCGCGCTGACCGCACTGTCGGAGCGCTCGGTACCCACGGTCTCCTCCGAGGAGCTCGCGGCCGCGGCGGGGGTCAACTCCGCCAAGCTGCGCAAGGACTTCTCGTACCTCGGGTCGTACGGAACGCGCGGTGTCGGCTACGACGTCGAGTATCTCGTCTATCAGATCTCCCGTGAGCTGGGGCTCACCCAGGACTGGCCGGTTGTCATCGTCGGTATCGGTAACCTCGGCGCCGCGCTCGCCAACTACGGCGGGTTCGCCTCGCGCGGCTTCCGGGTCGCCGCGCTCATCGACGCCGATCCGGCCATGGCCGGCAAGCCGGTCGCCGGGATTCCCGTGCAGCACTCCGACGACCTGGAGAAGATCATCCAGGACAACGGCGTGTCCATCGGTGTCATCGCCACCCCCGCCGGTGCCGCCCAGCCGGTCTGTGACCGGCTCGTGGCCGCCGGGGTCACCTCCATCCTGAACTTCGCGCCGACCGTGCTGTCCGTGCCGGAGGGCGTCGACGTGCGCAAGGTCGACCTCTCCATCGAGCTGCAGATCCTCGCCTTCCACGAGCAGCGCAAGGCCGGCGAGGAGACCCACGCCGACGGCGCCGCGCCGACCGCCGTCACCCGCGAGGAGCCCGCCGCCGACTCCGCCGACCAGGGGCCCGACGGGGACGTACCCGCCGTGATGCCGGCATGAGTCTCCTCGTCGTGGGGCTGAGCCACCGCAGCGCCCCGGTCAGCGTCCTGGAGCGGGCCGCGCTGAGCGCGGACGCCCAGATCAAGCTGCTGCAGGACACGGTCGCCGCCGAGCCGGCCACCGAGGCCGCCGTGCTGGCCACCTGCAACCGCATCGAGCTGTACGCCGACGTGGACAAGTTCCATGCCGGTGTCGCCGAGCTGTCCACGCTGCTCGCCCAGCACAGCGGGGTGGGGCTCGACGAGCTCACGCCGTACCTCTACGTCCACTACGAGGACCGCGCCGTCCACCACCTGTTCTCGGTGGCCTGTGGCCTCGACTCCATGGTCGTCGGCGAGGGGCAGATCCTCGGGCAGATCAAGGACTCCCTCGCCAAGGCGCAGGAGCTGCACAGCGCCGGGCGGCTGCTGAACGACCTGTTCCAGCAGGCCCTGCGGGTCGGCAAGCGCGCCCACTCCGAGACCGGCATCGACCGCGCCGGACAGTCGCTGGTCACCTTCGGCCTGGAGCAGCTGGCCGTGGGGACCGACGTCACGGCGTGGGCGCACGGCAAGAAGGCCCTCGTCATCGGCGCCGGTTCGATGTCCTCGCTGGCCGCCGCCACGCTCGCGCGTGCCGGTGTCGCCGAGATCGTCATCGCCAACCGCACCTTCGACCGCGCCGAGCGCCTCGCGCAGATCCTGACCGAGGCCGGCGACCTGGACGTGCCCGCCCGCGCGGTACCGATGGATTCGGTGCCGGTCGAGCTGACACGTGCCGATGTCGCCGTCTCCTGCACGGGCGCGACCGGGCTCGTCCTGACGGCCGAGGAGATCGCCGCGGCGGTCGAGGGCCGTACCGGGCGGCCGGTCGCCTTCGAGGAGGCGGGCGGCAGCGGCCGTACGGCCGACAAGGCGCCCGCCCCCAGGACGAATGCCGACTCCGCCGACGTACGGCAGACCCCGCTGCCGCCCACCAGCGTCGGCACCGACGAGAACTGCCCGCTGGACCTCACCGCCGTGCAGGGAGGTTTCTCTGTGCTCGGGGAGGCCGCCGTCGCCGGCATGGACGCGGCCACGCTGGAGCAGCACGCGGCCTGGGCGGCCGGCAGTGCCGTCGACCGGCGTGAGGCGGCCCGGCGCAGCCCCGAAGCGGACGCCGAGCTGATCACCGCGCTCGCCGCGACCGTGGCCACGGTGGGCCGGATCCCCGAGCGCCGCAAGCCCGAGCCCGTCGCGGAGGCGCCCCGCCTCGCGCCGGTCCTGTCGCTGCTCGACCTCGCCATGCCGCGCGACATCGACGCCGCCGTGCACCGGCTCACCGGGGTGCGGCTGGTCGACATCGAGTCGCTGGCGGACGCTTCCGCCGACGCTCCGATGGCGGCCGACGTCGACCAGGTCCGCCGTATCGTCTCCGACGAGGTCGCGGCCTTCGGGGCGGCGCTGCGGGCCGCGCACATCACGCCCACCGTCGTCGCGCTGCGCACGATGGCCGCCGATGTCGTGGCGAGCGAGATCGCCCGCCTCGAGGGCCGGCTGCCGGGGCTCGACGACAAGCACCGCAGCGAGATCACGCAGACCGTGCGACGCGTCGTCGACAAGCTGCTGCACGCGCCGACCGTGCGGGTCAAACAACTCGCGGCCGAGCCCGGCGGCGCCGGGTACGCGGACGCGCTGCGGACCCTGTTCGACCTCGACCAGGAGACGGTGGCCTCCGTCTCCCGCGCCGAGGACAGCACCGAGAAGGACCGAGGCCCAAGATGACTCAGCAGCCACTACGGCTCGGCACCAGGCGCAGCAAGCTCGCCATGGCGCAGTCCGGGCAGGTCGCGGACGCGGTGCGCCGGTTGACCGGACGGCCCGTCGAGCTCGTCGAGATCACCACGTACGGCGATGTCTCGCGCGAGGCCCTCGCGCAGATCGGCGGCACGGGTGTGTTCGTCACCGCGCTGAGGGACGCGCTGCTGCGCGGCGAGGTCGACTTCGCGGTGCACTCCCTGAAGGACCTGCCGACCACGCAGCCCGCGGAACTGGTCCTGGCGGCCGTTCCCGTGCGGGAGGATCCGCGCGATGTGATCGTCGCGCGGGACGCGCTGAAGTTCACCGACCTGCCGCGCGGGGCGCGCATCGGTACGGGTTCGCCGCGCCGGATGGCGCAGCTGAACGCGTACGCGCGCGGGCACGGCCTCGATATCGAGACGGTTGCGATTCGCGGGAACGTGGATACGCGGATCCGGTTCGTGCGTGATGGTGAGCTGGATGCGGTGGTGCTGGCTGCGGCTGGACTGCAGCGCATCGGGCGCATCGACGAGGTGACTGATTTTCTGTCAGTCGACACGGTTTTGCCCGCCCCCGGCCAGGGGGCACTGGCGATCGAGTGCACCGCGGAGAACGCGGACCTGATCGCCGCGCTCGGCGAGCTCGACGACCCGTTCACGCGGGTCGCCGTGACCGCCGAGCGGTCACTGCTCGCCGCCCTGGAGGCCGGTTGCAGCGCACCTGTGGGCGCGCTGGCCGACCTTTTGGCCGACGGGCAGATTGTCAAGGAAATGCGCCTGCGCGGCGTCGTCGGCACGACCGACGGCACCCGCATGGTGCAGCTGTCCACCACCGGTCCCGTGCCCGAGACGCACGACCAAGCGCTGGCGCTCGGTCGCGAACTCGCCACCGAGATGCTTGCCCAGGGCGCGGCCGGTCTGATGGGGGAGCGAGCACATTGAGCCCCACCACCCTTCCCACCGGCCTTGAACACGGGCACGTCACCTTCCTCGGTGCCGGACCCGGGGATCCGGGGCTGCTGACTCTGCGCGCCGTGGAGGCGCTGGCGAACGCCGACGTACTCGTCGCCGAGCACGAGGTGCTCGACGTCGTACGTAAGCACGCCAGACAAGGCGTGGCCGAAGTGCACACGGACACGGGTCCCTCGTCGGACGCCGCTCCGGGCACAGGCACGCCTCAGCTGGCGGTTGTTGACGGCGCGTCAACAACCGCTGGGCCACCCGCGGTGCGGGATGCCGCACATCTTGTCATGGAGGCCGCGCGGGGCGGCAGGCGGGTCGTGCGTGCGGTGTCCGGGGATCCCGGGCTCGACGCGTACGCCGCCGAGGAGATGCTGGCGTGCGCCGCGGCGGGCGTGCCGTTCGAGGTCGTGCCGGGTGTCGCCGCGGCCGTGGGCGTGCCCGCGTATGCGGGTGTGCCGCTGCGGGACGCGCAGGGCGCGGATGTGCGGTTCGTCGACGCGCGGACGGCTTCCGACCGGTGCTGGACCGAGGTGGGCGCCTCGGACGGGACGGTCGTGGTCTCCACGACGCTGGACGCCGTCGGCGTGGCTGCCGGTGAGTTGGTGTCCGCGGGGCGCAAGCCGGATACGCCGATGACTGTGACGGTTGCCGGTACCACTACGCGGCAGCGGACGTGGACGGCCACTCTCGGGACCATCGCCCAGATGCTGAAGCAGGCCAAGGTGCTGCCTTCGCCGGAGGGCGGGCGGCCGGTGATAGCCGTGGTCGGTGAGCGTTCCGCCGCCGCCCAGCGCGACCAGTTGTCGTGGTTCGAGTCCAAGCCGCTCTTCGGCTGGCGGGTGCTCGTGCCGCGTACGAAGGAGCAGGCGGCGTCGCTCTCCGACCAGCTGCGGTCTTACGGGGCCGTGCCGCACGAGGTGCCGACGATCGCCGTCGAGCCGCCGCGGACGCCTCAGCAGATGGAGCGGGCGGTCAAGGGGCTGGTGACCGGGCGGTACGAGTGGATCGCCTTCACGTCGGTGAACGCGGTCAAGGCCGTGCGGGAGAAGTTCGAGGAGTACGGGCTCGATGCCCGGGCGTTCGCCGGGATCAAGGTCGCCGCGGTGGGGGAGCAGACGGCGAAGGCGCTGGTGGCTTTTGGTGTGAAGCCGGATCTCGTGCCGAGTGGGGAGCAGTCGGCTGCGGGGCTGTTGGAGGACTGGCCGCCGTACGACCCGGTGTTCGACCCTATCGATCGCGTCTTTCTGCCGCGTGCCGACATCGCCACGGAGACGCTGGTGGCCGGGCTCATCGAGCTGGGCTGGGAGGTCGATGACGTCACGGCCTATCGGACCGTGCGGGCCTCGCCGCCGCCGGCGGAGACCCGGGAGGCGATCAAGGGCGGTGGCTTCGACGCCGTTCTCTTCACCTCGTCGTCGACTGTGCGGAATCTGGTCGGGATCGCCGGGAAGCCGCACAACGTGACGGTGATCGCCTGTATCGGGCCGGCCACCGCCAAGACCGCCGAGGAGCATGGGCTTCGGGTGGACGTGATGGCTCCCGAGCCGTCCGTGCACAAGCTGGCCGAGGCGCTCGCCGACTTCGGGGCGGCGCGGCGGGCGGCGGCGCTGGACGCGGGTGATCCGGTGACGCGGCCGAGCGAGCGTCGGCCGGGGGCTCGGCGGCGGCGTACGACGACCTGACGGGTCTTGTGCGGGGCGGAGGGCGGGGCCGGTTCGGCCTCGCCCTCCTTCTTTGTCTTTCGTTTTCCGCCTGTGGCGGGGGTCAGTTCGGCGCCGGGGTAGGTGTCTCGTCGGCCTGGATGTCGAAGTTCATCTTGGTGCCCTCGACCGAGCTCACGGTCGCCGTGACGCCCAAGCTGGTGCCGTCGTCCGCAGTGAGCGTGCACCGGGTGGTCGTGCCGACCTTCGCGGGGACGTCCTCGGGGCAGGTGACGTCCGGCTTCGGCTGGTTCGCGGTGGAGGCCAGTTTTTCGGCGACCAGGTTGGCCAGCTTTTCCGCAGACATTTTCGGCTCGGTCTTCTCGACATTCACTGATGCGGAACAGCCGGCGAGCAATGCGCCCACGGCTACGGCCGAGAGGATCGAAGTTGCTGCGGACAGCCGGGGTACGGCCATGGATGTACTCCATTTCGGATGAGCAAGACACAAATGACACGGAGCATACCGGCAGGGCCGGACTGGCTCATGAGATTGCTTTGGTCGACCCTCAGGTGTGCGTTCTCGGCGAGCACGTCGACGGTGGAGAGGTCCGCGATATCTTCACTCTTTCCCCACTCTTCCTGAGATTCGTGAACCCATCGTTGCGTCGATGGCGTCGAGGGTGTAGTCGGCGCCTCCACTTGTTCTTTCCCTGCGATGGCGAATCGGTTTATCGGGCGGCGGACCTGTGTGACTTGGGGAATTTTCCTGGCGGTTTTGTGGACGTGGGTACCGGAGCTCCCCGTGCATCCTGACGGCGCAGGTCAGTGATATGTTTCGTCGCCGACGGCAGTGCCGACCTGCCTGTCTTTGGCATGCATTCACGGGGGCGGTGATTCGAATATGGGTATGGATGGCTTTCGTGCCGATCCGGAAGAACTCAGGGGTGGCGCTTCAGGCATTCAAAAATGTCTGAATCCGGCCAAGGATGCCGATTTCGGTGCACTGAATCGCAGTGTGGAGGAATTTGGCAATCTGATCGTGTCCGGGAAGTTCGAAAAATTCTGCGACACGTGGGACGTGGCCGTCGGGGTCCTCGGGGAACGTTCGACCGACTTGGCGGATGAACTCAAGAGGACGGCCGACAACTATGAGCGATCGGATGCCGAGGCAGAGCGGCTGGTGAGTCCGTCTCACGCGGGACGGTAAGAACGGGGGACGGGCATGGCGGCCGATCTGGACGAGACGAAAGATCCTAAGGAGCTGATCCCCGGCGACGCGGGGAACCTGGAAAGTATTGCGCAGTCACTCAGGAAGTATTCCGGCAACTTCGAGGATGTTGGTGACGGACTGGGCGGCGTACGTATTTCCGGCTGGACCGGGCCGGCCAGCGACGGATTCTCCGAGAAGCTCGCCGGCGAGAAGAAGAACTGGCTTTACGCGTCCGACCAGATGTCCGAGGCCGCCTCGACGATCAGCACGTACGCCGCGGCGCTGAGCGAGGCGCAGCGGCAGGCCCGAGAGGCCATCGCGCTGTGGGACGGTGGCGACAAAAGCCACGCCGAGTTGACCTTGAACAATGCTCGGCAGTATCTGCGGGACGAAGGCGACAAGGCGGCAGACAAGCTCAAGGAACTGTCCGGCGACTCCGACAAGGCCCCGGACTGGCTGGCGCGGGCGGCGAAAACGGCCGAGAACCAGAAGGAATCCGGGAAGTCCAGCTACGGCAAGAATTTTTACGAGGCCCAGACCAAGGACCTCACGGGGGCAGAGCACCGTACCTGGGGCACGGCCAACGGCCAGTCCGCCGAGGATCCCAACGCCAAGCCCAAGGCAGGCCATGAGGCCAAGTTGTGGGAGAGGAGCGCCGAAGCGGAGGCATGGAAGGCCGAGGCCGAAGGCGAGACGGAGTGGGCGGGCGGGAAGGCCGCGGGAAAGGCCGGCGTCCAGGTGCTCTCGGCGCAGGCAACCGCAGGGGCGTCCATTGCCGAAGGCAGATTGCAGGCCGGAGTCGGCGCTTCCGCCAACCTTGTAGCAGCTTCCGCGGAGGGCAGTATCGAGAACGGCCCCTTTGCCGCCAGCGGAAAGGCCTCGGCATCCGTCGGCGCCGAAGCGTCAGCCAAGGCGGCCGTGGGAAAGGACGGTGTGCATGCCGGCGTTGAGGGATTTGTGGGCGGCAAGGCGGGTGTGGAGGGCCACGGCGATGTCGCCGGTGTCGGGATCGGTGGCAAGGCCGAGGTAAGTTACGGACTCGGCGGCAAAGCCACCTTTGATGCCGGTATGAAGGACGGGAAGTTCGTCATCGGTGGGGAGTTGGGTGCCACAGTTGGGGTGGGCGGCAGCGTAGGCGGGCAGATCGAGATCGACCCGGGTAAGGTCGTCGATTCGATCGGTGACGCAGCCGACTTTGTTGGCCTTGATGATGTCGGAGACACGGTGAAAGAGTGGAACCCCTTCGGCTGACGCTACTTCGAATTCCGCACACTGAAGGAGATGATCCACCATGGCGACCATGTTGCCGGTGAAGATCGAATTTTCATTGCCGGAGGGTTGGCAGCCCGTGTCCCCCGATGAGGTGGGTGCCCCGGAGGTCGCTTTCGTCGCGCTCCACCCCGAGTCCCGGGACGGGTTCACCGCGAATATCACCATCGCCGGCAAGATGCGGGAAGACCTGGTTGACCTGGTCACCCTCGCCGATGAGTCGGTCCAACGATTGAGTCAGGGCATGACGGTGCGCGTCGCCAAGCGGCATCAGGTGGGAACACCGGAGGCGCCCGTGCTCACCCAGACCCTCCGCCTCTCGGGCAGGCTGCGCGGGTTGCCCGTGGAGCTGGTGCAGAGCCAGGTGCACGTGACCATGCAGGATGTGCACGACCCGGCCAGGCGTGCGGTGCTCGAGTTCACGTTGACATCCAAGTTGTCCCAGCTCGATGCGGTCCAGGACGACTTCAAGGAGTTCGTTCGGTCAGTTCGCCCCGCGGACCCCGCCGCAGCGTAACTCTCATGCGTCACGGCACTCATGGGTGAGCCCCTCGCGGATCAGATCCGCGAGGGGCTCACCCATGAGCAGTTCCACTCAGACTGAGTGCCAGGCCTGTGCCGGCACCCGCTCCAGGGCGTCGCACAGGTAGTTCAGCTTCGCGTCGATCCCGTCCGGCCGCAGTCGTCCCTCGAACCACGTGATCAGCTCGTTCCCGTGGAACCGGAGAGGCCCATCCTTGACGCGCGGGTCGGAAAGGAGGAACCGCACCAGATCCTCGGTCATCACCGTTCGTGCGAACGGCTCGTCGTCAGTGATGATGCGAAAGTCCTCGTCGAATTCCGGGTTCCCCAGCTTCACCTCGTTGTCGCCGAGGCCGAACACGTTGTTGAGACGGTTGTCCGCCCGCTCCAGCATATTCGGCCTGTCGATGATCATCTCGGGCGTGGGTGTCGGCATCGTGACGGTGAACGCGACGAAATACCGGTGATCATTCGTCCCGGCGTCGTCGGCGTCGAAATCGCGCGGACGGTACTCGAAGCAGCTGACAGCGTGCCCCCGGAATTCACCGGCGACGTGGTCCCAAAGGAAATGACCCTTTGCGCGGAACGGCGGCGCTCCCACGTATCGCTCTGCCCCGCCGGGTATCTGTGCGGTGTAGTTCCAGCCGCGTTCCTGGGCGAGCTGGACAAGCCCCGCCTGATCCTGCTCGCTCCGCACGTCCCTTTTGTTCACACGTCTGATGCCGTAGATGACGCCGACGAAACCAGCGGCAATCACCAGGAACATGATCGTCGGCACGAGAACTTCCAGCACGTCATCCATGCTGCACGATTATGGCGGACACCTGTCTCTGCCCGCGGGTCGCCAAGGCCCCTGGCCGTGAGGGTGATGCGAGGACCGTGTGTGTTATTGGAGTCGGCCTACGCAGGGGCGACGATGTGGCCGAATCGGAGCAGGTTCTCCGGGTCGTAGGTCGACTTGTCCTTGCGCAGGCGGTCGTAGACCTCCGGGGTCCAGGCTCGGGCGCGGTCGGAGTCGTCGCCCGGGGTGCCGTGGATGTTGATCATTGTGAGGCCTGTGCCGTAGGGGGCCATCGCTGTGTGCAGGGCGGTTGTGGCCTCTTCTATGGCCGCGGCCAGGGGTGGCGCGGCCAGGACGCCGACCGCTTCCAGCAGGTAGTTCGCGTCCCGGGCGCAGATCGCGTCCTCCTCGCGGGCGGGGCGGGCGAGGGCGCCGCCCATGTGGCGGATCTCCACTATGAGCAGGGGGTAGTCGGGGACCTCGGGGCCCGCCTGGGACAGGAACGTGCGGATGGCGTCGGGTGGGAGATCGCGCATCAGGGTGCACGACTCGCGGGCGGGGAGCGGGTCCTGCGGCTCCAAGTGGATGCGGTCCAGGGCCGCGTAGGGCATCTCCTCCACCGTGTCGACCGCCACCGGTGCGGCCGCGCGGATCGGGGCCAGCAGGCGTTCACCCTCGGCCGGGTCTTCGGGCCAGGCGATCGCGACGCGGGCCCAGAAGCCGCCGCGCAGGGGTTCGGGGATCTCCGGGATGGGTGGCAGGCGGAGGAGGGCGAAGGCGCTGCACATCTCGTCCGGCAGTGTTCGTGTCCAGTCGATCCAGGTGCGCAGCACGGGTTCGGCGTGCTCGCCGGGGTAGTAGACGCCGCCGCCCAGGACCGTCGGCAGCGGGATCAGTTCGCAGGTCATGGAGGTGACCACGCCCACGTTGCCCTTGCCGCCGCGCAAAGCCCAGAACAGCTCCGGCTCGTTGTCGGGGTCGCACTCGTGGAGCCTGCCGTCGGGCGTGGCGACCTGGAAGGAGCGGACCAGGTCGGTCGCGTAGCCGTAGGCCCGGCCCATGACGGGCAGCCCGCCGCCGAGCGTGTAGCCGACCGCTCCCGAGTCGGTGGACGTGCCGCACAGTGCGGCCAGGCCGTGGGGTGCGGCCGCCTCCAGGACATGCGACCACTTCGCTCCGGCCGCGATCGTCGCCAGGCGCCGGTCCGGGTCGATGCGGACCTGCGTCATACGGGTCGTGTTCAGCAGCAGGCCGTTGGGGACGGGGAAGTTCGCTCCGTGGCCTGTCGCCTGTACCGCGACCGGTGTGCCGGTCGCCGACGCCCAGCGCAGCGCCGTCACCACGTCGTCGGCGCCCGTCGCGCCCACGACCACGTCCGGTGTGTGCAGCGCCGCCAGGTTGAAGCCGGTCACCTCGTCGGCGTAGCCGTCGTCGCCCGGGCGCAGGACCGGGCCGTGGATCTCGGACAGGGCGAAGAGGTCGGGGGTGTTGTGGTGGTGCGGGGCGGTCATGGTGGCCTCCGTTGTGTGGGTACGGAGGGGCGGTCCGGGGGGTGGGGGGCGGTGAGGATTTCCGGGCCCTTTTCAGGATGGACCCGTGCTCGTGGTCGTCGCATGCCGGGCCGCCGTCCCGACGTATCGTCGGCAAAGGTGCTGCCGGGGCGGGCGTAGCGTAGGTGGCATGACGACGTACGGATCCTTCCCCGGCACGCGGCCGCGGCGTCTGCGGACCACTCCCGCCATGCGGCGTATGGTCGCCGAGACCAGGCTGCACCCCGCTGATTTCATCCTCCCGGCCTTCGTGCGCGAGGGCGTCAGCGAGCCGGTGCCGATCGCCGCCATGCCGGGGGTCGTTCAGCACACCCGGGACAGCCTGAAGAAGGCCGCTGCCGAGGCTGTTGAGGCCGGTGTCTCCGGGATCATGCTCTTCGGGGTGCCCGAGGAGGGGAAGAAGGACGCCCTGGGTACGCCCGGGACCGATCCTGACGGGATTCTGCAGGTCGCCATCCGGGATGTGCGGGCCGAGGTGGGGGACGAGCTTCTCGTCATGTCCGACCTCTGTCTCGACGAGACCACCGATCACGGGCACTGCGGCGTGCTGGACTCGGAAGGGCGCGTCGACAACGACGCGACGCTCGAGCGGTACGCCGAGATGGCTCAGGTGCAGGCCGACGCCGGGGCCCATGTGGTGGGGCCCAGCGGGATGATGGACGGGCAGATCGGCGTCATCCGTGACGCGCTCGATCAGATCGGGCGCGAGGACGTCGCCATCCTCGCCTACACCGCCAAGTACGCCTCCGCCTTCTACGGGCCCTTCCGGGAGGCCGTCGCCTCCTCGCTGCAGGGGGACCGCAAGACCTATCAGCAGGATCCGGCGAACGTGCGGGAGTCGCTGCGGGAGCTGGCCCTCGACCTGGAGGAGGGGGCCGACATGGTGATGGTCAAGCCGGCCGGGCCCTACCTCGACATCCTGGCCCGGGTCGCCGACGCGGTGGACGTGCCGGTTGCCGCCTACCAGATCTCCGGCGAGTACTCGATGATCGAGGCCGCCGCCGAGAAGGGCTGGATCGACCGGGACCGGGCGATTCTCGAGACGCTGACCGGCATCAAGCGGGCGGGCGCGCGCAACATCCTCACCTACTGGGCGACTGAGGCGGCGCAGATGCTGGGCAGCCGTTCCTGACGCGGTAACCGCGTACCGGGTGCGGTACGGGGTCCGTCCGGTCATGGATTGTCGGGCGCCTTCGGCGTCGTGGTTGTGGTCGTCGTCGTGGTCGTGGCCGTGGGGGTCGTCGGGGTCGACGGCCCCTCGTCGCGCAGGCCCTGGCCGTCCTCGCACGCGGTGAGCGTGAGCGCGGCGATCGCCGCCAGCGTGGCGGCGAGGAGCCGGACGCGGGGGCGGCGGGCGGGGGGTGCGGACGCGGACATGGAGTGGCCCTCTCCTCGGGTGGGGGCTGGGGTCGTTCCACAGCCTGCGCGATCATCCCTCCCGGCCGCCACCTTCGCGCGGGAATTCGGGACGCCGGAGTGGCGGGACCGTCGTTGACCTGCGGGGACGGGCCGTCCCGGAGGCTGGGCGTGGGACGCCGGGCGGGCCGAAACCCTGGAGGCAGGGGCCCTCGGTGGAGCCATTGAGGGGTGTGGCGGGGCCATTTAGGTCCCTGCCGGCCCTGTCGGCCCTGTCGGCCCTGTCGGCCCTGTCGGCCCTGTCGGCCCTGTCGGTCTCTGGCGGTCCGTATTCCGGAAAGCTGCGTGTAGGCGGCATGTAGTTCTCTAGGCTGCCCGGCACGAGCCGTCGCTCTCGTCGTCGCAGCCGAAGGAGCCGTGTCATGAGTTCTGTCATGAGTCCTGTCATGAGCTTGACCGAGTCCGCGCCCGACCCCGTCCGGGCCGACGTGCCGTCACTCGCGGCGCGGGCCGCGTCGGTGGGCGGCTCGCCCGTGCGCGACATCCTCGCCGTCACCGCCCGTCCCGAGGTCATCAACTTCGCCGGCGGGCTGCCGGCGCCCGAGCTGTTCGACCGGGACGGCATCGCGGCCGCCTTCCGTGACGTACTCGCCGAGACGCCGGCTCAGGCGCTGCAGTACTCCACGACCGAGGGCGAGCCCAGCCTGCGTACGGGCCTCGCCGCGCGCATGTCGGCGCGAGGTCTTCCGACAGACGCCGACGACCTGCTCGTCAGCACCGGCTCCCAGCAGGGTCTGTCGCTCCTCGCCACCGCGCTGCTGGATCCCGGGGACACGGTCCTCGTCGAAGACCCCTGTTATCTGGCGGCACTTCAGGCCTTCGGGCTTGCGGGAGCGCGGGTCGTCGCCGTGCCGGGGGATGCGCAGGGCGTGGATCCGCAGGCCCTGGAGGAGCTGGTCGCGCGGGAGCGGCCCAAGCTCTTCTACACCGTGCCGACCTTCCAGAACCCGACCGGCAGAACCCTGCCCGCCGAGCGCAGGGCGGCCGTCGCGGAGGTCGCCGCCCGGTGCGGGGTGTGGATCGTCGAGGACGACCCGTACGGCGAACTCCGGTACGAGGGTGAGCGCGTGCCCTGGATCTCCTCCTACCCGGGGGCGGAGGACCGCACGGTGCTGCTCGGGTCCTTCTCCAAGGTGATGGCGCCGGGGCTGCGGCTCGGCTGGCTGCGCGCACCGGCCGCCCTGCGGCGCGCCTGCGTGGTCGCCAAGCAGGCCGCCGACCTGCACACCCCGACCCTCAACCAACTCGCCGCCGCCCGCTACCTCACCGGCCTCGACGCCCACGTGGCCCGCGTCAGGGACGTCTACCGTGAACGCCGCGACGCCCTGCTGGCGGGGCTGGCGCAGGCACTGCCGGAGGGTTCGACCTGGAACCGGCCCACGGGCGGGATGTTCCTCTGGGCCCGTCTGCCGGAGCCGTACGACACGACGGCCCTGCTCCCCGAGGTGGTGCGGCACGATGTCGCCTACGTCCCCGGGGCGCCGTTCTACGCCGGTGAGCCCGATCGGTCGACGATGCGGCTGTGCTTCGTCACGCAGACGCCGGAGGAGATCGGGGAGGGGCTGCGGAGGTTGGGGGAGGGGCTTCGGGCCTACGGCCGGTGACGGAGGGCCGGTGATCGAGGGCCGGTGATCGAGCCGCTGACGGCCAGTGTCGAGTTCCGGGACGCGGAACGCCGGCACCGGCTCGACCACGCGTCGCGCGACGGGCCGCTGGAGCTGTGGCTCCTCCAGGCCGGCACCGACCCGCGCTCGCCCTTCACCCAGCGCGTCTACGTCCAGAGCGTCATGGCCGAACGCCACCTCCTCCTCAACGGACGGCCGTTCCTGGGCCGGTCCGCGCTCGATGAGCGGTCAGTCTTCGGTCAGTCCCACCAGAAGTGCCAGGCCGGCTGGTTGAGCAGCCGCTTCTCGGCGTATGCGCGGACCGTGTTGTCTCCGCTCTGGAGGATGTTGTCCGGGCAGAACGCGAAGTGCTCGGCGGCGACGGCCTCCGCCTCGGCCAGGGTGGTCGGCGGGAAGGCCACGGAGACGAGGAGTTGGTCGAAGCCGAGTGCCACGACCCGTATGCCGAACCGGTCCTCCCAGGAGCGCAGCACCGCGCAGAGGCGGGCCACGTCACTCTCGTGGTTCACCGGGCCCGTCCAGCCGATCGCCGCCGGGATGTCGGCGCTGCGGCGGGCCGGGACGAGGGCGAGGCGGGGTTCCTCCAGCAGGCCGCCGCTCTCGGCCAGGGAGTCAGCGATGTCCATGGCGACCGCGTCCGGGTCGTCGGCGGAGACGGGGGCGGGAGCGGGGTCGTCGGCGGAGGCGGCGGCGGGGGCGTCGGCCAGGCCTGGCCATTCCTCTTCCGTCTCGCCCGCCGCGTATTCGTCCCAGAGATCCGCCAGTACCTCCTCGGCGTCGTGATCTCCCGGGTACGACATCGCCTCGGGCGCCAACTCCCACAGCTCCGGGCCGCCGTGGCGGCCGCCCGCGTCGAGGACGACCGACAGCAGGCCGGCGGTCCGCCGGGCCGGGGCCAGCGCGGCCCAGGAGCCGGGTGTTGCCTTCTCGTTCGCGAGCCACAGCAGCGGCTCGTGCCACGGACCCTCCACGGTCGCGTCCAGGAGTCTCCCGGGCGGGAGCTGGAGGCCGAGGGCGGTGCCCGTGGGGTCGGTGGCCAGCTTCGGCAGGGGGTTCGGAAGTGTCGCCATGTCGGTGACTGTAGGGGGTGCCACTGACAACGGGGCTTCGAGGATCCGGTGTGACGGGCACTGACAACCCGGGCCGGTGCGACTCCGCGATGACCAGGGGGATCGTGCGGGTCCTGTCGTGTATGAGTCAACCAACCGGGTTGTCGAACCGGTCGCCGATACCAGTGAGTAGGGGGACAAGCGCTGCCGTCGTGTGGGCGAAATGTGGCGTGGGGGTTGGTGAAGCAGCGGGTCGCCTCGGGGCATGCGTGGCTCCGTGCACGACAGTGACACCGAGTCTTCGCATACTGGGGTTCAGCGGGACTTGTCTGGATGAGATCCCCGATAGGAGACATTCCGGGCCTGGGCGTTGATTCCCCGCTACGCCGGGTTCACCCGGCCGTCGAAGCACTCCGGCTCGCCGCCCGCCGCCGGACGGAAGCAGGCCCGGGCGACGGTGCCGGGGGGAGCCGCGGTCATGGGGGTGTAGACGTAGGTGTCCGCGTCGACGGCGTCCTCGACCTCCGCACTGCGAACGGGCCCCGCACGACCGCCCGCGGTCATCTCGATCCGGTCCCCGACGCGCGTCCCCCACATCCGCGCCCAACTCGCCCCGCACGCCTCGCTGTAGCGCAGCTCCATCCAGGCTCCGGTGGCCGTACGGTGCGTGGCGACGGTCGTCGGCTCGGCGCCGCACCGCATGTGCATCGGGTTCTTGCCCTCGCAGACCGCTCCCAGACAGCGCGGGCCGGCCGCGGCCGGGGACGGGGGCGCGGACGACCGCGGTTCGCCGTTCCCGCCCGGCAGCAGGAGGGCCGCCGCCACCAGGCCCCCGACCACCACGGCACACGCGGAAGCGAGAACGGCCGTGGCCGCGGCGCTTCGGTGCACGGCACCGGGGGCGCCTCCGGCACTACCGCTGGAAGGCGTGACCTCATAGAGGGGCGGGGGCGAATCCGGGCAAGGGGCCGGGGACCGGGGCGAGTCCGAGGAAGAGGCCGGGGGCGGCGCCGAGTCCGGCGAAGGAGTCCGCGGCCGGGGCGAGTCCTGGGACGGGGGCGAGGGTGCGGGCGGTGAGCCCTGGGACTGGGCCGAAGGCACAGACGGCGAGTCCAGGGACGCGGCCGAGGGCGCCGGCGGCGGGGCCGGCGTCGCCCCGGGGGGCCGCGCTCCCCCCTCGGCCCGTCTGGTCGGCTCGCCCCGCCCGCTCTCCTGCGCCTCGGCGATCTCCCACAGCGCCAGACACCGCCCCTCCGGCTCGCCGGCGAGGCGGCACAGCTTGCGCACCGCGTCACGCGGGGGCAGCGTCCTGCCGTTGAGATAGCGGTCCCAGGAGGACTTGCTGTACGCCGTCTTCGCCGCCAGGCCGACCAGGCTCAGACCGGTGCGGTCCTTCAACTCCCTCAGGGAGGCGGCCAGTCGGGACCGTTCCGGAGACGGTGCCGTCATCGCCGTAGCGCCTTCCAGGTATGCGGGCCGACGATGCCGTCCACCACCAGCCCCGACCGCTGCTGCATCCGCCGGACCGCGCGTTCCGTCAGCGGACCGAAGATCCCGTCGATGTCGCCCGGTGAGACCCCTGCCCTGCGCAGCAGACACTGCGCCTCGGCCACCTCCGGACCGGCATGACCGTGCGTCAGAATCGCGTCACGCGTACGGCTGTGGCCCGCGAACCAGCGACCGCCGACCCGCTCGACCCGACAGCTGTACGCGGACGCCGACGCGTCGGGCGTGGCGGCCGTGCCGGGCCCGGCGACAGGAGCCGCTGCTCCCTCTCCAGCGCCGCCACCCAGTCGTACGACGAGCAGGACCGCCGCGGAGACGGCCAGCACCAGCGCCACGGCCCCCGCCACGAGCGCCACGAGCAGCCAACCCCCGGGCGACCAGCGCCCGTTGCCCCCGGCGGAAAGGATCTCCGGCTCGGCCGCCGCCGGTTCCGGCACGGACGTGTCCGCGTCCGCCGTGCTCACGACCCCGCGGCCCCCAGGTCCTGCCGATCGGATCACCCCGGCGTCGCGGCGCCTGGCCCACACCTCCGCGGCCACCTCGTGCAACGCCAGCAGCCGGGTCGGATCCTCGCCCCCGATCCGGGCCAGCGCCTCGACGGCCTCCCGGGGCGGCAGCGACCTGCCGCCCAGATACCGTTCCCAGGACTTCGCGCTGTACCCCGTCCTCGCTCCCAGCCGGCGCAGGCTCAGCCCGCTGTGGTCCTTCAGCCGGCGCAGCCGCACCACCAACTGCCGTACACGCGGATCCAGTTCCGCGGGCAGCGCTGCCCAACGCGACATGTTCCCCCCACTCGCGTTCCCGGTCCGGGCGCGCGGTCCGTGGTCAGCGTCCCCCGCGCCCCCGCCGCATTCTGCATCAGCATCCACGGACCGCACCGGGGAACGGTTCCCGCACCGGTACGGAATCGGCCACCGCCCGCCCCGTACGCATCCCGCCGTGCCGTCTCGGCCCGTGACGTCCGCGCAGGTCAACGGGCGGGACGTCCCACGACGACGTCACTTGCGCCGCACCCGTGGCAAGCCCCGCCACCGGCCGCGCACTCTCGTATCGCCAGCCCGGCGGCACAGGCCGCCACCCGACCCAGAGCGAGAGGGAAACGCATGCGACCGAATGTCTGGACCAGGACCCTCGTCAGCGTCAGCGCCATCGTCGGCCTCGCCGCCGGAAGCCTCGCGACCGCGGGCACCAGCTTCGCCGCGCAGGACACGAAGCCCGCCGTGAGCTCCGAGGTCTCCGTCCTCGCGGTGAACAACCTCGGCCTGACCACCGCCGAGGCCAAGAAGGTCCAAGGCTGGCTGAAGCAGTACTGGGGCTACACCGGAGCGATCGACGGCCAGCTCGGCACCAACAGCTGGAAGGCGTTCCAGCGCTGCCTCAAGCAGTACTGGGGTTACACCGGCGCCATCGACGGCATCGTCGGCACCAACACCATCAAGGCGCTGCAGCGCCTGCTGAAGGCGCACTGGGGCTACACCGGTGCGATCGACGGCATCGCCGGCTCCGGCACCAAGGCCGCCTTCAAGCGGTTCGCCAACGGCATCTGACCCGATCCGAGCCGAACGCGTCGCGGCCCGTCCTCTCGCGGGGGAGAGGACGGGCCGCGACGCGTATTCGGAGCCGGGTCGGAGCCGGCCGGGCGCTCAGAGCCGCTCGGGCGTCCTGATGCCCAGCAGGGCCATGCCCCGGTGCAGGGTGCGGGCGGTCAGGTCGACCAGGAACAGGCGGTTCTCCGTCTGCTCCGCGGTGTCGGCCTTGAGAACCGGGCACTGGTCGTAGAACGTCGTCAGGTGCGAGGCCAGCTGGTACAGGTACGCGGCCAGCTTGTGCGGGGCGTACTCCGCGGCCGCCTCGAAGACCGTGTCGCCGAACGCGTCCAGGTGAAGGCCCAGTGCCCGCTCCGCCGGGGCGAGTTCGAGCTCCGGGTGCGCGACCGGGGCAGCCCCCTCCGCCTTGCGCAGGATCGACTTGATACGGGCGTACGCGTACTGGAGGTAGACCGACGTGTCGCCGTTCAGCGACACCATCTGGTCCAGGTCGAACTTGTAGTCACGGTTCGGCGACGTCGACAGGTCCGCGTACTTCACGGCGCCGATCCCGACGTACCGCCCGTTCTCCACGATCTCGTCCTCGGTCAGGCCCACCTTCTCGGCCTTCTCGCGCACGACCGCCGTCGCCCGCTCGACCGCCTCGTCCAGCAGGTCCTCCAGCCGTACGGTCTCGCCCTCACGCGTCTTGAACGGCTTGCCGTCCGCGCCGAGCACCGTGCCATAACCCATGTTGTGCGCGGTGACGTGCTCGCTCAGCCAGCCCGCCCGGCGGGCCGTCTCGAAGACCATCTTGAAGTGCAGCGACTGACGTACGTCCACGACGTACAGCAGCGTCGTCGCGTGCAGGTCGAAGACACGGTTGCGGATCGCCGTCAGGTCGGAGGCCGCGTAACCGAAGCCGCCGTCGGCCTTCTGCACGATCAGCGGGACCGGCTGGTCGTCCTTGCCGCGGATGTCGTCGAAGAACACCACCAGCGCGCCCTCGGAACGCACCGCGACGCCCATCTCCTCCAGGAGGCGGGCGGTCTCGGGCATGCCCTCGTTGTACGCGGACTCGCCGACGATCTCCTCGTCCCGGATCTCCATGTCCAGCTTCTCGAAGACCGAGTAGAAGTAGACCTTCGACTCGTCCACGAACTGCTGCCACAGCTCGAGCGTCTCCTTGTCACCGGACTGCAGGGCGACCACCCGCTTGCGGGCCCGCTCCTTGAACTCCTCGTCCGAGTCGAAGACCGCACGCGACGCCTTGTACACCCGGTTCAGATTGCTCATCGCCTGCTCGCCGTCGACGTCGGCCGCCGGGGCCAGCTCGCCGGGGTTCTCGAACAGGTGCTGGATGAGCATGCCGAACTGGGTGCCCCAGTCGCCGATGTGGTGCCGGCCGATCGTCTTCTCGCCGGTGAAGTCGAGCATGCCGCGCAGGGCGTCGCCGATGACCGCCGACCGCAGGTGACCGACGTGCATCTCCTTCGCCACGTTCGGCTGGGCGTAGTCGACGACCGTGATGCCCGCGTTCTCCTTCAGCGGCACACCGAGGCGCTCGGTGTCCGCGTGCCGCGCGGCGAGATTCTCGGTGATCGCCCGGTCGGTGAGCGTGATGTTGAGGAAGCCGGGGCCGGAGACCTCGACGTCCTTGATCACATCACCGGTGACGATGTTGCCGACGACCTGCGTCGCCAGCTCCCGCGGGTTCGACTTGGCCTTCTTGGCGAGGGCCAGGATCCCGTTGGCCTGGAAGTCCGCCCGGTCGCTACGTCGGAGCAGCGGGTCGACTCCGTCGGCTTCCGGGAGGGCGGAAGCGAGGGCGTCGGCGAGCTGCTGGTTGACGGAGTCGCTGAGGGACGTGACCGGGGCCATAGGAATGGGTGCCGTTCTCCTCGTGGGGATGGATAGACACGGTCAGTATCCCATGGGGGTAAAGGGGTTTTTGCGGAGAGCTCGGGGGTGCGGTGCGTCGGCGGGTGCGGGTGGTTCGTGGCCGGTCGCGCCCACGCGGCCCAGCCGCACATCGATACCGCCCCGCGCCCCTGAACAGGCGGCTGCGCCGCCCATCGGGGCGCCGCTTGATAAGGCGTTTTCGTCGTGGCCGTCGGAGCTGGGAGAATAGAACGCGCCAGCCGTTGACCGTACGGCTGCCCTGGAGAAAGAAGGACGTGCCGATCGTGGCTCAGAGCACCGAGACCACCGACTGGGTCTCCCGTTTCGCGGATGAGGTCATCGAGGAGTCGGAGCGTCGGGCCCCGGGCAAACCGGTCGTCGTCGCGTCGGGACTCTCCCCCTCCGGCCCCATCCACCTGGGCAACCTCCGCGAGGTCATGACGCCGCACCTCGTCGCCGACGAGATCCGGCGGCGCGGTTACCAGGTCCGGCACCTGATCTCCTGGGACGACTACGACCGGTACCGCAAGGTGCCCCAGGGCATCGCCGGGGTCGAGCAGGAGGCCTGGAAGCAGCACATCGGCAAGCCGCTGACCTCCGTGCCGGCGCCCGACGGATCGGCGTACCCGAACTGGGCCGAGCACTTCAAGGCGGCGATGGTCGAGTCGCTCGTCGAGCTCGGCGTCGAGTTCGACGGGATCAGCCAGACCGCGCAGTACACCTCCGGCGTCTACCGCGAGCAGATCCTGCACGCCATGAAGCACCGCGGCGACATCGACGCCGTACTCGCCCAGTACCGCACCAAGCCCAAGGCCGGCGCCAAGAAGTCGCAGAAGCCCGTCGACGAGGCCGAGCTGGAGGCCGCCGAGGGATCGGGCGCGGCCGGCGAGGACGACGGCAGCTCCGGGTCCGCCGGGTACTTCCCGTACAAGCCCTACTGCGGCAACTGCGAGAAGGACCTCACCACCGTCACCTCCTACGTCGACGACACCACCGAGCTGTCGTACACCTGCAACGAGTGCGGCTTCGCCGAGACCGTCCGGCTCAACGAGTTCAACCGCGGCAAGCTGGTCTGGAAGGTCGACTGGCCCATGCGGTGGGCCTACGAAGGTGTCGTCTTCGAGCCGAGCGGCGTCGACCACTCGTCGCCGGGCTCCAGCTTCCAGGTCGGCGGACAGATCGTCGGGATCTTCGGCGGCAAGCAGCCCATCGGGCCCATGTACGCCTTCGTCGGGATCTCCGGGATGGCGAAGATGTCGTCCTCGCGGGGCGGCGTGCCCACCCCGGCCGACGCCCTGAAGATCATGGAGCCGCAGATCCTGCGCTGGCTCTACGCCCGCCGCAGGCCCAACCAGTCCTTCAAGATCGCCTTCGACCAGGAGATCCAGCGGCTCTACGACGAGTGGGACAAGCTGGACGGCAAGGTGGCGGACGGATCGGCTCTGCCCGCCGACGTCGCCGCGCACTCGCGTGCCGTGCGCACGGCCGAGGGCGAGCTGCCGCGTACGGCGCGACCGCTGCCGTACCGCACCCTCGCCTCCGTCGCCGACATCACCGCCGGACACCAGGACCAGGCCCTGCGGATCCTCTCCGAGCTCGACCCGGAGAACCCGCTGGCCACGCTGGAGGAGGCCCGCCCCCGGTACGACAAGGCCGAGGCGTGGATCAACACCCACGTGCCCGCCGACCAGCGGACCATCGTGCGTGACGAGCCCGACGCCGAACTGCTGAAGTCCCTCGACGAGGCCTCCCAGCAGTCGCTGCGGCTGCTGCTCGACGGCCTCGCCGAGCACTGGTCGCTGGACGGGCTGACCCACCTCGTGTACGGCGTGCCCAAGGTGCAGGCCGGATTCTCCGCGGACGCCACCCCCAAGGAACTGCCCGCCGAGATCAAGACCGCCCAGCGGACGTTCTTCGCCCTGCTGTACCACCTGCTGGTCGGCCGGGACACCGGGCCGCGACTGCCCACACTGCTGCTGGCCGTCGGGCAGGAGCGGGTGCGGCGCCTGCTCGGCGAGTAACGCACGTGAGCGGTACGCGAAAAGGGGCCCTCCTCACAGGGCCCCTTTTCGCTGCGCATCAGGCGATGTGGTCCTCTTCCAGCTCCATGTTGTAGAGCTTCGTGAACCGATTGACCATGCGCTTCGCCTCGTCCGGCAGAAGCGTGATGCTGAACTCCGCCTCGACGTTCTCGCTGAACTCGCGCGGGGTCGGGTAGCCCGTGCCGCCTATCGACTTCTTGAAGACCTGGTAGTAGTCCTCCTCGGTCGGATCAGGCCGCTCCGGAAGCCCGCCGCCCTCCCCGAGCTGGCGGGTGCGGTTACCGGTCACCGGGATCGGGAAAGTGCCGGTGTCCTCCGGAGAGGGTTCCAGGACGGGGGGTTCTTCCTGGTACTGGTCCTGGTACTGCTCCGCCTGCAGCTGTTCCTGGTACCAGTCGTCGTAGTGCTGGGGCTCGAACGACGGGTCATAACCGCCCTGGTACTCGACATGCCGCGGCGTGTTGAACCAGTCCTGCACATACTCCGCCTGCTCGGAACCCGGGACCCCGGCCGGCTCCGGGCGCTGCCCGTCGGCAGGTGCCGCCTGCCCAGGAACCGGCCCCGCCACAGCGGCCCGCGCGCCCGCGGCCACCTCGGGAACCGACCCGGCCACCTCCGCCGCAGGCACGGCGTCCAACGCCGGCTTCGGCGCCGGCGGCAGCAACGCCGGCTCGATCCCCGCCGCCGCCAACCCCGCCGGAGCCGTCTCCGCCAACGGAACCCCGTATCGCGCCAGACGCAGCGGCATCAACGACTCCACCGGCGCCTTCCTCCGCCACGCCCGGCCGAAACGCGACCGCAGGCGGGCCTGGTACACCAGCCGCTCCTGCTCCAACTTGATGACCTGCTCGTACGAACGAAGCTCCCACAGCTTCATCCGCCGCCACAGCAGAAACGTCGGCACCGGCGAGAGCAACCAGCGGGTCAGCCGCACACCCTCCATGTGCTTGTCGGCCGTGATGTCCGCTATACGCCCGATCGCGTGCCGGGCCGCCTCCACCGCCACCACGAACAGGATCGGGATCACCGCGTGCATACCCACGCCCAGCGGATCCGGCCACGCGGCCGCGCCGTTGAAGGCGATCGTCGCCGCCGTCAGCAACCAGGCCGTCTGACGCAGCAGCGGGAACGGAATGCGGATCCACGTCAGCAGCAGATCCAGGGCGAGGAGGACGCAGATGCCCGCGTCGATGCCGATCGGGAACACATAACTGAAGTTCCCGAAGCCCTTCTGGATGGCCAGCTCGCGGACAGCCGCGTACGAACCGGCGAAGCCGATGCCGGCGATGATCACGGCGCCGAACACGACCACGCCGATGAGAACGCGGTGCATCCGAGTCAGCTGCGGTGGCGCGGCCACTCGTACTCCCCTCCCATTGCGTGTTGTTGCGCGCAACAGGGTGGCACATCCGTGCGGCGTACGGATCGCCGGTACGGCACGAGCCCGGTCCCTGGCGGGGGCCGGGCTCGTCCAACAGACGGGGCTGAGCTGCGCTTTGTGACTCAGCGACCGGACAGATGTGACAGTCAGCTCTTCTTCGACGCTGACTTGGACGGGGAGCTGGACGCCGCCTTCGAGGAACCGCCGGACGGCGACTTCGAAGGGGCGCTGCTCGGCGTGCCCGCACCGCCGCCGCCGTTCTCCTTCGCCACAGCGGCCACCGCCTCCTTCGCGGCCTTCTGCGCGAGCTTGTTCAGGGCATCCGCGCTCGGCGTCTTCTCACCGGCCAGACCCGCGCCGTTGTAGTCGAGCGTCACGACCACGTTCTCCACCCGGGCCACCACCGTCTCCTGCTTGAAGGCGCCCTCCTTCTTCTTCAGGTCGTAACGCACCGCCGTCGCCTCGTCGCCCACCCCGGCCACCGGCTCCGACTTGACGTTCTTCGCGCCACTCACCGAGCGCGCGTCCTCCACCTGCGTCTCGAAGTACTCCCGCGCCAGCTCCTCACCCGAGCCACGCGTGACATCCGAGTCGAAACGCAGCAAAGAGACATTCAGCCAGCGGAACTGCGAGCCCTTCACACCGTTGTTGTCGAGACTGCTCCACGAGCACGAAGCGCGCGTCGAGGAATCGTCCGACGACCCCGCCTTGCCGGACTTGGCCTCCGGGACCAGATCCTCCAGCGTCTTCTTCGACAAGACCTTGCACGACTGCGGAAGCGACTCGTACACAGCCGCCTGCACCGTCGGCGACGGGCTCGCGGACGACTCCGACGCCGACGCCTTCGCGCTCTCCGCGGCTCCGTCGTCCGAACCGGAGTCCGAGGAACAACCCGTGGCGATCAGCATCACCGGGACGGCGGCCGCGCAGACAAGGACGCGGCGCAGGCCCCTCGCCCACTGCTCGCGCTGCTCACACCGGTCATGCTGGTCTCGCTTCGCTGCTCGCTGCATGGTTCCTTCACTCATGACTGACACTCGTGGTCCCTGCGTTCGGATCGGGTCCGAGGGGCCACGGTACGCGGTGAAGAAGCTGTGTGGTCTCGTTTCGGTTACGTCGCACACGGGCGCACAGGCGCGGCGCGGGGGCGCTACTCCGACAACTCGTCCGCCAGCTGCGAAGCCAGATTCAGGGCCCTGTCCTGCAATTCCTCACTGTCCGGGACCACACCGACGGTCGCCGGCTGCTCCTCGTACACGATCCGCACGATCACATTGGACGTGCGGAACGCCACAGTCACCGTGCGCTGCTGCGCCGTCGAACCGGAGGTACCGAGCCCGTCGTCGAGGAAGGCCTCGTCGCCGAGATCGTCGAGGACACGGGGCTGCAGTTCAGTGGGCGTCGCGCCGTCCGTGGGCGTCGCACCGGAGGACGAGGAGGACGCGGAGGACGACGACGAGGAGGAGGGCGAGGACGACGAGGGCGAAGGGGATGAACCGGACGCAGCGGTAGAGGAAGAAGCCGAAACCGACGGAGAAGGCGAACCGCTCGGATCGGCCGACGACGAACCCTCCGCGCCCTCACCGCTCCCCGAAATCACCGGCTCCGGAAGATCCGCCGCCTCCCGCTGCTTCGCGAAGATCTGCTCCGCCTCGCTGTCGTCGCTCACCGACGTGTCGTACGACACCACGCGCTCGAAATCGACGAACAGATGATCCGTGGCGTCCGCCGACTCCACCTTCCAACGGCAACCGGCCTTACGGCCCGTGTCGAACGTCACCGTCGGCGAACCCTCGTACGCCTTCTCGCGCTGCTCCCCGTCCGTGAGCTCCTTGATGCCGGGCAGCAGCGAGTCGAGCGTGTCCTGGCCGACCACGTCGCACGGCTCCGGAAGCGTGTCGTACCGGCCGGGCTCGGCCGTCACGGTCGCCGTACCGGCGTCACCCGGATTGGAGTCATCGGTCGAACCGCCGCTGTCGGAGCTGCCGGTGCAGCCGGCCAGCAACGCCGCGAGGAGCGCGGCGACGCCGGATACGTACGCCTTCCGCTGCACGGTCAGGCTCCTCTCCACGGTGGCCGTCCGGCCGGTCCGTTGCCGGGTCTCTCAGTGTCCCCGCTGGTTAATCGCTTGCCGCACGGGGGCTCCCACTGGAGACAATGTGTATCGCACGCACTGCCGTGGACGCCGGTCCGTTGTCCCTTTTCACCGACCCTGGCGCCGGTTTTGCGATTTCAGGCTTGTGTTTGGATTCCGGGGGATAGAGGACGATATGTCGTACGTGGAGATGCCGGGCGCGAAGGTCCCGATCCGCATGTGGACCGACCCGGCGACGGTCGAGGACGTGGCCCTGCAGCAGCTGCGCAACGTCGCGACCCTGCCGTGGATCAAGGGCCTGGCGGTCATGCCGGACGTCCACTTCGGCAAGGGGGCGACGGTCGGGTCCGTCATCGCTATGCAGGGGGCGGTTTGTCCTGCGGCGGTGGGGGTGGATATCGGGTGCGGGATGTCGGCGGTGAAGACGTCGCTCACGGCCAATGATCTGCCGGGGGATCTGTCGCGGCTGCGGTCGAAGATCGAGCAGGCTATTCCGGTGGGGCGGGGGATGCATGACAGTCCCGTTGACCCCGGGCGGCTGCATGGCTTTGGTACGGCCGGGTGGGACGACTTCTGGGGGCGGTTCGACGGGGTCGCTGACGCGGTGAAGTTCCGGGAGGAGCGGGCCGCGAAGCAAATGGGCACGCTTGGATCAGGGAATCACTTCTGTGAACTTTGTGTAGATATGTCCGGTTCGGTGTGGCTTATGCTTCACTCGGGTTCGCGGAACATCGGCAAGGAGCTGGCCGAGCATCACATCAGCGTGGCCCAGAAACTCCCGCACAACCAGGGTCTGGTCGACCGTGACCTCGCTGTCTTCGTCGCGGACACCCCGCAGATGGCGGCGTACCAGAACGACTTGTACTGGGCTCAGGAGTACGCGAAGTACAACAGGTCGATCATGATGGCGCTCTTCAAAGACGTGATCCGCAAGGAGTTCAAGAAGGCGAAGCCGATCTTCGAGCCTGAGATCAGCTGCCATCACAACTATGTGAGCCGCGAGCGTTACGAGGGCATGGATCTGCTTGTCACCCGTAAGGGAGCAATCAGCGCACGGGCAGGCGAGTACGGGATCATTCCGGGCTCGATGGGCACGGGTTCGTACATTGTGAAGGGTCTCGGCAACGAGAAGTCCTTCAACTCTGCGTCCCACGGCGCCGGTCGGCGCATGAGCCGCAACGCGGCGAAGCGTCGCTTTACGACGAAGGACCTGGAGGAGCAGACACGGGGCGTGGAGTGCCGTAAGGACTCCGGCGTCGTGGATGAGATTCCGGGTGCCTACAAGCCGATCGAGCAGGTCATCGATCAGCAGCGGGACCTTGTGCAGGTCGTGGCGAAGCTGAAGCAGGTCGTCTGCGTAAAGGGGTGACTTGCAGGCTTGAAGCAGAGGGCTCGGTTGCAGCTGACCTAGCCCTCTGCTGAAGCACATAGGGCTCGGTCAGCTATGCGACTTGATCAACGGGCCTGTTCACCGCCAGACCGGAACGATCGCGCTCGGTTCGAAGCGGTGAGACCCCTTGGTTCCGGGCAGAACGAACACCGACTTCAGCAGACTGAAGAGAATTTCCCGCCTCGCACCGAAGCTCAGCCCGTCCCAGTATGGCTGTGTGTCACAGCGTTCATACGCGGCGAGGTGATGTTCGACGACCCAGGCCTGCTGTTCGTTGACCAACCGCTTGATCCGGGTCTCCTCGCTTGTCAGCTGTGAGAAGTAATCGGAGTCGCTCATCTCCCCGGCGTACCAACGCTCTTGGAGGGCTGACTTGTGCTGCTTCGCGATCTCCAGGTCGCGGAGACCGGGCCAGGGAATGGTGGGCTTCAGCTCGAGCCCTTTTTGTGGGCCCAGCTTTTCGAGGGCGTATTCGGTGATGAGCTCGTCCATTGCGGGACCTTGGCGGCTCGTTCGCCCGCATCCTCCGTCCAGCGCGGAGCGACAACGGTACACATGCGACGTGCCGACGGGGTGCCCGTGCATCGGTGCGCCACACTGTCGTCCACCTGCAGTGGGTCGTCCGCACCGCACCAGGCCGGTGAGTAGGTACCGTGCGTCTTCCCGAGAGTGGACGCCGCTTCTTTTCCAGCCTCCGGAGTGGCGTTGTTTGTCCAGGATCTCCGTGACCGCGAGCCACTCTTCCGGTGACACGATGGGCTTCCACTGACCGACTACCGGCTTTCCGTCGCTGTCGCAGACGAGAATTCCGTCGATCTTGCGGTATCCGCCGATGCGCGGATTGCGCAGGATTTGCTTGACCGTCTGGTACTGCCAGGGGTTTCCCAACGTGCTCAGGCAGCCGGAGTCGGCGAAGTCCCGAGTGATCGCAGTGACGGTGTTCCCCCTCAATAGGCTTTGTACTCCGCGCCACACGACCTCCGACTCGCCAGGGTGCGGCCCGTGCGTGGGCAGCCCCAAGAAGGCCACGCTGTGCGGCGTCTTCGCGGTAGAGGTCGTGGGAGCCGAGGCCGTCCGCGTATGTGCGGCAAGGATGTGTCGTGAAGCACGCGAGGAATCGCTGATATGTGCGTACATCTCGGTAAAGTCGGTCGCCGGAGACGCAGACAACCCCGTCGATCGGGTATCCGGCCACAGTGCTGTCATCCTTGAGCGCGTCCAGCATCGCGTCGAATTCCGGGCGCCTGACGCCTGCTTTGGAAGCGGACTTGTCGTTGTCGACGTAGCGGTGAATGACGATCATGCGATATCGCGCCGCGATGCGGGCGCAGTGCTTGGCCTGGTCCACGACGCCGTGACCGTCTCTCTTGTGTCTGTCGTGGGAGATGCGGCAGTAGACGACGACCAGACGCCAGCCGGCCTCTCGGAGAGCCAGTGCCTCCGACAGCGCGGGGGCGTCGTCCGGGACGCCACGGAGATCATCGAGTAGGTGTTCCCGTTCGGAGGCGTGAGGTCTCCCCTTCGTACGTCGCTCGACTGAGGCGACTGAACGCGCGATACGCTCGCAATCAGCCATGAGGAAGCTTGACCCTTCCTTGCTGGTCAGGCCCTCGGTCGGGACCGGCATCCCGGTCGAGGGCCGTCGATTTGATGTTGTTGACGTGAGCCTAGATCGCCAGTTCAGGGCCCGTTCGGGTGATCGATGACGTTCACCCCTGTGGGTTACGCGAGCCGCTTCTCCAGCAGCGTCACCGCGTAAGGACTCCCCAACCCGCCCTCCTTCGCCCGTTGTTCACCGACCACCGTGTAGCCCGCCGACTCGTAGTACGCGCGCAGGCGGGGGTTGGAGGCGAGGCAGTCGAGGCGGGCGTAGGGGCGGCCCTCCGCGGCGATACGGGATTCCGCCTCGGCCAGCATCCGGCGCCCGGTTCCCGGCGGAGCCGTGTGCGGGGTGGTCATCAGGCGGTGGATGTAGCCCGCGTCGGCGGGGCGGGGGCCCCAGGCCGCCGGGTCGGTCCACCAGAGTTCCCAGGCGCCGGCCACATGGTCACCGGCGTGCGCCAGCCAGACCTCGCCCTCTCGCATGCGGTGGATGAAGTGGGCTTCGTCCTTCTCGCCGGGGCGCCACTGGTCGATTCCGTGGGCCAGTTGCCAGAGGGCGGCCGAGTCGCGGAGGTGGACCAGCAGGCCGGCGTCCGCGGGTGTCGCCTTGCGGTGGGTCAGGGGTGGCCAGGTGGTGGGGCGGGGTTCCAGGAGGGTGGTGCGGAGGGTTGCGGACAGGGCCTCCGTGTCGAGGGCCAGGGCGTTCGAGACGTAGCCCTCCAGTGAGCCGTAGCGGGTCCTCAGGGCCGTCAGGAACAGGCGCATGACCGACTCCGGTGCCCTGCCGAAGCCCGGCCAGGTGGGGGTGCGGCCGGCGTTGCGGGCCTTCCACTCCGCCAGCAGTGCCGGGGCCGCCAGTTCGGTGAGGCTGAAGTCCTCGGTGATGGTGGGCTCCGGGACGCCCAGCAGGCCCAGGATCAGCGCCGCCAGCAGGCCGGTGCGGTCCTTTCCGGAGGCGCAGTGGAAGACCAGGGGTTGGTCCGCCTTTGCCGACTCGGCCACCAGCTCCAGTGCTCTGCGGATCTCCTTGGTGCCGTCCTCCGCGACCTCCAGGTAGCGCTCGACCAGGTAGGGGCCGATTTCCGCCTCGGGGCCCAACCCGGCCTGGTTGTAGGGGCGGTGTTCGATGCTGAGGTTGTGGTAGGCGAAGGAGGGGTCGTCCGGGATGCGGCCCGCGGTGTCGATCTCCCAGGGGTAGCGCAGGTCGATCACCGTGCGGATGTCCAGGGAGAGGAAGCGTGACCAGTCCGGGGTGCCCTCGCTCAACTTGCCCAGGGAGTCCGTGCGGTAGAGGCGGCCAGGGCGGACGCGGTGGCCGTCCGCCGTCGAGTAGCCGCCCAGGTCACGGAAGTTGTGCAGTGCGTCGAAGCGTATGTGTCTGTCCACGTGGAGTGACCATATGCGGTCGCCCTGAGTGGTACCTCGCCATTTACTTCGGCGCGTGTTTCACCGCGTAGATCATCACGAACGCCACGATGTGGATGCCGAAGAGGAAGTAGCCGAGCCACCACCACATATGGCGTTCGTCGTGCGGGTCCTTGCGGCGGTCGGTCACTGCAGCTCCCGGTGGACTTTGGTGTTGGACGCCTGGGCGCGGGGGCGGACGACGAGGAGGTCGATGTTGACGTGGCTGGGGCGGGTGACGGCCCAGGTGATGGTGTCGGCGACGTCGTCGGCCGTGAGGGGTTCGGCGACGCCCGCGTAGACCTTGTCCGCCTTCTCCTTGTCGCCGCCGAAGCGGGTGAGGGCGAACTCGTCGGTCTTGACCATGCCGGGCGCGATCTCGATGACGCGGACCGGCCGGCCGACGATCTCAAGGCGCAGAGTCTCGGCGAGGACGTGGGCGCCGTGCTTGGCGGCGACGTAGCCCGCGCCGCCCTCGTAGGTGGCGTGGCCGGCGGTGGAGGAGACGACGACGATCGTGCCGTCGCCGCCGGCGTCCAGCTTGGGGAGCAGGGCCTGGGTGAGGTTCAGGGTGCCGATGACGTTCGTCTCGTACATGGTGCGCCAGTCGGCGGGGTCGCCGGTGGCCACGGGGTCGGCGCCGAGTGCGCCGCCCGCGTTGTTGACCAGGACGCCGATCGTGTTGAAGGCCGTGGCGAACTCGTCGACGGCGGCTCGGTCGGTGACGTCCAGCTGGTAGGCGGTCGCCGAGTGGCCGGCCGCGTTGATCTCCTCGGCGAGCGCCTCGATGCGGTCCTTGCGGCGGGCGGTGAGGACGACCCGGTAGCCGGCCGCGGCGAGCTGTCGTGCCGTGGCGGCGCCGATTCCGCCGCTCGCGCCGGTGACGACGGCGATGCGGGAGGCGGCGGACGGTGCGGCGGTGGGCATGGCTGCTCCTCGTACGTGGTCGGCGTGCGCAGTCGGGTCGAGCGTTTGTCCGGCCAGGATAGGCGGGCGGTGTGGTGGGACAATGAGATGGGTGATCCCCTGGGCAGGAGGTGGGTCATGGGACAGGCACGTGACGTGATGGACCGGCTCACGGACGCGATCACGACGCACGCGGACGCGAAGACGTTCAGTGAGCTGTATGCCGAGGACGCGGTCGCGCTCACGCCCGACGGTGGTGAGATCCGCGGGCGGGACGGCATCGTCGAGTACTGGCGTCAGATGACGGACGCGATCCCTGACGGGACGTACGAGTCGGTGCACGCGTACGAGGTCGGTGACACGGCCATCGACGAGGGCTACTTCAGCGGGCGGAACACCGGGCCGATCCAGCTGCCGACCGGGGAGACCCTTCCCCCGACGCAGAAGGAGATCAGGATCCGCGGGGTGGACTTCGCGACGGTCAGGGACGGCAAGATCGTGGAGTACCGGCTCTACTTCGACGAGATGGACTTCCTGGGACAGCTGGGGTTGCTGCCGCCGAGTTAGCGCCGGGCGTCACCTGTTGGACGGCGCCTGCCGGGCGCTTCGCGTGGGATACATCGGTATGACCGTATGACCACGCGGAGTGAGGAGTGGGCGCTATGCGGCGGATGCGGCGGACGCGGGTTGCTGTGGTGTGCGGTGCGCTCGTGGCGGCGGTCGGTGGGACGGCTCCGGGTGCCGGTGCGGTGGGCGGGGCCGAGGCGCCGCTCGCCTATCACGGGTCCGTGGCCCTGGCTGACGGGAAGGCCGATGTGCGGTTCGCGCCGCACCGTCCCGCCTCGGGCGGGGAGACGGGCGGGAAGGTGACGGTACGGCTGCGCTGGTCGGTGCCGCTGGCGGACCGGCAGGAGCTGCCGCGCGGGTGCGTGCGGGCGGAGTCGCAGGTGCTGTTGTGCCGGATCGGTGGGCCGGACGCGGACGGGGTGGGGCAGCGGGTCGGGTTGCGGGTACGGCTGCGGGACGCGCCGTCGGAGGTGCGGCTGGAGTTGGACACCGTGCACGGGGCGCCGTCCGGTCTGCAGCGGGTGCTGGCGCTGGACACGGGGGACACGTACTACTTCTGACGCCGGCTTCCCGTGACTTCTCAGTCGCCGGTGGCCTCGCCGGTCTCCTCGGCGTCGTACCGCTCGCGGGCCTCGCGGACCTCGTCGAAGTGGGTCTCCGCCCAGTCCTTCACCGCGGTCAGCAGCAGGGCGAGGTTGCGGCCGAGGGCGGTGAGTTCGTAGTCGACGCGGACCGGGACGGAGGGGGTGACGGTGCGGGTGAGGAGGCCGTCGCGTTCCAGTGAGCGCAGGGTCTGCGTGAGCATCTTGGGGCTGACGCCGGCGATCTTGCGGCCGAGGTCGCTGTAGCGCATGGGGCCGGCGGCGAGGGCGGCGACGACGAGGCTGACCCACTTGTCGCTGATGCGGTCCAGGAGCTGGTTGGTGGGGCAGCTCTTGAGGAACGCGTCGTACTCGATGCGGGCCTGTTCACGCCGCTGTGCCGCCGTCATGGTCGCCATGGCTCACCTCCGGGGTGCATACGCACTCTCGGGTAACTACTTACTAATCGATAGTAGCTCTTCCTAGGGTTGCTCGCAGTGGACGGCAGAACGCCCCACATGCTGACAAACCAAGGAGAGCTGCTGTGCGTGCCGTAGTGGTGAACTCGTTCGGTGGGCCCGAGGTCGTGGAGGTCGTGGAGACCGGGGTGCCGGAGCCCGGTGCGCGGGAGGTGCGGATCAAGGTCGCCGCGGCCGCGCTGAATCCGGTGGACGCCGGGGTGCGGGCCGGGGTCTTCGGAGGTGCGGGGAAGCGGATCGGGCTCGGCTGGGATGTCGCCGGGACCGTGGACGCGGTGGGTGCGGCCGCCGCGTGGAGTGTCGGGGACGAGGTGGTGGCGCTGGATTACGGCATGGTCAAGCCGGTGGGTACGCACGCCGAGTACGTCGTCGTGCCCGCGGACGCCGTGGCCAAGGCGCCGGTCACGGTGGACGCCGTCCACGCGGCGACGCTGCCGCTGAACGCGCTGACCGCCGTACAGGCGCTGGACCTGCTGGAGCTGGCGCCGGAGCGGTCGCTGTTGGTGACGGGGGCCGCGGGGGCCGTCGGCGGGTACGCCGTCCAGCTCGCCGCGCACCGGGGGATCGCGGTGACCGGGCTGGCGCGGGAGGGGGACGAGGAGTTCGTACGGTCGCTGGGGGCCGGGGAGTTCCTGAGCGGTGAGGTCCGGGCGAGGGGTTTCGACGCCGTGCTGGACGCCGCGGTCCTCGGCGCGCCGGCTCTGGAGTGGGTGCGGGACGGGGGCGCCTACATCGGCGTCATTCCGCGGGCGGAGCCGGCGTCGGCGCGCGGGGTGCGGACCGGGGCGGTCGAGGTGAGTGCCGATGGGGCGCGGTTGGCGGAGCTGGTTCGGCTGGTGGACGAGGGGGCGCTGACGCTCCGAGTGGCCGACACCTACGCCCTGGACGACGCGGCCAAGGCGCATGCCCGGCTCGACGAGGGTGGGGTGCGCGGGCGGTTGGTGCTCGTCCCCTAGGACCTGTCGTTTGGATCATGCCGGCGTCGCGGGCCCTGGCACGCGCTCCCCCGAGCTCTTCGCACCAGGCCCCGCTCGGGTCGGCTGAAAAGCGCAGTACCTCTCAGCCGACCTGATCCGAACGACAGGCCCTGACTCCCGGCTGCGGTCTCTGCCGCGTACGCCGTCGGCGGCACCCCCACCGTGGCCGTGAAGTCCCGTACGAGGTGGGCCTGGTCGGCGTAGCCGAGGTCGGCGGCGAGGGTGGCCCAGTCGATGTCGGGGCGGGTGCCGGCCAGCTCCAGGGCCTCGTGGATGCGGTAGCGGAGGATGCACCACTTGGGGCTTACGCCGACGTAGGCGGAGAAGAGCCGCTGCAGTGCCCGCACGGACAGGCCCTGTGCCTCGGCGAAGTCGCCGACGCGGCGGGCCGTGCGGTCGGCGCGGATGCGCTGGACGAGGCTCATGGCCAGGTCGGCGTGGGGGTCGGGGGTGTGGGGGAGGGCCAGGAGGAAGGTGTCCAGGGCGGTGACCCGGGCGGCGTCGTCGGGCGGGGTGACGATCGTGTGTGCGGCGTCGGCCGTGGCCTGCGGGAGCACCTCGTGGGCGGGCAGCGCGCGGCCCGTCCACCGCGACACCGGGTCCTCGGGGGCGTAGGGGCGGAAGCCGCCGGGCCGGAACTTCACCCCGCAGACCCGGCCGCGTCCGGTCAGCTTCCGGGTGAACAGGCCCAGTGCCACGCCGGTGACCTCGGCGTAGGGCGGCCCCTCGGCCTCGTCCCACTGGAACGTGAGGTTGACGGCCGGATGCGGGACGACATGGGAGGCGTAGGGCTGGGGCAGGTCCCAGTCGATGAGCCAGTACCACTCGATGTGACGGCGCAGTGGCTCGGCGGGCTCGTGGCGGCGGAAGCGGACGCGGTTCAGCAGTCCGGACGGGTCGACGATCCCGCGGGTGTCGTGGCGGGGGGCGTCCATGGCCGGATGGTACGTCGGGTTTCCCCGGGCGTCGCGTTTCTTCAAGAAGGGCGGCCTCGGGCGTCCCTACGGTCGGGGCATGGACACGAACGCGGTGAAGACGTACGGCATCGGTGAGCTGCTGGGTATGGCGCGGGAGCGGGCGGTTCCGGTGGTGCGGGGTATTGCGGACGCGGCCCTTGCCGGGCGTACGCCCTGTGCCGAGTACGACGTGAAGGCCCTGGTCAATCATGTGTTCCAGGTGGTCGTGCAGTTTCAGCGGCTGGCCGCGAAGGAGGCGTCGGACTTCGGTGAGACCCCCGATCGGGTCGCCGGCAGTCCCGAGTGGCGTGAGCGGCTCGTGGAGGAGGTGGACCGGCTGGTGGCGGCGTGGTCCGCGCCGGGTGCCGAAGAGGGCACGACGGGTGCGATGGACATGCCCGCGCGGCTCGTCGGCTCGATGGCGCTGCTGGATCTGACGGTGCACATGTGGGATCTGGCGAGGGCGACGGGGCAGGAGTACCCGGGTGCCGACGCGGCGGTGGTGGCGGAGCTGGCCGGCGCGGTGGACGAGCTGGCGCCGACGGCCAGGAGGATGGGCGTGTTCGGGGAGCCGGTGCCGGTGGCCGAGGGCGCGTCGGCGTTCGAGCGGCTGCTGGCGCGGACGGGGAGGAATCCGTACGGGGAATAGGCATGGGGCGGTCTCCGTTCTCCAGGTATAGTTGAACGGTCAACAATCTGGAGGGTGAGCGACCATGCAGTTCGGGATCTTCAGCGTCGGCGACGTCACGCCGGACCCCACCACGGGCCGTACGCCGACCGAGCGCGAGCGCATCAAGGCCATGGTCGCCATCGCGCTCAAGGCCGAGGAGGTCGGCCTCGACGTCTTCGCGACCGGTGAGCACCACAACCCGCCGTTCGTGCCGTCGTCCCCGACGACGATGCTCGGCTACATCGCGGCGCGCACCGAGAGGCTGGTCCTGTCCACCTCCACCACGCTGATCACCACCAACGACCCGGTGAAGATCGCCGAGGACTTCGCGATGCTCCAGCACCTGGCCGACGGGCGCGTCGACCTGATGATGGGCCGCGGCAACACCGGACCGGTCTACCCCTGGTTCGGCCAGGACATCCGGCAGGGCATCAACCTCGCCATCGAGAACTACGCCCTGCTGCACCGGCTGTGGCGCGAGGACGTCGTGACCTGGGAGGGCAAGTTCCGTACCCCGCTGCAGGGCTTCACCTCCACGCCCCGCCCGCTGGACGGCGTACCGCCGTTCGTCTGGCACGGCTCGATCCGCTCGCCGGAGATCGCCGAGCAGGCGGCGTACTACGGCGACGGCTTCTTCCACAACAACATCTTCTGGCCGGCCGACCACACCAAGCGCATGGTCGAGCTCTACCGGACCCGGTACGCCCACTACGGCCACGGCACGCCCGAGCAGGCCATCGTCGGCCTCGGCGGGCAGGTCTTCATGCGGCGCAACTCCCAGGACGCGATCCGCGAGTTCCGGCCGTACTTCGACGTGGCGCCGGTGTACGGGCACGGCCCGTCGCTGGAGGACTTCATGGACCAGACCCCGCTGACGGTCGGTTCCCCGCAGCAGGTCATCGAGAAGACCCTCGCCTTCCGCGAGTACGCCGGTGACTACCAGCGCCAGCTGTTCCTGATGGACCACGCCGGGCTGCCGCTGAAGACCGTGCTGGAGCAGATCGACCTGCTCGGCGAGGAGGTCGTCCCGGTGCTGCGCAAGGAGTTCGCGAACGGCCGTCCGGCCGACGTCCCCGAGGCCCCCACCCACGCTTCCCTCAAGGCCGCCCAGGAGGTGAACGTCGCATGAGGCTCGTCGTCGTTTCGGCAGGGCTGAGCGTTCCGTCCTCCACGCGGCTGCTGGGCGACCGGCTGGCGGCCGCGGTCGGCAGGCAGGCCGACATGGAGGTGGAGGTCGTGGAGCTGCGCGACCTCGCCGTGGAGATCGCGCACAACTTCACCAACGGCTTCCCGGGCCGGCAGCTGGCCGCCGCGATCGACGCGGTGACCGGGGCCGACGGGCTGATCGTCGTCACGCCGGTCTTCTCCGCGTCGTACAGCGGCCTGTTCAAGTCGTTCTTCGACGTGATCGACAAGGACGCCCTGACGGGTATGCCGGTGCTGATCGCGGCGACCGGCGGTACCGCCCGCCACTCCATGGTCCTGGACCACGCGCTGCGCCCGCTCTTCGCCCACCTGCGGGCCGTGGTCGCCCCGACCGGTGTGTACGCCGCCTCGGAGGACTGGGGTGCCGAGGGGCTGGACCGGCGGATCGAGCGGGCGGCGGGGGAGCTGGCCGGGCTGATGTCCGGACGGCCCGCGAAGAGGGCGGCCGAGCCCGAGGTGGTGCCGTTCGCCGAGCAGCTGGCGGCACTGCGACCGGCAGGGTGAGAGGCCAGTAAGAAGGGCGCCGGTGAGCCGCTCATCACGTCGTACGACTGCCGCGGCTTGGCAGTATGAGTCTGTGCCCCAGACTGTGCTCCTCGCCGAAGACGACCGCGCCATCCGCAACGCCCTGGAGCGCGCGCTGACCCTGGAGGGCTACCAGGTCACCGCGGTCGCCGACGGAGTCGAGGCGCTGGCGCAGGCCCACCGCACGCCGCCGGACGTGCTCGTGCTGGACGTGATGATGCCCGGCATCGACGGGCTGCAGGTCTGCCGGGTGCTGCGCGCCGAGGGCGACCGCACTCCGATCCTGATGCTGACGGCGCTCGTGGAGACCCAGGACCGGATCGCCGGCCTGGACGCGGGCGCCGACGACTACGTCGTCAAGCCCTTCGACGTCGAGGAGGTCTTCGCCCGGCTGCGCGCCCTGCTGCGCCGCACCAGCGAGGCGAACGGCGCCCCCGTCGACGTACCGAAGCAGGCCCCCGAGCCCGCCGAGCCGGCCGGCCGGCTGATCGAGGCGGCCGGGCTGCGGATGGACCCGCAGGCGCGGCGGGCGTGGCGGGGCGCGCGTGAGCTGGAGCTGACGCGGACCGAGTTCGAGCTGCTGGAGCTGCTGGTGCGCAACGCGGGCATCGTCCTCGACCACTCCACCATCTACGACCGCATCTGGGGCTACGACTTCGGCCCCGGCTCCAAGAACCTCGCCGTCTACGTCGGCTACCTGCGCCGCAAGCTCGACGAGCCCGGCGCGCCGCAGCTGATCCACACGGTGCGCGGGGTGGGTTACGTGCTGCGGGAGGACTGAGTGGGCACGGCCCGCCGCCGGCTGGAGCGGCTGCTGAGGGGGCGGCGCAGGTCGGGGCTCGGCAGCACCTTCGCCGTGTCGTTCGCGGCCGTGACGGCCGTGGTCACCGTCCTGGTCGGCCTGCTGTCGTACACCGCCGCCGCCCGGCTGGTGCGGGTCGACCAGGAGACCGTGTTCGACGAGGTCGTGCAGGATCTGCGGGGCGAGGTGCGGCAGCGGCCGATGACCACCGAGGACTTCTCCTCCTCCGCCCCCGGACACGATCTGGTACGGCCCGCCCGGACCGATGTGCAGGTGCTGGGCCCGGACGGCGCGGTCGTCGACCCGGGCAGTCCGGGGCTGCCGGTCACGGCCGCCGACCGGCGGATCGCGGGGGACGGCACGGCCGGGCGGATGGTGCAGCACAAGGACGTCGACGTCGGCAGCGACGTCTACCGCGTCGCGACCGTGGCGCTCGGCGGCGGACGGGGCGCGGTGCAGGTGGCGCAGGAGTTCAGCGACACCGAGGACCTGCTGCGGGCGCTGCAGCAGCGGACCCTGCTGCTGATGGCGGCGGTGGTGACGCTCGCGGGGCTCTTCGGCTGGTGGCTGGCCCGGCGCATCACGCGCCGCCTGGTCGTCCTCACCGCCGCCGCCGAGGACGTCGCCCGCACCCGGCGGCTCGGCATCCAGGTGCCGGTCACGGGATACGACGAGGTCGGCCGCCTGGGCCGGGCCTTCGACCGCATGCTGGGTCGGCTGGCGCAGTCGGAGGAGGACCAGCGGCGTCTGGTGCAGGACGCGGGCCACGAGCTGCGTACGCCGCTGACGTCACTGCGTACGAACATCTCGCTGCTGCGCCGCATGGACGAGCTGCCCCCCGAGACCCGGGACGAGCTGGTGGCGGACCTCGGCCAGGAGGCCCGCGAACTCACCGACCTGGTCAATGAGTTGGTCGACCTGGCGGCCGGCCAGTCCGACACCGGCCCGGTCCAGCGGGTGGACCTGGCCGAGATCGCCGAGGACGTCGCGGGGCTGGCCCGGCGGCGTACGGGGCGGCGGATCGTGGTCCGGGCGAGCGGTGAGACGGCGACGGACGGGCGGCCGGGGCTGCTGCAGCGCGCGGTGACCAACCTCGTCGAGAACGCGGCGAAGTTCGACCGCGACGGCACGGCACCGATCGAGATCAACATCGCCGGGCCCGCGCGGCCCGGGCCGGTTCGGGTGGAGGTCCTCGACCGGGGGCCGGGCATCGCCGAGGACGACCTGATCCGCGTCTTCGACCGCTTCTACCGCGCCGCCGACGCGCGATCGCTGCCCGGTTCGGGGCTGGGGCTGTCGATCGTGCGGGAGGTGGCGCTGTCCCACGGGGGAGCGCCGTTCGCGTTTCGGCGCGAGGGCGGTGGGGCGGTGATCGGGTTCACGGTGGGGGGTTCTGGCTGAGCCGGGCCGGTATCTGGTCGGCCTGGATCGGGCGGAGTGCGCGGGAGCGGTGTCGGGGTCACGTCGCCCGCACACTACTCAAGTTTGACTAGACTGCCTGCATGGGTGAGAAGACCATTCCGATCCTGCCGTGCCGGACCATCCAGCCCGTTCTCGACTTCTACACCGCCCTCGGCTTCGAGGTGACCTTCCAGCAGAAGAGCCCCAACCCGTACGCGGTGGTGGAGCGCGGCGGCATCCAGCTCCACTTCTTCGGCATGAAGCACTACGAGCCTGCCGAGTCGTTCAGCACGTGCTACGTCCAGACCGATGACGTCGATGAGCTGCACGAGGTCTTCCGGACCGGGCTCAAGGCGGCGTACGGGCGGGTCCCGACCCGCGGGCTGCCGCGCATCGGGCCGCTGAAGGACACGCCGTACGGCACGAGGCTGTTCCTCATGACCGATCCGGGCGGCAACTGCGTCCGGATCGGGCAGCGGACGAGTGAGGATCAGCACCACCGGCCCGCGCCGAAGGAAACGTTCTCCCGGGCCCTGCACCATGCGTCCCTCCTCGCGGACTCCCGGGAGGACCCGGCGGGCGCGGCGAAGATCATCGACCGGGTGTTGCGCCTGGAGGACGAGCGGCCCACGCCCACGCAGTTGCTTCGGCTCCTCGTGCTGCGTGCGGATGTCGCCGGACGCCTCGGCGACGAAGAGACCGCGAGCTCCGCGCTCGCCGAGGCCGCCGCGGTGCGGCTCACGGCGCGGGAGCGGGAGTCGGTGCGGGACGACCTCGAGCGTCTTGGGGAACTGCGTGGCTAGGTCGTGTCCGTGGCGTGGCGGATCGCGGCCGCGCCGGCGAAGTCGCACTCCATGGGCGTGGTGCACGGTGTTCGCTTCGGCCGGGCGGTCGCCGCCTTTGAGCAGCCGCTCACTCCGGCTGACTCCGGCTCACTCCGGCTGACTCAGACTGACTCCGGCTCACTTCACGAAGCGGTACTTCAGGTGGGTCGCCAGTGGCGTGGCGACCATCCTGACCGGTTCGATGTTCCGCCGCCCGGCGGGCAATCCCTCGAAGAGCCGCAGTCCCGGTCCGAGGAACGCGGGCACCACGTGCAGTTGCAGCTCGTCGATGAGCCCCTCCCTGAGGTACTGCTGCACCACGCTCGCGCCGCCCGCGATATCGACGTTCCGGTCGCCGGCCGCGGCCTTCGCCTGGTCGAGGGCGCTGTGGATGCCGTCCGTGACAAAGGTGAAGGTGGTGCCGCCCTCCTTGACCAGGGCCGGCCGGGGACGGTGCGTGAGGACGAAGACCGGGGTCCGGAACGGGGGGTTGTCGCCCCAGAAGTCCTCACCCGTGTCGTACATCGTCCGGCCCATGACCACCGCTCCGGTGGCGTCGAACCACTCGCGCATCAGCTCCGAGTCCCGGTTCTCCTCCCCTCCGGTCATGCCCTGACGCTGCCGCCAGCTCGCCAGGTTGTGGATCCACTCGAACAGCGGCTCGGCGCCGTCGCCTCCCGGGTTGTCGATGGAGACATTGGGGCCGGCGATGCAGCCGTCGAGGGAGATGGCCATGTCCGCGGTCACTGTCACGATGAGGCACTCCTGAACTCCTGGGATGTACTGCCTTCACTGTCGCGTCGATCGGGAACCGGCGAATTCGACAGCCCTCCGACGAACGGGCCATGCGATTGACTGGGGCGGGCAATGACCGACCGACGTGAATCATGAGGGCAACGCAGTGAAAAGCAACGACACTCCGCTGATACCGGACGCGGTGTGGCTGGAGGAACGGCTGGGCGAAGGATCGCTCTGGCGACCGGACGAGAGCGCTCTGCCGGCCGAGCTGACCCATGGCCCGTCGAGGGAGTTCCTGCTCACGGTCGGCTTTCCCGCCGTCCGCCTCGACGTCGTGGGGATCGACACCAGGCACTTGCGGGACGAGGACGGGCTCGAACCGTTCGACGCCGACGAGATCTACGGGGAACGCTACCCCGACGACGACTCCCCGCCCACGAACTTCTGCTTCGCGGTGGCCACCTGGTCCGACCAGCACTTGATGCTCGGCGCGGCGGACGGTGGCATCACCCACTACGACCCCAACGGGTGGGACCACGGCGCCGGATGGAAGGGACCGGCCGCCGATGACCTCCCGGTGCTGGCCGTGCTCCTCGGGCTGATCGCCGAGGCGGGCGACGCCCTGGACTCGGCCGACGACACCGTGCGCGCGGCCGCCGTCACCGACCTGCGCAAGCGCATGATCGGCCACGACCTGAACGTGGACGACTCCGAGTTCTGGGACGAGATCTTCGAGTCTCTGGTCTGAGTTCGGGTGTCCGGGCTGAGTTCGGGTGGCCGGGCTGAGTTCGGGCGTCCGGCCTGAGAACGGTGCGCCGAGCTCAGCCCGCCGCCGGCCGCGTGCGGCGGGCGTAGGCGCGGGCCGCGCGGGCGCGGTCCCCGCAGCGCGTGGAACACCAGTGCCGGCGGCCGTGCCGGAACAGGTAGCGGTTGCAGGGGGGCGGAGCCGCACGCCGTGAGGCGTTCGGCGTCGGGGGAGGTGAGCAGGTCGGCGGCGTCGGCGGCGTCGGCGGCAAGGGTCGCGGGCGTGGTCGACGATCTCGGTGGTGGGGTGCGGGGCGGCACGGTAGGGGCCGGACTTCTCGTCCCGCTGGAGGAGGGGGCCGTCGGGACCCTGGTCAGCGCTTCGTTCACGGCGGTCAGGGCGGCGGGGAGGGCGGGCAGTGCCGCGACCCGCGCGTCGAACAGGGAGCGGATCTGTTCCCGCAGCGAGCGGAGCTGCGCCGCGCACATCTCCCGCAGGCCGGCGTCCACCGGGGTGAGGCCACGGTCCACGAGCCAGTCGTTCGCAGCGGCCGGGGTGCCGAGAAAATCGACGAACTGCCCGCCCGGCAGCGCGATGACACTGTTCACGAGAGCGAGCGACGGGCCGGGGGGGGGGCATGCGGCCGCGCGGGTGTCACTCTACGTGCCCGTCTCGTCTGTGGGTGTGGTGCGGTGTTGATGTTGACTCACACTTGCTGCGACCTGCGGATTTTATTGTCAAGGGCGCACGGGGGCGCGGGTTTTCCGCATTGTTCACTATCGCACGCCGTACGCAACCATTACTCAACGTGATCAAACCCCTGATAGTCCTGTGCACGCAGCGTGACGGGCACTCAAGCCCGCCGAACCCCCGTGCCCACAGGAATGAGGGAGAGTCATGTCTCTTGACACCGCGACAGCGACCGCGCCGGACGCCCAGGCGGCAGGGCAGCAGGAACAGCAGAGCCTCAGCACCGCCGCAGCGCGGAATCTGGCCACGACGACCAAGTCCGAGCCCCAGATGCAGGGGATCAGCTCGCGCTGGCTGTCCCGGATGCTGCCCTGGGTGAACGTGCCGGGTGCGACGTACCGCGTGAACCGCCGGCTGTCGTACACGCTGGGAGACGGCCGGGTCTCGTTCGTGAAGACCGGCTCGAAGGTCCAGGTCGTCCCGGCCGAACTGGGCGAACTGCCACTGCTGCGAGGCTTCTCGGACGGGGACGCGCTCGGCGCGCTGGCCGAGAAGTTCGTGCAGAAGGAGTACGAGCCGGGCCAGGTCATCGTGCAGGCCGGCCGCAAGGCCGACCATGTGTACCTGGTCGCGCACGGCAAGGTGGAGAAGATCGTCGACGGCCCCTACGACAACGACGAGTCGGTCGTCGGACTGATGGCCGACGGCGACACCTTCGGCGGCCAGACCCTTGCCGGGGGCGGCCAGAAGTGGGACTTCACGGCCCGCGCGCTCACCGCCACCACGCTGCTCGCTCTGCCCGTGACGGCGTACAAGTCGGTCGCCGACCGGCACGCGAAAATGCGCGAGCACGTGCAGATGATCAGCTCCAACGGGCACCAGAGGACGAACAGGTCCGGCGAGGCGGAGATCGCGCTGAGCTCGGGACACGTCGGCGAGCAGTCCCTGACGCAGACCTTCGCCGACTATGAACTCTCCCCGCGCGAATACGAGTTGAGCGTGGCGCAGACCGTGCTGCGGGTGCACAGCCGGGTCGCCGACCTCTACAACGAGCCGATGAACCAGACGCAGCAGCAGTTGCGGCTGACCATCGAGGCGCTGCGCGAGCGGCAGGAGCACGAGCTGGTCAACAACAAGGAGTTCGGCATGCTCCACAACGCCGACTTCGACCAGCGGATCTCCACCTTCTCGGGCCCGCCGACCCCGGACGACCTGGACGAGCTGCTCGCCATGCGGCGCAAGACCCGCTGTTTCTTCGCCCACCCGAAGGCCATCGCGGCGTTCGGCCGCGAGTGCAACAAGCGGGGCATCTACTTCGGCGGCGTGGAACTCCACGGAAACCATCTGCCCGCCTGGCGCGGGGTGCCGCTGCTTCCCTGCAGCAAGATCCCGGTCACCAAGCAGGGCACGTCGTCCATCATCGCCATGCGTACCGGCGAGGACGACCAGGGCGTGATCGGGCTGTACCAGACGGGGATCCCGGACGAGGTGGAGCCCGGCCTGAACGTCCGGTTCATGGGGATCAACGAGCAGGCGGTCATCTCCTACCTGGTCAGCACCTACTACTCGGCGGCCGTCCTGGTGCCGGACGCCCTCGGGATCCTGGAGAACGTGCAGGTCACCCGCTCGAACGGGACGAACGGGAGCTGACGGCGGTGTCGCTGATCTCCCGGATCGCCGCTCCCGCGGCAGGTCACGACGTGGCGGGGCTGGTGCGGGCGCTGCTCTCGGCGGGCGCGTCGGCCCCGCCCCGGCCGCCGGCCCCTGCGGAGCGCGGTCCGCGGCTCCCCTCCGCCCCCACGGGGCTCGGTACGACGGGGGTGCGGATCTCCTCGCGTACGGGCAGTGCTCCGTTCCGTACGGCTGGGTCGAACGGCGGCGCGGCACCGGAGGGTGCTCACCGCGTCGTAGGCATGCCTGCCACGTCGGCCGTCCTCCCGTCCGGCCCCACCGGCCTCGGCACCTCGGCCGCCCGGCCGGTACCGGCACCCCAACCCGCCCGGAACCCGAGCCCCCAGCCCGCCCGGAACCCGCCCCCGGCCGACCCCGCCCCCCGCCTCCACTGCCCACCGGCCCTCCGCGACGACCGCGCCCTCGGAGACACCGTCACCGAACGCCTCGTCGAGTGGGCCGACGAGATCGGCATCTACCCCGGCCGGCTCGACATGATCCGCAAGGCCGACTTCGGGCGGCTGATCATGCTCGCGCACCCGGAGTCCGACGACCCCGACCGGCTGCTTGCGGCAGCCAAGTGCGCGCTGTCGGAGTGGGCGGTGGACGACCACTACGTGGACTGCGAGGTGGAGGAGCCCCGGCACGAGCTGCTCGGCCAACGGCTCGCCATCGCCCACTCGGTGATCGACCAGGCGAACCTCCCCCTGGCCTACGCGGGCCAGTTGGAGGAGGTCGTCACGGCGGACCCGGTCTGCCGGGCCCTGCGGGACAGCCTGCGCAACCTCCACTCGTACGCGACGACCTCCCAGGTGCGCCGGCTGCGCCACGAGCTGGGCATCATGTTCGTCGCCTACGGCCAGGAAGGGGTCTGGCACACCCAGCAACACACCCCGCCGGTCTGGGAGTTCCTGATGCACCGGCACGAGAACAGCTTCATCCCGTGCATGGTGCTCGTCGACGCGATCGCCGGCTACGAGCTGCCCTACGGCGAGTTCGCCGACCCCCGGGTCCGCCGGGCGTTCACCCTGGCCGGCACCGCCAGCGTGATCGTCAACGACCTCTACTCCATGGGCAAGGAGGATCCGACGGACTTCAGCCTGCCGAGGCTGATCGTCGCCGAGGACGGCTGCTCGCTGGAGGAGGCCGTCGACCGCACCGTCGACATCCACAACGAGCTCATGCACACCTTCGAGGCCGAGGCGGCCGCCCTCGCCCTGACCGGCTCCCCGGAACTGCGCCGCTTCCTGGCCGGCACCTGGGCCTGGCTCGGCGGCAACCGGGAGTGGCACGCCGGCAGCGCCCGCTACCACGGCGACGCGGCCGCGGCCTGAAACCACCCTCGCCGCCCATCCCCTGAGACCACCTGAGCAAAGGACTCGTCTTCCCATGTCCAAGATCTCCACCAAGATGGAAACCATCGCCATGCGCGAGGTCCTGCGCACCGACTACCAGAAGTCCGTAGCGGAGTACTGGAACGCGGAGAAGGACCCCGTCAACATCAAGCTCGGCGAGGTCGACGGCCTTTACCACCATCACTACGGCCTCGGCGAATGGGACCCGTCCGTCCTGACCGGGCCGGCCGAGACGCGCGACCAGCGCGTCATCGAGGAACTGCACCGACTGGAGACGGCCCAGGCCGACGTACTCCTCGACCACCTCGGCGACATCGGCCCGAACGACCGGCTGCTGGACGCCGGTTCCGGCCGCGGCGGCACCAGCATCATGGCCAACGCCCGCTTCGGCTGCCACGTCGACGGCGTCAGTATCTCCGAGCAGCAGGTCGCGTTCGCCAACGACCAGGCCGCGCAGCGGGGTGTGGCCGACAAGGTCCGCTTCCACTTCCGCAACATGCTCGACACCGGCATGGAGTCCGGATCGCGCCGCGCGATCTGGACCAACGAGACGACCATGTACGTCGACCTGTCCGAACTCTTCGCCGAGTTCTCCCGCCTTCTGGAGTACGGCGGCCGCTACGTCTGCATCACCGGGTGCTCCAACGACGTCACCGGCATGCGCTCCAAGGCCGTCAGCAAGATCGACGAGCACTACACCTGCAACATCCACCCCCGCAGCGAGTACTTCAAGGCACTCGCCGCCAACAACCTCGTCCCCATCCAGGTCGTCGACCTGACCCCGGACACCATCCCGTACTGGGAACTGCGCGCCAAGTCGTCCGTGGCGACCGGCATCGAGGACGCCTTCCTCACCTCGTACAAGGAGGGCAGTTTCCACTACCTGCTGATCGTCGCGGACCGGATCTGAATCTGTTCGCGACACCTCGCTATGACGGCCGTTATAGAACCGGGGTAGCCTCCTCTTCTATAACGACCGTCATAGAAGAGGAGATCACGATGACGATCATCACCGTGACCACACCCACGGGCCGCCTGAGCCTCGAACAGCGCCGCGAGCTGGCCGAGACACTCACGGACGCCGTGCTCGTCCCCGAGATCGGCCGGTTCGCGCCGGCCGCGCGGGTCGGATTCCAGGTGCACTTCGTCGAACGTGAGCCGGACATGATGGCCATCGGCGGACGGCTGCTGGCGGACGCCGGGCAGGGGCTCGACGTGATGGTGATCGACGTGGCGGTCATGGACGCCGCCTGGCAGCCGGAGGTCCGCGCCGAGGTGATCGAGCGGGTGCTGGCCGCGCTCGCGGCGGCCTGCGGGATGGAGCGGCCGTCACCGAGCTGGTGGGTCAATTTCCGGGTGATCGAGGAGGGCAGCTGGGGTTCCTCGGGCGGGGTGCTGTCCGTTCTGTCCCTGCTGGACAGCGGTGTGTTCACAGAGGAGAGGGCCAAGGCGGTGCGCGCCGCTCTGAGTGAGTGAGCGGGCGGCAGGCACCGGCGCGGCCGACCGCTCCATCACGGCGGCGGCGCTGGTCAGCGTGCGGCGGGCCGGCTCCCGGCCGGTTGCGTGGCGGGCATCAAGCGGGGGACGAGACGGACGTACGCGACCATGCCGAGGACTTCGACGAGGGTCTGCGTCACCACGACGACCGCGGCGACGGCCAAGGCGTCGGGCAGAGCCAGGGCCAGGGGCAGCACGACCAGGGAGTTGCGGGTGGCGCCGGTGAAGACGATCGCCCGCCCGGCCGGGGCGTCGAGCCGGAAAAGACGCGCGACGGCCTTCCCGGCGAACGCCATGACTACAAGAAACGCCGCGTAGAACGGGATGACGGCGGCGACGTCGGTGAGGTTGTCGTCGAGCTTGGGCACCTGGGAGGCGACCACCGTCAGCAGGGTCGCGGCCATCAGCGGCACCATCGTGGTGGTCGCCGCGCCGGCCACCCGCCGTCCGGCCGGGCGGCGCGCCGCCCACCCCTGCAGGGACCAGGCCAGCGCGAGCGGGACGACGATCAGGACGACGAAGGCTTCCAGGAACGGGCCGACGTCCACGACGTCGGCGAGGCCGGAGCCCATGAACAGGTACAGGAACCCCGGCAGCAGCAGCATCTGCGCCACCAGCAGGAGCGGGGTTGCGGCCAGCAGGCGTCGGCTGGAACCGCCGGCCAGCCCGGCGAAGACGATCACGTAGTCCACGCACGGGCACAGCAGCACCAGCAGGACCCCTGCCCGGACGGCCTGGTCCGCGGGCAGGAACGCGAACATCGCGGCGACGACCAGCGGCACGACCACGAAGTTCACCACAAGCGCGGCGGACAGGAACCTGCCGTCGCGCAGGGAGCGGAACAACTCCGCGGCCGGGACCTGGAGGAAGGTGACGAACAGCAGCGCGCCGAGGACGGGGTTGATGGCGTGCTCCAGGCCGGGGCCGGCGCCCGGGACCGGCCACGCCAGCAGCGCTCCGCCGGCCATCGCTCCGAGGTAGATGGCCACCTGGCGGTGTTCCATCCGCTCGACCAGGCCGCGCGGCCCTTGCCCAGGCATTTCAGACTGCTCCCTCATCGCCTGCGCAGGCTATACGGGGCCGCTTGGCACGGCCCGGGTACATGACGAGGGCGGGGTCGTAGAACCCCGCCCGAATTCAGCGAAACCCCAGGTCAGGGGCGCTCAGGGCCAGTCAGGGCCACACAAGGCAGTACGGCTGATGCCCCGCCTCATGCAACCGATGGCTGAAGTCCTGCCACTCGTGCAGCAGTTGGTAGACGTTGAACGCGTCCCGGGGCCCGCCCCGGTCCGGCACCGTGGACCAGATGAACGCGGCCGCGCCGACCGCTTCCTCTCCTATGCCCCGCAGCGGGTCCACCACCGTCATCGGCAGCTTGACCACCGCGTAGTCGGGGTGCAGGACGACCAGCTCCAGCGGCGGGACCTTGTGCAGGGGGACGCCCTCGATGCCCGTGAGGACCATCGCGGCCATCGTCTCCGGCTTGATCTTGGTGAACATGCCGTTCATGCCGAGCTCGTCGCCGCCGAGTTCCTCGGGGCGCATCGAGATCGGGACCCGGGCCGCGGTCGCGCCGTCGGGCGCGCCGAAGTACTTGTACGTCACCCCCACCCGACCACCATTCCTGCTCACCCTCAGCCGATCACTGCGTCGGTCGGCCCGCTCTGACTCATTGGGAACACCCGGCATAGGCATATCCGGTACTACGTGTTCCTGACGTGCTTCGTTCGAATCCTCCGCGTCGCGCCGGTGCCTTCCCCGCCGGGCACGTCGAGGACCCAGGTCATCAGTCCCCTCGCCCAGTCCGCCACCGCGATGCATATCTCCACCCGACTGCTTTTCTAGGACGCGTGGCCCCCGCCGCGCAACCCGATCATCGTGTCAGTGACCTCCCCCACGGCCGCCCGCCGAAACGTGCGCTGAAACACCTGTCCGCAGGATCTTTTCAGTCCCTGACCATCACACCCCGCATGAGCTGTGAGTATCACGTCCAGTCTCGCAGATCGCGGACGGGGGGCGGGGGTGAAGGGGAGTGGAGGGGATGGGGGGAGGGGGTGCGGAAGAGCGGAGGGGGGCGGACGGAAGGTCGGAGGCGCAGGGCAGGCCGGGCGCCGGGTCAGCAGTGCCCCGCTGCCGTCGCCGCCCGCTGGCCTACCCTGAGGAGGTCACTGGCAACCGGAGTCCGAGATCATCGGAGAAGGTCAGAGAAGGTCGGAGTAGTCGCAGGTCATGAGCGAAGCGCCCTCTTCAGGAACGCCCTATCCATACGATGCGCCTGCCTCGCAGGCTCTGTTCGACCGTGCGGCCGCCGTCACGCCCGGCGGCGTGAACTCCCCGGTGCGCGCCTTCCGCGCCGTGGGCGGTACCCCCCGGTTCATGGTCTCCGGCACCGGTCCGTACCTGACCGACGCCGACGGGCGCGAGTACGTCGACCTCGTCTGCTCGTGGGGGCCCATGATCCTCGGGCACTCCCACCCGGAGGTCATCGCCGCCGTCCAGGACGCCGTCTCGCGCGGCACCTCCTTCGGTACGCCCGGTGAGGGCGAGGTCGCGCTCGCCGAGGAGATGGTCGACCGGATCGAGCCGCTCGAGCAGGTGCGGCTGGTGTCCAGCGGGACCGAGGCCACCATGTCCGCCATCCGGCTCGCCCGCGGGTTCACCCAGCGGTCCAAGGTGATCAAGTTCGCCGGCTGCTATCACGGGCACGTCGATTCGCTGCTCGCCGCGGCCGGGTCGGGGGTCGCCACGTTCGCCCTGCCCGACACCCCCGGCGTCACCGGCGCCCAGGCCGGCGACACGATCGTCCTGCCCTACAACGACCTCGAGTCCGTGCACGAGGCCTTCCACCGCTACCCCGGTGAGATCGCTTGCGTCATCACCGAGGCCTCGCCCGGCAACATGGGCGTCGTCCCGCCGCAGCCCGGCTTCAACGAGGGGCTGAAGGACGCCTGCCGGAAGAACGGCGCCCTGTTCATCTCCGACGAGGTCATGACCGGCTTCCGGACCAGCCGCGCCGGGTGGTACGGCATCGACGGGGTCAAGCCGGACCTCATGACCTTCGGCAAGGTGATGGGAGGCGGCTTCCCGGCCGCCGCCTTCGGAGGCCGGGCCGACGTCATGGCCCACCTCGCGCCCGCCGGGCCCGTCTACCAGGCCGGCACCCTCTCCGGGAACCCGGTCGCCACCGCCGCCGGCCTCGCCCAGCTGCGGCTCCTCGACCAGGCCGCGTACGACAAGGTCAACACGGTCTCGGAGACCATCCAGTCCCTCGTCACCGAGGCCCTCACCAAGGAAGGCGTCGCACACCGGCTGCAGAACGCCTCCAACATGTTCTCCGTCTTCTTCACGGACCGGGAGGTCCGCAACTACGAGGACGCCAAGCGGCAGGAATCCTTCCGCTTCACCGCCTTCTTCCACTCGATGCTGGCCCAGGGCGTCTATCTGCCGCCCTCGTCCTTCGAGTCCTGGTTCGTCTCCACGGCCCACGACGAGCAGGCCGTCCAGCGGATCGCCGACGCCCTCCCGGCGGCGGCCCGAGCGGCGGCGGAGGCCACGGCGGCATGAGCACCGACAGCAACAAGAGCGACGGCGTCCACAAGAGCGACAGCGACGTCACCGTCGTCCACGTCATGCGGCACGGCGAGGTCGCCAACCCGGACGGGATCCTCTACGGCCGTCTCGCGGGCTACCACCTCTCCGACCTCGGGCGGCAGATGGCCGACCGGGTCGCCGAGCATCTCGCCTTGCGCGACATCACCTACGTCTGCTCCTCGCCGCTGGAGCGGGCCCAGGAGACCGCGACGCCGATCGCCAAGACCCACGGGCTGGACCTCGCGACCGACGAACGGCTCATCGAGGCCGACAACGTCTTCCAGGGCAAGACCTTCGGCGTGGGGGACGGTGCCCTGAAGAGGCCGGAGAACTGGAAGCATCTGGTCAACCCGTTCAAGCCGTCCTGGGGTGAGCCGTACGTCGACCAGGTCATCCGCATGATGGGCGCCCTCGACTCCGCCAAGGAAGCGGCGCGTGGGCACGAGGCCGTACTGGTCAGCCATCAGCTGCCGATCTGGATCGTGCGGAGCTATGTCGAGAAGCGGCGGCTGTGGCACGACCCGCGCAAGCGGCAGTGCACGCTCGCGTCCCTGACGAGCTTCACGTACCAGGGCGACCGGATCGTGTCCGTCGGGTACTCCGAGCCCGCCATCGACCTCGTGCCCGCCCATCTCCGCGCCGGCGCGAAGCCGGTGAAGGGGAAGGACAAGGCCTTCGGCGCCTGATACCGAAAAGGTGTCCTGGACGCGTGAGCGCCCAGGACACCTGACGGCCAGGACACGTTTGTGACATTTGTTGCCGATCCTCCGTGATCAGGAGGAACCTCCCCGTTCGTCGTGCCCTCTGACTGGGTGACCACCAGAGCAAGTACGACGGACGGGGCAGTAATGCGCAACTTCAGCCGAAGGGGAGTTATCGGACTCGGTGCCGGAGCGGCCGCCGCCGTCGGACTCTCCGGATGCGGTGTCCTCACCGCGTCAGACGGGTCGAACCAGGGCGGAGGTTCCTCGGGCGGCGAGGGCAACGATCCCGGAACGCAGACGAACCGCGCCCGTCCCATAGGCGACGGCTCCACCTCCCACACCGGCAAGCAGCCCCACCAGCCCGGCAAGCCCGAGCCGCTGGAGCCCGGCCAGGAGCCGCCGCAGTTCGTCGTCTTCTCCTGGGACGGCGCCGGCGAGGTCGGCAACGGCCTCTTCCCGCGCTTCCTCGACCTCGCCAAGGAGCACGACGCCCGCATGACCTTCTTCCTCTCGGGGCTCTATCTGCTCCCCGAGTCGAAGAAGCGGCTCTACGACCCGCCGAACAACGCGCGCGGCGCCTCCGACATCGGCTACCTCACCGACGGCCACATCAAGGAGACGCTCAAGGGCGTGCGCCGCGCCTGGCTCGAGGGGCACGAGATAGGCACCCACTTCAACGGGCACTTCTGCGGGGAAGGCTCCGGCTCGGTCGCCCACTGGACGCCGAAGCAGTGGCGCAGCGAGATCGAGCAGGCCAAGGGCTTCGTCAAGGAGTGGCGGACCAACACCGGCTGGACCGACCTGCCCTCCCTGCCGTTCGACTACGACAAGGAGCTCGTCGGCGGCCGTACGCCCTGCCTCCTCGGCCAGGACAACCTGCTGCCCACCGCCCGCGAGCTCGGCTGGCGCTACGACGCCTCGTCGCCGGGCGGGCGTCAGGTGTGGCCGACGAAGAAGCAGGGGCTGTGGGATCTGCCGTTGCAGCAGATACCTTTCCCCGGACGCTCGTTCGAGGTCCTGTCCATGGACTACAACATGCTCGCCAACCAGTCGATCAACTCGACGAACGCGCCCAGCCACAACTACCCGGCCTGGCGCGAGCAGTCGGCGCAGGCGTACATCCAGGGATTCAAGCGGGCATACGAGACAAACCGCGCCCCCTTCTTCGTCGGCAACCACTTCGAGCAGTGGAACGGCGGCATATACATGGACGCCGTCGAGGAAGCCCTCAAGCACATCGCGCGGGAGAGGGAGAAGGGTGCCGACATCCGGCTCGTCTCCTTCCGTCAGTTCGTGGACTGGATGGACGTACAGAAGTCGGATGTTCTGGACAAGCTGCGCACTCTGGAGGTCGGGCAGGCGCCGGCCGGTGGCTGGAACGCCTTCCTGAAGGGCGGTTCCACCGGCTCCTCCACCGGCTCCTCCAGCGGCACTTCCGCCGGCTCCTCCACAGGCGCCCAAAACGCCGCCTGAAATGCGGGTTTACGCCCGGGAGGGGGGTGCGCAAGATCCCCGGAACGGACATGCGAAACTTTTCACATGAGTGCCGCCAGCCGCGCCCCCCTGCGCCCTACCGCCTGGATTCGCTCGCGCCGCGCCGCCCTGACGACCGCCGGTGCGGCCGTCGCGGCGCTGCTCGTCTCCGCGTGCGGCTCCGGAGGCGTCTCCGGCGGAGGCGGCGACACCAAGTTCATCATGGGCAAGGACGGCATCTCCACCGTCGCGAAGGGCGAGCGCGACGCGGCCCCCGACCTCTCCGGCCGGACCATCGACGGCAAGCAGCTCGCGCTCTCCTCCTTCAAGGGCAAGGTCGTGGTCCTGAACGTGTGGGGATCCTGGTGTGCGCCCTGCCGCGCGGAGGCCCCCAACTTCCAGAAGGTCTCCACGGATCTCGAGTCGAAGGGCGTGCAGTTCGTAGGCATCAACGTCGCCGACCCCCAAATCCAGAGCGCCGTCGCCTTCGAGAAGCAGTTCGGCGTCACCTACCCCAGCCTGTACGACCCGAGCAGCAAGCTGATGCTCCGCTTCGAGAAGGGCACGCTCAACCCGCAGGCGATTCCCTCCACGCTCGTCGTCGACCGTGAGGGGAAGATCGCGGCCCGCTCCCTGGCCGCGCTCAGCGAGGAGAAGCTGCGCTCCATGATCGACCCGGTCCTCGCGGAGAAGTGACGTGAGCGCGGTCACCACCCTCGCCGCGGAGGGCTACAACGGCACGGTACTCAACGGCGCCCTGCTGGTCGCCCTGCCGATCGCGCTGCTCGGCGGACTTGTCTCCTTCTTCTCTCCGTGCGTTCTTCCGCTGGTCCCTGGCTACCTGTCCTACGTCACCGGAGTCACCGGTACCGACCTGGCCGAGGCCCGGCGCGGCCGGATGGTCGCGGGCGCCTCGCTGTTCGTGGCCGGGTTCACCGCCGTGTTCGTCTCCAGCGGGGCCTTGTTCGGCTACTTCGGGTCGACGCTCCAGGAGCAGCAGGGCGTTCTGTCCAAGGTGCTCGGTGTGCTCATGATCGTCATGGGCGTGTTCTTCATGGGGCTGATGCCCTGGATGACCCAGCGGGAGTTCCGCTTCCACAAGCGGCCCGTGACCGGGCTGATCGGCGCGCCCCTCCTCGGCGCCCTGTTCGGTATCGGCTGGACACCCTGCATCGGCCCGACCCTCGCCTCCGTGCTCGCCCTGTCCTCGCAGCAGTCGAGCGCCGGCCGCGGTGCCATACTGACCGTCGCCTACTGCCTCGGCCTCGGTGTGCCGTTCGTGCTCGCCGCGGTCGCCTTCCGCAAAGCGCTCGGCGCCTTCGGCTGGATCAAGCGCCACTACGTCTGGGTGATGCGGATCGGCGGGACGATGATGATCGTCACCGGTCTGCTGCTGCTGACCGGTGTCTGGGACAGCCTCGTCCAGGACATGCAGTCCTGGTCCGCCGGATTCACCGTGGGGATCTGATCCATGAGCAAGAGCACAGTCGGCGCGGTATCCGGGGAGACCCCGGCCGCCGCTCCCGACGACCAGGACCTCGGTGCCGCGGGCTCCCAGCTGTCCACGGCGCCCGTGGAGGCTCCGCCCAACGTGCCCGCCCTGGGGGTGATCGGCTGGGCCCGCTGGTTCTGGCGCCAGCTGACCTCGATGCGGGTGGCTCTCCTGCTCCTTCTGCTGCTGGCGCTCGCGGCCATCCCCGGTTCGCTGATCCCGCAGACCGGCCAGGACCTCACCAAGGTCGCCGATTTCCGGAAGAACCACCCCAGCCTTTCGCCGATCTACGACAAGCTCGGCCTCTTCGAGGTCTACAGCTCGGTGTGGTTCTCCGCGATCTACATCCTGCTGTTCATCTCCCTCATCGGCTGCATCGTGCCCCGCACCTGGCAGTTCGTGGGCCAGCTGCGCGGCCGTCCGCCGGGCGCGCCCAAGCGGCTGAACCGGCTGCCCGCCCACACCACGTGGCGTACGGAAGCCGAGCCGGAGCAGGTGCGCGAGGCCGCGCTGGCGCTGCTGAAGAAGCGCCGTTTCCGCGCCCACATCGCGGGTGACGCCGTCGCCGCCGAGAAGGGCTATCTGCGCGAGGTCGGCAACCTCGCCTTCCACATCGCCCTCATCGTGATGCTGGTCGCCTTCGCGTGGGGGCAGCTCTTCAAGTCCGAGGGCAACAAGCTCCTCGTCGAGGGCAACGGTTTCTCGAACACGCTGATCGCCTACGACGACTTCAAGTCCGGCAACCTCTTCACCGCCGACGACCTGACGCCGTACAGCTTCCGCCTGAACGACTTCGCCGGCACCTACGAGGTCTCCGGCCCCAACAAGGGCACGCCGCGCACCTACCAGGCCGCCCTCACCTACTCCGAGGGTGCCTACGGCAAGGACAAGAAGACGGTCGTCGAGGTCAACCACCCACTGGAGATCGGCGACTCGAAGGTCTATCTGACGGCTCACGGTTACGCCCCCGTCATCACTGTCCGGGACGGCAAGGGCAACGTGGTGTTCCGTGACGCCGTCCCGTTGCTGCCGCTCGACGCCAATGTCACCTCCACCGGTGTCATCAAGGTCTACGACGGCTACAAGAACGCCAAGGGTGTCACCGAGCAACTCGGCATCTCGGCCTTCTTCCTGCCGACCTACACCCAGGGCAGCGAGACGGCCTCGACCTTCCCGGCGCTGCTGAACCCGGTGCTGAACCTGACGCCGTACTACGGAGAGCTCGGCGTCAACTCGGGCATCCCGCAGAGCGTGTACCAGCTCGACAAGTCGCACATGAAGGAATTCAAGGACTCCAAGGGCGAGCAGCTTCGGGAGAACCTGAAGCCCGGCGAGACCATGAAGCTCCCGAACGGTGCCGGCACGGTCACCTACGAGGGCACCAAGGAGTGGGCGAACTTCCAGATCACGCAGCAGCCGGGCAGTGGCTGGGCGCTCGCCGGTGCCGTCGCCGCGATCTTCGGTCTCGCCGCCTCCCTGTTCATCCAGCGCCGCCGCGTCTGGGTGCGGGCGGTCAAGGGCGACGACGGTGTGACGGTCGTCGAGATGGCCGGGCTCGGCCGCAGTGAGTCCGCCAAAGTGCCCGAAGAGCTCGGCGACCTCGCCGGGATCCTGTACGAGCAGGCGCCCGGGGCACCCGACGGCACGGAGACGGAGCCGGACGATGGATCCGACCCCGACACCGCAACTACGGAAGGGGCTGGGACCAATTGAATCCTCTCCCTCGCGGATCCAGGGAGATTCCTGGCTCACGCCGCCCGGCGGACCAGCGGTCCTCCAGGTCTTCCACGATCAACGCCAGCCGGGTTGAAACCAGCCCGGTAACACGACTGCAAGCTTCCTGCAGACCTCACCGCCCGACCGCAAGTCGCCGGGATATTCACCCGAAGGAGTGCTGAGGTGACCCTCGCCGCCGCGACCGAGCTGGCCGCCGCCACCAACGAAAACCTCGCGAACATCAGCAACACGCTGATCTACTCGTCGATGGCCGTCTACACGCTGGCCTTCTTCGCGTACATCGCCGAGTGGCTCCTCGGCAGCCGCAGCAAGGTCGGCCGCACGGCCGCCGCGCTCACCCCGGCGAAGGCCAAGGCCGCAGCGCCGGCCGTCACCGTGAAGAAGGGCGGCTCCACGGCCGTACTGGAGCGGCCGAAGGTCGTCGTGCGGGCCACGGCCGGGCAGCGGGACGTGCCGGACGGGCCCGGGGCGCACGGCGGGGACGAGCAGGGCGACCTCTACGGGCGTATCGCCATCTCCCTCACCGTCCTCGCCTTTCTGATCGAGTTCGGCGGTGTGCTCACGCGGGCCCTGTCGGTGCAGCGGGCGCCGTGGGGCAACATGTACGAGTTCAACATCACCTTCTCCACCGTCGCCGTCGGCGTGTACCTCTCGCTGCTCGCGCTGAAGAAGAACGTGCGCTGGCTCGGGCTGTTCCTGATCACCACGGTCCTCCTCGATCTCGGCCTCGCCGTCACTGTCTTGTACACCGCCAGCGACCAGTTGGTTCCCGCCCTTCACTCGTACTGGCTGTACATCCACGTCTCCACGGCGATCTTCTGCGGCGCGGTCTTCTACGTGGGTGCCGTCTCCACGCTGCTCTACCTCTTCAAGGACAGTTACGAGACCAAGCTGGCCAACGGCGGTACGCCGGGCCGCTTCGCGAACTCCGTCCTGGACCGGCTGCCCGCCTCTGCCTCCCTGGACAAGTTCTCGTACCGCGTCAACGCCGCCGTCTTCCCGCTGTGGACGTTCACGATCATCGCGGGCGCGATCTGGGCGGGCGACGCCTGGGGCCGCTACTGGGGCTGGGACCCCAAGGAGACCTGGTCCTTCATCACCTGGGTCGCCTACGCCTGCTACCTGCACGCCCGTGCCACGGCCGGCTGGAAGGGCCGCAAGGCCGCCTACCTGGCCCTCATCGCCTTCGGCTGCTGGCTGTTCAACTACTACGGCGTCAACATCTTCGTCTCCGGCAAGCACTCGTACGCCGGGGTGTGAGGCCTTGCGGCGAAGGCCGGTTCCCTGTGACCTGAGTCACGGGAACCGGCCTTCGCCGTACGGACAGGTGGAGAGGCGTGGAGACGAATCTGCGGAGCCGCATCCGCGCGGGGGACCACAACGCTTTCGGTGAGCTCTTCGACGCCTGCGCACGCTCCGTCTACAACCATGCCTTCCGGCTCACGGGCGACTGGTCGACCGCCGAGGAGGTCGTCTCGCTGACCTTCCTGGAGGCCTGGCGGCTGCGTGAGCGGCTCGACGAGGAGGGCGGTTCGCCTCGCCCGTGGCTGCTCGGCATCGCCACCAACGTCACACGCAACCTGCGCCGGGCGACCCGGCGGCACGCCGCCGCCATCGCCCGGCTGCCGCGCGACGAGGCGGTGCGCGACTTCGCCGACGAGGTCGCCGGCCGCGTCGACGACGCCGCGCAACTGGCCCGCGTACGCATCGCGTTGAGCAGGCTGCGGCGGGCCGATCGTGAGGTGCTGGCCCTGTGCGTGTGGTCGGGGCTGGACTACCAGGCCGCGGCTGAGGCGCTCGGCGTGCCCGTGGGGACCGTCAGATCGCGGCTTTCGCGTGCGCGTACAAAACTCGCGAAACACATGGAACTCCCGCAAAGGGACGGACAGATGAGAGGTGACGACCGCACCAGCGCGGTCCGGCCCATCAGGGAGGGAAACCGATGAACCAGCTTCCCGAACGCGACCTTCCGCCGGGCCGTCACCGACTCCTCAAGGAGCATCTGATGACCGAGATCCGGCAGGAACCGTCCGACGTCCCCGTCCGCCGGCGCTTTGTGCGCACCATGCTGATCGCGGGAGCCGTCGCCGCGGTCACCGCCGTCGCCGTCACCCTCGCCGTGCCGTCCGGCGACCGGCCCGCGCCGCCCGCCACCAACAAGGCCGCGGCCCTGCTGGAGGACATCGCGCTCGCGGCCGAGCACGGCGAGGTGCCGAAGGACATCCGCGACGACCAGTACGTGTACATCAAGAGCAAGGTCGGCTGGAGCGTGTACGAGGAGGGCAAGCCGCCGCGGCTCGAACCGATCCACCAGCGCGAGGTGTGGCTCTCGGTGGACGGCACCCGCAAGGGCCTGCTGCGCGATGCCGACGCCGGCTGGGACGACCAGCCACTGGACGCACCGAGCCCGGACGACCGGTCCCGCACCAACTACCGCAACCTCCAGACGCTGCCGACCGACCCGGACAGGATGTACGACTGGCTGAACAGTGTCAGCGAGGGCAGCAGCAGCAAGGACGAGGCCAACTTCGTCCTGGTCGGCGACCTGGCCCGCGAGTCCCTGATGCCGCCCGCGCAGGCCGCGGCCCTCTACCGGGCCGCCGCGAGGATCTCCGGCGTGTTCGTCATCGACGACGCCGTGGACGCGGCCGGCCGGCACGGTGTGGCCGTGGCCCGGGTCGACGACGGGGAGCGTACGGAGCTGATCTTCGACAAGGAGACCAAGGAGTTCCTGGGCGAACGCGAAGTGGCCGTCGAGGACCAGCCCGGGGGGTACAAGAAGGGCGACATCACCGGGCGCGTCGCGGTCCTGGAGCGCACGGTCGTCGACAAGGCAGGTCAGCGGCCGTAAGGGGTGCGAATCGTCCCCGGCGGAGTCAGGCTGGTGCTATGAGCGGTTCCATCGAACAGGGCACCAGCCAGGCCCACGGGAACACGCACATCCTGCACTTCCTCGTGCGGCTTCCCCGGCCCATGGAGACGGTCTGGCCGGCCCTGGCCACCCGGGACGGGCTCGCGGCGTGGTTCACACCGGCCGACGTCCTGGAGCCCCGCCTCGGCGGTGCGGTCACGCTGCGTGACATCGGCGCCGGGCGGGTCACCGCATGGGACGTGGAGCGGATCGCCGAGTACACCCTGGAGGGCGGCGGCCGGCTCAGGTTCCATCTGGAGCGCGACGGCGACGAGGGCAGCGCCCTGCGCTTCACCCACGAGTTCCAGGGCGGGGAGGAGTCGGAGCAGCGCTGGCGGGCACGCTTCGAGCGACTGATCGCCCTGTGGGAAGCGGAAACATGATCCGGCCAGGCGTCGGGCGAGACCGGCGGGGTCCGCGCCGCGCGTGATGTCCGGCCGGCTGACGGAACCGGTCGTGGATCACGAAGCCGGCGGCGGAGGCAGGACCGTCGAGGCGACGACGTCCCGCAACCGTTCCATGTACAGCCGCATGTTCTTGCCCGCGACATCGGTGTCCGGGTGGCGGCTCGCGAACCACAGGCCCTCGTGGAGCCGGGTGATCCAGGCGCACACCTGGTCGCCGTACGACACCCGGATCAGCCCGTACGCCTTCTGCTCGGCCCAGCGCCCGGATCCGGGGACGCCGCGGGCGTCGACGTAGGAGACGATCGAGTACAGGTCGGGGGAGGTGGGGCGGAAGTCGTCGCCGAGCAGCCGCAGCACCCGGGCCAGCGGCATGCGGGCCATGTGCCGGTTGGCGTGCAGCGCGGCGCGTACCGTCCGCAGGGCGCTGGGCAGGTCGCGGGCCTCGGCCATGGGGATCTCGACGGGGGCGCCGCCCACGTACCAGCCCACGGAGTCCGACCAGCGGGACTTCACCCGGGTGTGGAAGGGCACGACGGTGCGGTAGACGGGTTCGCCGCCGATCTCGTGGACGATCAGGGCGGTGGCGGCCAGGATGCCGACCGCGCCGCCGCCGTAGGGGCGGCAGTACGCCTCGAAGGCGGCGGCGGTGTCCCGGTCCGCGAGCTCCTCGCGCAGGAGCTTCTGGGTGGGCAGCCCGGCTTCGGGGTCCAGGCCGAGGTCGACGGGGAAGTTCGGCAGCCTGCCGTCGCAGCGGCCGACGAACTCCCGCCAGCGGGCGACGATGTCGTGGCTGTCGTCGATCCGGTCGGCGTCCGTCCGCTCGATCTCGCAGAAGTCGACGTAGCTGCTGACCGGCCCGAGGTCCATCGCCCGGCCCGCGACGCGCGCCGCGTAGAGCTCGTGGATCTCGCCGGGGATGCGGTGGATGGAGTGGCCGTCGACATTGCTGTGGTCGAAGGCCATGTACACGCTGGTGGAGTCGTCCCGGAGGACGGCCGCGTAGATCAGGTTGGGCCAGCGCAACGCGTCCGCCGTGGCGTCGAAGCGGTCCTGGAGGTACCCGACCAGCTCGGCCGGATCGGTGAAGTCGCCGACGTCCGTCCGCCGCAGGGACACGGCGTCGGCGTCCAGTGTGAACCGGCGCATCTCGTCGCCGGACTCCCCGCACCAGCGGAAGCCGCTGCGCAGCGTCTCGTGCCGCAGTGTCCAGCCGCGCAGCGCCTCCTGAAGCGCGTCCAGGTCGGCCCGGCCCGGGATGTCGAAGGCGGTACCGAGCCAGGTCGGCACGAACAGGCCGTCCTCACGCACGGACCGGGCGGTCCTGATGTGGGACTCCTGGATGTACGCCGGTGGCCGCGTGTCCTCGGGCAGGCCCGTCGCCGTCGCGACGGTCGCCGGGCTGAGCGTCCATTCGACGAGACGTCCGGGCCGGACCTCGCAGCGCTGGATGTCAGTGATTCGCACGGGCGGCTCCAATCGCGGCGGGGGACACACCCGAAAGGGTGGTATCCCGCCCAACGAGGCAACCCTTGCTCAGAAACGGTTCGCGACGATCAGTCGGACGTGATCGGCCACGGTGAGACGCGATCGGTCAGGCTGATCAGTCCACGGTGATCGAGTCCAGCTTCTCCCGCAGGTACACGTGCGAGTCGACCGGCTCGTACGCCACCCGGCCGACGGGCGCCGGTACGGACTCGACCCGCGTCCCCGGCGTGCACTCACCGAAGTAGACGAGGGACATCAGCTCCTCGGCCGGCGCGTCGGCGGGCGGCGGCAGCACGCGGTGCCGGCCCGACCGCCATCGGTCACCGGTCCAACGGGCCATCAGGTCCCCGATGTTGACGGTGAAGGCGTCCGGATCGTACGGCGCGTCCTCCCATCCGACACCTCCGTCCGCCGGGTCCGTGTAGACCTGCAGTCCGCCCTTGCCCGCCTGCCGGTCGAGGATCGTCACCGTCCCGAAGTCGGTGTGCGGCCCGATGCGGAACTGGCCGGGTTCCGGTTGCCCGACGACCTCGGTACCCGGGTACCAGTTGATGTTGAAGCCGTACGTCGGATGGTCCATGTGCCGTGAGAAGAAGTCCGGTTCCAGGCCCAGGGCCTCCCCGAGCAGGGACAGCAGCTCCTTCTCCAGCTCGGCCATCCGCGCCAGGTACTCCTCCACCAGCGCCCGCAGTTCGGGCACCTCGGCGGGCCACACGTTCGGCGCGCACCACTCGGCGTTGGTCGCCGGGTCGTCGAAGGGCTCGTGCGTCGCGAAGCTCAGCGACTCCTTCAGGTCCGGCGGGGTCTCGGTGCCCTCCGAGTAGCCGTTGGCCTCCGCCCCGGGGCCGAGCCAGCCGCGGCCGCCGACCTTCACGGCGTAGGGCTGCTTGACGTCCGGCGGGAGGGTGAAGAAGACGCGGGCCACCTCCCGGATCCGGGCGCGCAGGGCCGGGTCCACGCCGTGCCCGGTGAGCAGGAGGAAGCCGGCGGTCTGGAGGGCCTCGTCGACGGTGCGGGCGATCGCGCCGCGCGCCTCGGCGTCGCCGTCGAGCCAGGGCCGGAGGTCGATCGTGGGGATGCGTGGCTCGCGTGGCCTACTCGCGGATGCCGCCGATGTCGTCGATGTCACCGATGTCCTCGTTCCACAGTGCCGGATGGTCCTTGATGAAGTCGCGCATCATCCCGATGCACTCGGGGTCGTCCAGGAGCACGATCCGCACACCGTGCTCCGCCAGCCAGTCGTGCCCGCCGCAGAAGGTGACCGCCTCCCCGATCACCACCCGCGAGATCCCGAACTGCCGTACCAGCCCTGAGCAGTACCAGCACGGCGACAGCGTGGTCACCATGGTCGTACCCCGATACGACCGCTGCCGCCCCGCCGCGCGGAAGGCCGCCGTCTCCGCGTGCATGGACGGGTCGCCGTCCTGCACCCGCCGGTTGCGCCCGCGCCCGAGGAGGGCCCCCTCGGGGTCGTAGAGGGCGGCGCCGATCGGGATACCCCCTTCGCCGAGCCCGGCACGCGCCTCGGCGACGGCGGTGGCGAGCCAGGTACGGGCGGTCGTCTCGTCCAGCGGATCCATGGCTCTCACTCTCCGCCGCACCCCAGGTAGTCGTCCAGGCGGCCCGCGCCGGACAGCATGGCCCGGGTGCGGGCCGTCAGCTGTTCCCCGCGCGTCGTGAGCGCCGCCGCCAGGGCCTCGCTGCTGCCCTCGCGGCGCAGGCGCAGGAGGTGGCCCGGGCCGGGGGGCGCCGACTCAACCACCGCTGCGTATCTGTCGGGCCGGCTGTCGGCGCCGGGCTCGAAGGGGCGGGGGAACGCCGACCGGGCGCTGGTGATCCGCGGGGCACGGGCGCACAACCTCAAGGACCTCACCGTACGGATCCCGCTCGGCCGTCCGGTCACCGTCACCGGGCCGTCCGGGTCGGGCAAGTCCACCCTGCTGCTGGAGATCCTCGGCAGGGCGGCCCGCCGGCACTTCCACGG
>NZ_JBITES010000021.1:0-122616 GCF_044455405.1 Streptomyces sp. NPDC051243 | reverse complement strand
GGCGCGGGGGACCGGCCCGGCGAGCACGACGGGATCGACGGCTGGGAGCACCTGGGCAAGGCGGTGACCATCGACCAGGAACCGATCAGCCGGCTGGCCCGCTCGAACGCGGCGACGGTCCACCCTGCTGCTGGAGATCCTCGGCAGGGCGACCCGCCGGCACTTCCACGGCGCGGGGGACCGGCCCGGCGAGCACGACGGGATCGACGGCTGGGAGCACCTGGGCAAGGTGGTGACCATCGACCAGGAACCGATCAGCCGGCTGGCCCGCTCGAACGCGGCGACGGTCCACCCTGCTGCTGGAGATCCTCGGCAGGGCGGCCCGCCGGCACTTCCACGGCGCGGGGGACCGGCCCGGCGAGCACGACGGGATCGACGGCTGGGAGCACCTGGGCAAGGCGGTGACCATCGACCAGGAACCGATCAGCCGGCTGCCCCGCTCGAACGCGGCGACCTACTCGGACGTGTTCACCCCGATCAGGGAGACGTTCGCGGCCCGTTCCGGCGGGCGGCTGACCCCCGGCGCCTTCTCCTTCAACGTGCCCGGCGGCCGCTGCGAACGCTGCGAGGGCGCCGGCGTGCTCTCCGTCCACATGCAGTTCCTGCCGCCGGTGGAGGTGAAGTGCGCGGGCTGCCGCGGCCGGCGCTTCAAGCCGGAGGTGCTGTCGGTGCGCCATGACGGGCACGACATCGCCGAGGTGCTTCAGGCGACGGTGGACGAGGCCCTGGCCATGTTCGCCGACGTCCCGGCGATCACCGCCCGCCTGCGCCGTCTGTCCGACGTCGGCCTCGGCTGCCTCCCGCTGGGCCAGCCGGCCACGACGCTCTCCGGGGGCGAGGCCCAACGCCTGAAACTGGCCAGGGAACTGGACCGCCAGGCGGCCGGCGGCACCCTCTACCTCCTGGACGAGCCCACCACCGGCCTCCACTCCGCCGACACCGCCCGCCTCCTCGCCGTACTCCAACGCCTCGTCGACTCCGGGCATTCGGTGGTGACCATCGAGCACAACCTCGACGTCGCGCACGCCTCGGACTGGCTGATCGACCTCGGGCCGGAGGGCGCGTCCGGGGGGGGGGAGGGAGGCTGGTGGCGGAGGGGGTGCCGGGCGAGGTGACGAGGAGTGCGGGCTGACGGCTGCCTGGGCCGGACGGCTGCTCGGGGCCGGCCCGGCGATCAGATCGTGTCCTGCGCCGGTCGTATCGCCCGGCGCACCACGATCGGGCGCCGGCGCTGGTCCCAGTAGCGGCTCAGATTGGGGGCCGGCACCCGTGGATACAGCCTGCCGTAGCGGGCGTAGTTGGTACGGACCGTGCTGAGGCCGTTCTCGGTGGGGGTGGCATAGGCCTGGTCGCCGCGTTGCAGGACGGTGGCGTACTGGCGGATCTGGAGGACGGCGAGGTCCGGGGCGGACGCGTAGCGGGAGATGCTGGACAGCGCGATGCCGTCGAGGCCGGCGTTGGTGAGGGCGACCATGAGCCGCCACTGACGGACGTTCATCGCCTCCGACAGAAACCGGCTCACGTTCTTCGCGGCGGTGGGTTCGGCCAGCTCGATCAGGGCTTCGAGACGGACCCGGCGGTTGCGGGCGCCGGCCGCGTCGTCGGCCGACTGCGCGAACGCCTCGTCGACCTTCATGCGCGCATGGTCGCGCAACAGCTCCCGGTAGGCGTCGAGTTCGGCGTTGACGATGCGGCAGGCGACCTTCGGGGACCGCTGCAGGAGCTTGGCGATGTGCTTCAGCAGGGGGTCGTCGACGTCGATGACGGCGGGGGCGTGCTCCTGGTGGGCCCGCTGGAAGACGATGCGGAGCTGTTCGGCCAGTTCGGTCTGGCGGGCGACCGCCGCGGGGTGCTTCAGCAGCGCTCGGTCGATGACGGCGGGCGTCACGCCGAAGACGCGGGCCAGGTTCATGCGTACGGTTCCGTCGTCCCGCACCGGCAGCAGGGCGTGCCGCTCGAGGTTGGCGTAACTGCTGCGGCTGATACCGACTTTCGCGGCGGCCTCGGCCAGGGTCAGTCCGCTCTGGCAGCGCAGGCCGTGGAGGTCGGCCAGGGCGCGCTTCGTGCGCAGTCTGCGTGCGGGGATGCTGAACAGGTCGCTGAGCTGCGCGATGCGTTTCGGGTCCGGCTTGGAGGTGTTGTTCTCGTAGGCGAGGATGCGGCTCTTGGACGTGCCCAGGCGCCTGGCGACCGCCTCCGCGCTGAGGAGTTCGCCGTCCACCGGGCGGGTCAGCCGCGCGGTGCGCAGGGCCTCGCCGTCGAAGTCCGTCATGCCACGAGCCACCGGCGTCCGCTCCCTCTCTCGTTACCCAGTCAAACTAGCTGTGCTAGCCGTCCGGTACCGTTCACGTCCATTATTGGGCGTGCGGATTCATCCTGAAGGGTGTTCTGGCGGCTTTCTGCAGCTCAAGTGGTATGGCGTGGTACCGTTCAGAACTGTTTTGGGTTTCCGTGGCACGGCTGCGGGCACCAGGATGGGCGCGCAACGGGGTGGCTTTCTGGGGGGATCTCTACAGTGGGACTGTCCCCGGAGCGCTGTGCTCCGCGACGACTTACCGAAGATCGACTGTGGGCCCGCGCCAAGGCGGGAACCTGACCGCGGGCCCACGTGCCGACTATTCGGTAACTGACGGCGGATGAGGTCCCAACCTCATCCGCCGTTGTCGTACAGGTCGAGCATCAGCCGGACGAGCCAGTACAGGCACTCGCCGGCCACGCGTGCCCGACTGCGCGGCGCGTTACCGCGGTCCGCCTCTGGAGTGCCGTGCGGCGGATCGGCGCTGTCCCGGCCCGTGGTGTCCGGTGCCGGTGGGCCCGGATCCTGCGGGTCAGGGGGGACGGCGTCGTCCCGGTCGCTCGGCTGGTCAGGGCTAGCCACGGACCTCGCTCCTCTCTGTTGGGTACCGGGCCTTGTGAACCCGTACGGCGCCCACGGGCACCGGTACAGCGAGGAGCTAGGAGGAGACTACCGGGTGTCGGGCGCGGAACCCCTATCACTCATGTGGGTCAACTCCGCGTCATCAACGGACGTGCGGCGTCAACGTGCGGGAGCGTACGGCGTGTTCGAATAGATGAGTCGACATTCCTGTGCTCCCTGACGCTCACGCCTTGCATGTGAGGGGTGTGTTCGAGCAACTCTCTTGAGAATGAAGGTGATTGTTACCCTCGGGTAGGCTGAAAAAAGTTGTGCAACTTCCTTGGGTAAACGCCCAGGGCTCTGTCGCCGACCGGGCGGGATGTATCATCCGCCGCTCATTCTCGGCGAGTTGTGACCGAGCGTGGCGACAGGAGCGCGGCAGCGCGGCTCAGGGCTCGTCGCGCTTCTTCTTGTCGTCGTCCTCGTCCAGCGACTTCAGGAACTCGGGATTGTCGTCGGGGGCGACCCAGCGCTGCCGCCGACGCTGGTCCCGCACGCCGGACCAGCCCTCGGCGGCCGGGCTGCGCTTCTTGCCCGCGATCAGCCAGGAGATCGAGCCGACCAGCGGGAACACCAGCACGAGGATCGCCCACAGCGGCTTGGGCATGTGGCGGATGTCCTCTTCCTTCGTGCTGATGCAGTCGATGAACGCGTACACGCTCAGCGCCAGTGGCACGAGGAACATCAGCACCCGGAGCATGGGCCCTCTCCAGTGAAACGGTCGTCGGGGCCGGGGGCACGGCCCCCGGGTTCAGGGCCAGGGTAACCGCTCGGGGATACTTGACCCCATGGCTTACGACGATCTTCGTTCCCTGCTCAGGGCGCTGGAGCGCGAAGGCGACCTCAAGCGCGTCAAGGCTGAGGTCGATCCGTATCTGGAGGTCGGGGAGATCGTCGACCGTGTGCAGAAGTCCGGCGGTCCCGCGCTCCTCTTCGAGAACGTGAAGGGGTCGTCGATGCCCCTCGCGATGAACGTCTTCGGGACCGACCGGCGACTGCTCAAGGCCCTCGGCCTGAAGTCGTACGCCGACATCTCGGACAAGATCGGCGGGCTGCTCAAGCCCGAGCTGCCGCACGGGTTCGTCGGGGTCCGTGAGGCCTTCGGGAAGCTCGGTGCCATGACGCACGTGCCGCCGAAGAAGGTGAAGTCCGACAACGCGCCGGTACAGGAGGTCGTGCTGCACGGCGACGAGGTCGACCTGGACCGCCTCCCGGCCCTGTTCACCTGGCCCAAGGACGGCGGCTCCTTCTTCAACCTGGGCTTGACGCACACCAAGGACCCGGAGAGCGGCGTACGCAATCTCGGCCTTTACCGCCTCCAGCGCCACGACAAGCGCACCATCGGCATGCACTGGCAGATCCACAAGGACAGCCGCAACCACTACCAGGTGGCGGCGAGAAGGGGAGAGCGGCTGCCGGTCGCCATCGCCTTCGGGTGCCCGCCCGCCGTGACGTACGCCTCCACCGCGCCGCTCCCCGGTGACATCGACGAGTACCTGTTCGCGGGCTTCGTCGCCGGCAAGCGCATCGAGATGGTCGACTGCAAGACCGTCCCGCTCCAGGTCCCGGCGCAGGCGGAGGTCGTGCTGGAGGGGTGGCTGGAGCCCGGCGAGATGCTGCCGGAGGGCCCCTTCGGCGACCACACCGGCTTCTACACCCCGCAGGAACCGTTCCCCGCGCTCACGATCGACTGCGTGACCATGCGGCGCCGACCGCTGCTCCAGTCGATCGTCGTGGGCCGGCCTCCGACGGAGGACGGCCCCCTGGGCCGTGCGACGGAACGCTTCTTCCTGCCCCTGCTGAAGATCATCGTCCCGGACATCGTGGACTACCACCTGCCGGAGGCGGGCGGCTTCCACAACTGCGCGATCGTCTCGATCGACAAGAAGTACCCCAAGCACGCCCAGAAGACGATGCACGCGATCTGGGGCGCGCACATGATGTCCCTGACCAAGCTGATCGTGGTCGTCGACTCCGACTGCGACGTCCACGACCTGCACGAGGTCGCCTGGCGGGCCCTCGGCAACACGGACTACGCCCGTGACCTCACGGTCGTCGAAGGCCCCGTCGACCATCTCGACCACGCCTCCTACCAGCAGTTCTGGGGTGGCAAGGCGGGGATCGACGCGACGAAGAAGTGGCCCGAGGAGGGCTACACCCGCGACGGCGGCTGGCCCGACATGGTGGAGTCCGACCCGGAGACGGCGGCGAAGGTCGACCGCCGCTGGAAGGAGTACGGCCTGTGAGCAGCGCCTCCGCCGCGATTCCGCAGCCAGGACGTACGAAGGCGTTCCTCCGCCTCGTCATGATCGAGCACTCGGTGTTCGCGCTGCCCTTCGCGTACATCGCCGCGCTCACCGCCATGTTCCAGCTGGACCGGAACATCCACTGGGGCCGGCTGCTCCTGGTGACGATCTGCATGGTGGGCCTGCGCACCTTCGCGATGGCGGTCAACCGGATCATCGACCGCGAGATCGACGCGCGGAACCCGCGCACGGCCCAGCGCGAACTGGTGACGGGCGCGATGTCGGTCCGCCACGCCTGGACCGGCGCCCTCATCGCGCTGGTGATCTTCCTGGGCGCGGCGGCCCTGCTGAACCCCCTGTGTCTGGCTCTCGCCCCCATCGCGGTGATCCCGATGGTGGTGTATCCGTACGGCAAACGGTTCACGAACTTCCCCCAGGCCATCCTGGGGCTGGCCCAGGCGATGGGTCCGGTCGGCGGCTGGCTGGCGATCACCGGCTCCTGGTCCTGGGACGCGGTGATCCTCGGCCTGGCGGTGGGCATCTGGATCGGCGGCTTCGACCTCATCTACGCCTGCCAGGACGTCGAGACCGACCGAGAGATCGGCGTCATGTCGGTCCCGGCCCGCTTCGGCATCCCGGCGGCGATCTGGTCCGCCCGGGCCTGCCACACCGTCACAACGGCCCTGTTCGTCTGGTACGCCCTCGCCACGGACGCGGGCGCGTTCTTCTGGCTGGGCCTGCTGATCGTCGGCGCCGCGTTCCTCTACGAGCACTCGATCGTGCGGCCGCATGATCTGTCGCGCGTGAACAGGGCGTTCTTCAGCGTCAACGGGTTCATCGGGATTGCCCTGTTCGTGTGTGCGCTGCTTGATCTCTTGGTTCGAGGTCTGACCGTGTAAGTGCGGTGCGGCCTACCATCGAGGGCAGGACCCCAGGGAGGCCAGCGTGACCGTCTCGGGCATCGACCGCCTGCACTCGCAGCTCAGCAAGCTGGAGGGCATGTTCCCCGGCTATCTGACGGAGATTGTCGAGGGCAGCATTGTGATGAACCCGGTCAGGCCGTTCCACGGGAGGACGATCCGGAAGGTGTCCAACGGTCTGGAAGCGCAGCTTGCGCCGGTCTGGGAGCTGGTGAGCGATGTCGCCTTCCCCTTTGACGACGCCAATGAGTTCTGCCCGGACATCGCGGTCATCCCGGCCGAGGCGGAGGACGAGAACCGCAGCTCCTACCCCGCCGATCTCATCGAGTTCGTGGCCGAAGTGGTGTCCCCGGAAAGTGTCCGTCGCGACTACGAGCTCAAACCCCGCTGGTACGCCTCCCGAGGCATCGCCAATTACCTGATCTTCGACCCGCTGAAGGGGCACTGCGTCACGATGTGGAACCCCGGCCCCGACGGTTACCGAGGCCGCGACACCATCCCCTACGGCCCTGACCTCATCGTCGACTCCCCGCTCGGCAAGCTGACCGTCCCCACCGCCGGCCTCCCCGTCGACCCTAAGGCGCGCTCCCAGCCCTGAGCGGGAGCCCGTTCGCCCGGCGCCGCAGCACAAACGCCGCCCCTACCCCCGCCACCAGCCCCACCAGATGCCCCTGCCAGCTCACGCCGGACTGGGTCGGGGCGAGGCCTGCCAGTATCGAGCCGCCCCAGACCGCGGCCACCAGCAGACCGACCAGGACGCCGAGCGGGCGGCGTTCCACGAAGCCGGTGACGACCAGGAAGCCGAACAGACCGAAGATCAGGCCCGAGGCGCCCGCGGTGTTGGTGCCGGACGGGGATATCAGCCAGACGCCGAGGCCGTCGGCGACGATGATCAGAGCACACACCGCGGCGAACCGGCGTATGCCGCCCAGTGCCGCCAGGAACCCCAGGACCAGCAGGGGCACGCTGTTCGAGGCGACATGTGCGAAGCCGAAGTGCATGAAGGCGGCCGGGACGACGTCCACCAGCTCGGCGGGGTCGCGGGGCACGACGCCGAAGCCGTCCAGCGCGTGCCCGCTGATCACGTCGGCCACTTCCAGCAGCCACAGCAGGGCCACCCAGCCCAGCATCAGCTTGCCCGCAGCCAGCGCGCGCTCACCCCGCGACCACTCGCGCTTCGCACCCCACGCGCCCGAACCGCGCGTACCCCATGTGCCCGACGTACCCGGCATGGCAACCCCCGCCCAACTCGTCCCCCCTGGGAACGCCCGGCCCCCTTCGTCGGTTCCCACCCCGCCACGCCGGATAGGCTCGGAGGCGTGAACCCAGTCAAGCCAGGAGAGACGCCGCGTACGCCTTGGATCGTAGGGGTGTCCGGCGCTTCCGGCACCCCATACGCCGCCGCGGTGCTGCGCGCGCTCCTCGCCGCCGGGGAGGGCGTCGACCTGGTCGTCAGCCGGGCCTCGCGGCTCACGCTGCTCGACGAGACGGGCCTAGCCTTCCGGGACGCGCACTGGCAGGACGACCTGCGGGAATGGCTCTCCCGCGGGGCCGACGGCAAGCCCGGGACCTTCGAGGTCGACATCACCGGCGTACGGCACTGGAGCGCGGGGGACCTCGCGGCCGGGCCGTCCTCCGGGTCGTACCCCACCAAGGGCATGCTGATCGTGCCCGCCTCGACGGCCTGCGTCGCGGGCGTCGCGCTCGGGCTGTCCAAGGATCTGCTGCAGCGGGCGGCGAGCGTCACCCTCAAGGAGCGTCGCACGCTGGTCGTGGCCGTACGGGAGACCCCGCTCAACGGCCAGACGCTGCGGCATCTCGTCGCGCTGGACGATGCCGGGGCGAGTGTCGTACCGGCCTCGCCGGGCTTCTACGCGGGCGCGACCCACATCCAGGATCTCGTCGACTTCGTCGCCGGACGGGTGCTGGACGCGGCGGGCGTCGAGCATGACCTGTACCGGCGCTGGAAGGGCGAACTGGGCGGCGGCACACCACCGGTCCGGTAGCGGCCGGCGGCACGGCAAGTCGCGCAAGTGGCAGTACGCGCAAGTGGCAGTACGGCGCAAAGTGGCAGTACCTCTCATCACTTCTGGAACTCTTCAGCGGAAGGCTTCGAATCGCATGGACGCGGTGGACAGGCAGCTCATCCAGGCCCTGAGGGAGAACGGCCGGGCCTCCTACGCGGAGCTGGGGCGCCTCGTCGGCCTGTCGGGACCCAGCGTCACCGACCGCATCAACCGGCTGGAGGCGGCCGGCGTCATCACCGGCTACCGCGCCACCGTCGACGCCGCCTCGCTCGGCCTCGGCGTCACCGCGCTGATCGGCATCTCGCTCTCCGACGCGACCGACCACGAGGACGTGGCGAACCGGCTGAAGGACCTGCCGGAGATCGAGGACTGCTGGTTCATCGCCGGCGACGACTCCTACATGCTCAAGGTGCGGGCGGCCGACGTGGACGGGCTGGAGAAGATCATCCGGCGGCTCAGCGGAACCAAGGGCGTATCGCGGACCCGTACGACGATCGTGCTCTCCACGAAGTGGGAGAACCGGGTGGGCGAGCTGCCGGCGGAAGCGTAGGCGCGGAGGGCGGTAGCGGGGGGCCGTAGCGGAGTGGCGTATGGGGGCCACCTCTCGCCCGGAGGGCGGGGGAGTAGGTTGGTCGGGGTTGTCGTAGAAAGGGTTGAGGCATGGACGTCGGGCTCAAGCGCGAGCTGGAGCAGAAGGTCATGGCCGGTGAACGGCTGACCCGTGAGGACGGCATCGCGCTGTACGAGTCGGACGACCTGGCGTGGCTCGGCGGCCTCGCGCACGAGGTGCGCACGCGCAAGAACGGCGACGTCGTCCACTTCAACGTCAACCGTCACCTCAACATGACGAACGTGTGCACGGCCTCCTGCGCCTACTGCTCGTTCCAGCGCAAGCCGGGCGAGAAGGACGCGTACACGATGCGCATCGAGGAGGCGGTCAAGCTCGCCAAGTCGATGGAGAGCGAGAACCTCACCGAGCTGCACATCGTCAACGGCCTGCACCCGAACCTCCCGTGGCGCTACTACCCGCGCTCGCTGCGGGAGCTCAAGGCGGCCCTCCCGAACGTCTCGCTGAAGGCCTTCACGGCGACGGAGATCCACCACTTCGAGACGATCAGCGGGCTGAGCGCGAGTGAGATCCTCGACGAGCTCATCGACGCCGGCCTGGAGTCGCTCACCGGCGGTGGCGCCGAGATCTTCGACTGGGAGGTCCGTCAGCACATCGTGGATCACCGGACCCACTGGGAGGACTGGTCCCGCATCCACCGCCTGGCGCACGAGAAGGGCCTCAAGACCCCGTGCACCATGCTGTACGGCCACATCGAGGAGCCGCGGCACAGGGTGGACCACGTCCTGCGCCTGCGTGAGCTCCAGGACGAGACGAACGGCTTCCAGGTCTTCATCCCGCTGCGCTACCAGCACGACTTCGTCGACATGAAGGACGGCAAGGTACGCAACCGCCTCCAGGCCCGCACCCAGATGGCGACCGGCGCCGAGGCCCTGAAGACCTTCGCGGTCTCCCGGCTGCTGTTCGACAACGTCCCGCACGTCAAGGTCTTCTGGGTCATGCACGGCGTCCAGACCGCGCAGTTGGCGCTGCAGCACGGCGCCGACGACATGGACGGCTCGGTCGTCGAGTACAAGATCACCCACGACGCGGACAACTTCGGCACGCCGAACAAGCTGACGCGCGAGGACCTGCTGGACCTGATCAGGGACGCGGGGTTCCGGCCGGTGGAGCGGAACACCCGGTACGAGATCATCCGGGAGTACGACGGTCCCGACCCGCTGCGTCGGGAGTCGCCGCAGCCGATGCGCGTGTGACGGCCCGCGGCGGCTGCCGACGGCCGTCGCCGTCGGCAGCCCAGGGCCTACCAGGTGCCGGGCTCGGCGTGCCAGGAACCCTGTGGACCGTCGGAACCGCCGTCCTCACGGCTGGTGAACGTGTGCGCCCTGTGGGAGCCGTTCGCGTAGTTGTACATGATCACTACGTCCGCTCGGCCGTCGCTGCCCGTGTCACCCGACAACGGTGACCCGGAGTTGGCGGCGTGCCACTTGCCCTCACCGCTCCGCCAGCTGCTCAGCGGTGCCTCGAAACCACCGTCCGCCATCGACGCGCCCGTCCCCGTTGTAGTCCCCACTGGTCAGCTCCAACCGGGCAAAATCCCAGCTGCCCGGTTTCAATGTTCCACGACTTTCACGACCTGGATCGCCGGGTGGCTACTCAATTCTGCTCACCCACACAGGAGGCTCTGGTTGTGGCGTCTGATGGTTGGGAGTCACTCAAGGGTCGGCCGCCGAACTGGGAGGCACCGGAGCAATTGCGAGGCCCGACGGCTTCAGCGGCGATCAACCTTGCTGTTCAGATGATGGGTAGCAACATGATCGGCAACGACGTCATCGACGTTGTCGCAGAGTTCGTTTCCGCCAAGGCTCGTATCGAGCTATGGATGCCAGGCCGGCTCGGAGGCGGTGCGAATCGCCTATGAATCCTGGGTTGAATATGAGAGGGCATACAGTTCGGCGGGCGGGAAGATATCGCAAGTCGACCAGGAGAAACACGCGCTCATCGCTGCCGTTCGCGAGGCAACTGCCACCCTGGCTCGCGCGAAGGCAGCCTGCGCGGCTTGACCGGCAGTGGGAGTGCCCATCGCTGATGCGACGTATTCGATGAGGAGCCGACCCTTCGGAAAGTCGATCGTGTGCGTGGAAGCAGATTCCCTCCTGGCGTCGTTCCCGTCCGCCCCCGGAGATTTCTCCTCGTTCACGGAGGCGATCAATCGGGCTGAGGACGTGGCGTCATAGCTGCCCCCGGGTTGGGACACTCCCGGCAACCGGGGGTACCCGTCGGACATGGTCACCACGAAGGCACCCGAGGACGCCTACACCGCTGCACCCTTCGTTCCGGACCGCGGCGGCCTTCCTGCGTTGCGCCGCGCCGCCGCCGAGTGCCGAGGCTGCCCCCTGCACCGGAACGCCACCCAAACCGTATTCGGCGCCGGAGACAAGAACGCCCGCGTGATGCTCGTCGGCGAACAGCCCGGCGATCAGGAGGACCGCCAGGGCAAACCGTTCGTGGGCCCGGCGGGGCGCCTGCTCGACCGCGCCCTCGCGGAGGCCGGCATCGACCCCGGCGACGCGTATGTCACCAACGCCGTGAAGCACTTCAAGTTCACGCCGACGGAAGCCCCCAAGCGCCGCATCCACAAGGCGCCGACCCTGCGCGAGATGACCGCGTGCGCGCCCTGGCTGGCCGCCGAGCTGGCCGTCGTCGAGCCCGAGCTGATCGTGCTCCTGGGCGCGAGCGCGGGCAAGGCGCTGCTGGGCTCGTCGTTCCGGGTCGGGGAGGTGCGCGGGGCGCTGCTGGAGCGGGAGATCCACGGTCGGCCGGAGAAGCTGGTGGCGACGGTGCATCCGGCGTCCGTGCTGCGGGCACAGGACGACGCCGACCGCAAGGCGGCGTACGAAGGGCTGGTCGCGGATCTGAAGGTGGCGGCGCGAGCACTGTCGTAATGGCTACGATGGCATAGTGTCCCTTACTTTCACTCTCGATCCCGCCGTCACCCCCGCACTCCGCGACGGCATCCTCGATCTGTGGACAGACGTCTCCAACGCGGGCGGAGCCGTGGGCTTCGTGCCGCCGGTGACGCGGGAGGAGATCCGGCCGGAGCTGGTGATGCACTTCGCCGCGATGGCCGACGGGAGCAAGAGGCTGCTCGTCGGGCACGACGAGGAGGGGCGGGTCGCCGCCACCGCGTTCCTCACCTTCAACTCGCACCGGCTGATGGCCCACTGGATCTGGCTGTACACGGTGATGGTGCACCCCCGCCACCAGGGCAAGGGCTACGGCCGTGACCTGCTGGCGGCCGCCGAGCGGGCCGCCCGCGGCTTCGACGGCATCGACGCGATCCGCCTCACCTGCCGCGGTGGCCTGGGTCTGGAGCGCTTCTACGGCTCCTGCGGCTACAAGGAGGTGGGCCGGATCCCGGCCGCCATCCGGGTCGCGCCGGGCGACGACCGGGACGACGTGATCATGCTGCTGCCGCTGGGCTGAACCGCGTGGCGACCCCCCTGCAAGATCGGGTGGGCGGCGTGCTTCACTGGACGGTGGCCCTTTTTGGAATCGGAAGAGTGGATTGAGATGCTCCGCTACACACTGATGCGCCTCGGGATCTTCGTGGGCTGCCTCGTGGTCGTCTGGGGCCTCGTCTACTCCGGCCTCGCCCCGCGCGGCCTCGGCGTCTCCAACGGCATGTGGATCATCCTGCTCGCCCTGGTGATCTCGGCCCCGATCAGCTTCGTCGTGCTGGGCAAGGAGCGCGACCGCGCCTCCATCCGGATCGCCCAGAAGGTCGACCGGGTGAAGGCCAACCTGGAGGCCAACCGCAGCCAGGAGGACGACGCGGTCGACGAGGCGGCTCGGGCGCAGGAGCAGGCTTCCCGGAGCTCGTAGGCCTCGCGGACGCCTCCGGGGTCGGCCGTATCTGCGCTTCCGGAGACCGGCTCTCCCGGATCGGTTCTTCCAGGCCCCGGCTCTTCCTGGTCCCGGCTCTTCCGGGTCCCGCCTGCGCTACCGAGGGGTAACTGTCCGGGGCACCCCCCTTACCCTTGTCCGGATCATGATGTGGGATGGCTGGAACCACATCGGGCCGACCGGTGTATCACCAGTAGGACCCGCATCCAACGGGCATCGGAACACAAGGGGGAACCGTGGCACGAGCGCGCGCGAAACAGGGCGCACGACGCGTTGCCGAGGCCGTAGCCTCCGGCACCGACCCGCGGACTGCCGCGCAGGAGGAACTGCGGCGGCAGATCGGCGGACGGGGGACGGCGGGAGCCGGCGGCGAGGAGTACGACGCACAGGGCTGGGGCATCGACCCGGCCGACTTCCCGGCCGCCCGGGAACAGGGCGGGTCCACCGCCACCGTGATGCGGCAGAAGACCGTGCCGCTGGACGAGGCCGGTGAGGCGCTCGGCCGCAGCGAGCAGGTGCGCGAGGGCGGCGAGGTGGTCCACGCCATCTGCCCGATGGTGATCCCCAAGGGCCGCTCGTTCGTCTCCATGCTGCCGGTGCTGACGCTGCTCGTACTGGGCGCGGTGGGTGCGGGAATCGTGGGGGCGGCCGGTGCCGACGTCCTGACGAACCCGTTGTTCGGCGTGCACTACTGGGTCATCTCGGTCGTCGCCGTCGGCTTCGTGTGGTGGCGGCAGGGCATGGTCATGGTGCCGGACGGCTGCCAGGCCATGATCACCAAGTTCGGCAAGCTGGAGAAGGTCGTCGGCCCGGGCCGGGTCGTGCTGCTGAGCCCGTGGAAGCGGGTGTCGTACATCGTCAACACCACGATCGAGTACCCGTTCAACGCGCCGGTGCGCGAGGCCCCGACCAGGGGCGGCGTGAAGGCGTCGATCGACCTGTTCATCCAGTTCCGGATCAGCGACCCGACCGAGTTCGTCTACACGCTCGGCGCGGTGCGCGGCTTCGAGGAGAAGCTGAGCAACGCGGTCAGTGAGACCATCCGCAGCCTCATCTACGAGCAGGAGGCCGCCGGCATCTACGACATGGTCGGCGAGGACACGGGTCGCCTGCTGGAGCAGCTCAACCAGCAGTTCCGCCCGGCCGTCGAGCTGACCAACGCCAACATCACCCACGCCGAGCCCTCCGACCAGCGCTACCGCATGGACCTGGCGGCGCCCGAGATGGTGCGGGTGGCCAAGGAGGCGTACACACACGAGTACGCGCTCCAGCTCCGCAAGGAGCAGGACGAGGGCGACCTCACCCGCGAACTCGCCTCCAGCCTGGAGACCCTCTCCGCGATCCAGGCCGACATCGCCCAGTACCAGGCGCAGATGGACACGGCCGTCGAGCGCGAGACCAACCGCGCCGAGGCCCTCGCCCGGCAGCGGTACGTCCAGGCCGAGTCGGAGGCGAAGGCCAACGCGGCCCTGCTCGAAGCCCAGGCCCTGGACATCCGCGCGGTGACCGCCGCCGAGGCGCCGGAGATCCTGGAGTACCGCTACCAGCAGCAGGTGCTGGACACGCTGGAGCAGGTCGCCGACCACCTGCCGCGGCTCGTGCGCATCGGCGGTACGACGGACGGGGGCGGCGTAGCCGGGATCGACTTCCTGGAGCTGGCCCGCGAACTGGTCGGCGAGCGCGGCACGGAGCTGTTCACGGACGAGGACATGGCCGCCGTACGATCGCGTCTCGCCGAGGTGTCCGAGCGGATCGCCGCGCGCGAGACGGAGATCGGCGCGCTGCTGGCCGCCGAGCGGCCGACGGTGCCGCGGGTGCCCGACCAGCCCTCATCGACCGAGAGCTCCGGAAACTCCGGCAGCTCCGGCAGCTCCGGCAGCTCCGACCGTTCCGACCGTTCCGATGCCTCCGACCTCTCCGACGTCTCCGAGGAGGCCGCCCAGTGAGCAGCGCCCGTTCCCACCGCCGGTCGGTCATCTCCGAGACGGTCGCCCCCTGGAGCGACATCGCGCGGCTCCTGCGCGGCGGCGAGGCCGACACCCTGATCCCGGTCATCATCCCCCGCCACCGGCGCCGCCTGTGGTGGATGCTGCCGCTGTGGCTCGGCGTCTACGCCCTGTTCATGGGCGTCATGCTGTCCCTCGGCGAGGCGGACTCGACCGCCGGGGAACTGGCCTACGGCACCCTCGCCGCCGTCTCCTACGCCGGTGGCGCCGTCCTGGTGCTGGTCGGCGTGCTGTGGTGGTGGCGCTCCTCGATCGTCGAGATCGAGCAGGGCACCAACGGCGTGCAGACCCGCTACGGCGCCGTCGTCCGCACCCTCGACGCCGGCCGCCACTACCTGTGGCACCCGTGGTCCCGGGTCGACTTCGTCGTCGACACGGCCACCGAGATCCCGTACTCGGCACCGGTGATGGCCTGCCCCACGCAGGAGAACGTCCCTCTCCGTTCCATCGAGTTCTTCCTGAAGTTCCGCATCACCGACGCGGTGCTGTTCGTCCGCACCATCGGCGCGGGCAACTTCGACCTCGTGCTCTCCAGCGCCGTACAGGACGCGATCCGGCAGCGGGCGCGGAAGATGCGCACCGAGCGGGCGTACGACCTGCGCGGCTCGGACGTGGCCGACATGCAGGAGCTGCTCAACCGCCAGCTGTCCGGCTACGGCGTGCGCATCACCGGCTGCAACATCCCGGACGTCCAGCTGCCGGCGCAGTACCAGCAGCACCTGGCCACCCGGGAGCGGGTCGCCAAGGAGCGCACGGCCTACGAGCAGGAGTGGGGGCTGATCCGCAAGCGCCGGATCGACCAGCTGGGCATGGACATCGAGCGGGCCAAGAAGGTGCGGGACGCCCGGATCGTCGAGGTCAGGGCCGCGCTGAACCGGGCCCGCGAGGAGGTCGCCCAGCTCCTGGAGCAGCAGGAGACCAACGCCCAGCGCGTGCGGTTCGAGATCGAGACGCGGGGCCGCAGCGGCCTGATCGCCGCCGAGAACGAGGCGCGCGCCCAGCGTGCCCTCGCCAAGGCCTACCGCGACAACCGGGCGGTCCTGCAGTACGAACTGGCCCGGCGCCGCCTGGAGGTGGGCGCGAAGCTGGCCGGGAAGGCTCCGCAGCCGGTGGTCGTACGGACCGACGGCACGGGCGCCGACACCTCGGCCCTGTCCACCCTCCTCACCGCGCAGCTGCTGCCCCGGCTGACGGCCCTGCCGTCGGGAGCCGGTGAAGGACAGCCGTGGGCGGACCGTATGGACCGGATCGACCGGCTGGCGCGACTCGCGGATGACGTGAGCGGCGAGGAGTAGGACACCCGGGCAGGACAGCTGTTCGCGGCGGGCCGGGTGGGATCGCCCTCCCGGCCCGTACGCTAATCGGCATGGGTGCCGTGAAGACCAAGCGGATGCCGCGTGCGGTCCGTGAGCAGCAGATGCTGGACGCCGCCGTGCGGACCTTCGGCCAGCGGGGGTACATGGCCGCGTCGATGGACGAGATAGCCGAACTCGCGGGCGTGTCCAAGCCGTTGGTGTACCTGTATCTGAACTCGAAGGAAGACCTCTTCACCGCCTGCATCCGGCGTGAGGCGGCCGCCCTCACCGCGGCCGTGCGCGCGGGCGTCCACCCCGAGCTGGCCGCCGACCGCCAACTCTGGGAGGGGTTGCGGGCGTTCTTCACACACACGGCCCAGAACCCGGACGGCTGGTCCGTCCTGCACCTCCAGGCCCGCACCCACGGCGAACCGTTCGCCTCCGAGGTCGCCGCGATGCGCGCGGAGATCGTCGCGTTCGTGACGCAGCTGATCCTCGCCGCCGCCCGTGAGGCACACCGAGACCCCGACCTCCCCGAGCGGGAGGTCGCCGGTCTCGCCGAGGCCCTGGTCGGTGCCGCCGAGTCGCTCGCCGACTGGGCCAACGCCACGCCGGGCGTGACGGAGACGGAGGCGGCGGCCACCCTGATGAACTTCGCCTGGTCGGGCCTGGGCAACCTCATGGGCGGCCGGCCCTGGACTCCGTCGGGCAGCACTCACGAGGTGAGTGGATAGACCTCCCCGGCCAGGTGGACGCGCTCCTCGCCGCCCCGCAGTTCGAACCGCCCGCCCTCCGCGGCGTAGGTCACCGTCCCCGGCAGCAGCACGGGCGCCCGGAACTCCGCCCGTACCAGCACCTTCTCCGGTGTGCCGTACGCGGCGAGGCAGCGGGCCACCGTCCACATGCCGTGGGCGATGGCGCGGGGGAAGCCGAACAGCCGGGCGGTGAGGGGGTGGAGATGGATGGGGTTGCGGTCGCCGGAGGCGGCACCGTAGCGCCGCCCGACGTCCCCGGCGATGCGCCATTCGGCGACCCGGGGGAGCGGCTCGGGCTCCTCGGACGTGCGCCCGCCCACCGCGTTCGTACGGTGCCGGGCGAGATACCTGCTCCTCGACTCCCAGACGACGCCCTCCTCCGCCCGCACCTCGGTGACCACCACGGCCTCCGTCCCCCGGCGATGCGGCACCAACCCGTCGATGTGGACGGTGAGTTCGTACTCACCCGTCGCCGTCATCGCCGTGTGCCGGGTGATCTCGATCGACGTGTGCACGAGCCCGAGCAGCGGCAGCGGGAACTCCCGTGCGCTCATCAGCCGCATGGCCAGCGGGAAGCCGAGGACATGCGGATAGGTGATCGGCAGCGCGTCGTCGCCCGTGGCGAAGCCGCACACCCGCTCGTACGCCGCCAGTCGCGCGAGGTCGACGCGAACACCGGGCAGGACGAGCCGGGTGCGTGGGAACTCCGCGTCCGCCGCCGGTCGTTTGAAGGGTGACAGCAGGGCGCCCCGGGCGAGCAGGGGCGGAAGGGAAGGAGCACTGGTGAGGACGAGGGACATCAGGCCCCCAGCAGGCTCTGGCCGCATACGCGTACGACCTGGCCGTTGACGGCACCGGACCCAGGATCCGCCAGCCACGCGATCGTCTCGGCCACGTCGACCGGCAGTCCGCCCTGCGCGAGGGAGTTCATCCGGCGCCCCGCCTCCCGGATGAACAGGGGAACCGCGGCGGTCATCCTCGTCTCGATGAAGCCCGGCGCGACCGCGTTGACCGTCACCCCGTGCTCGGCGAGCGCGCGCGGCGCGAGGGAGCGGACCAGGCCGACGACACCGGCCTTGCTCGCGGCGTAGTTGGTCTGTCCGGCGTTGCCCGCCAGCCCCGCGATCGACGCCGTCGCCACGATCCGGCCGCCCCGCCGCAGCGTCCGGCTCGCCAGGAGCGCGTCCGTCGTGCGCAGCACGCTCGCGAGGTTGACGTCCAGCACCGAACTCCAGCGCTCGGCAGGCATGTTGGCCAGGCGCCGGTCACGGGTGATCCCGGCGTTGTGGACCAGCACGTCCAGCCCGTCGGGCAGCGCGGCCGCGATGCGCTCGCCCGCGTCGGGGGCGGTGATGTCGAGCGCGAGGGCGGTGCCGTCGAGCCGTTCGGCCACGCGCCGCGCGTCCTGTTCGGCCTGCGGAACGTCGAGGACGACGACCCGCGCGCCGTCCCTGGCCAGCGTCTCGGCGACGGCCTCCCCGATGCCGCGCGCGGCGCCGGTGACGAGGGCGGTGCGGCCGGTGAGGGGGCGGTCGGGGTCGGCGGGCTCCGTGATGCCGTCGTGGGCGCCGACCTCGATGACCTGCCCGCTGACGTAGGCCGACTTGGGAGAGAGGAGGAAACGGAGGGTCGACTCGGCGGCGGGTGCGTCCGTCAGCCGTACGAGGTTCACGGTCCTGCCCCGCCCGATCTCCTTGCCGAGCGAGCGGCTGAAGCCCTCCAGTGCCTGCTGGGCGGCGGCCTGGTGGTGGTCCGCGGGGTCGAGAGGCGTGCCGAGGACGACGATCCGACCGCTCTCGGCGACCGACCGTACGACGGGGTGGAGCGCCGCGTGCACCTCGGCGAGCGTCTCGACGTCCCGGACTCCGGTGGCGTCCAGGACGACGGCGGCGGGCTGCTCGGATGAGGCTGCCTGCGCGGAGGAGGCTGTCAGGTCGAACCCCAGCGCTGTCAGGTCGAGGCCCAGAGCGGCCAGGTCCAGTTCCGACTTGCCGGCCGTCAGCAGCAGCCGGTCGCCCCGCAGCGCCGGCCGCTCCGCCGACCAGCGTTTCAGCGGCGCGGGTTGGGGCAACCCGAGACGGCGGGTGAGGAAGCGGCCGGGTGTGGTGCCGGTGAAGCTCAGATAGCGGTCGGCCATGTGGGACTCCAGTGCGCTCCGGAACTGACTCCGGAGTAAGGTTACCGGAGGTAAGCCCATGGTGACGTGAGGAGTGGGTGGAGATGAGCTCCCTGTTGGCCCCTGCGGTACGGCGCGTCGCGATCATCGGCGGCACCCGCATCCCGTTCGCCCGCTCCGACGGCCCGTACGCCACCGCGTCCAACCAGGACATGCTCACGACCGTCGTCGACGGCCTGGTCGAGCGCTATGACCTCGCCGGCTCCGGCGCGGTCGGCGAGTTCGTCGCCGGAGCCGTACTGAAGCACAGCCGGGACTTCAATCTCGCCCGCGAGACCGTCCTCGGCTCGAAGCTGGACGCGCGCACACCCGCGTACGACATCCAGCAGGCCTGCGGCACCGGCCTCCAGGCCGTCATCGCCGCCGCCAACAAGATCGCGCTCGGGCAGCTCGAGTCGGCCGTCGCGGGCGGCGCGGACACGGCCAGCGACGCGCCCCTCGGCGTCAACGACCAGCTGCGCCGGATCCTGCTGGAGGCCAGGCGGGCCAAGTCGCTCGGCGATCGGGTCAAGGCCCTGACGCGCCTACGACCCGCCCAGCTGGTCCCCGACATCCCTCGCAACGCCGAGCCCCGCACGGGGCTCTCCATGGGTGAGCACGCCGCCGTCACGGCCCGAGCCTGGGGTGTCTCCCGGGAGGCGCAGGACGAGCTGGCGGCGACGAGTCACCAGCGGCTGGCGGCGGCGTACGAACGCGGCTTCTTCGAGGACCTGGTCGTGCCCTTCCGGGGCCTGACCCGTGATCAGAACATGCGACCCGGCTCGACGCCGGAGAAACTCGCCGCCCTCAAGCCGGTGTTCGGCCTCGACCGGCCCGATCCGACCATGACGGCGGGCAATTCGACGCCGCTCACGGACGGGGCGGCGGTCGTGCTGCTGGCGAGCGAGGAGTGGGCCGCGGCGCGGGGACTGGAGCCCATGGCGTACCTCACCGCGTACGAGACGGCGGCCGTGGACTTCGTGCGAGGCGATGTCGCGGACGGCGAGGACGGGCTGCTGATGGCCCCCGCGTACGCCGTCCCCCGCATGCTGGAACGCGTCGAACTCGCCCTCACCGACTTCGATTTCGTCGAGATCCACGAGGCCTTCGCGTCCCAGGTGCTGGCCACGCTGGCGGCATGGGAGAAGCGGGGGCTCGCCCCCGTGGACCGGGCCCGTCTGAACGTGAACGGGTCCTCCCTGGCCACCGGCCACCCCTTCGCGGCGACCGGTGCGCGGATCGTGGCGACGCTGGCCAAGTCGCTGGCGCAGAAGAGCGATTCGGGCCGCGGGCTGATCTCCGTCTGCGCGGCGGGCGGACAAGGGGTGACGGCGGTGCTGGAGCGAGACTGACGGCGGCTCAGGGGCGTGGGGCAGGAGGCGGGTAAGGAAAGGGCGAGACGAAGCTGAGTGCCCCTCACATACCCCCCGACGTTGCACATACCCGGCCCCGGACCCTCGCCGAACCCGCACAACCCCCACACGCGGGAGCCGTACGATCACCTGCCTAACCAGCGGTAACCCTTTCCGCAGGCCTCCGCAGGTGAACGCCACGGTGCGCGAGGCACGTACGTCATGCAGCAAGCAGTTTCTTCGCTGCACGCCCGCCGCAGGAGCCGCCCGTGTCCACCCCGCTTCCCTCCTTCGCCCCCTCGGCCGCCTTCGACGACGCTCCCGGACCGAACCTGGTCCAGCCCGAGACGCGACGGTTGGACGGAGAGGTACGGGAGGCGTACGTGCCGCCGTTCGCGCCCCTGGTGACCCATGGCTCGCTCGCGGACCTGCCCTTCGACAACGCGAGCGCCGCTCCGGACGCGGTGATCCTCAGCCGCAAGGGCGAGAACGGGACGTGGACCGACGTCACGGCGGCACAGTTCGCCGAGCAGGTGCAGACGGTGGCGAAGGGCCTGATCGCCGAGGGGTTCGCCCCGGGCGACCGGATCGCGGTCATGGCGCGCACGCGTTACGAGTGGACGCTCCTGGACTTCGCGGCCTGGGCGGCCGGTCTCGTGACGGTCCCCGTCTACCCCACCTCCTCCGTCTTCCAGACCCGCTGGATCCTCCAGGACTCCGGCGCGGTCGCCCTGGTCACGGAGACCGCCGCCCAGGCGGCCGCCCTCGGCCCCGAACTGGACCGGGTGCCCGACCTGCGCCACATGTGGGTGATGGAGAAGGGCCATGTGGAGCGGCTCGCCGAGCTGGGCGCCCAGCAGCCGGACGGTGAGGTGGCCGTACGGCGCGGCATGCTGGTGCCGGACACGCTGGCGACGCTCATCTACACCTCGGGCACCACGGGCCGCCCCAAGGGCTGCGCGCTGACGCACGGCAATTTCTTCGCCGAGGTGGACAACGCGATCGAGCTGCTCTACCCGATCTTCAAGGCGAGGACGAGCGAAGAGGCGTCGGTGCTGCTCTTCCTGCCCATGTCGCACGTCTTCGGTCGCATGGTGGCGGTGGCGTGCGTCCGGGCCCGGGTCCGCCTGGGGCACGCGCCGAGCCTGAAGGCGGAGGACCTCCTCCCCGACCTGGCGGCCTTCCGCCCCACCTGTCTGCTCACGATCCCCTACATGCTGGAGAAGGTCTTCAACTCCGCCCGCGCCAAGGCCGAGGCGGGCGGCCGGGTGTCGTCCTTCGACCGCGCGGCGTCGGTGGCCGAGCGCTACGGCGAGGCGATGGAGGCACGGGCGGCGGGGACCGGGTCGGGCCCGAGCACAGCCCTCAAGACGGCCCGCGCCTTCTACGACCCGCTCGTCTACCGCCGTATCCGCAACGCCATGGGCGGCCGCGTGAAGTACGCGATCTGCGGCGGCTCACCACTCGGCCGCCGCCTGGCCGCGTTCTTCGCCGGATCGGGCATCGAGATCTACGAGGGCTACGGCCTCACCGAGACGACGGGCGCGGCGACGGTGACACCGCCGCTGAAGCCCCGTCTGGGCACGGTCGGCTGGCCGCTGCCCGGCACCCGGGTCCGTATCGCGGCGGACGGCGAGATCCTGGTCGCCGGCGAGCAGGTGCTGCGCGGCTACTGGGACCCGGCGGCGGGCGGTGTGGTCCCCGCGGCGGCCGACGGCTGGCTCGCGACCGGTGACATCGGCGAGCTCGACGACGAGGGCTATCTGACGATCACCGGCCGCAAGAAGGAAATGCTGATCACGGCGGGCGGCAAGAGCGTGGCCCCGGCGCCCCTGGAGAACTGGCTCCGCTCGCACCCGCTGATCTCGCAGTGCATGGTGCTGGGCGACCGGCGGCCGTACGTCTCGGCGCTGATCACCCTCGACATGGACGGCGTCACCCACTGGCGCCGGATGAACGGCAAACACGCGGTCCCAGCCGAACTCCTGGTCAACGACGACGATTTGCGGGCGATCCTGCAGCGCGCGGTGGACGAGGCCAACAAGCTCGTCTCCCGGCCCGAGTCCATCCGCCGCTTCGCCGTCCTGCCGACCGACTTCACGGAGATGGCCGGCCATCTGACCCCGTCGATGAAGCTGCGGCGGGAGGCGGTCCTGCGGGACTTCGCGGCGCAGGTGGAGGGGCTGTACGCGAAGTAGCGGCGGCTTCAGGGGGTTCCGGAACCGCCCTCAGGCCGAACCGTTCGCGGTCTTCAGCGCCCTGTCCAGCAACCGGTCGGCCAGCTCGGTGAAGGCCGTGCTCAGGGCCTTGTCCGTGGTCTGCCGGGCGTAGGACTGGAAGACCAGGGCGGCCGTGGCCTGGACGGCGGGGGAGACCCGCTTCGCGTCGACGCGGAGCTCCCGTTGCAACTGCACGGGCACGGGCCACCTCCTCGGCCAGGGCATCTTCGGCGGGTCCGGGCAGATGTCGTCCCCGACCTCCCTGAGCACCTCGGCGGGCTTGCGCCCCGCCAGGCTGGCGGCGATCGTCGCCTCCGCCACCGAGACGGACATGTCCCGGACGGCGTGCCACAGGCCGTCCTGCTGCTCGGGCGGCAGCGGCTGCGGGTTGAGCGCCACCTCGCCGGCGACGGGATGGGGAGGGACAACGGGATGGGGAGGCACATACGGCGGGCGCGACTCGACGAGCGGCCACAACCGCGGGTTCAAAAGGGCCAGCAGCCTCAGGACGTCGATGGTCGTCGCCGCACGCTTGACGGTTGCCATGGTGGCTTCCTTCCCTGGATCTCGGTGACAGCGTGAGACCGTAGGGTGCCCTGGTACGGCTGTTCGGGCATTGGCCCTTTCGAGGGCGAGGCCGTGCCTCGGCGCTACGGCGCTACGGCGCTACGGCAGGATCTCCAGCCGAACCGCGCTGTCGGTGCCCCGCAGGCCGGAGATGAGGCAGTCCGTGGGCAGTTGCCTGGGGAGAGAGGTCACGGTCCGCCGTACGACGTGGCCCTTGCCGCGCCCCTCCAGGACCCGGCCCGACTGCAGGACGACCAGGACGCCCGCGACGCGCGCGGTGGTGGCGCCCTCGATGACGATCAGGGACCGGCTGCCGTCGGCGTAGTGGACGGTTTCGGTGCCGCGCGCGCCGGCCAGGGACAGGCAGGAGGCCGCGGGTGCTTCGGCGTGGAAGGAGCCGGTGGCCGCGACGGTGTGGCCGGGGGCGGTCGTGCAGGTGTAGGCCACGTCCGCGTGGTTGTGGGTCTTACGGGGCTGGAGGGTGAGCGGCGGGTCGTAGCGGCTGCTCGCGTTGCCTGTGCAGCTGACGGACTCGTGCCCGCCGGTACTTGCCTGACTGGCCGGGGCCGCCACCAGCGACGAGACCACGAGCGCCAGAGTTCCCAGCGTGACCGCCGTACCGCGCCTGCTGAACACATGCCCTCCTTGAAGACCGCGCACGTCTTTTGTGCCGCTGGTGCCTCAACTGGCCCGGAGGACGAGCGGCTACAGGCGCCTCGCAGCACACCACCGGCGCACGCCCGCCCCAGGCGCCGCGGCGCACGCTTCTGCTCCCGGACGTCCGCTTGACTCCCCGAACCGGCCGGGTAGGAAGCGCCGGACGATTCCTCGTCGACCACGAGCAGGACCCCGAGCAGCAGGAGACCCGAGTGAGCCGTACGACCGCCGACGCCGCGACGACCGCACGCGTGCGCGTGTTCGCGATGATGGACGCCGACGGGGACCAGGTCGTCACAAGGCACGACTACCTCTCCCGGATCGACCGTACGGTGGCGGCCACCGGCCGCACGGAGGACGACCCCCTCGTCGTCACGGCCCGCGCGGAAGGCGTCAAGGCGTGGAGTGAGATGGACGCCGACGGCGACGGGAAGCTGACCTTCGACGAGTACAACGCGTGGGTGGGCGCCGACAAGTTCGACAACGTCTGCCGCTTCGCCCTCGGCGCCCTCTTCGACCTCGCCGACGCGGATGGCGACGGCGCCTTGGACAAAGCGGAGTTCACGACCCTGCGCACGGCACTGAACAACCCGCCCGACAACGCCGCCGCCGCGTTCGAAGCCCTGGACGCGGATGGCGACGGCCGGGTGGCCCGCGACGCGTATCTGGCGTCGATCCGCGCCTACATCGTCGGCGACAGCTCACCGATGGGCGAGGTCCTGTACTGACTCGAACGTTCGAGGGGCGGCCTCCACGAGACCGCCCCTGACCAGCCATCAGCCCGAGTGCCAGGGGCCTAGGGCTGCTGCCTCAAGCGGTCGACGATCGCCCACTCCACCACGTGCGACAGCTGGATGTACGTCTGCTTCCCGGAACGCGAGGTCCGCTCGGCGCGGAAGCCCAGGAATTCGTAGGAATCCGGGTCGAAGATGAGGTACTTGCCCTTCTCGGACCAGTGCTCAGAGTAGGAGATCCCCACGCCGGTGCGCCCGGCAGAGTCCTGTACCCCCGGGGTCACCTTGACCCCGGGCACCAGTGCCAGCGCCTTGTACGCGGCAGGACGCAGTCCCTCGGGCAGCACCGGCCACTTCAGGAGCTCGCCGAGCATGAAGTAGGCGTCGTACCAGTCCAACGCGGTGAAGTCGTCGATCGACTTGCCGGACGTGCCGGCGCCGATGATGCGCGGGATGAGCTTCTCCGGGTCGGTGGGCAGCCTCTCCAGTTTGCTCCACTCCCGAGGCGGCCACACGCTCCCGTTCCCCATGGGCTCCTCCCAGATAACCCGGCCGAGCTCCATGGTCAAAGATCGCTTGGAGCCGTCCACCGAGTCCCAGTTCACGTCCACATAGGTCTTGACCTCGCCGGTCTTCCGCTCCGTCTCCTTGATGATCCGCTTCGAGTAGATGAACTGGTCGTCGCGCGGCGCCACGGGCTTCTCGTGCTTGGTCGCCCACGCCGCCGCCCCGTTCAGCACCGTCACGGCGGCGGCGTTGCGCATCCGCGGGGCGTTCGTGCCCGCGCGATCGGTGCGGCCGCCCTCGTCGGCACCGTCCGTGGCGATCAGTACCGCTGTGCCCGTGACCGCCATGCTGACCACCGCGGCTGTCGCGAGGCGCAGCGCGAGGCGGCGGCTGGGTGCGGCGTCGGAGTGCCGCTCTGTGCGCGCGATCGTGTTGAGCAGTCGGTGGCGGGCCTGCGCTCGGGTCGTTTCGGTGAGCGGGGCCGCGTCCGCGTTCCAGTCCCGCAGGAGTTCGAGTTCGTCAGTCATGGCCGGATGCCTCTCGCAGTGTCGTCGGATCGGATCCGCCCAACGCTTCGCGTAGCTTGCTGCGGGCCCGGTGCAGCCGTGATCTGACCGTGCCGATGGGGACACCGAGGGCCTGGGCCACCTCCTCGTAGCCGAGACCGCCCCACGCCACCAGCAGCAGCACGTCCCGGTGCCGCGCGGGCAGTGCGGCCAGTGCCGCCGCCAGCTCCCGGCGTACGGCCTCGGCCCCCACCCGGGCCGCGGCCCGGTCGGCCAGCGGCTCCTCGTGGTCGACGGGAACCGGGATGCGGGCCAGGGCCTTGAACCGCCGGGCCTCGGCCCGCCGGTGCCGGCCGACCAGGTTGGTCGCGATGCCGAAAAGCCAGGGCCGGGCGCCGTCGCCCGTGGTTTTCGCGGGGTCGTACCGGCGCCGCTGCTGGAAAGCGGTGGTGAAGGTCTCCGCCATGAGGTCGTCGGCCGACTCGCCGCCGAGCCTGCGGGCCAGATAACGGTGTACCGCATCCGCGTGCCGGTCGAAGAGCACGGCGAATGCCTCGGGCTCATCCCGGGACCGCGCAATTACCGAGGCATCGCTGTCCACCCCCGTGCGGACGCCTGGTTCGACGGTCATCGGGGCTCCTCTCGTGCTGGGGAACGCTTCGAAGGCTTGGGCTTTCATCTCTCCTTCGCCCGTCGCCTCCGGCGAGTTCCATCGCCGAGATCCCTAGCCCCGCTCGGTGATCAACTCCCCTGCCAGGAAGGCCGACCAGGTGGTGGGAGTGACGGCGAGCCGAGGGCCGGTGGGGTTCTTGGAGTCGCGGATGTGGATGGTGTGGGGGCAGGTGGCGACCTCGACGCATTCGCCGCCCTCGCCGCTGCTGTACGTCGACTTGCGCCAGGCGTAGGCGACTTCGAGGCAGTCGCCGCCCTCGCCGCCGCTGTAGCTGGACTTGAACCAGTCGAGTATGTCGGTGCTCACAGCTCCCCCAACTTCTTCTCGATCAAGGCGCGGGACTCCAAGGGACTGAGGGCCAGTGCCCGCATGATCCCATAGCGCTCGGCGAGCTTCCGCACCTCTTCCATGTCAGTGATAAGCCTTGGGTAGCCCTGCACCTCCGTATAGCCCACCTGCGCATGCTTCTGGGGTGTCAGCAGGTTGAATGCGCCATCCATGTTGGGGTGCTCCTCGACCTTGGTCGGCATGACCTGGAGCTCGACGTTCCGCAGGTTGCCGATCCGTAGCAGACCCTCCAACTGCTCTGCGAAGAGGGCCTTCCCGCCGATCGGACGGTCCAGGAGAACCTCTTCGAGGATGTAGCTGATGACGGGCAGGGGCTCGCGGTCGAAGACCTGTTGCCGGGAAAGCCGGTCCGACACCCGCTTCTCGATGGCCTCTTCGGTCAGCAGCGGGCGCCGCTTGACGAACACCGCACGCATGTAGTCCTCGGTCTGCAGTAGCCCGTGCAGCGCATGGCTGCAGTAGTGGTGCAGCTCGACGGCGTCGGCCTCCAGCGCCGCGTAACTCCGGTACCACTCCGGATGCCGCGTCCGCCGCTTGGACATCGCCCGCTCGACGTCCTCGATCGCATCCGTCAACAGCCCGCCCGCGTTGAGGATTTCATCCGCCTTCTGCAGGAACTCCGGCCGCGGCACCCGCACGCCCCGCTCGATCGCTCCGATCTGGTCGGGACCGTAGCCGACCAGCTGGCCGAACTCCTTCTGCGTCAGCCCCGCCCGCTCGCGCAGCCGCCGGATCATCTTGCCCAGCGTCCGGAACAACTCAATGGTTCCGTCGGCCTCCGCCGGAGTCTCCGGCCTCCGCCGGAGTCTCCGGCCTCCGCCGGAGTCTCCGGCCTCCGCTCCCGCTCGTCCTTCACCCGCGTCCCCGTCCTCACGTCCCGTCCTCGTGGTCACGGCCGACTACCCGACTTCGCACGCACGGAAGCCGTACAGCTACGCAGAGTCGCTCAATCGCCCCTGTTCAGGGTAGATACAACCGACCACGCTCAGTGACGTGAACCCGGAAATCACCCACCCCACAACCGCCCCCACCTTCACCCAACGCCTCAGCGCCACCCCCCGAGGCGCCCGCCTCGCCAGACGCCTCACCGCACACCAACTCACCGCCTGGGGCCACCCGTACGACAGCGACGCGAACCACACCGCACAGCAACTCGTCGCCGAACTCGCCGCGAACGCCGTCACCCATGGCCGCGTCCCGGGACGGGACTTCGAGCTGCGGCTCATCCTTCCCACCGAGCAAACCCTGCGTATCGAAGTCAGTGACGCCCGCGGTGACCGCCCGCTCCGTTTCGTCACCGACCCCGACGCCGAGGGCGGACGAGGCCTGCTTCTCGTCGCTCTTCTCGCTCTGACCTGGGGAGTTGCCGATCGGGACGTCGGTAAGACGGTGTGGGCGGAGGTCGCACTCAAGGACGCCTTGACCTGAACGTGGAAAACGGTTGCCGTCTCGTTACGACAACACCTTGACGTGACATGCCATATCCGCGTTGGCTACCGCCAACCCCGGGTAGCAACGCCGCTCCTCCGCTCGGAAGGCACCACCAGTGAACGTCCGCACCCCCCACATCTCCGCTGTACGCCGCCGTCTCGGCATAACCCTCGCCGCCTCCGTCTCGGCCCTGTCGCTCACGGCGTGCGGGGCCTTGGACGGCATCGGGGGCGGTGACAGCTCCGCGGCACCGGAGAAGGGCGACGACATCACCGTGGGGCTGCTGCTGCCCGACAAGGACACGGCACGCTTCGAGAAGTTCGACTACCCACTGATCAAGAAGGAAGTCGCCGCCCTCACCAACGACAAGGGCAAGGTCGACTACGCCAACGCCGAGGCGAGCCCGGACAAGCAGAGTGAGCAGTTCCAGCAGATGATCGAGGACCAGGTGGACGTGATCCTGGTCGACGCGCTGGACGCCAAGGCCATCGCCTCCGACGTGCGGAAGGCCAAGGACGCGGGCATTCCGGTCATCGCCTACGACCGGCTCGCCGAGGGGCCCATCGACGCGTACGTCTCCCACGACAACGAGCTCGTCGGGGAGGTCCAGGGCCGCGCGCTCGTCGAGGAACTCGGCTCGAACGCCTCGTCCAGCAAGGTCGTCATGATGAACGGGGACCCCGCCGACCCGAACACGGGCCGGTTCAAGGCGGGCGCGCTGGACGAGCTCGAGGGCGAGGTCGACATCGTCAAGCGCTACGACACCGACAAGTGGTCGCCCGAGATCGCCAAGAAGAACATGCAGGCGGCGATCGCATCGATAGGGCTGAGCAACATCGCCGCCGTCTACTCGGCCAACGACGGCATGGCGGGCGCCGTCATCGAGGCGCTCAAGGAGGCCGGGGCCACCAAGCTGCCGCCGGTGACCGGGCAGGACGCGAACCTGGACGCGGTGCAGCGGATCGTCGCGGGCGAGCAGTTCATGACGGTCTACAAGCCGTTCGCGCAGGAGGCGACCAACGCCGCGAGGATGGCCGTGTACAAGGTCCAGGGACGTGACATCGAGTTCGACGCACTCGCCCAGGACTCGGTCGACAGCGCGTCGCAGGAGAACATCCCCGCGCAGCTGGTGTCGGTGGTCTCGGTCACGAAGAAGAACATCAAGGACACGGTGGTCAAGGACGGCGTCTACACCGTCAAGGACATCTGCACTCCCGAGTACGAGGCGGACTGCGCGGCCATCGGCCTGAAGTAGGCCCAGAGCCGGGAGTGGTCAGCCCTGCGCGCCCCGGCGATGGCTCTCCACCAGGTCCGCGAACGCCCTCGCCGGGGGGCTGAGCGCGTCCCAGCGGCGGACCGCCCAGCCGACGGGCAGGGGCCGCAGGGCGGGGAGGGGGATCAGGCGCAGGTCGCCCTCGGCCTCCCCGCTGCCGGGTGCGGGCAGCCCCGGAAACGCCGGCACCACCGCCCGCCCGACCCCCAGCTCGGCCAGCAGCAGCGCCGTGTCCCAGTCGGCGACGCTCGTGTCGTGCGCGAGCCGGACGCCCAACTCGGCGCAGGCCGCGTCCAGATGAGCGGCCGAGGCCGAGTTCGGTGGCAGCCGGATCAGCCGTACGTCACGCAGGTCGGCGCCGGCATCGACGTACGGCCGCCCCGCCAGCGGATCGTCGGCCCGTACCGCCAGCACCCACGGCAGCTCCACCACCGGCCGCTGCTCGATGCCGCGCACCGGCGGGCCGAGGGTGATCCAGGCCAGGTCGAGCGTGCCGTCGGCCAGCGCGTCGAAGCTGCCGCGCCCCGAACTCACCGTGCGGAACTCCAGGTTGACCTTGGGGTGCCGGCGCCGGTAGGCGACGACCGCCTCCGACATGAAGTGCCGCACGCTCGTCGCCCCCGTCGCCACGCGCACGAACCCGCTCTCGCCGTCGACCAGGTCCCGCAGCTGCCGTATCGCCAGATCCAGCCCGGAGATCCCCTCGGCGGCGGCCGTCTCCAGCACCCGTCCCGCCCGGGTCGGTACGACTCCCCGGGGCTGCCGCTCCAGCAACGTGACCCCGGTCTCCCGCTCCAGCCGCTTCACGTGCTGACTCACCGCCGACTGGGTGCACCCCAGCTCCCGGGCCACCGAACTCAGGCTCCCGGCCCGGCACACGGCCACGAACACGCGAAGGTCGTCGAGGGTCATGACTTCTAAGTTAACCCTTGGGGATTGCGACAAATCCCAAGGATTGACTGGCCTCTGCCCGATGTACGACGATCCTTGACGGGCCCGGGCGGCAACCCGCTCCACGCCCTCGCCGGAGTCCGGACCGGGTGCGGGGGAGGGGGCGGGTGCCGACCCAACGGCAGACCGTGAGCTCCGCAGGGGCGGCAGGGGAGTGCCGCTTGCCCGCCGCTTGCCCAACTCCCTTGCCTGCTCCTTGACTTCACAGGGCATCCGCGCCACATTCGCATTTCTGACACCTGACTTCTGACACACCCTCAGAAAACGCGGCGTCGTCCATGCGGGAGCGGCCTCCATGTCCACCAGCGCGAACCCTTCTCGAAGACACGTTCTCGCCGCGGGAGCCGCGGGCACGGCAGCGGCCGCCTTCGGCGTCGTGGGAGCGGCCCAACAGCAGGCGTCGGCCGCCGACCTGCCCCTTCTCGGCACCTACGACGTCGTCGTCATCGGCTCCGGAGCCGCCGGCATGACCGCCGCCCTGACCGCCGCCGAGCAGGGCCTGAGCTGTGTGGTGCTGGAGAAGGCCGCCACCTTCGGCGGGTCCGCCGCCCGGTCCGGTGCCGGGATCTGGATTCCCAACAACTCGGTGATCCTCGCGGCCGGCGTCCCGGACACCCCCGCGAAGGCCGCCGCCTACCTCGCCGCCGTGGTCGGCCCGGACGTGCCCATCGAGCGGCAGCGCGCCTTCCTCGCCCACGGCCCGGCGATGCTCTCCTTCGTCATGGCCCGCAGCCCCCTCCGGTTCCGCTGGATGGAGGGGTACAGCGACTACTACCCGGAGCTGCCCGGCGGCCTTCCGATCGGCCGCTCCGTCGAACCGGACCAGCTCGACGGCAACATCCTCGGCCCGGAGCTGGCCCGGCTGAACCCGCCGTACATGGACGTGCCCGTCGGCATGGTCGTCTTCAGCGCCGACTACAAGTGGCTGGCCCTGGCCGCCGTGAACGCCAAGGGTGCCGCCGTGGCCGCCCAGTGCCTGGCGCGGGGCACGGCGGCGGCCCTGCGCGGGGAGAAGCCGCTGACCATGGGGCAGTCACTGGCGGCGGGTCTGCGGGCGGGGCTGCGGTCGGCCGGGGTTCCCGTGTGGCTCGGTACGCCGCTCACCGACCTGTACGTCGAGGGCGGTGCCGTGCGCGGAGCGGTCGTCACCAGGGACGGCGGTCCCGCCCTGGTCCGCGCCCGCCGGGGCGTGATCGTCGGCTCCGGCGGCTTCGAGCACAACGCGGCCATGCGTGAGCGCTACCAGCGCCAGCCCATCGGAACGGACTGGACGGTCGGCGCCAAGGAGAACACCGGCGACGGCATCCGGGCCGGGCAGCGGATCGGCGCCGCCCTCGGCCTCATGGACGACGCCTGGTGGGGCCCGGCGATCCCGCTCCCCGGCCAGCCGTACTTCTGCCTCGCCGAACGCACCCTCCCCGGCGGCCTGCTGATCAACGCCGCGGGCGCGCGCTTCGTCAACGAGGCCGCCCCCTACAGCGACGTCGTCCACACCATGTACGACGTCAACGACACCGACCCGGCCATCCCGGCCTGGCTGATCGTCGACCAGCACTACCGCAACCGCTACCTGTTCAAGGACGTCCTGCCGGCGCTGCCCTTCCCCGGCGCCTGGTACGACTCGGGCGCCGCGCACAAGGCATGGACCCTGGACGCGCTCGCCACCTCGATCGGCGTCCCGGCGACCGCCCTGCGTACGACGGTGGACCGCTTCAACTCCCAGGCGCTGCGCGGCGAGGACCCCGACTTCCACCGGGGCGACAGCGCCTACGACCACTACTACACGGACCCGTCGGTCCTCCCGAACTCCTGCCTCGCGCCCCTCTGGCTCCCTCCGTACCACGCCTTCCGCATCGTCCCCGGCGACCTCGGCACCAAGGGCGGCCTGCTCACCGATGCGCGGGCGCGGGTGGTGCGGGAGGACGGCTCGGTGATCCCCGGCCTGTACGCCGCCGGAAACGCCAGCGCCGCCGTGATGGGCCGCAGTTACGCGGGGGCCGGTTCGACGATCGGCCCGGCGATGACGTTCGGGTACATCGCGGCGCGGGACCTCGCCGGAGTGCTCTAGATCTCCGGTCGGGCGGGCTTCCGGACGATCAGGAACGCCTGCTGGGACACCTCGTCGAGCCCCGGGTCGGGTTCGCGGACGGTGTGGGAGACGAGGGCGAATCCGGCCGCCCTCAGCAGGCCGACGACGTCCTCCGGCCGGCGCCGCTGGAAGGTGAGCGAGACGGGGTGCCCGAAGGGCCGGTCATGGTGCCGGTGCTCGTCGCCGGCCTGGAAGGCGACGAGCAGGGGCGCGCCGGGGGCCAGCACGCGGTGGAACTCGGCGAAGAGGGAGGGGAGTTGTTCCACGGGGGTGTGGATGGAGGAGTAGAAGGAGAGGGCGCCGGCCAGAGCCCAGTCGGGGAGGTCCAGCTTCAGCATCGACCCCTGCTCGAACCGCAGGCCCGGGTTCTCGCGGCGGGCGATCGCGAGCATCGACTCCGACAGGTCGATCCCGAACACGGGCAGCCCCAGCGCGGCGAGGCGGGCGGTCGTCCGACCGGGGCCGCATCCCAGGTCGGCCACCGGACCGTCCCCCTCGACGAGTTCGGCGAACACTCCCAGCACCGCCCGCTCCAGGGGCCGGTTCGCCAGCTCGTCCCGGAAGAGGTCCGCGTAGTCCTCGGCGATGGCGTCGTAGAAGGTGCGGGTGCTGGTGATGAAGTCGGCTTCGGTCATGGCCGGGGACCCTAGCGAAGCCGGGCGCTACTCGCCCCTGTCTTCCTGCTGACCCGTCCGCTTCAGGCCGACACTCATCGCGGCCCCGATGGCGATACCCAGCCCCATCCCCAGGGCGAGTCCCAGCCCCAGGTTGTCGAAGAGGACCAATCCGAAGACGACGCCGATGCTCGTACCGAAGGAGAGGCCGAGCGCAATGCCCGTCGCCGCGCGGTTGTCGGGGGCAGCCCCGCCGTCGTCGCCGCCGTTGTTCCCCAGGTCGTTCTCTCCACCGCTCGTCACCTGGCGATTTTCCCATGGGGGCTCCTCAGGCCACCCCCACCGCCCGCAGCACCGCCGTGACCACCGCCGCCCCCAGCACCACCACCGGGAACGGCGCCCGCCGCCAGGCCAGTACTCCGGCCACCAGCACCCCGGCCGGCCGGGCCCACCCCGCGAAGCCGCCGTCCTCGGTCAGCGCACCCGTGGCCAGCAGGGCCACCAGCAGGACGACCGCGCCCGCCGACAGCAACTCCTGGACCCTGGCCGGAAGTTCCACCCGCCCGTGGAGGACCGGCCCGACCAGCCGGAAGGCGTACGTCCCGACCGCGAGCGCCAGAAGCATGGCCACCGTCGCGCTCATGCCGTACGCCTTCCGCCGTCGCGTCCGAACAGGGCGAGCCCCGCCAGTGCCACCAGCACCGGCACCCCCGCCGGGACGGCCGGCGTCACCGCCAGCGCCAGACCGGCGCCGAGCAGCGCGCAGCGCCGTACGGCCGGATCGTCGCGCAGGGCGGGCAGGACCAGGGCGACGAGGACGGCGGGGAAGGCCGCGTCGAGGCCGTAGGTGCCGGTGTCGCCCAGCGCGCCGCCCGCCAGTGCCCCGGCCAGGACGCCCAGGTTCCACACGGCGAACAGACCGAGCCCGGAGATCCAGAAGGCCGCCCGCCGCCGTGCCGGATCCGGCTGGGCGAGGGCGAAGGCCACCGTCTCGTCCGTCACCAGGTGCGCGCCGAGAAACCGGGCGAGGCGGCCCGGGCCGACGAGGCGGCTCGGGCCGATGATGTCCGCGACGGCGAGGCTGAAGGCCGCCGTTCGGGTGTTGAGCAGCAGCCCGGTGGTCGCGGCCGCCACCGGACCGCCCCCGGCGAGCAGCACACCGACCGCGCTGAACTGAGCCGAGCCCGCGTACACAACCAGCGACATCACCACCGGCACCCACACGGGCAGCCCACCGGCCACGGCGATCGCGCCGAAGGAGACGCCGACGACTCCGCTGGCCAGCCAGACGAGTGCGCTGTCACGCACCAGAGCCGCTGTCGGAGGTGCCATCATCGGTGTTCGGAGTGGCGAACGCATGTTTTCCAGAATGAACAGGCAGGCGTCGTTCGTCAAGGCGAACGAACATACCGGTAGAGCGAACGACGGGAAGTGGACCATATGAGCGAGCCGCTCGCGTGGATCGCCGCCTCGCTGCGGCGCGAGCGCACCCGGGCCGGGCTGTCCCTGTCCGAGCTGGCCAAACGGGCGGGGATCGCCAAGTCGACGCTGTCCCAACTGGAGGCGGGCGGCGGGAATCCCAGCGTGGAGACGCTGTGGGCGCTGGGGGTGGCGCTCGGCGTGCCGTTCAGCGCTCTGGTGGAGCCGCCGGCTTCGGCCGTTCAGGTCATCAGGGCGGGTGAGGGGCCGACCGTCGCCTCCGAGCGGTCGGACTTCGTGGCCACGCTGCTCTCGGCCAGTCCGCCCGGCGCCCGCCGGGACATTTACCACCTGCGCGCCGAGCCCGGCACGCCCCGGGAGTCGGAGCCGCACATTCCGGGGAGTGTGGAGCACCTGATCGTCAGCACGGGGCGGGTGAAGGCGGGGCCGCGGGGAGAAGAGGCCGATCTCGGGCCCGGCGACTACATGTCGTATCGCGGGGATGTGCCGCACTCGTACGAGGCTCTGGCGGCCGGGACGACGTTCGTGCTGATCATGCAGCACGTGTAGACCGGCGGTGAAGGTCGTCGGTGAGCGTCGGCGGTGAACCTCGGCCGTGAGCATCGGCCGTGAAAAAGGCAGGAGCCCCGCTGCCGTACGGCATGGGGCTCCTTGGGTACTGCTCTCAGGTCCGGATCAGAGATACGGATCGCCTCAGATGGCGGTGACGTTCTCCGCCTGCGGGCCCTTCGGGCCCTGGGTCACGTCGAAGGAGACCTGCTGGTTCTCCTCCAGCGAACGGAAGCCGTTCGCGTTGATCGCGGAGTAGTGGACGAAGACGTCGGGGCCGCCGCCCTCCTGGGCGATGAAGCCAAAGCCCTTTTCGGCGTTGAACCACTTGACGGTTCCGGTAGCCATAAGCCCTCCTTGGGCCCAAAGGGTCGCCCTGCTCCAGAACCTGCAAGTGTGAGAGCTAATGCCGCACTGCATACGTCTGAAAACGACTAGAGCCCGCGGTTACATGCTCCGCAGGCTCTGTACTGCAAGGGAAACCAAACTGCAACTTGCGGCGAGCCTAGCACGCGGGCAGCCGAAAGCAATAGAGGTCAAGATCACGTCACCCGGACGTTTGAAGATCAAAAATAGGTTGACCCCAGGGGGTGGAGTCTGGAGCGTACCCCAATGGGTCTAGTCTCGCGATGTGGACAATTCTCGCACCCGGCCGCGCGTGGGCCACATCCAGTTCCTGAACTGCCTGCCCCTGTACTGGGGGCTCGCGAGAACGGGCACACTCCTCGACTTCGAGCTGACCAAGGACACCCCGGAGAAACTCAGCGAGCAGCTGGTGCGGGGCGACCTGGACATCGGGCCGATCACCCTCGTCGAGTTCCTGCGCAACGCCGACGACCTGGTCGCCTTCCCGGACATCGCGGTCGGCTGCGACGGCCCGGTGATGTCCTGCGTGATCGTCTCGCAGGTCCCCCTCGACGAGCTGGACGGCGCCCGCGTCGCCCTCGGCTCGACTTCCCGTACGTCCGTCCGCCTGGCCCAGCTGCTGCTGGCCGAGCGCTACGGCGTACGCCCCGACTACTACACGTGCCCGCCCGACCTGAGCCTGATGATGCAGGAGGCGGAGGCGGCCGTACTCATCGGGGACGCGGCCCTTCGGGCCAACCTCCTCGACGGCCCGCGCTACGGCCTGGAGGTCCATGACCTCGGCTCGCTCTGGAAGGAGTGGACCGGCCTGCCCTTCGTCTTCGCCGTGTGGGCGGCGCGCCGGGACTACCTGGAGCGCGAGCCGGTCATCACCCGTAGGGTCCACGAGGCCTTCCTCGACTCCCGCAACCTCTCCCTGGAGGAGGTCGGCAAGGTCGCCGAGCAGGCGGCCCGCTGGGAGGCCTTCGACGAGCGGACCCTGGAGCAGTACTTCACCACCCTCGACTTCCGCTTCGGCGGCCCGCAGCTGGCGGCGGTCGCGGAGTTCGCCCGGCGGGTGGGCCCGACGACCGGATTTCCGGCGGATGTGAAGGTGAATCTGCTCCAGTCGTAGAGGGGCAGACTCCAAGGGGCCCCAAAGGAGGGGCGCTTCGGCGGGGCGGCGCTAACCTGCTGGCAGTTCCACGGGCGCGACAGGCCGTACGGGGGAGGGGTGGGCGCCGATGCAGCCGCTCGGAGTTGACGAACCGACCGCCGTCGGGCCGTACCGGCTGCTGGGGCGGCTCGGTTCCGGCGGGATGGGGCGGGTGTACGTCGGACGCAGCGCGGGCGGCCGTACGGTCGCCGTCAAGATCGTGCATCCGCACTTCGCGCTGGACGAGGAGTTCCGCGCCCGCTTCCGCCGGGAGGTGGCGGCGGCGCGCCGGGTGGGCGGTGCCTGGACGGCGCCCGTGCTGGACGCGGATCCGGAGGCGGCGGTGCCGTGGGTGGCCACGGCGTTCGCGGCCGGACCCTCGCTGGCGGCGGCGGTCACGGGCTCGGGTGCGCTGCCCGCTCATTCCGTACGTGTGCTGGGGGCCGGGCTGGCCGAGGCGCTGGCGGCGGTGCACGAACTGGGGCTGGTGCACCGGGATGTGAAGCCGTCGAACGTGCTGCTGACACTCGACGGCCCCCTGCTGATCGACTTCGGCATCGCGCGCGCCATGGACGGCACGGCGTCCCTGACGTCGACCGGCGTCTCGATCGGCTCGCCCGGCTACATGTCGCCCGAACAGATCCTGGGCGAGGGGGCCACGGGTGCGGCGGACGTCTTCTCGCTGGGCGCGGTGCTGGCGTACGCGGCGACCGGGGAGCCGCCGTTCTCCGGGGACACTTCGGCGGCGCTGCTCTACAAGGTCGTCCATGAGGAGCCCGAACTCGGCTCGACGGACGGTGCGCTGAGCGGCGAGCTGCGGGAGCTGGTGGAGGCATGCCTGGCCAAGGAACCGGGCGCGCGGCCCGCGCCGGGGGAGGTGGCCCGACGGCTGGCTCCGGACGGCGCCGCTCGGGCGGTGGCGGGTGGGTGGTTGCCGGGGCCGTTGGTGGAGCAGGTCAGTCGCAGTGCCGTGCGGCTGCTGAATCTGGAGACGGGGGAGGACGTCGCCTCGGGGCCGGTGGAGTTCAGCCGGCAGGCGACCGTCGGGGAGTTCGGGCCGCCGCCGGTGATGCCGGGAGCGGCGCCCGGGACCGCGCCCGCGACCGGTTCCGGCGCCGGGGAGCCTGTTCCCGCGCCCGAAACGCGTGACGCCGTGCCTTCCCAGGTCACGGCCCCGCCTCCGCAGGGCAGCGGCCCGGCCCCCCAGATCACGGCTTCGCCTCCGCAGGACACGGCCCCGGCATCCGAGAACCGCCCCGGCAAGCTCTCCCTCTCCGTCGCGGCGGCCTCGACGCCGGGGGACGGAGGGCGTGGGCGGCGGCTGAGCTGCACGGTGGCGCTCGCGGTGGCGGGGGCGCTGGCCGCGGTGACGGTGGGGTCCGTGTTTCTGTTCGAGCTGCTGCCGGGCGGCGGGGGCCAGGACACCAACGCGGACTCGGGAACGGTCTCGCCCCAGACGCCGGGCGAGGAGGTGTCCGCCACCCCGGCCGCGGGCTCCGTCCCCGCCCGCTACCTCGGCACCTGGGAGGGCGAGGCCGAAGCGCTGGGCGGCAGGTTGCCGGCGGGGACTTTCCGGCTCACCGTGCACCGGGCCGACGTCGGCGACGAGTTGGGCACCCTGCGGCAGACGGACCTGCTCGGCGGCGTCTGCAACGACGTACTGACCCTGAAAGAGGTGACGGCGAAGGAGCTGGTCGTCACCTCCGTGGGCAAGAAGGGCAACCACGGCGGGTGCAACCCGACCCCGCACACCGTCCGGATCACTCCGGCGGGCGACGACCTGGTGTATCGCTCGGAGAGCGACGCGGAGGGCAGTCCCGAGGCGCGGTTGTCGAAGGTCGGGTAGGCACCGGGACCCTCTACTGTGTCTGCTGCTCAGGTGCGCATGACGACGGGGGAGGGCGACCATGGCGACACCGCAGCCCGACGAGCCGCGGGAGTCGGGCGGCCACCGACTGCCGTGCGGACTCGTCCGATGAGCACCGCTCTGCTGGTTCTCGCCGCCGCGCTCTGGGGTGCGGCGGCGGGGGCGCTGCTGCCCAGGGCCGCCTACCGGTTCTCCGTGCCTGAGGAGTCGGAGGAGCCGGAGAACTCAGAGGGGGCGGAAGAGCCGGAGGAGCCGGAGGAGGGGTGGCGGGAGCGGTGTCCGGGCGGGCATCCCTTCGTGGGGTTCGGCGGGGGGTGGATCGGGCGGGCCCGGTGCGGACAGTGCGGGACTGGTTCACCGTCCAGCTCCGGCACGCCGGTCGGCCTCCGCACCCGGTGCAGCCCGGGCACGCTGTACGGCCCCGGCGCCCCGACGCTCGCCACCGTCACCGCCCTGGTCTGCGCCGCCCTCGCCGCCGCCACCGGCACCCGGCCCGAGCTGGGCGTCTGGCTGCTGCTGGCGCCGGTCGGGGTGCTGCTCGCGGTCGTCGACCTCCGGGTGCGGCGGCTGCCCGACCCGCTCACCCTCCCGCTCGCGGCCGCCGCGCCGGCGCTGCTCGGCCTGGTCGCCCTCGTCCCCGAACACTCCGGCGACTGGTCGACCGCCCTGTGGGCCACGCCCGCGCTCGGCGCCTTCTACTACCTGCTGTGGCTCATCAACCCCCGCGGCATGGGCTTCGGCGACGTGAAACTGGCGCTCGGCGCGGGGGCGGTGCTGGGCTGGTACGGCTGGCCGACGGTCATGCTGGGCACCTTCGCCGGGTTCCTGTCCGGGGCGCTGTACGGCTGGGGCCTCGTACTGACAGGGCGGACCGGGCGCAAGTCGGCGATCCCGTTCGGGCCGTTCCTGCTCGGCGGGACGTTCGCGGGGCTGCTGATCGGGGCGTACGCGGCCTGACGTCCGTACGGCAAAAGGCCTGGCGTAGGCTGGTTCGGTCCGCCCATAACCGGGTGGATCTGTCCACAACCCTTGACGAAAGGGACGCCCCGGTGACCGAGAAGGCCGACCTCCAGTCTGTGCTCGACCGTGCCGCAGCGGGCGGGCGGATCACCCCAGAGGAAGCGCTCGACCTCTACCGCGACGCCCCGCTGCACGCCCTGGGCGCGGCCGCCGACGCCGTACGCCGCCGCCGGTACGCGGGCACCGAGCACATCGCGACGTACATCATCGAGCGCAACATCAACTACACGAACGTGTGCGTCACGGCGTGCAAGTTCTGCGCCTTCTACGCGCCGCCGAAGGACACCAAGAACGGCTGGACCCGGGACCTGGACGACATCCTGCGCCGCTGCGCGGAGACCGTCGAACTCGGCGGCACCCAGATCATGTTCCAGGGCGGGCACCACCCGGACTACGGCGTCGAGTACTACGAGAAGCACTTCAAGGCCATCAAGGACGCGTACCCGCAACTCGTCATCCACTCCCTCGGCGCGTCCGAGGTCGAGCACATGGCCCGGATCTCGAAGGTGTCGGTCGAGGAGGCGATCCAGCGCATCCACGCCGCCGGCCTGGACTCCTTCGCGGGAGCCGGCGCGGAACTGCTCCCCGAGCGTCCCCGCAAGGCCATCGCGCCGCTCAAGGAGTCCGGCGAGCGCTGGCTGGAGATCATGGAGACCGCGCACAACCTGGGCGTGGAGTCCACCTCCACCATGCTGATGGGCACCGGCGAGACCAACGCCGAGCGCATCGAGCACCTGCGGATGATCCGTGACGTACAGGACCGGACGGGCGGCTTCCGCGCCTTCATCCCGTACCTCTACCAGCCCATGAACAACCACCTGAAGGGCCGCACGCAGGCCACGATCTTCGAGTACCTGCGGATGATCGCGATCGCCCGGCTCTTCATGGACAACATCGCCCACATCCAGGGTTCCTGGCTGACCACCGGCCAGGACGCGGGCCAGCTGACCCTGCACTACGGCGCGGACGACCTCGGTTCGGTCATGCTGGAGGAGAACGTCGTCTCGGCGGCCGGCGCCAAGCACCGCTCCAACCTGCAGGAAATGATCGACATGATCCGTACGGCGGGGCGGGTCCCGGCCCAGCGCTCCACCACGTACGAGCACCTCGTCGTCCACGACGACCCGGCGAACGACCCCGTCGACGAGCGGGTCGTCTCCCACATCTCCTCCACGGCGATCGAGGGCGGCACGGCCCACCCCGAGCTGAAGATCCTCGCCTCCAACTGACGTACTCGTGCTGACGATCCACGCGGACTCCAAGGGGCGGGCGCTCGCCGTGCAGGGCGCGTGGATCGCCGACGTGGGTGAGTTGGCGGATCTGGTCGCCGCCCATCCGCGGGCCCGGGTGCGGGAGTGGCCCGGCATCCTCACACCCGGACTGATCAACCTCCACGGCAACGAGCTGCTGGAGGAGGCCTACCACCCCGACCCACGCGAGGCCGACGAGTTGGGCACCGAGCCACTGACCGGCGACGCGTTGGCGGCGCTCACCATGGACGACGCCCGCTGGGGAGCGAGTGCGCGGCGGGGGGTGCAGCGGATGCTGGCGCACGGGACGGTCCGGGTGGCCTGCGAGGAGTTGCGCAACCGGGCGGTGCGGGACGCTGTGCACCGCTCGGGACTGGCGGTCATGGGACGGCTCGGACGCCCTGGCGGGACCCCGGCGCTCGACCCGTACGACTCCGGGTTGCCGGTGGAGTTCGCGGAGCCGAGGGAGCGGAATTCCGCAGCCAACTTCGCGGTGTTCGACGTAGGGGACGAGACGGAACTGGCGAAGCGGGGCGCGGGGACGTGCGTGGCGACGGTGGTGGACGGCCGGTTGGTCTACCGCCGACGGTGAGTGAACGTTTTTAGGGGGGCGCGGGGAACTGCGCGATCGGCCGCCAACGGCCCGCAGTCCGCTACCACAGAAGCGACCGAGCTCATCCCGAAAACGCCACCGCAAACGCCCCGTCCGCCTGATCCACCCCACTGCAATTGGTCAACGCGTCATCCTCCGAATCCTCCCCACACTGCTGATCCCGGAATGTCGCCCACATGGACACCCACCCGACCCCCTTCTCCTCCGCGAACTCCCGCACCTGAGCCGCATCCTCAAGCGTGAACGTCTCGCCGTCGACGTCATTCACCCCGAGCATCGAGGTCAACGCCATCGCATTCCAAGCGGTAGCGTCCGCCGTACCGAAGATCTCCTTCAACTGGGCATGCGTGGCCTTCGCGGACGTGAGCGCGTAGTCCCCCATGTCACCGGTGTACGACTCGCCGTAGTTCATGGTCATGATGTTGACCGTGGAGACCTGCACGTCATGCGAGTTGGCGGACTCCAACAGCGCCACACCGCCGCTGGGCGACGCACCGGGCAATGCGTCCTCCACTTCCTCTGGGAGCCGCCGGACAACTGCTTCGGCAGCGCACTGACCGACCTGGCCGCCTTCCTCTTCTGCTGAATCCTCGGCTTCGCGCACCGGGAGGGTGTCCTGCGCCGCCTCAAGCCGCTCGCCGTCACCGTCCTCTCCCTCGCGGCGATGGCGTACGGCGGCTGGTTCGCCCTCACGCACCAGGCCGAGACGGGTTCGTACGACCTGGACGACATCCCCCTCGCCCAGGCGTTCTGGTCGGCGGGCCTTGTGACGCTGCTGATGTACGCGAAGGAGTTCTTCCGGATCGACTTCGCCTGGCTCACCCGCTTCCCCCGCCTCGACCGCCTCGTCACGGTCTTCAACGCCCGCGCCGTGACGGTCTACCTCTGGCACGAGATCGCCCTGATCCTCGCCGTCCCGCTGATCGACAGTTCTGGAACGTGCCGCGTTCGAGAAGTACCTGCCGCTGGAGAGCCAGTGGTTCATGTTCGGCATCGGCTGGATACTGATCGCCGTGTTCGTCCTGCTGTGCGGCTGGGTGGAGGACGTGGCGGCCAAGAAGAAGCCGGAGCTCGTCCCCGGAGGCCGTACTGCCACAATGGGCCCGTGACCCGCGCATCCCTGGACAAGCAGCCGCACGAAGTCGCCTCGATGTTCGACAACGTGGCGGAACGGTACGACCTGACCAACGACGTGCTGTCGCTCGGCCAGGACCGCAGATGGCGCAAGGAGGTCGCGAAGGCCGTCGACGCCCGACCCGCGCAGAAGGTCCTCGACCTGGCCGCGGGAACGGCCACCTCCTCGCTGCCCTTCGCGCGGACCGGCGCGTACGTCGTGCCCTGCGACTTCTCCCTGGGCATGCTCCAGGTCGGCAAGCGCAAGCACACCTGGCTGCCGTTCACGGCGGGCGACGCGACGAGGCTGCCGTTCAAGGACGACACCTTCGACGCCGTGACGATCTCCTTCGGACTGCGCAACGTCCAGGACTTCGACGCCGCCCTGCGCGAGATGTACCGGGTCACGCGGCCCGGCGGCCGAGTCGTGATCTGCGAGTTCTCGCACCCGACCTGGGCGCCCTTCCGCACGGTCTACACCGAGTACCTGATGCGCGCTCTGCCCCCGGTCGCGCGCACGGTGTCCTCCAACCCCGACGCGTACGTCTACCTCGCCGAGTCCATCCGCGCCTGGCCCGACCAGCCGGCCCTCGCCGAGCGTCTGCGCAAGGCCGGCTGGTCGAAGGTGGCCTGGCGGAACCTGACGGGCGGGGTGGTCGCCCTGCACCGCGGCTTCAAGCAGAGCTGAGCATCGGTTTCAAGCAGAGCTGAGCATCTACTTCAAGCCGAGCTGAGCATCTACTTCAAGCAGAGCTGACAACGGCGTACGGGTCCCCGGGCTCGTCCAGCTCGCGCTGCAGCCCACCCGACGGCGGCCGGGGGATGCGCGGCTCGCGTACGCCTCCGCCGCCCTCGCCATCGCCGAAGTCGAACCAGATGTAGACCATCGAGTCCCGCGGCACCTCGGCACCGGGCTGGGGATACTGGCGTACGACGTAGTCGACGACCGTGAGGTGGAAGTCCGGTCGGTCCGGCGCGTTGAGGAGCAGGCCGTGCGACTTCGCTGCCTCACGTGCGTCCATGGCCATCAGTCCGACGAGCTTCGGCACTCGCACCTCGGGCGTTTTGGGTGTTATGCGCACAGATGTCACCCCCAGCGGTACTGGCAGGGTAACCGCCCGGGGGTACCGTCCGGAAGCGCTGAGTGCCTTTCTGTAGCAGTCAGCTACTCAGAGTTACCGCTCGGGCTGGGCAGAGCCAGCCGGTAGCAGTGCCCCTTCTGCTGCCCGTCCGGCGTGGTGAACACCTCGGCGAGCTCCATCCCCAGCCGCCGCGTCACCGCGATCGACCGCGCGTTGCGGGCGTCGACCATCGCCACCACGCTCGGCACCCCGGCCGCCTCGACCCGCTCCAGCGTCAGCCGCGCGGCCGCCGTGACATACCCCTGGCCCCAGTACTCCCGCCCGAGCCGCCAGCCGATCTCGATCTCCCCGACGGGACCCCAGTCCCGCTCCCACGGCTGCGCGCCGGTGAAGCCGATCACCCGCTCGTCCTCGTCGAGCACGGTCCACAGGCAGAACCCGCGCTCGGCGTCGTGCCGGCGCTGGCGGGCGGTGAGTTCCTCGTAGACGGACAGCTCCGCGGCCCTGCCGCCGTGGAACTCCATGACGTCCGGGTGGGAGAAGACCCGGTGCCAGGCGACCGCGTCCTCGTCGGTGGGCACTCGCAGCCGTACTACGGGGAGAGCTCGGTTCACAGGGCAGCCCTTCAGCCGGGTGATCAATTCTGCTGAATAGACTGCCCATGTCCAGTGCCGGTCGGCACGCAGATTTCGAACCCGGGGAGATCCAGCCGTGACCGTCGTGACCGAGCACCACTCCTCGCCCCTCTCCGAGAACACCGCCGACGTGATCGTCGTGGGCGCGGGGCCGGCCGGCTCCACGACGGCGTATCACCTGGCCAAGTCAGGCCTCGACGTACTCCTGCTGGAGAAGACCGAGTTCCCGCGGGAGAAGGTCTGCGGCGACGGCCTCACCCCGCGCGCGGTCAAGCAGCTCGTGGCGATGGGCATCGACATCTCCGAGGAAGCGGGCTGGCTGCGCAACAAGGGCCTGCGGATCATCGGCGGCGGTGTGCGCCTCCAGCTGGACTGGCCGGATCTCGCCTCCTTCCCCGACTACGGCCTCGTCCGCAAGCGCGACGACTTCGACGAGCAACTCGCCCGCCAGGCCCAGAAGGCGGGCGCCCGGCTCTACGAGCGCTGCAACGTCGGCGCCCCGATCATCGACGACCGCACCGGCCGGATCACCGGCGTCCACGCCAAACTCGGCGAGGAGAAGCGCGAGGTCACCTTCCACGCCCCGCTGGTCGTCGCCGCCGACGGCAACTCCACCCGTCTGTCCCTCGCGATGGGCCTGCACCGACGCGAGGACCGTCCGATGGGCGTGGCCGTACGGACGTACTTCGAAAGCCCTCGCCACGACGACGACTACCTGGAGTCCTGGCTGGAGCTGTGGGACCGCCGCGGCCCGGGCGAGGACCGCCTCCTCCCCGGCTACGGCTGGATCTTCGGCATGGGCGACGGCACGTCCAACGTCGGCCTCGGTGTGCTCAACACCTCCGACTCCTTCAAGGAGCTGGACTGGCGCGAGGTGCTGAAGGCCTGGTGTGCGTCGATGCCGGAAGACTGGGGCTACACGCCGGAGAACATGACGGGCCCGATCCGCGGGGCCGCCTTGCCGATGGCGTTCAACCGCCAGCCCCACTACACGCGCGGTCTGCTGCTGGTCGGCGACGCCGGCGGACTGGTGAACCCCTTCAACGGCGAGGGCATCGCCTACGCCATGGAGTCCGGCCAGATCGCCGCCGACGTCATCGTCCAGGCCCACGCCCGCTCGACGCCCGGCGGGCGTGAACTCGCGCTGCAGCGCTACCCGCGCGTCCTGAAGGACACCTACGGCGGCTACTACACGCTGGGCCGCGCCTTCGTGAAGCTCATCGGCAACCCGAAGGTCATGAAGATCGCGACCCAGCGCGGCCTGACCCACCCGCTGCTGATGAAGTTCACCCTCAAGCTCCTGGCCAACCTCACCGACCCGACGGGCGGCGACGCGATGGACCGGATCATCAACGGGCTGAGCAAGGTGGCACCGAAGGCCTGAGCGACAGTGCCCAGGGCCTGAGCGGCAGCGACTAAGGCATGGGCGGCAGTGCCCAAGGCCCGAGCGGCAGCGACTAAGGCCTGCCGAGGGCCTCGATGTTGGCGGCCCGGCGCGCGAAGACCTCCTCCCGCCGGTCCGCCACCTGCCGCAGCGCCTCCTTCCGCTCCCGCTTGGAGAGCCGGTCCAGATAGAGCTGCCCCTCGCAGTGATCGGTCTCGTGCGCGAGGCAACGGGCGAAGTACCCGGTGCCCTCGATCAGGAGTGGTTCGCCGTCCTTGTCGAACCCGCGCACCACGGCCCGGTCCGGGCGCGGTACGTCCATCACCGCGCCCGGCACCGACAGGCACCCCTCGCTGTCGTCGAGGAGCCGGCGGCGCGTGGCGTCCAGCGGCTCCAGCACCGGGTTGACGATGTGCCCTACGTGCCGGACCCCGTCGTCGTCCGCGCAGTCGTACACGAACAGCCGCAGATCGACGCCGACTTGATTGGCCGCAAGCCCGGCCCCGTCGGCGATGTACATCGTCAGGAACATGTCGTCGATGAGCGCGGCGAGATCCGGCCCGAACTCGGTGACGTCCCGGCACGGCTTGTGCAGGACCTCCTCGCCCGTCTCGGTGATCCTGCGCACCGACCCGCGCCGGGCCTCGGGCGCAAGCGGCGGATACGACTCGACGGGCCTGCCCTGGACGAACACGCTTGGCATGGCTGCTTCTCCCTGCTGTTGTGAGGATGCTGTAGGTGACCGGGAAACGGGCTTCCGGCCTTCGGAGCCCCTCCCTACCCTCCGGGAATCATGACAACAGAACACACCCAGGAGCCCCAGGAGAAGACCGGCCGTGCCCCATCCGGCCACACCCGCAGACGCTTCCTCACGGCCACCGGGGGAGTCGCTTTCGCCGCAGGTGCCTTAGGAACGGCCAGCACGGCGTCCGCCGCGGCCCTGTCCAGCTCCGGCAGCTCCGGCAGCTCCGGCAGACGCGTCGCCGTCCTCGGCGGCGGAGTCTCCGGCCTGAGCGCCGCCCACGAACTCGCCGAGCGCGGCTACGCCGTCACCGTCTACGAGTACTACGACGCCCTCGGCGGCAAGGCCCGCTCGATGCCCGTCCCCGGCACGGCCTCCGGTGGCCGCGCGGACCTCCCCGCCGAGCACGGCTTCCGTTTCTTCCCCGGCTTCTACCGGAACCTGCCGGACACCATGCGCCGCATCCCCGTCCCGGGCAACGCGAACGGCGTCCACGACAATCTCGTCAGCGGCACCGAGGCCCTGTTCGCCCGTGCCGGCGGCCGCCCCGACCTGCACTTCCCGCTCCGCCGGGCCACCACCCCGCCCCGCCCCGGCGACCTCACCCCCGGCTGGATCCGCGACCAGCTCCTCTCGGTGCTGGACCTCGGCACCCGCCTGCCCGCCCACGAGGTCGCCTACTTCGCCGACCGCCTCCTCGTCCACCTCACCAGCTGCGACGCCCGACGCGAGCAGGTGTGGGAGAAGGTCGCGTGGTGGGACTTCATACGCGCCGAGGAGATGAGCGAGGAGTACCGGACCGTCCTCGGCGTCGGCCAGACCCGCAACCTCGTCGCCACGCGCGCGGAGGTCGCCTCCACCCGAACCGTCGGCCGGGTCATCATCGAGGCCCTGCTCCTGTGGGGCCTGCTCGGGCGCGGCATGGACGGCGACGCCGACATCGACCGCGTACTCAACGCCCCCACCAGTGAGGCCTGGATCGACCCCTGGGAGACCCACCTGCGCTCACTCGGCGTCGAGTTCGCCCTCGGAACACAGGTCCGGGAGGTCCTCTACGACGCCGGTCGCGTGAGCGGCGTCCGCGTCTCGGCCCGCGGCGGCGGCGACGAACGCACCGTCACCGCCGACCACTACATCTGCGCGCTCCCGGTCGAACACGCGCGCACGACGTGGGGCCCGGCCCTGCGCGCGGCGGACCCGCAGCTCGCGCGTTGCGACGCCCTCCAGACCGACTGGATGACCGGCGTGATGTTCTACCTGCGCACACCCACACCGGTCGTGCACGGCCACATCAACTGCCTCGACTCGCCCTGGTCGGTGACGGCCGTCGGCCAGGTCCAGTTCTGGGACGGACGGGACTTCTCCCGCGACTACGGCGACGGCCGCGCCCACGACTGCCTCTCCGCCATCATCTCGGAGTGGGACAAGCCGGGCATTCTCTACGGCAAGACGGCCAAGGAGTGCACCAAGGAGGAGGTCGTCGCCGAACTCTGGGCTCAGTTGAAGGACGGCCTCAACGACGCCGGCAAGACCACCCTCCGGGACGAGGACCGCCTCGGCTGGTTCATGGATCCGGCGGTGACCGGCCTGGGCGGCCCCGACCCGCAGAACCGCGAGCAGCTCCTCATCCACCCCACGGGGACCCTCTACAACCGCCCCACGGCCCGTACGAAGGTCCCGAACTTCTACCTCGCGGGCGACTACGTCCGCACCGACGTGGACCTGGCGACGATGGAGGGCGCCAACGAGTCGGCCCGCCTCGCGGTCAACGCGCTCCTGGACGCGGACAATTCGGACGCCGACCGCTGTGAGATCCGGGAGCTCTACCGGCCTCCGGAGCTGGAGCCCCTCAAGCGGATCGACGAGGTGCGCTACCGGCTGGGCCTGCCCAACACCTTCGACCTCGGATAGCGCCGAGGGTCACCTCGGACAGGACCGCCGAAGGCCACCTCGGACAGGACGGAGGGGCCGCTGCCCCCGAGCGGCTGCGGCCCCTTCCGTACGACTGTGCCGTACGGCCTCGCGTCAGAGTACGCGCACCGCACCCGACGCGGGGTAGCCGGAAAGGTCCTGGATGACGACGCCCTTGGACGGGTTGGCCGCGTCCAGGTACTGGCCGTTACCGATGTAGACGCCCACGTGGTAGGCGGAGCCCTTGCCGCCCCAGTAAAGGATGTCGCCGACCTGGATCTGCGAGAGCGGGATGTCGGTGCCGGACATCGACTGGTCCTGCGACACCCGCGGCAGGTCGACGCCGACCTGCTTGTACGCGGCCTGGACCAGGCTGGAGCAGTCCCACGCGTTGGGGCCGGTGGCACCCAGGACGTACGCGTCGCCCAGCTGCGCCTTGAGGAAGGAGATGACCGTCCCGACACTGCCGCTCGCGGGAGCGGACACGTCCGTGCTCGCGGACGCGGACAGGGTGGCGCGCTCGGCGCTGCGCGAGGCGGCGGCCTCGGCGGCGGCCCTGCGGGCCTCCTCCGCCTTCTTCTTCGCCTCGGCCTTCTTCTTGGCCTCGGCGAGGTCCTTCTTGGCTTCCTTGGCGGCCGCGGCGGCGGCCGCGTCACGCTCGGCGTCGAGCTCGTAGTTCGCCGCCGCCAGCTGGGTGGCGTCCGCGGACTGGGCGAGCTGGGCCGCCAGGTCACCCGTGAGGGTGGGCAGTTCGATGGTCTGGGTCACCGGCTCGGCGGCGTTCGCCGTGGCCGACGCACCCGCCGCTGCCATGCTGAGGACGCCACCGGCAACTCCGGCACGCATCGCGATGGACGACGACGCGCTGCGCCGGGGCTTCCGGTGGCTACGTATGTGAGCGGTGTGGGACATGAGAACAACGGGTATCAGGGGCTCCTCCATACCTTCAAGAAACGTGGGCTGCGCCACAGTTGCTCAATCGCCGCCCCAATTCCCCCGCGCTCCACTCTTTATTGACGCCGTAACGGACATTGCGGACGCGCCCTGTCACGCCCGTGATCACGGCCTTTCATCATTAAGTCCGGATTGCCCGCCGCCTACCACTGGTTGGGACCGGTGGCCAAGCCCGCTTCTCGGAGATCTCCCATTGATGTGGTGGAGGTCACGCAACGATTACGGCGTCGTGCGCGTCCTGTGCCCGAATCCCGCCCCGTGTCGCTCGTGAACGTGTGCACGCGTCCACATCCCGCTCCAAAGCTCCCTCTGAGGTGTGAACGCGCTCCTCTATCAAGGCGTGCCGTCCAGCGCCAATTTGCATGCAAGGGAACTCTCTTGATACTGAGACGCCCCTTCCGAGCTGCGCCGACGAGCGAAAATGTCACCTCTGGTGATCACTCGGACGCTTCTTGTACGAAGATCGACGCTCATCCAGCTTCATGATCCTTCGTCAGGTGGTGGAGATCACAAAGCTTGTGTAATACCCCGTGTCGCAGATCACAGAGCGGCGGGCATAAGATGCGAGGCAGTTGGGCTTGTGACCTGCTTCACATGTTCTCGATCTTCGCCGGGACGAGCGGGGCTCGTGAGATCGGTGGGGCGGCTGTGAGCCCAGTGCAACCGCCAGCAGTCAGTGCCGACTGAGAGGAGCGAGGAGCGGTGAACGCGTATGCGCCCATCCTCGTACTGGGAGCCCTCGGGGCAGGCTTTGCGATCTTCTCCGTGGTCATGGCCACGCTGATCGGTCCGAAGCGATACAACCGGGCCAAGCTCGAGGCGTACGAGTGCGGTATCGAGCCGACCCCCACGCCGGCCGGCGGCGGGCGCTTCCCCATCAAGTACTACCTGACGGCGATGCTCTTCATCGTCTTCGACATCGAGATCGTCTTCCTCTACCCCTGGGCCGTCACCTTCGACGCCCTGGGGATTTTCGGGCTCGTGGAGATGCTGCTCTTCGTGCTCACCGTCTTCGTCGCGTACGCGTACGTATGGCGGCGCGGCGGCCTGGAATGGGACTGAGGGGCCTTTAACGACATGGGACTCGAAGAAAAGCTGCCGAGCGGATTCCTGCTGACCACCGTCGAGCAGGCCGCGGGCTGGGTGCGCAAGGCGTCCGTCTTCCCGGCCACCTTCGGCCTCGCCTGCTGCGCCATCGAGATGATGACCACCGGCGCCGGCCGCTACGACCTGGCGCGCTTCGGCATGGAGGTCTTCCGCGGATCCCCGCGCCAGGCCGACCTGATGATTGTCGCCGGCCGGGTCAGCCAGAAGATGGCGCCGGTGCTCCGGCAGGTCTACGACCAGATGCCGAACCCCAAGTGGGTGATCTCCATGGGGGTCTGCGCCTCCTCGGGCGGCATGTTCAACAACTACGCGATCGTCCAGGGCGTCGACCACATCGTCCCGGTCGACATCTATCTCCCCGGCTGCCCGCCGCGGCCGGAGATGCTGATGGACGCCATCCTCAAGCTGCACCAGAAGATCCAGACCTCCAAGCTCGGCGTGAACGCCGAGGAGGCGGCCCGCGAGGCGGAGGAAGCGGCGCTCAAGGCCCTGCCCACGATCGAGATGAAGGGGCTGCTGCGGTGAGCGACGCGAACGGCACCAATGGAGCGAACGGGGCGAACGGCTCCAACGGGGTCAATCCCGAGAAGGACCTCTCCGCCTCCAACCTCCCCGGCCAGCGCGGCCAGGGCGGCGAGGAGATCCGCGTCCAGCGCGGCATGTTCGGCGCCAACAACGGCGGCGACACCTCCGGCTACGGCGGCCTGGTCCGCTCGGTCCGGCTCCCGGGACCGGCGAGCAGGCCGTACGGCGGCTGGTTCGACGAGGTCGCCGACGAACTCGAGGGCGCGCTGGAGGAACAGGGGCTCCTCCCCGACAACGCCATCGAGAAGACGGTCGTCGACCGCGGCGAACTCACCTTCCACATCGAACGCGAGCACCTGGTCCGCGTCGCCCGCACCCTGCGCGACGACCCGGCCCTGCGCTTCGAACTGTGCACCGGCGTCAGCGGCGTCCACTACCCGAGCGACAAGGGCCGCGAGCTGCACGCCGTCTACCACCTGCGCTCGATCACCCACAACCGGCTGATCCGCCTCGAGGTCAGCGCCCCCGACAGCGACCCGCACATCCCGTCGCTCGTCTCCGTGTACCCGACCAACGACTGGCACGAGCGCGAGACGTACGACTTCTTCGGCATCGTCTTCGACGGTCACCCCGCCCTGACGCGGATCATGATGCCGGACGACTGGCAGGGCCACCCGCAGCGCAAGGACTACCCCCTCGGCGGCATCCCCGTCGAGTACAAGGGCGCCCAGATCCCGGCTCCGGACCAGCGGAGGTCGTACTCGTGAGCACGCAGTCAGCATCCGCCCGTGAGACCACCGAGGGCACCGTATACACGGTCACCGGTGGTGACTGGGACGAGGTCGTCGAGTCCGCGGCCCGCGCCGACGACGAGCGCATCGTCGTCAACATGGGCCCCCAGCACCCCTCCACCCACGGAGTGCTGCGCCTGATCCTGGAGATCGAGGGCGAGACCGTCACCGAGGCCCGGTGCGGTATCGGCTATCTCCACACCGGCATCGAGAAGAACCTCGAGTACCGGACCTGGACGCAGGGCACCACGTTCGTGACGCGCATGGACTACCTGACGTCCTTCTTCAACGAGACCGCCTACTGTCTCGCCGTCGAGAAGCTCCTCGGCATCGAGGACCAGATCACCGAGCGCGCCAAGATCATCCGGGTGCTCCTGATGGAGCTGAACCGGCTCTCCTCCCATCTGGTGTGCATCGCCACCGGTGGCATGGAGCTCGGCGCCACCACGATCATGATCTACGGATTCCGTGATCGTGAAATGATTCTCGACATCTACGAGCTCATCACGGGCCTGCGCATGAACCACGCGTACATCCGGCCCGGCGGACTCGCCCAGGACCTGCCGCCAGGCGCGGTGGACCAGATCCGCGAGTTCGTGAAGAAGATGAAGAAGAACCTCCCGGAGTACGACAAGCTCGCCACCGGGAACCCCATCTTCAAGGCCCGCATGCAGGACATCGGCTACCTCGACCTGGCCGGCTGCATGGCCCTCGGCGCCACCGGCCCGATCCTGCGCTCCACCGGCCTGCCGCACGACCTGCGCAAGGCACAGCCGTACTGCGACTACGAGACGTACGACTTCGAGATCCCGACCGCCGACACCTGCGACTCCTACGGGCGCTTCCTGATCCGCCTGGAGGAGATGCGCCAGTCGCTCGGGATCATCGAGCAGTGCCTGGACCGGCTTCAGCCCGGCCCGGTCATGGTCGCCGACAAGAAGATCGCCTGGCCCGCCCAGCTCGCTCTGGGACCCGACGGGCTCGGCAACTCCCTCGACCACATCAAGAAGATCATGGGCACCTCCATGGAGGCCCTGATCCACCACTTCAAGTTGGTCACCGAGGGCTTCCGCGTCCCGCCGGGACAGGCGTACGCGGCCGTCGAGTCGCCCAAGGGCGAGCTCGGGGTGCACGCCGTGTCCGACGGCGGCACCCGCCCCTTCCGGGTCCACTTCCGCGACCCGTCCTTCACCAACCTGCAGGCCATGGCGGCGATGTGCGAAGGCGGCCAGGTCGCCGACGTCATCGTCGCCGTCGCGTCCATCGACCCCGTGATGGGAGGCGTCGACCGGTGACCACCTCTTCTTCCGAGCGGGGCGTCAGCCTGGGCATGCCCCAACTGCCCGCACCCGGCTACCCGGACGACGTTCGAGCCCGGCTGGAGGCCGACGCGCGCGAGATCATCGCCCGCTACCCGGACTCCCGCTCCGCCCTGCTGCCGTTGCTGCACCTCGTGCAGTCGGAGGAGGGCCATGTCACGCGCACCGGGATGCAGTTCTGCGCGGACATGCTCGACCTGACCACGGCCGAGGTCACCGCGGTCGCCACCTTCTACACGATGTACCGGCGCAAGCCGAGCGGTGACTACCAGGTCGGCGTCTGCACCAACACCCTGTGCGCGGTGATGGGCGGGGACGCGATCTTCGAGGAACTCCAGGAGCACCTGGGCGTCGGCAACGGCGAGACCACCGACGACGGCAAGGTCACCCTGGAGCACATCGAGTGCAACGCGGCCTGCGACTTCGCGCCGGTCGTGATGGTCAACTGGGAGTTCTTCGACAACCAGACCCCGGCGAGCGCCAAGCGCCTCGTCGACGACCTGCGCGCGGGGAGGCCCGTCGATCCGACGCGCGGGGCACGGCTGTGCACCTTCAAGGAGACCGCGCGGATTCTGGCCGGCTTCCCCGACGAGCGGCCCGGGGCCGTCGAGGAGAGCGGCAGTGCGGGACCGGCGTCGCTGGTGGGCCTCCGCCTGGCCAGGGGAGAGGCCGCACCCGCGCGCGTGGTCCATCCGCGGGAGGGCGGCCCGCACGGGGGGCCGCAGGACAGGGCAATGCACGAACCGTCGCCGGCTGAACACCTCAGCTCGCACGACGCGCCGCAGAAAACGTCCGCGTCCGACCCAGCCCACCCGGCAGGGCCTGTCGCCGAGGAGGGGGAGTGATGACGTTGGCACCCGAGCTGAAGGAAAACAGCCCCGAGAAGCTGCTCGCACCCGTGCTGTCGGCCTTCTGGGACGAGGACAGGTCCTGGACGCTGGACGTCTACCGAAGGCACGAAGGGTACGAGGGGCTTCGCAAGGCGCTCGCCATGTCGCCGGACGACCTGATCGCGTACGTCAAGGACTCCGGTCTGCGCGGGCGCGGCGGCGCGGGATTCCCGACGGGAATGAAATGGCAGTTCATTCCCCAGGGTGATGGAAAACCGCACTATCTAGTTGTCAACGCCGACGAATCGGAGCCCGGAACCTGCAAGGACATCCCGCTCCTCTTCGCGAACCCGCATAGCCTCATCGAGGGCATTGTCATCGCGTGTTATGCCATCAGGTCTTCGCATGCCTTCATCTATCTGCGTGGTGAAGTCGTCCCCGTGCTGCGGCGGTTGCACTCGGCCGTGAGCGAGGCCTATGCGGCCGGCTACCTCGGCGAGAACATCCTCGGCAGTGGCCTCGACCTCCAACTCACCGTGCACGCGGGCGCGGGCGCGTACATCTGCGGTGAGGAGACCGCACTGCTCGACTCGCTCGAAGGCCGCCGTGGTCAACCGCGGCTCCGTCCCCCCTTCCCTGCGGTGGCAGGTCTCTACGCCTGCCCGACTGTTGTGAACAACGTCGAGTCGATCGCCTCGGTTCCCGCGATTCTGAATCGGGGCAAAGAATGGTTCCGGTCGATGGGCAGCGAGAAGTCCCCGGGCTTCACGCTCTACTCGCTCAGCGGCCATGTCGCCAACCCCGGCCAGTACGAGGCCCCGCTCGGCATCACGCTCCGCCAGCTGCTGGAGATGAGTGGCGGAATGCGACCCGGGCACCGGCTGAAGTTCTGGACGCCCGGCGGCTCCTCGACGCCGATGTTCACCGACGAGCACCTCGACGTCCCTCTTGACTACGAAGGAGTGGGCGCCGCCGGTTCCATGCTCGGCACCAAGGCGCTCCAGTGCTTCGACGAGACGACCTGCGTCGTCCGCGCCGTCACCCGCTGGACCGAGTTCTACGCCCACGAGTCCTGCGGCAAGTGCACGCCCTGCCGCGAAGGCACGTACTGGCTCGTGCAGTTGCTGCGCGACATCGAGGCCGGCAAGGGCGTGATGAGCGACCTCGACAAGCTGAACGACATCGCCGACAACATCAACGGCAAGTCCTTCTGCGCCCTCGGCGACGGCGCCGCCTCGCCGATCTTCTCCTCGCTGAAGTACTTCCGCGAGGAGTACGAGCAGCACATCACGGGCCGTGGCTGCCCCTTCGACCCGGCCAAGTCGACGGCCTGGGCCGATCACCGCACGGAGGTGAACGCATGACCGTGACCACCAATGCTCCCTCGGGAGGGGGAGAGGCGGCGGTCCCGCCGGAAGATCTGGTGTCGCTGACGATCGACGGCATCGAAATCAGCGTGCCGAAGGGCACCCTGGTCATCCGGGCCGCCGAACAACTCGGCATCGAGATCCCCCGCTTCTGCGACCACCCCCTCCTCGACCCGGCAGGCGCCTGCCGCCAGTGCATCGTCGAGGTCGAGGGCCAGCGCAAGCCGATGGCGTCCTGCACGATCACGTGCACGGACGGCATGGTCGTGAAGACGCACCTCACCTCGCCGGTCGCCGAGAAGGCCCAGAAGGGTGTGATGGAGCTCCTGCTCATCAACCACCCGCTGGACTGCCCGGTCTGCGACAAGGGCGGCGAGTGCCCGCTGCAGAACCAGGCCATGTCGCACGGGCACGCCGAGTCCCGCTTCGAGGGAAGGAAGCGGACGTACGAGAAGCCCGTGCCGATCTCCACGCAGGTGCTGCTCGACCGTGAGCGGTGCGTGCTGTGCGCCCGCTGCACCCGGTTCTCCAACCAGGTCGCGGGCGACCCGATGATCGAGCTGCTCGAGCGCGGCGCGCTCCAGCAGGTCGGCACCGGCGAGGGCGACCCGTTCGAGTCGTACTTCTCCGGCAACACCATCCAGATCTGCCCCGTCGGCGCGCTCACGTCGGCGGCCTACCGGTTCCGTTCGCGTCCCTTCGACCTGGTCTCCTCACCATCGGTGTGCGAGCACTGCTCCGGCGGCTGCGCGACGCGTACGGACCACCGGCGCGGCAAGGTCATGCGGCGCCTCGCCGCCAACGACCCCGAGGTCAACGAGGAGTGGATCTGCGACAAGGGCCGTTTCGGGTTCCGGTACGCCCAGCAGCGCGACCGGCTCCAGACGCCCCTCGTGCGCAACGCCGAGGGCGACCTCGAACCGGCCTCCTGGCCGGAGGCACTGCAGATCGCGGCCCAGGGGCTGCTCGCCTCACGCGGCCGGACCGGGGTCCTGACCGGCGGCCGGCTCACCGTCGAGGACGCCTACGCCTACAGCAAGTTCGCGCGCGTGGCGCTCGACACCAACGACATCGACTTCCGCGCGCGCGTGCACAGCGGCGAGGAGGCCGACTTCCTGGCGGCGCGGATCGCGGGTCACGGCCGTGACCTCGACGGTACGGGCGTCACGTACGCCTCACTGGAGAAGGCACCGGCCGTCCTGCTGGCCGGGTTCGAGGCAGAGGAGGAGGCGCCCGGCATCTTCCTGCGGCTGCGCAAGGCCTGGCGCAAGCACGGCCAGAAGGTCTTCGCCCTGGCCACGCACTCCACGCGTGGCCTGGAGAAGGCCGGCGGCACGCTGCTGCCCGCTGCCCCGGGCACCGAGACCGAGTGGCTGGACGCGCTCGCGAGCGGGGTCGGGCTGGAGGACGCGGGTGCCGAGGCGGCCGAGGCGCTGCGCGCCGAGGGTGCGGTGATCGTCGTCGGTGAGCGGCTGGCCGCTGTGGCGGGCGGACTCACCGCCGCCGTCCGAGCCGCCACCGCGACCGGCGCCGAGCTGGTGTGGATCCCGCGCCGGGCGGGGGAGCGCGGTGCCGTCGAGGCCGGTGCGCTGCCGTCGCTGCTGCCGGGCGGACGTCCCGCGACCGACCCACGCGCGCGCGAGGAGGTCGCCGCCGTCTGGGGCCTGTCCGATCTCCCGCTGCGCTACGGCCGTGACACCGGACAGATCGTCGAGGCCGCCGCCACCGGCGAACTGCAGGCCCTGCTGGTCGCGGGCGTCGAGGTCGCCGACCTGCCCGACCCGGCACGCGCGCGTGAGGCGCTCGCCGAGGCCGGGTTCGTGGTGTCGCTCGAACTGCGGCCGGGCGAGGTCACCGAGCGCGCCGACGTCGTCCTGCCCGTCGCAGCCGTCGCCGAGAAGGCCGGCACCTTCCTCAACTGGGAGGGCCGGGTGCGCTTCTTCGAGGCCGCGCTCAAGCCCGATCAGATGACCCGCCGGCTCGCCCCGACCGACGCGCGGGTGCTGCAGATGCTGGCCGACGCCATGGACGTACACCTGGGTCTGCCGGATCTGCGCACCACGCGCGCGGAGATCGACCGGCTGGGCCCCTGGGACGGGCCTCGGGCCACCGAACCCCTGGCGATCGCCGACCAGTTGCCGCGGCCGGCCGCCGGCGAGGCCGTTCTGGCCGGGCACCGGCTGCTGCTCGACCAGGGCCTCCTCCAGGAGGGCGACGAGGCGCTCGCCGGTACCCGGCACGCGGCCCACGCGCGCGTGTCGGCCGCCACGGCGGCCGAGGCCGGCGTCAAGGGCGGCGACGTGCTGGCCGTGACCGGCCCCTCCGGAGTCGTCGAACTCCCGCTGCAGATCACCGAGATGCCCGACCGGGTGGTCTGGCTCCCGCTGAACTCCACCGGTGGCGGCGTCGCCTCCGACACCGGGGCGCTGCCCGGCTCACTCGTCCGCATCGGCCCGGCGACCCTTGCGGCCGAGTCCCCGAAGGAGGTGGAGGCATGAGCCCGTACCTCGCCGCTGAAGACCTCTCGATGTTCGGCCGCGACCCCTGGTGGCTGGTCGTCATCAAGGCGGTGTTCTGCTTCGCCTTCCTGATGGTGACCGTGCTGTTCTCCATCGTCTGGGAGCGCAAGGTCGTCGCCTGGATGCAGCTGCGCATCGGCCCCAACCGGCACGGCCCCTGGGGCATGCTCCAGTCGCTCGCCGACGGCATCAAGCTGATGCTCAAGGAAGACGTCGTCGTCAAACGCGCGGACAAGGTGGTCTACGTCCTCGCACCGATCGTCGCGGCCATCCCGGCCTTCATGGCGATCGCGGTGATCCCCTTCGGTCCGGCAGGCAACGAGATCTCGATCTTCGGCCAGCGCACCACGATGCAGCTCACCGACCTGCCGATCGCGATGCTCTACATCCTCGCCGTCGCCTCGGTCGGCATCTACGGCATCGTCCTTGCGGGTTGGAGTTCCGGATCCACTTACCCGCTGCTCGGCGGCCTGCGGTCCTGCGCGCAGATGATCTCCTACGAGATCGCCATGGGAGCCGCCTTCGCCTCGGTGTTCCTCTACTCCGGGTCGATGTCGACCTCGGCGATCGTCGAGGCGCAGCAGGACCGCTGGTACATCGTCCTGCTGCCGGTGTCGTTCGTGATCTACATCGTGACGATGGTCGGCGAGACCAACCGCGCCCCCTTCGACATGCCGGAGTCCGAGGGCGACCTGGTCGGTGGCTTCAACACCGAGTACTCGTCGATCAAGTTCGCGATGTTCATGCTCGCCGAGTACGTGAACATGGTGACGGTCTCGGCGGTGTCGGTGACGCTCTTCCTGGGCGGCTGGCGGGCCCCGTATCCGGTCAGCGCCTTCTGGGAGGGCGCGAACCACGGCTGGTGGCCGCTGCTGTGGTTCGTGATCAAGGTTCAGCTGCTGCTGTTCTTCTTCATCTGGCTGCGCGGCACGCTCCCCCGCGTCCGCTACGACCAGCTGATGAAGCTCGGCTGGAAGGTCCTCATCCCGGTCTCCGTCGTCTGGCTGATGCTCGTCGCGACCGTGCGGACTCTGCGCAACGAGAACTACGAATTCGCCGACATCGCCCTCTACGTGGGCGGTGGCGTCCTCGCGCTGCTGATCCTCTCCTTCGTCGCGGACATGTTCCGCGAACGGACGAAGGCAGGCGCGCAAGGCGTCGAGGAACCCGCCGCCTTCGACGCGATGGCGGGCGGATTCCCCGTACCGCCACTGCCCGGACAGGAGCTTCCGCCCGTGCCGCGGCGCCGCCCGCGCCGGGAGCGGGAGCTGATTGTCAGTGGTGGGCCCGATACTCAGAGTGACGGATCTCTGGATGGAAAGGAGGCGTCCGATGGCTGAGGAGCCCAAGGAGACCAAGCCCGGTTTCCTGAACCCCGTGGCCGGCTTCGGCGTGACCTTCAAGGCCATGTTCAAGAAGCGGCTGACCGAGCAGTACCCGGAGCAGCAGAAGACCACCGCTCCGCGCTTCCACGGACGGCACCAGCTCAACCGCCATCCGGACGGCCTGGAGAAGTGCGTCGGCTGCGAGCTGTGCGCCTGGGCCTGCCCCGCCGACGCCATCTATGTGGAGGGCGCCGACAACACCGACGAGGAGCGCTACTCGCCGGGCGAGCGGTACGGCCGCGTCTACCAGATCAACTACGCCCGCTGCATCCTGTGCGGCCTGTGCATCGAGGCGTGCCCCACGCGCGCGTTGACGATGACCAACGAGTTCGAGCTCGCCGACTCCAGTCGCGCCAACCTCATCTACACCAAGGAGCAGCTGCTCGCCGGCCTGGAAGACGGCATGGTCGACACGCCCCACGCCATCTACCCGGGGACCGACGAGCAGGACTACTACCGGGGTCTGGTGACGGAGGCCGCGCCCGGCACCGAGCGCCAGGTGGCCCTCTCCAAGGGAGAAGTCCCCCAGGAGGCCGCCTCGACCTTCGGCGAGGACGAACCGGCGTCGGGGAAGGTGATCGGCCGATGACCGAGCAGCTCGCCGCCTACTCCACGTCCACCGGAGAGGCCGTCCAGTTCTGGATCCTCGGCACCGTCGCCGTGATCGGCGCCCTGTGCACCGTCTTCATGAAGAAGGCCGTGCACAGCGCGCTCTGCCTCGCGGGGACCATGATCGTCCTGGCGGTCTTCTATCTCGCCAACGGCGCCTACTTCCTGGGCGTCGTGCAGATCATCGTCTACACCGGCGCGATCATGATGCTGTTCCTGTTCGTGGTGATGCTCGTCGGCGTCACGGCCGCGGACTCCCTGAGGGAAACCATCAAGGGCCAGCGGTGGCTGGCCCTCCTCTGTGGCCTCGGCTTCGGCATCCTGCTCGTCGCGGGCATCGGGAACGCCGCGCTCACGGAGTTCAACGGCCTCGCCCAGGCGAACGCGAACGGCAATGTGGAGGGCCTCGCGGCCCTCATCTTCACCAAGTACGTCTTCGCCTTCGAGATCACCGGCGCCCTGCTCATCACGGCCACCGTCGGCGCGATGCTGCTCACCCACCGCGAGCGCACCGAGCGCGCCAAGACCCAGCGCGAGCTGGCCGAGCAGCGTGTCCGCGAGGGCAAGCACGTCCCGCCGCTACCGGCGCCCGGCGTGTACGCCCGGCACAACGCCGTCGACATCGCGGGCCTGCTGCCCGACGGCACGCCGTCCGAGCTGACGGTCAGCAAGACGCTGCGCGAGCGCGGCCAGATCCGTGACGTGTCCACCGAGGCGCTCAACGACCTGCGGGCCCTGGAGCAGCGCGCGGAGGAACGGCTGGAGCGGACAGCGATCGAGCCGTCGGCCTTCAAGCGGCCCGAGGAGGCATCCAAGTGAACCCGGTCAACTACCTCTATCTCGCCGCCCTGTTGTTCACGATCGGTGCCACCGGCGTGCTGATCAGGCGCAACGCGATCGTCGTCTTCATGTGCGTCGAGCTCATGCTCAACGCCTGCAACCTCGCGCTGGTCGCCTTCTCCCGGATGCACGGCAATCTCGACGGCCAGATCATCGCCTTCTTCACGATGGTCGTCGCCGCCGCCGAGGTCGTCGTCGGGCTCGCGATCATCGTGTCGCTGTTCCGTTCCCGCCACTCGGCCTCGGTCGACGACGCCAGCCTGATGAAGCTCTGAGGGGTCGGAAGAATCGTGGAGAACCTGATTGCGCTGCTGATCGCGGCGCCCCTGCTCGGAGCGGCCCTACTGCTGTGCGGCGGCCGGCGTCTCGACGCCGTGGGCCAGTGGCTCGGCACGCTTCTGTCGTTCGTCTCCTTCGTGTTCGGTGTGATCCTCTTCGCCGATCTGCTGGGCAAGGACGCCGAACACCGCACCCTCACCCAGCACCTGTTCAGCTGGGTCCCGGTCGAGGGCTTCCAGGCGGACATCGCCTTCCGGCTCGACCAGTTGTCGATGACGTTCGTGCTGCTGATCACCGGCGTCGGGTCGCTGATCCACCTGTACTCGGTCGGGTACATGGAGCACGACGAGCGGCGCCGCCGCTTCTTCGGCTATCTGAACCTGTTCCTCGCGGCGATGCTGCTGCTCGTCCTCGCCGACAACTACCTGCTGCTGTACGTCGGCTGGGAGGGCGTCGGCCTCGCGTCCTACCTCCTCATCGGCTTCTGGCAGCACAAGCCCAGCGCCGCCACCGCCGCGAAGAAGGCCTTCCTGGTCAACCGCGTCGGGGACATGGGCCTGTCGATCGCGATCATGCTGATGTTCCTGTGGTTCGGCACCTTCGCCTTCGGGCCGCTGCTCGGCACCGAGGGAGAGCCCGGCCTGGTCGGTGAGGCGAACGAGGGCAAGCTCACCGCCATCGGCCTGATGCTGCTGCTCGCCGCGTGCGGCAAGTCCGCCCAGGTGCCGCTGCAGTCCTGGCTCGGGGACGCGATGGAGGGCCCGACCCCGGTCTCGGCCCTCATCCACGCCGCGACCATGGTGACGGCGGGTGTCTACCTGATCGTCCGCTCCGGCGCCATCTTCAACGCCGCGCCCGACGCCCAGCTGGTGGTCACCATCGTCGGTGCCGTCACGCTCCTCTTCGGTGCGATCGTCGGTTGCGCGAAGGACGACATCAAGAAGGCGCTGGCCGGCTCGACCATGTCGCAGATCGGCTACATGATCCTCGCCGCGGGCCTCGGCCCCATCGGCTACGTCTTCGCGATCATGCACCTGGTGACGCACGGCTTCTTCAAGGCCGGGCTGTTCCTCGGCGCCGGTTCCGTCATGCACGGCATGAACGACGAGGTCGACATGCGCAAGTACGGCGGCCTGCGCAAGTACATGCCGGTCACCTTCGTCACCTTCGGCCTCGGCTACCTCGCGATCATCGGCTTCCCGGGTCTGTCCGGCTTCTTCTCCAAGGACAAGATCATCGAGGCGGCGTTCGCCAAGGGCGGCACCGAGGGCTGGATCCTCGGCGGCTGCGCGCTGCTGGGCGCTGCCATCACGGCGTTCTACATGACGCGCGTGATGCTGATGACGTTCTTCGGCGAGGAACGCTGGCGCCACGCCCCGACCCCGTCCCCGGCCGAGCCCAGCGTGGAGCCCGCCGCCGAGACGCGCGGCGAGCACGCGGAGCCGCACCCGCACGAATCACCCAGGGTCATGACGATCCCCATGATCGTGCTGGCCGTCGGGTCGGTGGCCGGCGGTGCGTTCTTCAGCATCGGCGACCGCTTCATCCACTGGCTGGAGCCCGTCACCGGGCACGCCCACGGTCACCCGCCCATCAGCGCGGGAGCGGTCACCGGCGCGACCGTGGCGTGCATGGTCATCGGCGTCGCGATCGCCTACGCCCAGTACGGCCGCCGACCGGTCCCGGTCGTCGCCCCGCGCGGGTCGCTGCTCACCCGGGCCGCCCGGCGCGATCTGCTCCAGGACGACTTCAACCACGTCGTCCTCGTCCGCGGCGGCGAGCACCTCACGCGCTCCCTGGTGTACGTCGACCACACCCTGGTCGACGGAGTCGTCAACGGTACGGCGGCCTCCATGGGCGGCCTGTCCGGACGGATGCGCAGGCTGCAGAACGGCTTCGCGCGGTCGTACGCGGTCTCGATGTTCGGCGGTGCGGCGATCCTCATCGCCGCGACCCTGCTGATGAGGGCGGTCTGATACCGATGTCCTTTCCTCTGCTGACAGCCACGGCGGTGCTCCCGGCGATCGGGGCGATCGCCACGGCCGCCGTACCGGCCGCGCAGCGCACCGCCGCCAAATGGCTGGCGCTGCTCTTCTCGCTCGGCACGCTCGCCCTCGCGGTCACCGTGCTGGTCCGCTTCGACCCGGACGGCGACCGCTACCAGCTCACCGAATCCCACTCCTGGATCAAGGACTTCGGGGTCCGTTACGAGCTCGGCGTGGACGGCATCGCGGTCGCACTCATCGCGCTGACGGCGCTGCTGATCCCGTTCATCATCCTCGCGGGCTGGCACGACGCCGACCCGCTGGAGACCGGCAGCAGGCGCTGGCGGCCCACGCAGGGCTTCTTCGCCCTGATCCTGGCCGTCGAGGCGATGGTGATCATCTCCTTCGAGGCCACCGACGTCTTTCTCTTCTACATCTTCTTCGAAGCCATGCTCATCCCGATGTACTTCCTCATCGGCGGCTTCGGGGACCGTGCCCACGAGCACGGCGAGAAGGTGGCATCGACGCAGCGGTCGTACGCGGCCGTGAAGTTCCTGCTCTACAACCTGGTCGGCGGACTGATCATGCTGGCCGCGGTGATCGGCCTCTATGTGGTCGCCGGGAACTTCTCACTCCAGGAGATCGCCGAAGCCCGCGCCAACGGCTCGCTCGACATGGCGACGAACACCGAACGCTGGCTGTTCCTCGGTTTCTTCTTCGCCTTCGCGGTGAAGGCGCCGCTGTGGCCGCTGCACACCTGGCTGCCCAACGCGATGCAGGAGGCCACCGCACCGGTCGCCGTCCTCATCACCGCGGTCGTCGACAAGGTCGGCACCTTCGCGATGCTCCGCTTCTGCCTCCAGCTGTTCCCGGAGGCCAGCAAGTGGGCGACGCCCGCCATCATGGTGCTGGCGTTGATCAGCATCGTCTACGGGGCGCTGCTCGCGGTCGGCCAGCGGGACATGAAGCGCCTGATCGCGTACGCGTCGATCTCGCACTTCGGCTTCATCATCATGGGCATCTTCGCGATGACCAGCCAGGGCCAGTCCGGCGCGACGCTGTACATGGTCAACCACGGGATCTCGACGGCCGCGTTGATGCTGGTGGCCGGCTTCCTGATCTCCCGGCGCGGCTCGCGGCTCATCGCCGACTACGGCGGTGTGCAGAAGGTCGCACCCGTGCTCGCGGGCACCTTCCTGATCGGCGGTCTGGCGACCCTGTCACTGCCGGGACTGGCGCCCTTCGTGAGTGAGTTCCTGGTCCTGGTCGGCACGTTCACGCGCTATCCGGTGATCGGCATCATCGCCACCTTCGGCATCGTGCTCGCCGCGCTCTACACCCTCGTCCTCTACCAGCGGACGATGACGGGCCCGGTGAAGCCGGAGGTCTCCGCGATGCCCGACCTCAGGGTGCGTGAGCTCGTGGTCGTCGCCCCGCTGGTCGTACTGCTGATCTTCCTGGGCGTCTACCCGAAGCCCGTCACGGACATCGTCAACCCGGCGGTCAAGCAGACCATGTCCGACGTACAGAAGAAGGACCCCCAGCCCGAGGTGGAGGCGGCCAAGTGAGCGCATCAGCCGTCCACAGCCTGTGGACAACCGCGGCCGACCCGATCTCGAAGATCGACGCGCCGAAGATCGAATACGGACAGCTGTCGCCCACCCTGATCGTCGTCGGTGCGGCGGTCGTCGGAGTGCTGATCGAGGCGGTCCTTCCGCGCAAGTCGCGTTACTACGCCCAGGTGTTCGTCGCCGTTGTGGCGCTGGTCGCGGCCTTCGCCGCGGTCGTGGCGCTGGCGGCCGGCGGGTACGCCACGACCAAGTCGGGCATCGCGGCGATGGGAGCGATCGCCGTCGACGGGCCGGCGCTCTTCCTGCAGGGCACGATCCTGCTGGCGGGCCTGGTCGGCCTGTTCACCTTCGCCGAGCGGCGGCTCGACCCGGCCGCGCACGGCAACCGCGTCGACTCCTTCGCCGCCCAGGCGGCGTCCGTGCCGGGCAGCGAGGGTGAAAAGGCAGCGGTGAAGGCCGGGTTCACCACGACCGAGGTGTTCCCGCTGCTGATGTTCGCGGTCGCGGGCATGCTGATCTTCCCGGCGGCCAACGACCTGCTGACACTCTTCATCGCTCTGGAAGTCTTCTCGCTGCCGCTGTACCTGATGTGCGCCCTGGCCCGCCGCAAGCGGCTCATGTCGCAGGAGGCCGCGGTCAAGTACTTCCTGCTCGGTGCCTTCGCGTCCGCGTTCACCCTGTTCGGCATCGCGCTGCTGTACGGCTACTCCGGCTCGGTGTCGTACGCGACGATCGCGCAGGTCGTCGACGGCACGGTCCCGGAGGTGACCCCGGCCCTCGCGGACACCATGGGCAACGACGCCCTGCTGCTCATCGGCGCCGCGATGATCGTCATGGGCCTGCTGTTCAAGGTGGGCGCGGTGCCGTTCCACATGTGGACGCCGGACGTCTACCAGGGGGCGCCGACGCCCGTCACCGGGTTCATGGCGGCGGCGACGAAGGTGGCCGCGTTCGGTGCGCTGCTCCGCATTCTGTACGTCGTGCTGCCCGGCCTGCGCTGGGACTGGCGGCCGGTCATGTGGGGCGTGGCGATCGTCACCATGCTGGGCGGTGCGATCGTCGCGATCACGCAGACCGACATCAAGCGGCTGCTGGCGTACTCGTCGATCGCGCACGCCGGCTTCATCCTCGCGGGTGTCATCGCGGCCACGCCGTCCGGTGTGTCGTCCGTCCTCTTCTACCTGGCCGCGTACTCCTTCGTGACGATCGGCGCGTTCGCGGTGGTGACGCTGGTGCGCGACGCCGGCGGCGAAGCGACGCACCTGTCCAAGTGGGCCGGACTCGGCCGGCGTTCACCGCTGGTCGCGGCCGTGTTCGCGGTGTTCCTGCTGGCCTTTGCCGGCATCCCGCTGACCTCCGGCTTCGCCGGGAAGTTCGCCGTGTTCAAGGCGGCGGCGGAGGGCGGGGCGGGCCCGCTGGTCGTGGTCGGTGTGGTCTCGTCCGCGATCGCGGCGTTCTTCTACATCCGCGTCATCGTGCTGATGTTCTTCAGCGAGCCGAAGCCGGAGGGGCCGACGGTCGCGGTGCCGTCGCCGCTGACGATGACGGCGATCGGGGTCGGCGTCGCGGTCACGCTGGTGCTGGGTGTGGCGCCCCAGTACTTCCTGGACCTGGCGAACCAGGCCGGGGTGTTCGTGCGCTGACCCGGCGCCCTCTGGACATGGTGGCGGCCCGGCTTCCCAGGGAGGGGAGCCGGGTCGCCGTTGTTGTAGCGGGGTGGGAGGAGGCCGCTCCGTCGCGGTCGGGGGTGGGAGGGGGCGGGCCGCTCCGCTGTGGTCGGGGGGCGAGCCTGTGGATAACTCCGGCGGTGTCCGTGGCGGCCCCTATCGTGGAGGCAGTGGTCGAAGGACGACGTACGGGGGACATGGCGATGGGCGCGACGGGTGGGATCAGGGAGATGCCAAGGGTGACCGAGGCGGCGGGCGGGGCCGAGAGCGAGGCGCTGGCGGCGCTGCACCGGGTCTTCGGGTACGAGGCCTTCCGGGGCGAGCAAGAGGCGGTCATCGAGCATGTGACGGGCGGCGGGGATGCCGTCGTGCTCATGCCGACCGGCGGCGGGAAGTCGCTGTGCTACCAGATTCCGTCCCTCGTCAGACCGGGTACCGGCGTCGTCGTCTCGCCGCTCATCGCGCTGATGCAGGACCAGGTGGACGCTCTGCGGGCACTCGGTGTGCGCGCCGGGTTCGTCAATTCCACGCAGGACTTCGACGAGCGGCGGGTGGTGGAGGCCGAGTTTCTGGCGGGTGAGCTGGACCTGCTCTACCTGGCCCCGGAGCGGCTGCGGCTCGACTCGACGCTGGACCTGCTGTCGCGCGGCAAGATCGCGGTCTTCGCGATCGACGAGGCGCACTGCGTGTCCCAGTGGGGCCACGACTTCCGCCCCGACTACCTGGCCCTGTCGCTGCTCGGCGAGCGCTGGCCGGACGTCCCGCGGATCGCGCTCACGGCGACGGCCACCCGTGCCACGCACCAGGAGATCACCGCACGGCTGAACATGCCGACCGCCCGGCACTTCGTGGCGAGCTTCGACCGGCCCAACATCCAGTACCGGATCGTGCCGAAGGCCGACCCGAAGAAGCAGCTGCTGAGCTTCCTGCGGGAGGAGCACGCGGGCGACGCGGGCATCGTCTACTGCCTGTCGCGCAAGTCGGTGGAGGCGACGGCCGAGTTCCTCACCCGCAACGGCATCGAGGCGGTGCCCTACCACGCGGGCCTGGACGCGGGAACGCGCGCGGCGCACCAGTCCCGGTTCCTGCGGGAGGAGGGCCTGGTCGTGGTGGCGACCATCGCCTTCGGGATGGGCATCGACAAGCCGGACGTCCGCTTTGTCGCCCACCTCGACCTGCCCAAGTCGGTCGAGGGCTACTACCAGGAGACGGGCCGTGCGGGACGGGACGGACTCCCCTCCACGGCCTGGATGGCCTACGGCCTCAACGACGTCATACAGCAGCGCAAGCTGATCCAGTCGGGCGAGGGCGACGAGGCGTTCCGGCGCCGGGCCGCCGCGCACCTGGACGCGATGCTGGCGCTGTGCGAGACCGCCCAGTGCCGGCGCGGTCAGCTGCTCGCCTACTTCGGCCAGGACCCCGATCCGGTGGGCTGCGGCAACTGCGACACCTGCCTCACGCCGCCGGAGACCTGGGACGGCACGATCGCGGCGCAGAAGGTGCTGTCGACGGTGGTGCGGCTGCAGCGGGAGCGGGGGCAGAAGTTCGGTGCCGTGCAGATCGTCGACATCCTGCTCGGCAAGCGCACGGGCAAGGTGATTCAGTTCGACCACGACCAGCTGTCCGTCTTCGGTATCGGCGAGGAGCTGACCGAGGGCGAATGGCGCGGCGTCATCCGGCAGTTGCTGGCGCAGGGCCTGCTCGCGGTCGAGGGGGAGTACGGCACGCTCGTGCTGACGGAGACCAGTGGTGCCGTGCTGCGGCGGGAGCGGGAGGTGCCGCTGCGCAAGGAGCCGAAGAAGCCGGTGACCGCGCGGTCGGCTGCGGGATCGGGTTCGGGTTCGGGTTCCGCAGGATCCGGGCGGGGGGAGCGCAAGGCGAAGGCCGCGGTGGCCGAGTTGCCGGAGGAACTGGTGCCCGCCTTCGAGGCGTTGCGTGCCTGGCGTGCCGAGCAGGCTCGGGAGCAGGGGGTTCCGGCATATGTGATCTTCCATGACGCGACGTTGCGGGAGATCGTCACGGTGTGGCCGGCTTCCGTGCGCGAACTCGGGGGCGTCAGCGGGGTGGGGGAGAAGAAGCTGGCGACATATGGCGAGGGGGTGCTCGAGGTGTTGCGGTCGGTACGGGGGGAGCCCGGTGCGGGGGCGGCGGCCGAGGTGGACACCGGGGCGGATCTTGGGGCGGACGACTGGCCTGAGACGGACGCCGAGCCGGAGGACTGGGCCTAGGCCGTGTCCGCAAAGTCCCGCCTGCCCCGGCGGGACTTTGCGGACACGACCTAGCGGTCGGGATGGGGGACCGAGGGTTGGAGTGGGCCCGGCGTCGAGTCCACATGACCGGCTGCGCCGGTGCTCCTGCCCCGGAATCGGCGTCAGCCCAGTGCCGTGAGGCCTGGCGCGAACGTGATCAGGAGGGGGAGCAGCGGTACCAGCGCCGCCAGTGTCGTGGTGAGGGCGCGGTGGCGGCGGCCCAGGCGGGGTGGGGGCTGGAGGAGGCGGTTGACGCGTTCGCCCAGGAGGCGATTGCTGGAGGAGCAGGAGAGAACGCCCCGGTGCTGGTTGAGCTCGATCAGGGCCAGTGCCGTCGTGAGGTGACCGCAGCGACGGGACGCGGTGTCGTCGGCGGCCAGTTCGACCAGGCGGTGTGTCTGGTCGCAGAAGTGGGCGAACAACGGGATGCGGGGGAAGCCGGTGGCAAGCGCGGTGGACAGGTGCAGCAGCCAGTCGTGGCGGGCTTGGGCGTGGCCACGCTCGTGGGTGAGTACGGCGTCGAGCTGGTGGTCGGTCAGACGGTGCAGGGCGCCCGTGGTGACGATCAGCTGGGGCGGGCTGCCGGGCATCCACCAGGCGTCCGGGTACTCGTCCTCCAGCACCAGCAGCGGGCCGCGCGCCGAGCCCAGTCCGGCGGGCAGGTCGGGTGCGCGTTCGCGCAGGTGGGCCCTGGCCTGGCCACGTCGTCGGCGCGCCTCGACGAGCTCGCGGGCCAGCATCGCGGTCGTCCAGGCGGCACCGCAGGCCAGCAGCACGCTGAGCGCGGCCGCCCAGGCGGGCGCGGACGAGAGGTCGTACGCCTCGGTCACCGACGGCGGCGCCGGCGCGAAGAGCTGGGCGCGCACCGTACCGAAGACTGCGGCGGTGCCCAGGGCCAGGGCCGTCAGGCAGCACAGCAGGACGGTGGCGACCAGGCACTGCCACACCCAGAGCGCGACCACGGGTTCTCGCTCGGGCCAGGTGGCCCGCGTCAGTGCCCGCGGGACGGGTACGGCGGCCGTCAGGGCGACGACGCTCAACAGGAGCAGGCAGACGGTCATGCCAAGGGCTCCGGATCCTGGTCAGGGAAGGTGCGGGGGCGGCTGTGCGGGGTGGTGGGCCGTGCGGACAGGGTGCGGCTTGCTTCCCACCGCCAGCCAGTATGACGGTGACCATCGCCTGAGTCAGGGGGAAAGACCCGTCGAATCCTTTGGGCGGGGCCGATCACCTGTCCGCCCCGCCCTCGCGCAACCGCCGCGAATCACCCGTCGGTGCCCGCTGGTTGAGCCGGATCTCCGGTGTCAGCCCGGCCAGGATCCGCGGTGTCAGCCTGCGCCGGGTCTGTGCAGTCAGCCTGCGCCGGGTCTGTGCAGTCGGCCGGCGTCTGCTCTGTGCAGTCAGCCTGCGCCGGCTCTGTGCAAGTCGGCCGGCGTCGGCTCCGTGCAGTCAGCCTGCGTCGGATCTGCGGGTCAGCCGCCCACAACCCGCCCCGTCACCTCCCCCAGCCCCACTCGAACCCCACCCGGCCCGGGAGCCCAGGCGGACAATGTCACGATGTCGCCGTCCTCGAGGAACGTCCGCTTGCCGTCGGGGAGTTCAAGGAGGTCCCGGCCGTTCCAGGTCAGCTCGAGCAGTGACCCGCGCTCGCGTTCCGTCGGGCCGCTCACCGTGCCGGAGCCGTACAGGTCGCCGGTGCGCAGGGAGGCGCCGTTCACGGTCATGTGGGCGAGTTGCTGGGCGGCCGTCCAGTACATGGTGGAGAAGGGAGGCTCGGAGACGACATGGCCGTTGATGGCCACCGAGATTCGCAGGTCGTAGCCGCCGGGTTCCGCTGAGGGAGCGGAGTCGTCCAGGTACGGCAGCAGGGGGTGCGTCCGCTCCGGCGGCGCCACCCGGGCCTCCTCCAGCGCGTCCAGCGGGGTGATCCAGGCCGACACCGACGTGGCGAAGGACTTGCCGAGGAACGGGCCGAGGGGGACGTACTCCCAGGCCTGGACGTCACGTGCCGACCAGTCGTTGAGCAGGCACAGGCCGAAGACATGTTCGCGGAAGTCGCCCAGTTCCACCGGCCTGCCCATCTGCGACGGGACGCCGACCACGAAGCCGACCTCGGCCTCGATGTCCAGGCGGACCGACGGGCCGAAGACCGGCGCCGGTTCGGTGGGGGCCTTGCGCTGGCCGGAGGGCCGTACGACATCGGTGCCGGAGACGACCACCGTGCCCGAGCGGCCGTGGTAACCGATCGGAAGGTGCTTCCAGTTGGGGGTGAGGGAGTCCGCGGCGTCGGGGCGGAAGATCTGGCCGACGTTCCGGGCGTGGTTCTCGGAGGCGTAGAAGTCGACGTAGTCGGCGACCTCGAAGGGGAGGTGCAGGGTCACTGACGACAGCGGATGGAGGAGGTCCTGGATGGCTTCTTGGTGCGCCGGCACCGTCACCCACGCCGTCAGGGCGCGCCGTACGTCCGACCAGGTGGTGCGGCCGGCGGCGAGCAGCGGGTTCAGGGAGTCCTGGGCGAGCAGCGGGGCGTACGGCGAGCCGAGCGCGTAGGCCGCCTTGCCCGCGTCGAGGACGTGGTCGCCGAGCCGGACGCCGACCCTGCGCGCGGAGTCCGAGCCGGGGAGGGAGAAGACGCCGTACGGAAGGTTGTGCGTGCCGAAGGGGTCGCCCTCGGGGAGATCGAAGGGGGGCATGGGGTGCTGCCTCACTCTCATCCGCTCCGTGTGCCATTGCCATGTGGTCGGGCCACACGTTACGTGTGAGTCGGCTGTCCTGGGCTTCTGGCACCCTCCAAAAAAATCTTCTGTCTGCCGGTCACAACTGCTTCCTCCGCCTCGTCAGTGCAGTGAAGACGGAAGTACTGACACAGGAGGCACGAATCATGCAGGCACGGATGACCAACCCGGCGTACGTCCTTCCCGGCGCGATGAAGGGCATCGGAACCCTCCTCCAGGCGATCGGCGAGAGCGGCCTGCCGCAGGAGCTCGTGGAGATCGTGGGGCTGCGCGCCAGCCAGATCAACGGCTGCAGCGCCTGTGTGCACGGTCACACGGTCAATCTGCGCAAGGCCGGGGCGAGTGACGAGCGGATCGATGCCGTTGCCGCCTGGCGGGAGGCGCCCTACTTCACCGACGCCGAACGGGCCGCGCTGCAGTTGACGGAGTCGGTCACTCGCCTCGCCGACCGATCCCACGAGTCGGTGCCGGACACGCTGTGGGATGAGGTGGCCGACCACTTCGCCGAGAAGGAACTGTCGGCTCTCATCCTGCTCATCGGCGTGATGAACCTGTTCAACCGCGTCAACACCACCATCAAGGAGCCCGCGGGCACCACATGGGGGTGAAATCGCAACAGGCGGCAGGCAGTTGCGGCGCGCGAACCGAACCCGAACCGGAGCAGGTGTCAACACATGTGAACACAGCAGCCGTCCGGTTCACGTCGAGTCGATGGGGCGTCCTGTCCGTATTCTCTGATCATGGCCGCACCTATCGCATATTCACTCATCGCCACTGACCTGGACGGGACGTTGCTCCGAGGCGACGACACCCTGTCGGACCGGTCCATCGACGCGCTCGCGCTGGTGGCGGCGGCCGGTGCGCAGCACCTCGTCGTGACGGGACGGCCGGCGCCCAGAGTGCGACCGCTCCTCGACGACCTGGGCAGTACGGGGCTCGCGGTGTGCGGACAGGGGGCGCAGTTGTATGACGCCGGCGCGGACCGGCTGCTGTGGTCGGTCACGCTGGACCGGGAGTTGGCGGAGACCGCGTTGGGCAAGATCGAGGCCGAGGTGGGGCAGGTGTACGCGGCCGTCGACCAGGACGGCGTCGACGGCCTCACGCTCATCGAGCCCGGCTATCTGATGCCCCACCCCACGCTGCCGGCCGTACGTGTGCAGTATCGCGACGACCTGTGGTGCGAGCCGATCAGCAAGGTGCTGCTGCGTCATCCGAGCCTCTCGGACGACGAGTTGGCGGCGACGGCGCGTTCGGTGGTCGGCTCGCTCGCCACCGTCACCATGTCGGGGCCCGGGACCGTCGAACTCCAGCCATGCGGCATCACCAAGGCGACCGGTCTCGCGCTCGCCGCCGAGCACCTCGGCCTCGGGGCGCACGAGACCATCGCCTTCGGGGACATGCCCAACGACATCCCGATGTTCGACTGGGCCGCCCGCGGGGTCGCGATGGCCAACGCGCACCCCGAACTCAAGGAGGTCGCGGACGAGATCACGTTGTCGAACGAGGACGACGGCATCGCCGTCGTCCTCGAGAGACTGTTCGCGGGTATCTTGGCCGACTTCGTCCAGTAGGGAGCGTTCGTCGGTCAAAGATGCCTTTTGTCTAGTAAGGCCCGTTTACGTTGTCGATCGAGCCGTAGCGCGCGGCCGCGTAGTTGCACGCGGCCACGATGTTCGCGACCGGGTCGAAGGGGTCGTACACCGTGCCCGGCACGTGGTAGGCGGCGAAGGTCGGGTCGATGACCTGCAGGAGGCCCTTGGACGGGGTGCCCGCGGCGGCGTTGGAGTCCCAGTTGTTGATGGCGGACGGGTTGCCGGACGACTCACGCATGATGTTGCGGTGAATGCCCTCGTAGGATCCGGGAATTCCGTTTTGGGACATGATGTCCAGGGCGTTGCGGATCCAGCCGTCGAGGTTGTTCGGGTACGACTTCACGGAGGACTGGGTGGCCTGGGCGACGGAGGACTTCTTGGCGGGCGCGGACGCCTTGTCGGCGGTCGTGCTCGCCTTCTTCGTCGCGCGGACCTTCAGGTCGAGGCCCGGGTGGATCAGCCGGGGGTTGTCGCCGACGGCCTTGCGGTTGTCCTTGTAGAGCTGCTTCCAGCCGCCCTGAACGTCGTACCGGTCCGCGATGTCGTAGAGCGTGTCGCCCTTCTTCGTGGTGTACGTGACGGACCCGACCTTCGCCGGGGCGGAGGCCTGGGCCGTCTCCGCGGCGTTCGCGGTGGACACTCCCAGGAGCGGGAGGGCGAGCGCGGCGGTGCCGGTTCCGGCGGCGACGGCGTGGCGGGTGAGCGGGTTGGTGCGGGGGCGGCGGTGCTTGCCTCGGGCCATGGCGCTGTTCCTCTCCGACGCCTGCGAGGTGAGCTGTCGGGTTCGGGCGGGGAGGTGCCCGGCCGTGCCGCCGTGTGGCGGCGCGACTTCACCCCTAGCCGCGGCCGGTGCGCCATCAAGGCGACCGGTGCGGCGACTTACCTGGGTCCCCCGCTCCTGCCGTGCGTGTGTGAGTGCGTCGGTGGATGACTCGGGCGGCGGCAGGATTCGGCGTCCGCCCGACGAGCGGGAACGTATGCGAGAGCACATGCCCGGAACAAGTGCCATGGTCGCCCGTCGTGCGGTTGACCATGGTCTGGCGTGAATGGGGTGCTTGATCCTTTGCGGTTGCCAATCTTCAACTTGCGCTTGCTGCAAGGAAGGACGCGGTGTGCCGGGTCGGGCGGGCGGTCGTCCGTGCGTGACTCAACTCACTGGCATCCACAAGAGCGGCAAATCGGGCAATGGGTCCAACTCGCGTTTAACCGGCTGTCCGTGGAGTCCGTTTCTCCCATGTCCGGTGGAAAAGTACCTCTTCGCCCTCCAGGCCGATCACCTCGGTGGAGGTGATGAAGTCCGTCCGGTCGCAGCTGATCTGCGAGCGAGTGCGCACCGTGGCGTTCCACGCCGACTCCGGGCGGTGGGTGGATCGACCAGTACGAGCGGGTGCGGGCCGACAGGGGATCCGACTCGTTGATCGTGTACGTCTCCAGCGCCTCCTCGGTGAACTCCAGACCGTCGGGGTACACGCGCGTGCCGCCGTACCGAGGGTCTACCTCCAGGCGCCACTCGCCCTTGGCCACGTCCCGTAGGACGAGCCGCTCGGGGCGCGGTTCGTCCAGCGTGACGGGGGCGTTCACGCCGAGCGGCGGCGCCTGCTCCGGGTTCCTCGAAGGTGATCGCTGCCTCGTGCAACGCACGTGCACGTACTGGAAGTTCCAGGGAACTCCCGGCCGGTTCGAGGGTGAAGCCCGCCGCCGAGTCCGGCCGGGGCCAGATCCACGGCCAGTACGCGGAGGAGACGGCGAGGCGGATGCGGTGGCCGGGCGGGAAGGCATGGCCGATGCCGCTCAGCTCGAAGTCACGTCCCCGGCGGCGCCCGGCTCCTACGGCACCGCATGGTCGCGGCCGTGGCGCGCCGACAGGTTCGGCATGCCCCGGGTGACCAGGGTCGAGGAGCCGTCCGGCGCCACGTCGCAGAGCCGGGCGACGACCTGCCCGCGCGGCACCTCCGACGTCAGCCGCAGCCGCACCTTCGGCCGCCCCGACACCCAGGTCTCCTCGCCCGCTTCGAACTCGAAGTGGCGTACACCGTAGCCGGGCGGTGCGAGTCGCTGACGCACACGCGCGGCAGGGGCTCGGACATCACGCCCGTGTCCTTGCCCTTGAGCCAGTGGTCCCACCAGCGCAGCGTCTCCTGGAGGAAGCCGATCGCCGGGCCCGGGGGCAGGCCGCGGTCGGGGTACTGATGCGACCAGGGGCCGATCAGGCCGCGCACGCGGTCGGCGGGCAGGTGCTCCACGAGTCGCGGCACCGTGTCGCGGTACGGGTCGTGCCAGCCGCCCACCGCCAGGACGGCGGCGTCGATCGCGCCGTAGTCCTCACAGACGCTGCCGTGCCGCCAGTAGCCGTCGCGGGTCTGGTGGCCAGTCAGGTGTGGATGAACGGCTCGACGGACTCCAGGCGCGCCAGCCACATGTCGCGCCCCTCGCCGGCGTACCGCGGATCGGGCGGCCGGGAGACGAAGGCGAGCATCGTCGCCGCCCAGGCGTGCATGTCTACCGCGAGGACGGAACCTCCCAGGTAGTGCACGTCGTTGTCATAGTGATCGTACGTGGAGCGGACCGTGACGATCGCCTTGAGCGGCTCGGGCGCGAGGGCCGCGATCTGGAGGGAGTGGAAGCCGCCCCAGGAGATGCCGAACATGCCGACCCTGCCGCCGCACCAGGGTTGCGCCGCCGGCCAGTTGACGAGCTCGACCCCGTCGGCCAGTTCCGTCGCCGAGTACTCGTCCGTGGGCATGCCCTCGCTGTTGCCGTGCCCGCGGATGTCCACGCGCACGGAGGCGTAGCCATGGCCGGCGTACCAGGGGTGGCGCTGGTGGTCGCGGGGCGCGGGTCCAGTCGGTCAGGCGGTACGGCGGGTATTCCAGGAGCGCCGGTACGGGCTCGTCGGTCAGCGGGCGTCACACGCGACGCGCGTACAGCAGGGTTCCGTCCGGGGCGGGATCCGGAGGTCGTCATGGGTCGTCTTGAAGGGGAAGGACGTACGGATGTGCATGAGCGGGTCCCCCGTCGTGTCGGCGCACCGGGTGCATCGTGCGGCGCAGCCAAGGTGCCGCGGCCGTCACGGCCAGCCCCGCGGCCACCGCGATCGCGCCGTTGACGCCGAAGTGGGCGGGCTTGGAGACGTCGTCGTAGAGCCTCACCGTCTGGGCCTGGATGCCGTTGGCGAGGGCGAGGAACCACAGGGACATGGTCTGGCCGGCGAAGGCGGCCGGGGCGAGCTTCGTCGTGGCCGACATGCCCGAGGTCTCCCGAAGGATGTCGCCGAGGCCGAGCAGCAGGTACGAACCCACGATCCACCAGACGGACATGAGGTGGCCGTCGGAGGAGTGGCCTGCGGTCGGCAGCACCATCAGCAGGAACGACAGGCCGCCGAGCGCCGCGCCGATCGCGATCTTGTTGGACGCGTGCGGCCGGCGGTGCCGCATACGGACCCCCAGCGCGGCGACGACGGGGGCGAGGGCGACCGCCAAGGCGCCGAGGGCGGAGGCGTACCAGCTCGCGGGCAAGTCGAAGCCGAGGATCGTCGTCTCGGCGTTCGTCGAGGCCAGCACCATCATCGTGGAGTACGCCTGGAAGAGGACGAGGTTGAAGGCCGTGGAGGCGAGGATGAGGACGACGTACGGGCGCAGCCGGCCGCGCTCCTCCGGAGTCGCCCGTGGGCTCGCGGACATCACCGCGAAGTAGGCGACCGGGGCGATCACCGAGACGAGGGTGAGCAGGTCGACGAAGCGGCCCATGGTGAGCCGGCCGGCGGTGGCGAGGAGGACGGCGAGCGCGGTGGCGGTGGCCGGACCCGAGGCGATCAGACGGATCGCCCGGCGCATGGCGTCAGGGGCGAGCGCGAACTCGGCGGCGTGCTTCCGGCCGGCCAGGTGCCGGCGGCCGACGACGTACTGGACCAGGCCGAAGGGCATGCCGATCGCGGCCGCCGAGGAGCCCCAGTGCCAGCTCCTCTGGTCGCCGAGCCGGCCGGTGATCAGCGGGCCGGCGAAGGCGCCGATGATGATCGCCACGTAGGAGAGCGCGAAGCCGGCGTTCCGGCGTTCGTCGTCCGTGCGGTAGAGCTTGCCGACCATGGTGGCGACGTTGGGCTGGGGCAGTCCCGTGCCCGCGCTGATCGGGCCGAGGCCCAGCCAGGTCGTGCCGGCGGCCGGTACCGCCATGGCGTAGTGGCCGCCGGCGATCAGGACGCCGCCCAGCGGGACCACTCGGTGCGAGCCGAGCACGCGGTCGGCGAGTCAGCCGCCGGCGATGGAGACCAGGTAGACGAGGGTGCCGTAGGAGGCGGAGACGGAGGCGGCGGAGACGGAGGCGGCCGAGACGGAGGCGGCCGTTTCCGCGGACATGGCCATTCCGCCGGACGAGACCGCGTCGGCGAAGTGCAGCACGAGGATGGCCTGCATACCGAGCAACGAGAGGCGTTCCCAGACCTCGAGGCCGGACAGCGTGAGCAGGCCTCTGGCCTGGCCGAAGAAGGCGCGTTCGTCGCGGGGCGGGGGCCCGCTGCCGGGCTCGAAGTCGACCTCGGCTCGGGACACGGGCCGCTGCTTCCCTATAGGTCGATAGATATCCGGCCTTATCAGGTGATCAAAAACATACCGGTCGTGATCCGATACCGCCCATGGTGGACGGGTGGGCGGCATCGGTGATCGAAACGTGACCGGATACGCTGACTTGAGTGATGGCAGCGACCTATCGACAAACCGTGTAACCGCCAGAAGACACCAGCAGACAGGAGACCCCTCGTGACCGTCGTCGGGCCGTTCGGGCTGAGCGTGCGGGACCAGGCTCTGGAAGCCGATGTCCAGGCCGGATTGGCGGCTGTCGAGGAGGGATTGCTCGAAGCCACCAAGAGTGAGGTCCCCTTCATCACCGAGGCCGCCCAGCATCTGGTGCGAGCGGGTGGAAAGCGATTTCGGCCGCTGCTTGTGATGCTCGCTGCCCAGTTCGGGGACCCGTATGCGCCGGGCGTCGTGCCGTCGGCGGTGGTGGTGGAGCTGACCCATCTGGCGACGCTGTACCACGACGACGTGATGGACGAGGCGGCCGTGCGGCGGGGCGTCGAGAGCGCGAACACCCGCTGGGGGAACTCGGTCGCCGTACTGACCGGGGACTTCCTGTTCGCCCGGGCCTCGCACATCCTCGCCGACCTCGGGCCCGAGGCGGTGCGGGTGCAGGCCGAGGCGTTCGAGCGGCTGGTCACCGGGCAGATCCTGGAGACGGCGGGCCCGCAGGACGGGCGGGACCCCGTTGAGCACTACCTCGATGTGCTCGGCGGGAAGACCGGGTCGCTGGTGGCGGTGTCGTGCCGGTTCGGGGCGATGATGTCGGGCGCCGACGAGACGGTGGTCGATGTGCTGACCCAGTACGGGGAGCGGTTGGGTGTCGCCTTCCAGCTGGCGGACGACGTACTGGACATCGCGAGCGACTCGCACGAGTCCGGGAAGACGCCGGGAACGGATCTCCGGGAGGGGATTCCCACGCTGCCCGTGCTGCGGTTGCGGGAGCGGGCCGAGCGGCTGGGGCTGGCGGAGGATGTCGCGCTGTGCGAGCTGCTGGACTCCGATCTGAGCGATGACGCGCGGCATGCAGAGGCGTTGACCGCGCTGCGGGCGCATCCGGCGTTGGAGCAGGCTCGGCGGGACACGGTGCGGTACGCGGAGGATGCGCGGGCTGCGTTGGCGCCGTTGCCGGACATTGATGCCAAGGCTGCGCTGATGGAGCTGTGCGACGCCGTGGTGCATCGGGCTGGGTGAGGGGTTTCGCCCCCGCGGCTTCGCCCCCGCCGCCCCTACCCGTCCCATCCTCCAGGGGCTCCGGGCTCCGTCTCTTCGACCCCGGGTGCTCCTGGGGGCTGCCGTCCCCAGCCCCGCTTCGGCCCCTGGATGGCGTTGCCCCGCAAAAAATGGACTCGCCCTCAAACGCCGGACGGGCGACCGAGAGTATGTGACGCACGACACAATGTTGGACTGAGTCCAAACTAAGATCGCCTCCGTATCAATGCCCAGAAGCTGACGCAGGGGGCGTCAGCTGCAATACGGGGAGACAACAACATCATGGGCATGAACGCGACGTTCTCGAAGCGCCGTAAGAGCCTGATCGTCACCGCTGTCGCGGTGGCCGCCGTCGGCGGTGTGGCCGCCGCGGTGATTCCCGCCTTCGCCGCCGGAGGTGACCGTGCTGACCACGCGGGCCACGCCGGAGGCGACGCGCGGGGGATCGTGAGTCAGAGCGGGATCGCCGGTGGCGGTACCGGGGGAACCGTCCTCGCCGCCAGTCTTCGCGGGGCCAACGAGGTGCCCGTCCCGGGCGGACCCGCCGTCGGGGACAAGGACGGCGCCGCCCTGCAGTTCGTGAGGGTCAAGGGCGACAAGGTGTCCGTCGCCGTCACCTGGCGCGGCACCGGCAAGCCGGCCGCCCTCCACATCCACCAGGGCGCCAAGGGCACCAACGGCGGCATCAAGGTCGACTTCGGCGGTCTGCTCGGCAAGGGCAAGGGCAAGGGCAAGAGCATGGGGCACAGCGTCACGGGCACCGTGACCGTGAAGGACGCGGCCCTCCTCAACGCCCTCAAGTCCGACCCGAGTTCGTTCTACGCCAACCTGCACACGGCCGAGTTCCCGGGCGGCGCCGTGCGGGGTCAGCTCCACAAGGTCACCGTCGCCGAGTTCGACTTCCGCGACGCGCTCGACAACTTCCAGGCATCCGTCATCAAGGGCAAGCAGATCTACGAGTGCAAGCCCGCCGACGGCGCCGGGTACGCCTTCGCCCAGCGGGATGTCAGCGCCGTACTGGGCGGTCGTATCGCGCACTCCTTCGTCGCGCCCAACTCCGGTACGCCGCAGTGGATCGCGCGGGACGGCAGTGCGGTGACCGGGTCCGTCATCTCCAGGACCCCGAACGGCGACAAGAACATCCCCGAGCTCGACCTGAAGGCCACTCAGTCCGGCAAGCACCACGGCCTGCTCGCCGACACCGCCGAGATCCTGCGGCTGAACACCGTCGGCGGCGTGGCACCGGCCGGCTCCTGCACGCCCGGCGCCATCGTCGGCGTGCCGTACCAGGCCGACTACGTGTTCATCAACGGCTGACAGCTCGGCGGCGAACGGCGGCGTCTTCCCGGCCGACCCCTACGGGTCGGGGGAGGCGCCGCCTCCATGTGTCATACCCCAGGTGTACGCCGAGTTGGCTCCGAAGGTTGACGAATCTCCTTGGCGGATTTGGTCAGATGGAAACCACGGAAATCACCACTCCTCACCGATTCGGGTGAGAATGGCGGCTCAGGGGTGGACGAGTGCGGGGTCGAGAGACTCGCGGGCGAGGAAACGAGACGGACAGCCGCCGCCGACGACGGAGGTAAGGCACACATGGCACCGTACGCATCCGACGACAGTACGACCGCCGGGGAGGGCGACGACCTGCGCGCGGCGCGACGGCGCAAGGCCGCGCGGTACGTCGTCCCGGTCACGGTCGTGGGAGTCGCGGCGGCGACCATCGGGCTGGTCCCGGCGATCGCCGACTCCGGCGACCCCGACCTGCCGGAGATCACCGCGCAGCAACTCATAGAGAAGATCGCCCAGTCGGACGTACAGCAGTTGTCCGGCACCTTCAAGATCACCACCGATCTGGGTCTGCCCGACCTCGGTGGCCTGGAGTCGAGCCTGACCTCCGGCGCCATGGGGTCGGGGTCGGGTGAGGGATCCTCCGCCGACCCCACGGCCAAGCTCACCGAGCTCGCGTCCGGCACCCACACGCTGCGGGTCGCCGCCGACGGCCCGGACCGGCAGAAGCTCTCCCTGCTGGAGGACGCCGCCGAGTACAGCCTCATCCACAACGGCAAGGACGTCTGGGGCTACGACAGCAAGTCGAACGAGGTGTTCCACGGCACCGCCGAGGAGGCCGAGGGCGAGAAGGGCGAGGGCAGGACCGAAGAGGTACCGGCCACTCCCAAGGACCTCACCGAGGAAGCCCTCAAGGCGGTCGACGACACCACGTCCGTCACCGTCGACGGCACCGCGCAGGTCGCGGGCCGGGACGCGTACCGGCTGCTCATCAAGCCGAAGCAGTCCGGGACCACGGTCGGTGCGATCACCGTCGCCGTGGACGCCGAGACCGGTATGCCGCTGAAGTTCACGCTGACCCCGTCGAGCGGCGGCGCGGCCGTGATCGACGCGGGCTTCACCCAGGTCAGCTTCGCCAAGCCGGCCGCCTCCACCTTCGACTTCACCCCGCCCAAGGGTGCGAAGGTCACCGAGGAGGGTGAGCTGGACGGCGCGGCCCCGGAGCACGGCGGCGCGAAGTCCGAGGACCAGCTCCGCAAGGAGTTCGAGAAGGAGTTCGAGAAGGGGGTCGGCGGTTCGAAGGGCGAGGGCGCGCCGGGCAAGGCGCCCGAGGGCGGCCCCGAGGTCATCGGCGAGGGCTGGAACTCCGTGGCCGTCTTCGACACCGGCGGCGAGGGCGTTCCCTCCGGCGCCGAGGTCGGCGGCGACATGGGCGGCTTCCTGGACTCGCTGGGCGACAAGGTCACCGGCAAGTTCGGCTCGGGCACGGTCTTCAAGACCCGCCTGATCAACGCCCTGATCACGGACGACGGCAAGGTCTACGTGGGCGCGGTCGACAAGGACGCGCTCGTGAAGGCGGCCGAGTCGGCGAAGTGACCCGGCACCGACCGCCGTACCCGCACCACTAGCCGAGGAGCCTGAGGAGCCTATGGAGGAACCGTCCGCCGCGGACACCGACGAGGTCGATCACGCGGACCAGGTCGACCAGCCCGATCAGGTCGACCCGGTCGACGACGTCGGCACGGTGATCGCCACCCGCGCGCTCACCAAGCGCTACCGCGGCGGGCAGCTCGCCGTGGACGGTCTCGATCTGACCGTCCCGGCGGGCAGCGTCTTCGGCTTCCTCGGACCGAACGGCTCGGGCAAGACCACCACCATCCGCATGCTGATGGGCCTGATCGAGCCCACCTCCGGCACCGCGCGCGTGCTCGGGCAGCCCATGCCCCGGGCCGCGCGCGCCGTACTGCCGCACGTCGGCGCGCTCATCGAGGGGCCCGCCCTGTACGGCTTCCTCTCCGGCCGCGACAACCTCCTCCGTTACGACGCCGCCGACCCGACCGCCGATCCGCGCACCCGGCGCGCCCGCGTCGCGGCCGCGCTGGACCGGGTGGGCCTAGCGGCCGCCGCCGGCAAGAAGGCCAAGGCGTACTCGCTCGGCATGAAGCAGCGGCTGGGGCTGGCGGCCGCGCTGCTGCAGCCGCGCAGGCTCCTCGTGCTCGACGAGCCGACCAACGGCCTCGACCCGCAGGGCATGCGCGAGATCCGTTCGCTGATCCGGGAGTTGGCGTCCGACGGCACGACGGTCTTCCTCTCCTCCCATCTCCTCGACGAGATCGAGCAGGTCTGCACCCACGCGGCGGTGATGGCGCAGGGACGGCTGATCACCCAGGGCGCGGTGGCGGAGCTGGCGGCGGGGATGCGCGGCCGGCTGGTCGTGACCACGCCGGACACCTCGGACGCGGCCCGGGTGCTGAAGGAACAGGGCGCCGCAGACGTCGTCATCACCGAGGACCGGGTGACCGCCGAACCTCCGGACCGTGATCTCGCCGACGTCAACGCGGCGTTGGTGACCGCAGGGGTCCGGGTCCGAGGCTTCGGTGTCGAACGGGCCTCACTGGAGGACGCGTTCGTGGCGCTCACGGGGGAGGGATTCGATGTCGCGGGCTGAGTTCGTCCAGCGGGATGGTGAGGTGATCCAGCGGGATGGTGAGGTGATCCAGCGGGATGGTGAGGTGATCCAGCGGGATGGTGAGGTGATCCAGCGGGATGGCGGGATCGCGGGCGCCCGAAAGGTCAGTCCGTTGTGGACCTTCGGTCTCCTCCGCAGCGAACTGATCACCACCTTCCGCCGCTGGCGCACGCTCGCACTGCTCGGCGTCCTGGCCGCGGTGCCGATTCTTGTCGGGATCGCCGTGAAGATCGAGACCGGCGACGGTTCGTCCATGGGAGGCGGTGGCCCGCAGGGCGGTGGCGGGGGCGGCCCGGCGTTCATCTCCCAGATCACCAACAACGGCCTGTTCCTGGTCTTCACCGCCCTGGCCGCGACACTGCCGTTCTTCCTGCCGATGGCGATCGGCGTCATCGCGGGCGACGCGATAGCGGGCGAGGCGAACGCGGGCACCCTCCGCTACCTCCTCGTAGCCCCCGCCGGCCGCACCCGCCTGCTGCTCACCAAGTACGCCACCACCATGGCCTTCTGCCTGGTGGCGACCCTCGTGGTCGCGATCTCGGCGCTCACGGTCGGGGCGCTGCTCTTCCCGCTCGGCGACCTGACGACCATCTCCGGCACCCGGATCAGCTTCGCGGAGGGACTGGGCAGAGCCCTGTTGATCGCCCTGGTCGTCGCCGCGTCACTCATCGGCGTGGCGGCGCTCGGCCTGTTCGTGTCGACGCTGACCAACAGCGGCATCGCGGCGATGGCGACGACGGTCGGCCTGCTGATCACGGTCCAGATCCTCGACCAGATACCCCAACTCCACGCGATACAGCCGTACTTCTTCTCCCACTACTGGCTGTCCTTCGCCGATCTCATGCGCGAACCCGTGTACTGGGACGAACTGGTCAAGAACCTCGGCATCCAGGCCCTGTACGCGGCGGTGTTCGGTTCGGCGGCTTGGGCGCGGTTCACGGCGAAGGACGTCACTGCGTAGGAACTGCTCGGTCCGGAGGAGCTGCTCGGCCCGGAGGAGCTGCTCGGCCCGGAGGAGCTGCTCGGTCCGGAGGAGCTGCTCGGCCCGTGGGCGTCGCTTGGCCCGTGGGCGTCGCTTGGCCCGTGGGGGTCGCTTGGCCCGTGGGGGTCACTCTGCCCCGAGAAGTTGTCCGACTCGTGGGTGCTATTCGGTTTCGTACGGGAAGCGGGCGAGCGGCGCCTCGCGTGCGAAGAAGGTCTTCGCACGGGCAAGGGCCTCCGTGTCGCTGAGCACGTCGCCCGGCTTGCTGCCGTTGCCGAGCAGGACCCCACCGAAGCGCATCCCCAGATACGCGGCGGAGTTGCTGAGCGTGCCGACCAGCGGGTCGGCGACCTCCTGCTCCTCGTGCGCGAGCGCGGTGACACCCCACAGGGTGCGCCCCGACATGGTTGCCTTGAAGTCGACTCCGGGAGTGCGCAGCCACCCCGACCAGTAGTCGAGGTAGCGCTTGACGTGCGCGGACACCGAGTACCAGTACAGCGGGGAGGCGATCACGACGTCCGTCGCGGAGAGCGTCGCGTCGAGCAGCAGCGCCACGTTCCCCTCCGTCGGGCGTATGTGGTCGCTGTCGTGCCGCAGGTCCTCGAAGTCCGGCAGCGGATGCGCGGCCAGGTCGATCCACTGCTGCTCGACTTCCTCGGGCAACTGCTCGGCGGCTGTGCGGGCCAGTAGTTCGGTGTTGCCGTCAGGTCGGCTGCTGCCGAGGACGAACAGGAAGCGGCGGGTCATGGGTCCCCCAAACGGTCGGCCACAACGGTGGTGCGGTCGGTCGGCGTACGGCTGTTGCTCGGACGTGCAGCTGATTGCTTTCGTGCGCTGATCGCCCGCGCGGCTGCATGCTCATGCTCGCGCATTAACCGCTCCACGCATTATATGCGCACGCATGCACCTGTCCAGGGTCCCATATGCCTCTCGGCCACCGCAGCCACTCTGAGCAGTAGCGACTCCGCTCCGCGCGCCGCCACGAACTGGAGCCCGACCGGGCAGCCGGCAGGGTCGAATCCCGCGGGGATGCTGATCGCCGGATGCCCGCTCAGGTTGAACGCCCAGGTCAGCGCGGTGGAGTAGCGGTCGCCGGGGCCTTCGTGGCCGTGGGGCGAGGTGGGGGCGGTAGGCGTCAGCAGCAGTTGCGCGTCCGTGAACAGGTCGTCCAGGCGCCTGTCGTTCGCCGCCCGGATGCGGTGGGCGGGGGCGAGGTCGGCGCCGGGCGTGCGGAGCGCGAGCCACGCGGGGGCCGGGTCATCGAGGTGGAGGGCTGGGGCTGGGGCGGGGTTCGGGTGCGGGAGCCGCAGCGCGCCGGCTTCGGCGAGTCGTACGGCTGCGGAGTGGGCGACGGCGACGATGGCCGGGTCGGGGGAGTCGAAGCCGAGATCGGGGGACCATACGGCGGTCGGGGGGTCGAACCCGGCGGGCGGTGCGGCGTGCTCGTCCGGCCCGTCGGCCTGCGCTGTCCCCGGGTGCGCCCGCGACATCACAGCCCAGTACGCCGCCACATCCGCCACGCACCGGGCCAGCACCCCCGGCGCCATGAGCCCGGTACGGTCGGCCGACGGCAGCCGCCCGTTGGTCACCTTCAGCCCGACGATTCCGCACCACGCCGCCGGGATCCGCACCGACCCGGCCCCGTCGTTCCCGGTCGCGAGAGGGACCAGCCCCGCCGCCACCGCCGCCGCGGAACCGGCGGAGGAGCCGCCCGGCGTACGGTCGTACCGCCAGGGGTTGACGGTACGGCCGTAGCGGCCAAGCCCCCATGTCTGCCACGGAGTTCCCCGCCCCGGAACGGATGTCGCGCCCACCGCCACGCACCCCGCCGCGAGCAGCGGGCCGGCGGTGCGCAGCCCGCGCCGTCCCTTGACGCCGATCGGCACACCGGCCAGCGGCAGCCGCTCACCCGCGCCTACTCGCGCGTCCACCTCACCGGCGCGTTCAAGTGCCTCCTCGCCCCACACCTCGATGAAGGCGCACAGCACGGGATCGGTACGCCGGATCCGCTCGAGGGCCGCCGCGACGACGTCGACGGCGCGGAGAGTACGCAAGCGCACGGCGGAGGCGATCTGCTCGGCGGAGAGGGCGGCAGAGGTGGGGACGGGGGTTCGGCCCGGGTCGGGGTCAGGGCCGGCGGGGTCGGGGTCGGGTCGGCGTTCTGGGCGGTCGTGGCGTGCGGTCGTCATGGGGTGATTCTCCGCGAATGTGCCCGCGTAAGGGCCTCGCAAGGTTCCACGGAGTCACCGCCACGCGTCACCTCCCCGCGCCTCAGCGAGACTGCCCAGCCGACTTGCCTCCCCCCGCCTCAGCGAGACTGCCCAGCCGACTTGCCTCGCCCCGCCTCAGCGAGACTGCCCAGCCGACTTGCCTCGCCCCGCCTCAGCGAGACCGTCCCGTCAGCCGTGCCAGCGCGTCCGCCTCCCGTGGCGGCTTCCCGGTCAGGTCGCCCAGCCGCCACGCAGGCACCCAGGGCACCCGGTACACATCGATGACCGACTCGATCACCTTGACGCGCTCGGCGAGTGGCCGCGGAAGTCGCCCCGGCGCATCCGCGACCAGGACCACGGCATTCAGATCGAGACCGTGGGGAGCCTCCCCGCGCCGGAAGACCTCGAGGGCGTTCAGGGCGGCGGCCAGCCCGTTCGCATGGGTGCGGGCGACGAGCAGCACCGACGGCGGGTCGGCAGGCCCTGGCCAGACACGGCCGCAGTCGTGGCCGCCGTAGACCGTCGCGAGCGTGGAGACACCCGCCCCACCGTGTGTGCCGACCCAGGAGAAGCGCCGGGGCGTGTCGGCGGTGGGAGGGGGCGTGGGATCGTCCGGCAGGGCCACAGGCCCACGGATCCAGATTTCCGGCCCGAGTTCCGGTCGCCCCTGTTGCACGTGCATGTCAGTCCGCATGCCCGCACTCCTCCCTCGTCACGCCACGATCTTCGCGTCAGGCATGAGAACGCTGTGACGTGGCACAAGCTCCTGGAACGAGTCTGTGACGCCACGGTGACGTCCGCGCCGCCCGCGGCCGGAGAGACTCGACAGAACGTGTATGAAGTACAGGCCGGGTCCGCGGTGCGGGTCCTGCCTGTACGACCGGATCGTGACGCCGGGGAAGCCGGGCGGACGGCGACAGGGGCCACCATGGAACCGGAACCCGCCGTCCGCGAGCTCCCCGACGCATGCGAGTGAGGGAAGCGATGTCTCGACTCAGCCGCGCGAAGAAGCGGGAACAGAAGCGCGCCGCGGCCTCGGCGGCCCCCCTGGCCGCGCCGATCGACGTCCGCGTCCCCGCCGGCGGTCCGGGCGCGAGCGACGCCTCGATCGGCGGCGTACCCGTCACCGCTGCCCCCGGCGAGGAGATCCAGCACGTTGTCCTGACCCACCTCCAGCGCATCGCCCTCGCCTCCGGCCACCCCGTGCAGGCCATGGTCCACGACGAGCGCATCGGTTACGTCGTCCCGCTGCGGGTGGACGCGGACGGCTCCAGCCGGTTCACGGCGGATCCCGTACGCATGTCGCCGCCGGGAGAACAGGCACGGCCAGGAGATGTCGTACGACATCCCGCGGGGTCGCCGGCGTCGTCCATGCCGCCCGCGTCACCCGTTCAGTCGACGTCGGACGTTCAGTCTGGTCCCCCCGTTCCGGATGCGACGCCGTATCGGGACAGGCCCACGCATGTCCTACGACCCCTGCCGGACCCGTCGCAAGACGCCCCGCCCACGTTCCGGATGCGCACCCTGCCCGGGCCGGTGCAGGACGCCGTGCCCGGCACGGTCGCGCCGCCGCTGGGGGAGTTCGGCCCACCCCCGCCCATGGACGCGAGGCCGCTGCCGACGGGCGTATCGCAGGCCGGCGTACCGCAAGCCCATGTGCCGCAGGCCGAAGCACCGCAGACTCGCGTGCCGCAGGCCGAAGCACCGCAGACTCGCGTGCCGCAGGCCGAAACACCGCAGACCCACGTGCCGCAGGCCGAAACACCGCAGACCCACGTGCCGCAGGCCGAAGCACCCCAGGCCGGCATGCCGAATCCCGGCGGCCCGATCCCAGGCGTGCCCAGGGGCGGCCAGGCGCCGGACCAGGTGCGTGAACCCACCCCCCTCCCCGCCAGTGACTCCACCCCCGTCCGTGACTCCATCCCCGTCCGTAACTCCACCCCCGGCCGCGACTCCATCCTCCTCTCGGATCCCGACCCCGATCCCACGCCGCCACCCCGAGGCTTCGACGCGGTGGCCGAAGCCGTTCTCGGGGAGGGGCGACCCGCGCCCACCGCCGACGCCTCCCCCTTCGCCGGGCAAGTGGCCCGGATCCACGAGGCCGTGGAGGAGGGGCGGACGACGGAGGCGGCGGAGCTCGCGGAGCGGGCCGTGGCGGAGGCGTCCGCGGTGCTGGGCCCGGCGCATGCCGAGGTGCTGTGGATGCGTGAACTCGCCGCCTACATCGCCTATTTGACGGGCGAGCCGGTGCAGGCCTTCCGTCTCTCCCTCGAGGTGTCCCAGGCGCACCACCGCGCCGGGCACGCGGAGGCGGCGTACAGCAGTCTCCACGGTGCGGCCACGGCCTGGCGGGCCGTACGCGACCCGGCGCTGGGGCTCGACCTGGGCCGGGAGCTGATCGGCCTGTGGACCGAGCAGCTCTCGACCGAGGGCGGTCCGGCCGCCGAGGAGGCCGAGGAGCTGGAGGCGGCCCGGGCCCGCATGGACCGCCTCGCCACTCGCGCCGCCAAGTCGACCGAATCACCCGGCAGTTGAGTCACCGGAGCTGCGGATCAGGGGATCAACGGGTCACTCCGACAGCTCCCACACCGCGTACGCCACGGCGTCGCTGTTCCGGTCGAGGGCGGTGTCGTTGATGTTGGACGTGGTGTCGCAGGACGAGTGGTAGCAGCGGTCGAAGGACTGTCCCGACGTGCCGCCCCACTTGGCCACCTGTGCCGCCGTCTTGGTGCGGCTCGCCCCCGTGAACAGCCCGCCCACCGGCACACCCGCGCTCTTGAACGGAGCATGGTCGGAGCGGCCGTCGCCCTCCGTCTCGATCTCGGTCGGGACGCCGAGGCCGGCGTAGTAGTCCTTGAAGGTCTTCTCGATCGCGGGGTCGTCGTCGTAGACGAAGTAGCCGGGGTTGGGTGAGCCGATCATGTCGAAGTTCAGATAGCCGCTGATCTTCGCGCGGTTGGCGGCGGAGAGGTTGTTGACGTAGTAGCGGGAGCCGACGAGCCCCAGCTCCTCCGCACCCCACCAGGCGAACCTCAGGTGCTTGGTGGGCTGGTAGCCGGCCCGCGCCACGGCGAGCGCGGTCTCCAGGACGGCCGCCGAGCCGGAGCCGTTGTCGTTGATTCCGGGGCCGGAGGAGACGCTGTCGAGGTGCGAGCCGGCCATGACGACCTGGTTGGCGTCGCCGCCGGGCCAGTCGGCGATGAGGTTGTAGCCGGTACGCCCGGAGGACGTGAACTGCTGGATGGTCGTCGTGTACCCGGCGGCGTCCAGTTTGGCTTTCACATAGTTGAGCGAGGCCTTGTAGCCGGGGCGTCCGTGCGCGCGGTTGCCGCCGTTGGCGGTGGCTATGGACTGCAGCTGGGTGAGGTGGGCCTTGACGTTGGTCACGGGTATGTCGGGTGCGGCGGCGGCCTCGACATCGGCCGTGGAAACCGCGCCGGCCATGGACCCGCTGGTCAGCAGCGTGGCGGTGGCGACTGCTGCCGCCGCCGACGCCCGCCAGGAGACGGAGAGCTTCATGTGGGGGGCTCCGAATTCCAGGGGGATCTCCGTGGGGTTGCCACAGGGGACCCACAGTGAATGGGGTGCCTGGATGGTCGGGGCGTACCTGACTCTCCGTCAAGAGCCTTATTGAGACTGGGAGTTCGGATAGGGAAAACCCTGCATTCCGCGTTCGTTCCTCACTGCACGCAGAACTCGTTCCCCTCCGGATCCGCCATCACCACCCACTCCCCGCCCGGCTCCTTCACGTGCCGCAGCACACTCGCCCCCAGCCCCTCCAGTCGCCCGACCTCGGCCGCACGCTCCCCGGCCGCCGCGTGCAGATCCAGATGGAGCCGGTTCTTCACGCTCTTCGCCTCGGGCACCCGCTGGAACAGCAGCCGCCGCCCGAGCCCGGTCCCGCTGTCCTTGTCATACGGGTCGTCCGGATGCCGTACGGCCACCAGGTCCCGGAAGGCGAGGCGGGCGTGGAACTCGACGACGGCCTCGCGCGGCAGCGCGCCGAGCTCCAGCAGCCGCTCGATGAGGGCGTTGTTGTCCTCGACCTCGTAGTGCAGCGCGGCGGCCCAGAAGTCGGCCTGCGACTGCGGGTTGGCGCAGTCGATGACGAGCTTCCAGTGGAGGGGGGTGGGGGCGGTTCCGGGGGTCTCTGTCGGCGGTGTCATGCGACCACTCATAGTGGGAGCGGGTGCGGGGTCGCAATGGGAATCGCCGGTCGGCACTTTTCAGGGCCGGTCCAGGCGGATTCGGCCCGTCTGGGGGTGCCCCCTCTGGGGGAGTTTGAGGATGAGGCCCCTTCAGGGCCGAGTGGGCCCCGGGGGCGGCAGGCGCCAGATCACGCGTCCACTGCGGCGGACGTCGGCTTATCAACCCTCGGCACGCTCAACTGGTCCACCCGGCTGCGCCTGGCGGAGCGCCACGCGTCCGCCGTCAGCAACGTCAACGCCAGCCACACCAGCGCGAACCCGGCCCACCTCTCGGCCGGCATCGCCTCGTGGAAGTACAGGACACCGAGCAGGAACTGGAACACCGGCGCCAGGTACTGCAGCAGCCCCAGCGTCGACAGCGGCACGCGTATCGCGGCCGCGCCGAAGCAGACGAGCGGCAGGGCGGTGACGACACCCGTGGCCGCGAGCAGCGCCACGTGCCCCGGTCCCTCCGACGTGAACGTCGACTCCCCACGCGCCGACAGCCACACCAGATACCCGAGGGCGGGCAGGAACTGGATCGCGGTCTCGGCGGCCAGCGACTCGACGCCGCCGAGGTTGACCTTCTTCTTCACCAGCCCGTAGGTGGCGAAGGAGAAGGCGAGGACGAGGGAGATCCACGGCGGCCGCCCGTACCCGACGGTCAGTACGACCACGGCCGCGAAGCCGACGCCGACAGCCGCCCACTGCACCGGCCGGAGCCGCTCCTGCAGCAGCAGCACGCCCATCGCGATGGTGACGAGCGGATTGATGAAATACCCCAGCGAGGCCTCCACCACATGGCCCGTGTTCACGGCCCAGATGTAGACGCCCCAGTTGACGGTGATCACCCCCGCGGCCACGGCGACGAGCGCCAGCCGCCGAGGCTGCCGTATGAGCTCACCCGCCCAGGCCCAGCGCCGTACGACGATCAGGGCGACGGCCACGAAGACGAGGGACCAGGTCATCCGGTGGGCGAGGATCTCGACCGCCCCGGCGGGCTTGAGCAGGGGCCAGAAGAGGGGGACCAGCCCCCACATCCCGTACGCCGCGAAGCCGTTCAGCAGTCCTACGCGCCGCTCACCCTGCGACTTCCCGCTCACGGCCCCTCCTTCGCGCACTCACCCGGCCGCGCGAACGCGACGGCCTGCACGAAGGTAACGCCGAAAGCCCCCGTGTGTCATGCCCGTATCGCTATACGGTCATGACACACGGGGGTGCGGCTTTCGATGCGCGCCTCGGTCGCGCCGCGGCTCGGTTTTGACGGCGGCCACGATCGCGCCGGGGTTCAGTTGTTGACGGCGGTCTCGGTCGCGCCGGGTTCCGTTCTTGATGGCGGTCTCGGTGCGCCGGGTTCGGTTCCTGACGGTGGCCGCGATCCGCCGGGCCGGGGGTTCGGTTCCTGAAGGCGGCCTCGACCCCGTCGGGGGGTCAGTTCTTGACCGCGGCCGCGATCGCGTCGGCGAGGGGCGTGGTCGGGCGGCCGGCCAGGCGGGAGAGATCCCCGCTGTCGACGACCAGCTCGCCCTTCTCGACGGAGGCGTCCACCCCGGCGAGGGTCGCGGCGAGCGGCTCGGGCAGCCCGGCGCCGGTCAGGATGCCGGTGAAGGCCTCGACGGAGACCGGGTTGTTGGCGATCTCCTTGCCGGTCTGCCGGCTCAGCTCGGCGGCGTACTCGGCGAAGCTCCAGGCGACGTCGCCGCCCAGCTCGTACGTCTTGTTCTCGTGCCCCTCGCCGGTCAGCACGGCGACGGCGGCGGCCGCGTAGTCGGCGCGGGAGGCGGAGGAGACGCGGCCCTCGCCGGCGGCGTGGGTGACCGCGTTGTACTGCAGGACCGGGGCGAGGTTCTCGGTGTAGTTCTCGTGGTACCAGCCGTTGCGCAGCAGCACGTAGGGCAGACCCGACTCAAGGAGCGCCTTCTCGGTGCCCCGGTGGTCGTCGGCGAGGGCGGCCGTGAGGCCGCCGAGGGTGCTGGTGTAGGCGAGCAGCGCGACGCCGGCAGCCTTGGCGGCGTCGATGACGACCTTGTGCTGGCCGACGCGGTCGTTGCCGACCTCGCTGCCGGATATGAGCAGCACCTTGTCGCCGGCCGCGAACAGCCCGTCGAAGGTCTCGGGTGCGCTGTAGTCGGCGACGGCGATCTTCACGCCGCGCTGGGCGAGGTCGGCGGCCTTCTCGGGGGTGCGGACGACGGCGGTGACCTGGTCGGCCGGAACCTTCTCCAGGAGCTGTTCCACGACGTGGCGGCCCAGGTGTCCGGTGGCTCCGGTGACGACGATGCTCATGATCAGAACTCCTTGTGGGGTGCGGTGGCACTAACCCTAGGAGATGCGCTAACTCGTGGAAAGTACCCACTTTGAAGTAAGGTACTGGTATGGCAGTAAGTGCATTGGTGCCCGCGACACCCGCGGCGGACGCGGCGCCCACCAAATCCCCGGCGACCGCGGCGGTCGCGACATCCGCCGCGACCGGCAAGTACGGCACCGGTGAGGAGATGTGCCCGTACCGCCTGGTCCTGGAGCATCTCACCAGCCGCTGGGGTGTTCTGGTCCTGATCGAGCTCCTGGAGCGCCCGTACCGCTTCAGTGAACTGCGCCGCGCGATCAGCCGGTGGGGCGGCCGAGGAGTCAGCGAGAAGATGCTGACCCAGACCCTCCAGACCCTGGAGCGTGACGGCCTCGTCCACCGCGACGCCAAGCCGGTGATCCCGCCGAGAGTCGACTACTCCCTGACCGAGCTGGGTCGCGAGGCGGCGGAACAGGTGCGCGGGCTGGCGCTGTGGACCGAGGCGCGGATGGCGGAGGTACAGAAGGCGCGGGAGATGTACGACGCGCGGAAGAATGGCTCTGAGCAGGGATGACGTAGGAGCCTCACTCCTTTTCGAGGGCATGTCGGCGGCATGTCGGCGGCGCCTGGGGGCACACATATGTCAGGGCGTTGGTCGACATGCGAGAAACGTCCTTCCATGCGCCCCCTCTCCGCCTCCCTCGCCGCCCTGAGTCGCCGGGCACGCTGGGTGCGGAGTGCAACGCCCACCGCGCACCCGCCCACGATCCGCCCTTCGGTGCGCGGCCACCGGATCCAGGGGGATTACTTGACATGGCCACACAGATTCCGCCCGCGCGGGACAGCAGGATCGGTTCTGCGGTAGCGGCGGGTCTCGGCCTGATGCGTGCCTTCTTCGCCCGCGGCACCCGCCGCCGACGCCAGGAGGAGATCCTGCTGGACCTGCTCCGGCAGCTCACGCTGATGACCGAGGAGATTCACCGGGCGAACCTGATTCAGCAGTACCGGCTGACCGTGGACCAGATGGACCGAACGATCGACGACCCTTCGCTGGCCGATGCGTCGAGCACGCTGACGGGTCTGTCCGAGGCCAAGCGCCGCCAGATGCTCTTCTCGAACCGGCAGTTCGGCTCACTCCTCCTCGCCCATCGCGTCGGGGTGCTCGACTGGGACGAACTCCTGGGACACCTCCGCGTACTGTGCCGCAACCCCGTCTTCGCCGAGTACTGGGACCGCACGGCCGAACATCGGCGGAGCATTCCGGCGGACTCGGTCGAGGCGCGGGTCGGCGCGGCAGTCGACGTCATCATGGAGGAGTTGGCCGACGATCCGGAGGAGTGGTGGATAGTGGGACCGTCCGCCTCCGGCTGAGGCGCTGTCCCGAGGGGCTGACAGGGTGCCGGACGTCGGTCTCCAGCGGGGCGCGGCGCACATGGCAAGCCGGGGCGGCGCCCGGGGGCCCGGAGGGCGTGCGGAAGGCGCCCGAACGGCGTGCGGTCAGGCGTCGGGAATGTCGCGCTTGGCGCGGACCAGGGTCTCCCGGCTGATCACCACGATCCGTTCGTAGTCGGCACACGCGGCGTCAGCGGGGAGGAGGGGCTCGAGCGCCGCTGTGGCCTCGGTACCGATGATCGCGAACCTGCCATCGCTCAGCTCGAAGACATCCGGGCAGGTCTCCGAGGTCTGGCTGCCCCTGAGCCTCGGTGGATCCCCGAGACGACGGGCGATGTGGACGGCAGGCAATTCGCGGGGCACCTGGAGCCTCTTCTGCAAGCGGAGACAGTCCGGAAACTGTACAGCGATCTTGACCGCGCGGCCTGCGCATCGACACACGTCAGGCCCGGGAATTGCCTCCATTGGCAGGGCGAAATGGACGGCAGCCCATGGGCACGCATCCATGCGCCCCCTTTCCGCCTCGCGTGCTGACTTGTGCGGCTGGGCAGGGTTGGAGCGTGGTGGTTTCGGGCGCCGTACGCCGGCTCAGTCCGGGGGTCACTATGTCTTTGGCCAAGGCCCTTGACCAAGGCCCCTTGGCTAAGGCCTTGGCCAAGGGAAACGGGGGTGCGTCGGGTCTGGGAGCCGGGCAGCATGGCGGGGTGGCTGATCTGCTGTGGGATGACGTGAGCTGTTTCTTCGAACCGGACTCGATGGGGTCGCTGCCGGACGTGCGTGTCCCTGGTGTCTCAGTGGAGGACTGGCAGGCGGTCCTCGATCTTGTGGCGGAGAAGGGCTGGAAGTGCCGGTACTCCGAAGGAGAGGTGGTGCTGCCGGTGCCCCGGGCGCAGCAGGTGGTCGCCCGTCCGGCGGATGCAGAGTGCCCGAACCTGCGGGTCTGGCCGACCGCGGATGTGTTGGCGATCTTTCGTTTCTCTGCCGGCGACGAAATCGACTTCGACGTTGACCTGCGGGAGTTGCAAGGCCAGGAGCGACTCGACGTCTTCTGCGGCTTCCTGCGGGAGATCGGGCGACGGTTGGGTAAACCGGTGCTGATGTATCCGGAGGGTGGCCACGGCCATCCGGTGCTCGGCTTCGATGTCGAGGACGATCGAGTCGTTCTCCTCGCAGAGCCGCTGGTCAGGTGACTGAGGCCGACTCGTCGAGCACGACCGGGTTCCGCGCTTGGCCCGGACTCTCGCGTAGAACTCGCGGAGCTTTGGTTCGGTGCTGGACAGGTCGCAGGCCGACTGACTTCTCCGGGCCTGGGTGCCGGCTCGCTCACCCAGGCCCGCACACGTCAACCTGATTCAGCCGACGACGGTCCAGGTGTCCCCACCCGCCAGCAGCGCCGCCAGATCCCCCTTGCCGTTCTGCTCGATCGCCGAGTCCAGCTGGTCGGCCATCTGGGTGTCGTACACCGGACGGTCCACCGAGCGGAACACGCCGATCGGGGTGTGATGCAGGGTGTCCGGGTCGGCCAGGCGGGACAGGGCGAAGGCCGCGGTCGGGGACGCGGAGTGGGCGTCGTGGACCAGGATCTGCGACTCGTTGTCCGGCGTCACGGTGACGACCTTCAGGTCACCCGTCTGTGCGTCGCGTACGACGCCGCGCGACCCGCCCGCACCGAAGCGGATCGGCTGTCCGTGTTCGAGGCGGATCACCGCCTCCTCCGCCTGCTGCTTGTCCTTGAGGACCTCGAACGCGCCGTCGTTGAAGATGTTGCAGTTCTGGTAGATCTCGATCAGCGCGGTGCCCTTGTGGGCGGCCGCCTCGCGCAGGACCTGGGTGAGGTGCTTGCGGTCGGAGTCCACCGTGCGCGCCACGAAGGACGCCTCCGCGCCGATGGCCAGGGACACCGGGTTGAAGGGCGCGTCCAGTGAGCCCATCGGCGTCGACTTGGTGATCTTGCCGACCTCGGAGGTCGGCGAGTACTGGCCCTTCGTCAGACCGTAGATCCGGTTGTTGAACAGCAGGATCTTCAGGTTCACATTGCGCCGCAGGGCGTGGATCAGGTGGTTGCCGCCGATCGACAGCGCGTCACCGTCGCCCGTGACCACCCATACCGACAGGTCCCGGCGCGACGAGGCCAGGCCCGTCGCGATCGCGGGCGCGCGGCCGTGGATGGAGTGCATCCCGTAGGTGTTCATGTAGTACGGGAAGCGCGACGAACAGCCGATGCCCGAGACGAAGACGATGTTCTCCTTGGCCAGTCCCAGCTCCGGCATGAAGCCCTGGACCGCGGCGAGGATCGCGTAGTCACCGCAACCGGGGCACCAGCGCACTTCCTGATCGGACTTGAAGTCCTTCATGGACTGGCGGGCCTCGGCCTTGGGGACGAGCGAGAGCGCCTCGATCGTGCCCGTGCCTTCCGCGGACGTCTCAGGCATCGATGGCCTCCTTGAGAGCCTTGGCGAGCTGTTCCGCCTTGAACGGCATGCCGTTGACCTGGTTGTACGAGTGGGCGTCCACCAGGTACTTCGCGCGGACCAGAGTGGCGAGCTGGCCGAGGTTCATCTCGGGGATCACCACCTTCTCGTAGCGCCCGAGTACCACGCCCAGGTTGCTCGGGAACGGGTTCAGGTGGCGCAGATGCGCCTGTGCGATCGACTCACCGGCGTTGCGCAGCCGGCGCACCGCGGCCGTGATCGGGCCGTACGTCGACCCCCAGCCCAGCACCAGCGTCTTCGCCTCGTGCGGGTCGTCGACCTCCAGGTCGGGCACCTCGATGCCGTCGATCTTGGCCTGGCGGGTGCGGACCATGAAGTCGTGGTTGGCCGGGGCGTACGAGATGTTGCCCGTGCCGTCCTCCTTCTCGATGCCGCCGATCCGGTGCTCAAGGCCGGGCGTGCCCGGGATCGCCCACGGCCGCGCGAGGGTCTGCGGGTCCCGCTTGTACGGCCAGAAGACCTCGGTGCCGTCCTCCAGGGTGTGGTTCGGCCCCTGCGCGAACTGCGTGGTCAGGTCCGGCAGCTCGTCCAGCTCCGGGATGCGCCAGGGCTCCGAGCCGTTGGCCAGGTAGCCGTCGGAGAGCAGCATCACGGGTGTGCGGTACGTCAGCGCGATCCGTGCCGCCTCCAGGGCCGCGTCGAAACAGTCGGCCGGGGTGCGCGGGGCGATGATCGGCACCGGCGCCTCGCCGTTGCGGCCGAACATCGCCTGCAGCAGGTCCGCCTGCTCGGTCTTGGTCGGCAGACCGGTCGAGGGCCCGCCGCGCTGGATGTCGATCACCAGCAGCGGCAGCTCCAGGGACACCGCGAGGCCGATGGTCTCGGACTTCAACGCCACGCCCGGCCCGGACGTCGTGGTCACCGCGAGTGAGCCGCCGAAGGCCGCGCCCAGCGCCGCGCCGATCCCGGCGATCTCGTCCTCGGCCTGGAAGGTCCGTACGCCGAAGTTCTTGTGCTTGCTCAGCTCGTGCAGGATGTCGGAGGCCGGGGTGATCGGGTACGAGCCCAGGAACAGCGGCAGGTCCGCCTGGCGAGACGCCGCGACCAGCCCGTAGGACAGCGCGAGGTTCCCCGAGATGTTGCGGTAGGTGCCGACCGGGAAGGCCTTCGACGCCGGGGCCACCTCGTAGGAGACGGCGAAGTCCTCCGTCGTCTCGCCGAAGTTCCAGCCCGCGCGGAAGGCGGCGATGTTGGCGGCCGCGATGTCGGGCTTCTTGGCGAACTTCGACTTCAGGAACTTCTCGGTGCCCTCGGTCGGACGGTGGTACATCCAGCTCAGCAGGCCCAGCGCGAACATGTTCTTGCTGCGCTCGGCCTCCTTGCGGGTGAGGTCGAACTCCTTCAGGGCCTCGACGGTCAGCGTCGTCAGCGGCACCGGATGGAGGCTGTAACCGTCGAGCGAGCCGTCCTCCAGGGGGCTGCTGTCGTAGCCCACCTTCTGCATCGCCCGTCTGGTGAACTCGTCCGTGTTGACGATGATCTCCGCGCCTCGGGGAAGGTCGCCGATGTTCGCCTTCAGCGCCGCCGGATTCATCGCGACCAGCACGTTCGGCGCGTCGCCCGGCGTCAGGATGTCGTGGTCGGCGAAGTGCAGTTGGAAGGAGGACACGCCCGGCAGGGTGCCGGCGGGGGCGCGGATCTCCGCCGGGAAGTTCGGCAGCGTCGACAGGTCGTTGCCGAAGGACGCCGTTTCCGAGGTGAAGCGGTCGCCAGTGAGCTGCATACCGTCGCCCGAGTCTCCCGCGAAACGAATGATCACCCGGTCCAGCCGGCGGACGTCCTTCGTCCCTGCCGGTTTGCGCTGCTCTCCCACGACGGCTTCGTCGGCCTGCTCCGCTGGGCTACTGACCTGGCTGGTCACTGAACTGGACCTCCTTCGAGGCGGCTGTGTGGGCATGGCCTTCCCGCAAGCCTTCCCAGGATCAACCCTACGTCCGCAAAGGTCGCCCTCCCGGGGCCATTCGCATGACGGACATGATTTTGAGACGCTTCGCCACCCTGACTTGTCATGATTTACACGCCCCCCGGCGCTTGCTTACAAGACGCTCCCCGCACGTTCCCTGGTTCTAGGCCCCGACGGAGCCCCGCTATCTGACACGGTGTCAGACCGTCAGGAGTTCAGATAGGTGAGGACCGCCAGAACACGGCGGTGGTCCCCGTCGCTCTGGGACAGCCCGAGCTTGAGGAAGATGTTGCTGACGTGCTTCTCGACGGCGCCGTCGCTCACCACCAGCTGCCGGGCGATCGCGGAGTTGGTCCGCCCCTCGGCCATGAGCCCTAGGACCTCCCGCTCCCGCGGAGTGAGCCCGGCGAGCACGTCCTGCTTACGGCTGCGGCCCAGCAGCTGAGCGACGACCTCCGGGTCGAGGGCAGTCCCCCCTTGCGCCACCCGCACGACCGCGTCCACGAACTCCCGAACCTCCGCCACGCGGTCCTTCAGCAGATAGCCGACTCCGCGGCTGGAACCGGCCAGCAGTTCGGTGGCGTACCGCTCCTCCACGTACTGCGACAGGACGAGTACCCCAAGTCCGGGGTGTGCCTTCCGCAGCTGTACGGCCGCCCGCACCCCTTCGTCCGTATGCGTGGGCGGCATCCGTACGTCCGCGACCACCACGTCCGGCAGCTCGCCCTGTCCCTCCAGCTCGGTGATGGTCTTGATCAGCGCCTCGCCGTCACCGACGCCCGCCACGACCTCGTGCCCACGGTCGGTCAACAGCCGGGTCAGTCCCTCCCTGAGCAGCACCGAGTCCTCGGCGATGACCACCCGCACCCTGTCCTCCACGATCCTCGGCCCCCCGTGCCTCGGCGATCGGCCGAGCGTGTCCCGGCCCTGTCGTCCCTCGCGATCTCAGTATCCCGCGATCGGCTCTTCGTTTCCGGGCCTGTGGATAACCCGCTCGGTCCAGTTCAGGTCGCGCGGGCGCCGGGGAGGCGCGCCGGGGCGCATGCTGAGGGAGCGCTTGCGGACATCGGGGCAGATGCTGAGGGAGCGCTCGCCGACAACGGGGCACGTGTTCGGGGAGTGCTTGCTGACAAACGGAAGGCCGGCCCCGAATGAACCGGAGCCGGACTCCTACCGCAGTGGGCCGAACGGCACACCCGCCCACAGGGTCACCGACCTTCACCGTCCCGTCGACCGGGAGGACGGGATCACGGCGATCTCCCTGCCGAAGTCGGCCCCGCCGACGCTGAAGGAGCTCGTCGACGAGGTGCGGCGCTGGACCGCCGCCCTGCGGCTCGGGCTTGCTGGCGATCACGACCTCGACGTTCGTCCCCGAGCTACACGGTCCGCCAGGGAAGCTCCGCCGTAACCCGGGTCGGCCCGCCGACCGGCGAATCCACCACCAGAATCCCGTCCACCGCGTCCAGCCGCTCCGCCAGCCCGGCCAGCCCCGACCCCCCGGAGACATCGGCGCCACCGACCCCGTTGTCCACGACCTGCAGCATCAGCCGGTTCTCCACGCGCCACACATCCACGGCCGCCCAGGTGGCCCGCGAGTGCTTGCTGATGTTCTGCAGCAGCTCCGACACCGTGAAGTACGCGATCCCCTCGATCGCCGGCACCGGCCGCTCCTCCAGGTCGACCTGTACCTCCACCGGCACCGTGCACCGCGAGGCCACCGCCGACAGGGCCGCGTCAAGGCCCCGGTCCGTCAGCACCGCCGGATGTATGCCGCGCGCCAGGTCCCGCAGCTCCTGAAGGGCCGTCTTCACCTCGCCGTGCGCCTCGTCCACCATCCGGGCCGCGGCCTGCGGGTCCTCCGTGAGCTTCTCCTTCGCCAGGCCCAGGTCCATGGCCAGGGCCACCAGGCGGGCCTGGGCGCCGTCGTGCAGGTCGCGCTCGATGCGCCGCAGGTCGGCAGCGGCCGTATCGACCACGACACCACGGTCCGACTCCAGCTCCACCACGCGCGTGGCCAGCCGCGACGGACCGAGCAGGCCGTGCACCATCACCCGGTCGACCATCGTCAGCGCCCGGACGATCCAGGGAGTCGCGAGGGTGAAGAGAAGGCCCACCAGGGCGGTCACCGTGATCTCGAAGGGGTTGTCCAGGTAGATGCGGTGGGTCTCGTCGCCGTAGAGCTGAAGGCCGTCCTGGCCCGCCCACACCGGGAACACCCAGAACCACAGCGGATAGGTGAGCAGCGCCCAGCCGTACGCCCATACGTTCACGGCGACGACGAAGGAGAACACCGCCCACGGGAAGTGCAGCAGCGCGTACAGCAGGGTCCGCCACGACGTCCCGCTCTTCAGCACCGCGCCCATCCAGGCCACGAAGCCGCGCCGTCGCATCCGCAGCGGCTCAGGCTCGGCCACGTTCAGGTCGAGCAGGACACGCGCGCGTGCCCGCTCCAGGGCGCCGAAGCCCCGGCAGCCGGCGAGGGCCGCCGCCAGCACCGGTATGCCGAGGAACGTCACCAGCAGGCCCATGCCCAGCGACACCATCGTGATGGCGTACACGAACAGCAGGATGCTGATCGGCAGGCTCAGCAGCACATACCCGAACTCGCGCCAGCTGCGCGCCTCGAACGGCGCCCGCAGTCCGGCCGGCAGCCGGTGCCGTCGCTCGCTCCCGTGCTCGGCAAAGCCGCTCGCGGGGCCGCGCTCGGGGAAGCCGAGCCCGTGCCCGTAGCCCTGTCCGTACTCCGTGGCCATCGGCGTCGTCCGTTCTCCTCGTCCCGTCAGCCCCGGTCGCCGGGGCTGTGCCGTCGTACCTCCACCCTGCTCGACCGCAGGTCGGCGGACCATGGAGGCCGTCGGCCTCTTGAACGGGGGGTTTTCCCTACCCCTGCCCGGGGGTGCGGTCCCGCCAGGGCAGCTCCGCCGTCACCGTCGTGGGACCACCCTGCGGCGACTCGACGACGAACAGGCCGTCCACCGCGTCCAGCCGGTCGGCGAGCCCGCGCATGCCCGTGCCGCCGTCGAGGCTCGCGCCGCCGCGCCCGTCGTCCCACACCTGGATGAGCAGCCGGTCGTCCGACCGCCACACATCGACCGACGCCGACTTCGCCCAGCTGTGCTTGCTGATGTTCTGCAGCAGCTCGGAGACGGTGAAGTAGGCGATGCCCTCGATGGCCGCGGCCGGTCTGGACAGCAGGTCGACCGACACCTTCACCGGCACCGTGCAGCGCGAGGCGACCGCCGACAGGGCGGCGTCCAGACCGCGGTCGGTGAGGACGGCCGGATGGATGCCGCGCGCCAGATCGCGCAGTTCCTGCAGCGCGAGCTTGACCTCGCCGTGCGCCTCCTCGACCATCGCCGCCGCCGAGTCGGGGTCCTCGAGGAGCTTCTCCTTGGCCAGACCCAGGCCCATGGCGAGGTTGACCAGACGGGCCTGCGCGCCGTCGTGCAGGTCGCGCTCGATACGCCGCAGATCGGCGGCCGCCGTATCCACGACGACCCCCCGGTCCGACTCCAGCTCGGCGATACGGCGCTCCAGCTCGTCGGAGGGCGACAGCAGGCCGCGCACCATCGCCCGGTCCGCGTTGGCCAGACCCCGCGCGATGAAGGGCAGCACCGGCCACAGCACGAACAGCGAGGTCAGCGTGATGGTGAAGGTGAGGATGCCCCAGGGCAACCGGATGAAGTCGTACAGGACCGTCCGCCAGCCCACCGGGTCCTTCAGCGCCAGCCACAGCTGCGGGAAGAAGCCGTTCCTGCTGCCGCCGCGCAACGGCAGCGGACTCGGTTCGTCCACCCGCACCCCGAGCAGCGCACGCGCGCGTGCCCGCTCCAGCTTGCCCAACTGCCGCGCGCCCATCAGCCCGGCCGCGAGCAGCGGGAACCCGATCACCGTCACGGTCAGCCAGGCACCGGTGAACAGCACCGTGACGACGTAGACGAAGCCGAGCACCGACACCGGAAGGTTCGCCAGGAGGTGCGCGATCTCCTTCCACGTGGTCCGGTCGTAGGCGAAACGGGCGGGTGGCAGCGGCGGCTGGTCGCTGTCGGGCCGCCCGGCGGCCTTCCGCGATGGGCTGGGGCGCTCGGTCATATGGGCTAGCGTGCCGCGCGGTACGCCGTCGCGCCATGAGGCGGACCCGCGTGATCTCCGGGGGAAAACCCCACCCTCGCGACCCGGCCCCGTGGCGGCCCGCGCGCCGCCGTCGCATCTCGACGAGATCTCAAGGCGTGACGGGCTGCTTACGGTGTCTTTAGCAGGGCCTAGACTCCCGTGCGTACAGATCGTCGAACAGTGGTGTTCACGAGATCACATTTCGCAGGACACTGGTCCCAGGGCCTGTTTCCTGGGGCATCGGTCACGAGGTCAGGGAGCGAGGGACGGACGTGTCGGAACAGACCGTCGTCGTCGCGGCGGATGCGCACTACGTCGTCGTCTCGGCGGACTACTTCCAGTCCTACTCGGTCGTCGGACTGCTAGCCGTCATCGGCGTGCTGTTCGTCGCCGTCGCCTTCGGGGCGGGCCGACTGCTGCGCCCCGTGGTCCCCACGCCCGAGAAGCTGCTGACGTACGAGTGCGGCGTCGACCCCGTCGGCGAGGGCTGGGCCCACACCCAGGTCCGCTACTACGTGTACGCCTTCCTGTACGTGATCTTCGCCATCGACTCGATCTTCCTGTTCCCCTGGGCGACGGTCTTCGCCGACCCCGGTTACGGCGCGACCACGCTCGTCGAGATGTTCGTCTTCCTCGGCTTCCTGGCCGTGGGCCTGCTCTACGCATACAAGAAGGGCGTTCTGGCATGGACGTGACGCCAGACACCAACGGGCAGCCCGTTCTGCTCCCCGAGCCGAAGCGGCTGGGCGCGCTGGCCCGCCTCGCGCCCGAGCCCATGAAGGTGATCCTCAACTGGGGCCGCCGTTACTCCCTCTGGGTCTTCAACTTCGGCCTCGCCTGCTGCGCGATCGAGTTCATCGCCGCGTCGATGGCCCGCCACGACTTCATCCGCCTCGGCGTGATCCCCTTCGCGCCCGGGCCGCGACAGGCCGACCTGATGGTCGTCTCCGGCACGGTGACGGACAAGATGGCCCCGGCCGTGAAACGCCTGTACGAACAGATGCCCGAGCCGAAGTACGTCATCTCCTTCGGCGCCTGCTCGAACTGCGGCGGCCCCTACTGGGACTCCTACTCCGTCACCAAGGGCGTCGACCAGATCATCCCGGTGGACGTGTACGTCCCCGGCTGCCCGCCACGCCCCGAGGCGTTGCTCCAGGGGATCCTGAAGCTCCAGGAGAAGATCGCGCGGGAGTCGCTGGGGGAGCGGTACGCGGGTGCGGCGGGGCGGCCGTCGACGGCGGCTCTGCAGAGTGGGCTGGTGCGGGGGCCTGGGGGCGTGGGCGCCGGTGGCGGTGCCGGTAGCACCGGTGCTGGTGGTGCTGGTGGTGCTGGTGGTAGCGGTGCTGCTGGTGGTGAGGGCTATGGCGGCGCAGGTAACGGTGCTGCCGGGGCCGATGGCGTTGCTGGTACTGCCGGCACGGAGGAGGCGCCCCGATGACCACGATCGGCTGGCTGCCCGCCCCCGTCGAGGACCTCTTCGGCCCGGAGGCCACGGCCGAGGAGTCGTACGAGGTCCTGACGGTCGACGTGCCCCCGACATCCTGGCTCACGGCGCTGGAGACGGCCCGCGACGAGCTGGGCTGCACTTACTTCGACTGGCTGAGCGCGGTCGACGAACCGGGCACCGGTTTCCGCGTCGCGGCCCACGTCGCGGCTCTGTCCCCGGTACGGCGCCTGCTGGTCCGTACGACGGTCCCGCACGAGGCGCCGACGCTGCCCTCAGGGGTGGGCGTCTACGCGGGCGCGGCCTGGCACGAACGTGAGACGCACGAGATGTTCGGCGTACGGTTCACCGACCACCCGGGCTTGGACCACTTGCTCCTCCCTGAGAACTTCGAGGGCCACCCCCTGCGCAAGGACTTCGTCCTGGCGGCCCGTGTCGCCAAGGCCTGGCCCGGCGCCAAGGAACCCGGCGAGTCCGAACACGGCGGCCCGAAGCGCCGCCAGATGCTCCCGCCCGGCGTCCCCGACCCGAACGAATGGGGACCCCTGAAGGGCCAGCTCCCCCCTGCCCCGGCCCGCCCGGCCAGGGGTGCGGGACGCGCGGCGGGGGAGCGCCCGGCGCGGGCTGCGGGGGAGCGGCCGGTGCGGCGTACCCGTACGGCGGCGGAGGGTTCGGCGAGCCAGGCCGGTGCGTCGGCCGGAGCCCCGGAGGCGGGTGCGGTGCCACGTCGCGCTCGTTCGGCGGCGGAGGGTTCGGCGAGCCAGGCTGCGGAGTCCGAGGCTGGGGCATCGACGGCTGCGGCACCGGCGGCGGGTGCGGCCCGGCGGACGCGTACGGCGGCCGAGGGTTCGGTCAGCCAGAGCGCTGCTGCCGGTGCCGAGCCGGCGACGGAGGCAGGCCCGTCTTCCGCGGGTACCGGGACGACGCCGACGGCATCCGGCACGCCGGCTTCGCCACGTCGCCCGCGGAGTGCCGGCGAGGGCTCGGCGAGCCAGCGGGGCGAGGCGCCGACGGACACGACGACCGGGGGAGCGGACGAGCGCGGAGAGGGGGACGGCCGGGGTACGGCGGCGCCCAGCACCTCACCGACCGCGCCCGGCACCTCGTCGGTCCGGCGTTCCCGCAGCGCGAGCGAGGGCTCGGCGTCACAGCGCCCTGGAACGGACACCACCCCGACCGGCCCTCGCCGATCGCGCAGCGCCTCGGAGGGCTCGGCGAGCCAGAGGGCGGTTGACGCGTCTGCCGAGGCCGCGTCCGATGAGGCCGCCTCCGGCAAAGCTTCCGACGAGGCCACCTCCGGCAAAGCTTCCGACGAGGCCGGCTCCGATTCGGCGGCGACCGATGCATCTGCGTCTCCGAGGACCCCCACGGCCCCCCGCAGCCCGGATGCCCCGTGGCACCACGCCCGCCCGGCCTTCGACGAACCGGAACCCGACCGCCAGGCCCAACCCGACCCGCACCCCGGGTCGGCACCCGAACAGAACGACCCCGGCGAGGCGACCACCGCCGAGCCCTCCCCCGGGAGGGACCGGGCGGCGGACCCCGACCAGTCCCCGGAACCAGCCGACGACCCCACCGATCCCTCAGGAGGCCCGCGGTGAACGACGCGCTCGACGTCACCCTGCGACTCCTGATCGTTTTCGTCGTCTTCCTCACCTTCCCCCTGATCATCGGCCAGACCGAGCACAAGGTGATGGCCCACATGCAGGGCCGCCTCGGCCCGATGTACGCCGGCGGCTTCCACGGCTGGGCCCAGCTCGTCGCCGACGGCGTGAAGTTCGCGCAGAAGGAGGACGTCGTCCCGGCAGGCGCGGACCGACGTATCTTCCAGCTCGCTCCCGCCGTGGCCCTCCTGCCGTACCTGCTCGTCCTCCTCGCCATCCCCATCGGCCCGGGCGAGGGCGCGGTCGGCGAGGTCATCGACGCCGGCATCTTCTTCGTCCTGGCGGTCATGGGCGTAGGCGTACTCGGCTCGCTCATGGCCGGCTGGGCCTCCGCCAACAAGTTCTCCCTCCTCGGCGGCCTGCGCACCGCCGCCCAGCTCCTCGCCTACGAACTCCCGATGCTGCTGACCGCCGCCTCCGTCGCGATGGCGGCCGGCACCGTCTCCCTCCCCGGCATCCTGGACGCCTTCGAGTGGTGGTGGCTGCCCTGGCAGATCGTCGGCGCGATCGTCTTCTTCGTCGCCGGACTTGCCGAACTCCAGCGCCCGCCGTTCGACATGCCCGTCGCCGACTCGGAGATCATCTTCGGTGCCTACACCGAGTACACCGGTCTCCGCTTCGCCCTCTTCCTCCTCGCCGAGTACGCCGGAATCGTCGTTCTGTGCGGCCTGACCACCGTCCTCTTCCTGGGCGGCTGGCACGGCCCCTGGGGCGCCGACGGTCTTGGCTGGGTCTGGACCCTGCTGAAGACGGCCGTCCTCGCCTTCATCGTGATCTGGCTCCGCGTCACCTACCCCCGGCTGCGCGAGGACCAGCTCCAGAAGCTCTCCTGGACCCTCCTCGTCCCTCTCTCCCTCGCCCAGATCGCCCTCACCGGCGTCGTCAAGGTGGTGATCCAGTAACCATGGCCATTCCTGGAAGTGGCCTGGCCAAGGGCCTGGCCGTCACCCTCCGCACGATGACGAAGAAGTCCGTCACCGCGCAGTACCCGGACGCCCAGCCCGATCTCCCGCCCCGCACCCGCGGCGTGATCGGCCTGTTCGAGGAGAACTGCACGGTCTGCATGCTCTGCGCCCGCGAGTGCCCGGACTGGTGCATCTACATCGACTCCCACAAGGAGACGGTCCCGGCGGCGACGCCCGGCGGTCGCGAACGCAGCCGCAACGTCCTCGACCGCTTCGCCATCGACTTCTCCCTGTGCATGTACTGCGGTATCTGCATCGAGGTCTGTCCTTTCGACGCCCTGTTCTGGTCCCCGGAGTTCGAGTACGCCGAGACCGACATCCGCGACCTCACCCACGAACGCGACAAGCTCCGCGAGTGGATGTGGACCGTCCCGGCCCCGCCCGCCCTGGACCCCGGTGCGGAGGAGCCGAAGGAGATCGCCGCCGCCCGCAAGACCGCCGAGAAGCTGGCGGCCCAGCAACAGGCCCCGGCTGCCCAGCAGCAGACCGCAACCGCCGAGCCCGCCGCCCCGCCCGCCGCCTCCGGCACGAGCGAGCCGCACGCGGAGGAGCAGGCCCGCGCCGCCGAGCAGCCGACCCGGCCGGCCGGCGAGTCCAAGCAGCAGACGGACCAGCCGAAGCAGGAGGGCCCGGAATGATCCTCACCGCAACCGCCGGCCTTCTGGTGGCGCCTGCGACCACCACTGCCGCCGACGCAACCCACGGCTTCCTCTCCCCGACCGGAGTCGAGATCGCCTTCCTCCTGGTCGGCCTGGTCACCTTCGGCGCCGCGCTGGTCACCGTCACCACCCGGCAGCTGGTGCACGCCGCCCTGTGGCTGGTGGTCACGCTCGGCGGTCTCGCCGTCGAGTTCCTCCTGCTCACCGCCGAGTTCATCGCCTGGGTGCAGGTCCTCATCTACGTCGGTTCCGTCGTCGTCCTCCTTCTGTTCGGTCTGATGCTCACCAAGGCCCCCATCGGCCGCTCCCCGGACGCCGACTCCGGCAACCGCTGGGCGGCCCTCACCGTGGCCGTCGCCAGCGCGGCCACGCTGATCTGGGTGGTCGTCGACGCCTTCCGCACGACCTGGATCGACCTCGACGGCCCCGCCGCCGGCTCCACCAGGGCCACCGGCGAGAGCCTCTTCCAGAACTGGGTCCTGCCCTTCGAAGGCCTCTCCGTCCTCCTGCTCGCCGCCCTGGTCGGCGCGATCGTCCTGTCCCGCAAGGCGAAGGAAACCGCCGAACAGCCCGGCGCGGTCGTCTCCGCTCCGACTCCCGCCGACCGGCCCGGCACCAGCGCCGCCGCCACCGAGCCCGGCGCCCCGAGCGAGAAGGAGACGCGCTGATGCACCTCGCCTATCCCGCCGTACTCTCCGCCCTCCTCTTCTGCACCGGCCTGTACGGCGTCCTCGCCCGCCGCAACGCGATCCTGGTCCTGATGTCGGTCGAGCTGATGCTCAACGCCGTCAACCTCAACCTGGTCGCCTTCGACGTCTGGCTCAGCAAGGCAGCCGAGGAGACCCTGCACTCCGGCCAGGCCCTGACCCTGTTCACCATCACCATCGCCGCCGCCGAGATCGGCATCGGCCTGGCGATCGTCCTCGCCGTCCACCGCAACCGCGGCACCTCGGACATCGACAAGCTCCGCGACACCGCCGAGAGCCACGACAGCGACGGCCCCGACCACGACGCCCTCACGACCGGGCAGGCCGAGAAGGCTGAGGCCACCGCGTGACCACGACCACCCTCGCCGCACTCGTCCCCCTCCTTCCGTTCCTGGGCGCCGCGGCCGGCCTGCTCCTGGGCCGCACGGCCCCCGGCTTCGTCCGCCCGCTGGCCGTCCTGCCGACACTCGTGTCCCTGGTGCTCGCCGCGGTGGTCGCCGTGCGCCAGGGCGGCGACCAGGCGATCAACGCCGCCACCGAACTCACGCCCACCGGCTCGGTCCCGATCGAACTCGCCCTGCACATCGACGGCTTCGCGGCTCTCGTCGCCGTACTCGTCGGCGTCGTCGCCACCTGCGTGCAGATCTACTCGACGGGCTATCTCCGTGAGGACCCGCGCTACCCCTCGTACGCCGCGCTCGTCTCCCTGTTCACCTCCGCGATGCTGCTCGTCGTCTACTCCGGCGACCTGATGGTGCTGCTGGTCGGCTGGGAGGTCATGGGCATCTGCTCGTACTTCCTGGTCGGCCACTACTGGGAGACCCCGGAGGCCCGCGCCGCCTCCATCAAGGCCTTCCTCGTGACCAAGCTCGGTGACGTGCCCTTCCTCATCGGCCTGTTCGCCCTGGCCGGCGACGCCGGGTCCTTCCGCATCACGAAGGTCCTCGGCACCGTCGCGAGCGGCGGACTCGACCACCCGACGCTGATCGCGCTGCTGCTCCTCGCGGGCGTGGCGGGCAAGTCGGCGCAGTTCCCGCTGCACACCTGGCTCCCCGACGCGATGGCAGGCCCGACGCCGGTCTCCGCGCTGATCCACGCCGCGACGATGGTCGCCGCCGGTGTCTACTTCATCGCCCGTCTCCTCCCGGTCTTCGAGGCATCCCAGGCCGCGATGATCGTCCTGGCCCTGATGGCCGCCGTCACGATGATCGGCTCCGGTCTCGCCGCACTCGCCCAGGACGACATCAAGCGCGTCCTGGCCTACTCGACGATCGGCCAGCTCGGCTACATGACCGGCGCCCTCGCCGTAGCCGACCGCGGTGCCGCCGTCTTCCACCTCCTCTCCCACGGCGCCTTCAAGGCACTGCTGTTCCTCGCGGCCGGCGTGATCATCCACGCCGCCGGCACCAACTCCCTGGCCGCCATGTCCCGCATGAGCCACCTGCGCGACCGCGTCCCGGACGCCTTCTGGACGATGACCGTGGCGCTCCTCGCGCTCGCCGCGATCCCGCCGTTCAGCGGCTTCTTCTCCAAGGAGTCCGTCCTCGGGGCCGCCGAGCACGTCGCCACGGGCCACACCGAGCACGCCCCCGGCGCCGCGGGCTGGACCGTCCTCATCGCCGGCGTCGTCACCGCCCTGCTCACCGCCGCGTACGCGACGCGCCTGTGGCTGCTGGCCTTCCGCGGCAGGGGCGCCGAGGCCCCCGACCACGGCAGGCAGCCGCTCACGATGACCGTGGTGCTGTGGGTGCTGGCCGTGCCGTCCCTCGCCGTCGGCGCGCTCGCGTACCGCGCGCTCCCGGACTGGTTCGACGGCCGCGACCTCGCCCCGACCCTCGCCACATCCGTCCTCGGCACGGGGGTGGCCCTGATCGGCGGCATCGTCACCTACGCGGCCTGGCGGCACACGACCTCGCTTACGGCCCGTGTCCCGCTGGGTGCGGTCGCGGCCCACCCCGAGGGCGACGCCGCCCAGGTCGAGGCGGAGGCCATCGCCAGTCACGCGCCCGTGTACGGGGGAGTGGCCTACGCACCGGACCCGGCTGACCCCGGCCGACTCCTGCTCGGCCCGCTGCACCGCCACGCGGCCGTCGGCTTCCACTTGGACGCGGTCTACCGGGCGCTGTTCGTCCGCCCTGTCCAGGGCGGCGCGAGCCTCGTCCGGTTCCTCGACCGCGAGGTCGTCGACACCTACGTAAGTGGCGCGGGCGCCCTACCCCGCTGGCTCGGCATCGCCGTACGGCGTGCCCAGACCGGCAATGTGCAGACCTATGTGAGCGCGCTGCTCGCCGGCACCGTCGTCCTCGCGGTCGCCGCCGTCCTCGTCGCTACGGGAGCGTGAGCAGGCGTGATCGATATCAACGAGTCCGTGATGCAGTTCCTTCTGGCGTTCGTCGTCATCGGCCCGCTTCTCGGCGCGGCCGCTGCTCTCCTGCCCGCCCCGCCCGGACTGAAGGGGAAGTCGCCCGAGCAGGCCGTGCTCCGGCACGGCGTCACCGTCACCGGCGCGGTCCTCATCGCCGCGGTCGTCCTCGCGCTCGGCTTCGACCACGACCAGCCGTCGAAGATGCAGGCCAGCACGGACATTAGCTGGATCCCCGCGCTCGACGTACGCATCCACCTCGGCATCGACGGCATCTCCCTCCCCCTTCTGGTCCTGACCGCGCTGCTGACCTTCCTGTGCGCGCTCTACTCGTACTTCAAGATGCCGTCGGGCCCGTCCCCGAAGGCCTTCGTCGCACTGCTGCTCGTCCTCGAGTCCGGCACCCTCGCCACCTTCGCCGTCCTCGACCTGCTGCTGTTCTTCCTCGCCTTCGAGATGGTCCTGATCCCGATGTACTTCCTCATCGCCCGCTGGGGCGGTGAGGGCCGGGCCGAGGCCGCCTGGAAATTCATCCTCTACACACTGCTCGGCTCCGTGGTCATGCTGCTCGGCCTGCTCCTGATCGGAATCAAGGCGGGCACATTCGACATGGTGGCACTCGCCACTGACAACGGCCGGTCGCTGACCGCATCCGTGCAGGTCATCGCCGTATTGGCGATCGGGATCGGGCTCGCGGTCAAGACACCGATGTGGCCGCTGCACAGCTGGCTTCCCGACGCGCACACCGCCGCGCCGACCGTGGGCTCGGTCCTGCTGGCCGGCGTCCTGCTGAAGATGGGCACGTACGGGTTCGTCCGAATCCTGCTGCCGATCACCCCCGACGGATTCGCCGACTTCGCGCCGTACCTCGCCGCCTTCGCCGTCGTCGGGATCATCTACGGATCCCTGGCCTGCCTCGCCCTCGCCAAACGGGGCGCGAAGGGCGACCTCAAGCGCCTCATCGCCTACTCCTCCGTCGGCCACATGGGCTTCGTCCTGCTCGGCATCGCCACGATGACCCCGACCGGCGTGAACGGCGCCCTCTTCGCCAACATCGCCCACGGCCTCATCACCGGCCTTCTCTTCTTCCTGGTCGGCGCGCTGAAGGACCGTACGGGCACGACCGACCTCGACGCCCTCGCCGAGCAGACCGGCGCCGCGCTGTACGGCAAGGCCCCGCGCTTCGGTGGCCTGCTCGCCTTCGGGGCCGTCGCCTCGCTCGGGCTGCCGGGCCTCGCCGGGTTCTGGGGCGAGATGCTCGCGCTGTTCGGCGCCTTCGAGCCCGCCGCCGAACTCAGCCGCCCCGCCTTCCTCACCTTCATGGCGATCGGCGCGTTCGGCACCCTGCTCACGGCCGCGTACCTGCTCGTCGTGGTCCGTCGCGTCTGCATGGGCGCCGTACCGCAGGACGCCCCCAAGCTCGCCGATGTCCAGAGTTATGAGTTCGCGGCCTGGGCCCCGCTCGTCGTCCTCACCGTCGTCGCCGGACTGTGGCCGAAGACCCTCCTCGGCCTGACCGACCCGGCCGTGCAGCAGCTCCTCGCAGGAGGCACCCGATGAGCTCCCTGGCCCAGCCCCTGGCCGAGTCGGTGGTCCAGTCGGTCGACTGGCTCGCCATCGCGCCCCCCACCATCGCGGCGGTCGTCGGACTCGTGGTCCTCGTCGCCGACCTGTTCGTCGCGGAGAACAAGAAGGCGCTGCTCGGCTGGACCTCCGTGGTCGGCCTGGCCGCCTCCGCGCTCCTGCTGCTGCCCCTCCTGGACGGCGACCGCTCCACCTTCTGCCTCACCGGTGACCCCGGCGTCTGCAGCTACACGGCGGACCGCTTCACCCTCGTCATCCAGCTCCTGGTTCTCGGTGGCGCCCTTCTCGCGGCCCTCCTCTCGGTCACCGCCCTCAAGGATGCCAACAAGGGACTCCCCGAAGGGGAGTTCTGGTTCCTGCTGCTCTCCTCCGCCGCCGGAGCCGCCCTCCTGCCGGCCTCCCGGGACCTGGCGACCCTCATCGTCGCCCTCGAAGTCGCCTCTCTGCCCGCATTCGCCCTGGTCGGCCTCCGCCACGGCGACCGCAAGTCCTCCGAAGCGGCCCTTAAGTTCTTCCTGTCGTCGGTCACCGCGACCGCGGTCAGCCTCATGGGCATCAGCTTCGTGTACGCCTCCACGGGCACCCTCTACCTGACCCAGATCGCCGAGCGGATCCAGAACGTCGACGGGCAGCTCGAGATCCTCGCCCAGACCGGAGTCGTCCTCACCCTGGTCGGCTTCGCCTTCAAGACGGCCGCCGTGCCCTTCCACTTCTGGGTGCCGGACACCTATGTCGGAGCGCCCCTGCCGGTCGCCGCTTATCTGTCGGTCGTCGGCAAGGCGGTCGGCTTCACCGGGCTGATCCTCGTCACGGTCATCGCCCTCCCGTCCTACGCCGAGGTCTGGGGCCCCGCCCTCGCGGCGCTCGCCGCCCTCACCATGACCGTCGGCAACGTCGGTGCCCTGCGCCAGCAGGCCACGCGCGCGTACAGCGCGGTACGCCTGCTCGCCTGGTCCTCCGTCGGTCAGGCCGGCTACCTCCTGGTGCCGATCGCCGCCGCCGCGTACTCCAAGGACGCCGAGCGGTCCATCGGCTCCACCGTCGCCTACGCCCTCATGTACGGCGCCGTGAACCTCGGCGCCTTCGCGGTGGCCGCGCTCGTCGGACGTACGAAGACCCTCAACCGCATCAGCGACTACCGCGGCCTGTACCAGCGCAACCCCCTGTCCGCACTGGTCCTGGCCTTCTTCCTGCTCTGCCTCGCCGGACTCCCGCCGGGCATCATCGGCCTGTTCGCCAAGGTCACCGTCTTCTCCGCCGCCGTCGACGCGGGCCTCGGCTGGCTCGCCGTGATCATGGCCGTCAACGTCGTGATCGCGCTGTACTACTACCTCCAGTGGACGGCCGTGCTGTTCCGCGCCCCCGAGGGAGAGCCCGTCAGGCATCTCGCCCCCGCACCCGTTACGGCCACGCTGGCCCTCACCGGTGTCGTCGCCATCGCCCTCTCCGGCGCGCCTCAGCTGATCCTGCGCTTCGCCGACATCGGGCTCTTCTGAGCCTGGCGCACTACGCCGGCGTTCTGGGCCCTGGCGCACACGGCGGAGTGCGGGGCCCTCGCGCATCGCGCCTGTGTCCTGGGCTCCGGCGCATTACGCCTGCGCCCTGAGCCCTGGCGCGTTCCCCACGCGCGCGTGCGGAACCCAGGCCGCCGCGCGCGTGCCGGCGCCTTCACCCGGACGGCCCACGCCCGTCGCTGTACCCACCAGGGAACCCGTGGCCCTCGCCTGGCGTTGACCAGTACGGAAGGGTCCACTGGACGTGACACGACGACACCAGTGGCATCGGAGATCGACCAGCAAAGGGTTCCCCTGCCGCACCACTTGGAGGGCGTACCGTGCACCGCCGGCACAACGGGCTCAGGACCGCAGTACTCCTCGGGGGACTGTCCGCACTCATCATCGTCATCGGCAGCTTCTTCGGCCGCATGGGGCTCGTCGTCGCGGTCCTGATCGCGCTGGGCACGAACGCGTACGCGTACTGGAACAGCGACAAGCTGGCGCTACGCGCGATGCGCGCCCGCCCGGTCAGCGAGTTCGAGGCCCCGGGGCTCTACCGCATGGTCCGCGAGCTCTCCACTCAGGCCCGCCAGCCCATGCCCCGCCTCTACATCTCGCCGACGGAGGCGCCGAACGCGTTCGCGACGGGCCGCAACCCGCGCAACGCCGCCGTGTGCTGCACCGAAGGCATCCTGCGCATCCTCGACGAGCGTGAGCTGCGCGGCGTCATCGGCCACGAGCTGAGCCACGTCTACAACCGTGACATCCTGATCTCATCGGTCGCCGGCGCCCTCGCCTCGGTGATCATGTTCCTGGTCAACTTCGCCTGGCTGATCCCGATCGGCCGCTCCGATGACGACGACGGCCCCGGCATCCTCGGCCTCCTGCTGATCATGATCTTGGGCCCGCTCGCCGCCACGCTCATCCAGTTGGCCATCAGCCGCTCCAGGGAGTACGAGGCCGACGCGTCCGGATCCCAGCTCACCGGCGATCCGCTCGCTCTCGCCAGCGCCCTGCGCAAGCTCGAACTCGGCACCAAACAGCTCCCGCTGCCCCCCGAGCCCCGCATCGAGACCGCCAGCCACATGATGATCGCGAACCCCTTCCGTCCGGGTCAGGGGTTCTCCAGAATGTTCTCCACCCACCCGCCGATGGCGGACCGTATCGCCCGGCTCGAAAAGATGGCAGGCCCCCCACAGTGAAGACCATCCTCAACGTCATCTGGCTCGTTCTGAGCGGCTTCTGGCTGTTCCTCGGCTATCTGCTCGCGGGCCTCCTGCTCTGCATCACGATCATCGGCATCCCGTTCGGCATCGCGGCCTTCCGCATCGGCGTCTACGCCCTGTGGCCCTTCGGGTACACCACGGTCGAGCGCCGCGACGCCGGAGCCCCCTCCTGCATAGGCAACGTTCTGTGGCTGGTCCTCGCGGGCTGGTGGCTGGCCATCGGCCACATCGTCACGGGCCTCGCCCTCTGCATCACGATCATCGGTATCCCGTTCGGCATCGCCAACTTCAAGCTGATCCCGGTGTCGCTGTTCCCGCTGGGCCGCGAAATCGTGCCGACGGACCAGCCGTTCTCGTCGCGCTGGTAACGCCTGGTACTGCTGTGGTGCGGTAGAGCTGCGGGACCGGGGCTGCGTCGGCCACCCGGTTTCCACAACTCGGTGGTTGTCCACAGGCCGGACCGATTGTCAGTGGCGGCTTGCATCATGAACGCATGACCGAGAACGAGCAGTTGCTGACGAGGGTGGGGGACAAGGCCCGCAAGACCCGCCCGTGGGGCTGGCCTTCACTCCCGGAGCCCGTGGACGCGGCCACCCTGGCACGGGCCGAGGCCGCCCTCGGCTTCCGTCTGCCCCCGCTGCTCGCCGACCTCTACCTGAACATAGGAGACGGCGGATTCGGGCCGGAATACGGCCTGTTGCCCCTGCTCGACAGCGCTCCCGCCGGCGAGCCCGCCGCCGTCACGCAGTACCTCGCCAACCGCGAGAGCGGCCGCAAGGACCCCGACTGGCCCTGGCCCGAAGGCATCCTTCCGATATCCCACTGGGGCTGCGCTATGTACGCCTGCGTGGACTGCCACAGCCCCCAGACCACCGTCCTGCTCTTCGAACCGAACGCCGAGGACGCCGACCACGCGTGGTACGTGGACGCCCCGAGCCTCACCGACTGGCTGCGCACCTGGGTCGACGGCACGGGCTGGTACGAGGAGATGAACGAGGAGCTGGAAATGGCGCCTTGGGCCGACTTCCACATACGGACGGCGTCGACTCGGGCGTCCTGAGGACGCGAAGGGCTGGTGGTGCCGACCGGCCCGGCCGGCACAACCGACCCACGCCGGGGAGTCACTCAGCGGACGCACATCAGTGAGTCACACCTGCGGACGCACATCAGTGAGTCACACCCGCGGACGCACACCAGCGAGTCACACCCGCAGACTCACCGCGGACGCACGCCCCTACGCCGCCCTACCGCGCCCGCCACCCGACCGCTCCACCACCCACCGCCGCACCCCATAGGCGACCACTCCCACCGCCAGCACCCCCGCACCGGCGGCGACCGACACCCCCGGAAGGGAGAACGCCAGCACCACGCACCCGAGCAGCCCCACCGCCGGCACGATCCGCGCGGTCGGCTTCGAGTCGAGCGTCCAGGCCGAGGCGTTGGCCACCGCGTAGTACGCCAGCACACCGAAGGAGGAGAACCCGATCGCGCCCCGCACATCGACCGTGGCGGCCAGGACCGCCACCACCGCGCCCACGGCCAGCTCGGCCCGGTGCGGCACCTGGAAACGTGGATGCACGGCTGCCAGGGCACTGGGCAGATGCCGGTCGCGGGCCATGGCCAGCGTCGTCCGCGAGACGCCCAGGATCAGAGCGAGCAGCGAGCCGAGGGCGGCGACAGCCGCGCCCACTCGCACCACGGGGGCCAGCCCGGGTACCCCGGCCGCCCGGACCGCGTCGGCCAGCGGTGCGCCCGCGTCCCCGAGACCCTCCGACCCCAGCACGGAAAGGACAGCCATCGCCACACACGCGTACACCACCAGCGCGATGCCCAGGGCCAGCGGAATCGCCCGGGGGATGGTGCGCGCCGGGTCCCGCACCTCCTCGCCGAGCGTCGCGATCCGCGCGTACCCGGCGAACGCGAAGAACAGCAGCCCCGCCGCCTGCAGCACCCCGTCCAGGCCGCCCGAGGCCCCGATGTCCAGGCGCCCGGCATCGGACTCCCCGGACCCCAGACAGACGACCACCACACAAGCGAGGACAGCCAGGACCACCGCAACGATCGCCCGCGTCAGCCAGGCGGACTTCTGGACGCCGCCGTAGTTCACCGCGGTGAGCGCCACCACGGCCGCCACCGCCACCGCGTGCGCCTGCCCCGGCCAGACGTACGCGCCCACGGTGAGCGCCATCGCCGCACAGGAGGCCGTCTTGCCGACGACGAAGGACCAGCCGGCGAGGTATCCCCAGAACTCTCCGAGCCGCTCCCGGCCGTACACATACGTGCCCCCCGAGGCCGGATACAGAGCGGCCAGCCGTGCCGACGACGTGGCGTTGCAGTAGGCGACCACGGCCGTGACCGCGAGCCCGAGCAGCAGCCCGGATCCGGCCGCGCGCGCGGCGGGCGCCAGGGCGGCGAAGATCCCGGCCCCGACCATCGAGCCGAGCCCGATGACCACGGCGTCCCCGACCCCCAGGGTGCGCCGCAGCTCGGAAGCAGAACTGGAGCCTGTCATGGCCCGAACCCTACTGATCAGTGCAACCGAGGAGCGCCGCAGTGACGTCTTCTGTATCAACAGGGCACGAACAGGCGCGCCACGAGCCGGACTCAGTGAAGAGCGGCACGCGGCGCGCAGTGCACACGCACATGGCGCCCGCACAACCTGTCCGCACAGAAGTCACACGGTTCGGACAGTGAGAGCACAGCGCGGAAGGGCAGGTTCAGGTCATGACCATCATCAGCTGGATCATCCTGGGGCTGTTGGCCGGGGCCATCGCGAAGTTCCTGCTGCCGGGTCGAGACCCGGGCGGCTTCATCGGCACGACGATCATCGGTATCGCGGGCGCGTTCATCGGTGGCTGGATCTCGGCCCGCTGGCTGGACCACCCGATCACCAAGGACTTCTACGACGGCGCCACCTGGGCCGCCGCGATCGGCGGCTCACTCGTGCTCCTGATCGCCTACCGCATCCTGTTCGGCCACTCACGCAACTGAGCGAGGAGCACACCCCGGACCGCGGCCAGCAGGCGAGAAGGGTGGGCGCCGACGGGCGCCCACCCTTCCTCGTACCTCCTGCGACCTGAGTCAGTGGCTCACCGGTAGTTCACGAACTGCAGCGCGAAGTCGAATTCCTTGCCCTTCAGCAGGGCGATCACGGCCTGCAGGTCGTCACGGCTCTTCGAGCTGACCCGCAGCTCGTCGCCCTGCACCTGAGCCTTGACGCCCTTCGGGCCCTCGTCGCGAATGATCTTCGCCACCTTCTTCGCGTTCTCCTGGGAGATGCCCTCCTGGATCGACGCGAAGATCTTGTACTCCTTGCCCGAGAGCTGGGGCTCGCCCGCGTCCAGGGCCTTCAGTGAGATCCCGCGCTTGATCAGCTTGGACTGGAAGACGTCGAGGACTGCGTTCACCCGGTCCTCGGAGTTCGCCTCCATCAGGATCTTCTCACCGGACCACGAGATCGAGGCACCCACGCCCTTGAAGTCGTAGCGCTGCGAGATCTCCTTGGCGGCCTGGTTGAGGGCGTTGTCGACCTCCTGCCGCTCGACCTTCGAGACGATGTCGAAACTGGAGTCGGCCATGTCCTGTGGCTCCTTGTATCGGGGTGCGTGTGAGGTGCGTATCGGCGGGCGTGGGGGTGGCCGCCGAGTCCGGGGCAGGCCCCGGACCGCATCCGGACAAGCCTAGCCACCCGTCGTCCCCCGGGAGGCGATCAATCGGGTGGCGAAGCACCCCTCCGCATCGGGTATTGTTTACGTCGTTGCCAGGGAGCACCGCCGAAAAGCGGTTCGAGAGGCAGCAAACCCGGCGGTGTGCCCGAGCGGCCAAAGGGAGCAGACTGTAAATCTGCCGGCTCAGCCTTCCCAGGTTCGAATCCTGGCGCCGCCACGCTGAGCGAAACCCCCTCCGATCTGCGGAAACGTAGACCGGAGGGGGTTTCCGCGTTCCAGGGTCATGGCCGGGGCACACTGGCCCCATGGCCACGCGTCGCAGAAGCTGCCCCGAGTGCCGTCGTGAGATCGCCGTAGTCGCCGGTAGGTTCGCGCGGCATGATCCGCCCGGCGCGCGGGAGAACGGGGAACTGCTGTCGTGCCCCGGATCACGGCGGCAGGCGCACCTCGGGGCGGCGCAGCCCGCCCTCGACGGGTACGTCGTGCCCGATTTCCCTGGGCAGCTTCCGCTGTTCTGAGGCTTCGAACGCCTGGGTTTCGAACGCCCGGGTTTCGAACGTCCGGTTTCCGCCAGCCCGGGTTCCGGCCGCCCACAGTCCCCTCTCCGAGCGCCCACTCCCTACGCGCCCGCTCGCACATCCATCCGTGTCACCAGCCCGTCCCCGTCGAACCGATACACATGCTCGACCGTCTCCTCCGCCCACCGCTCGCCCGACGCGTCGCGCACCCCCGGCCGGACGGTCGCCACCACCGCCTCGGCGTCCGCATCACGGTGCAGACCCTCCAGCCGTACGAGGGGATGCCCGGAGGCGAACTGCCGCGCCCAGTAGGCGCGTACCGCCTCGCGGCCGTGCAGTCGGACTCCGCCCGCAACGTTCGGCCAGTCCACGTCGGGCGCGAGGCACCGCTGCATGAAGGACTCCCGCTCGTCCGTCGAGAAGACCTCGTACATGCGCCGCAACAGCGCCTCTTGCGCCTCAGGCACCCCGGCGTCGCCCAACTTCAGTTCCCCGCCACCGACTTCACCGCCACCGACACGGGAGCCGACCCGCTGACCAGTTCGAGCGTCAGGCCGGCCGTCGCCGGCGTGTCGAGCAACTCCGCGAGTGCGGCGGCCACGTCGTCGCGCGGGATGGGGCCGCGGCCGGTGCTGGCCTCGAGGCGTACCTGGCCGGTTCCGGCGTCGTTCGTCAGCATGCCGGGACGCAGGATCGTCCAGTCCAGAGCGTCCAGGCCGCGGACGTACTCGTCGGCCTCGCCCTTGGCGCGCAGGTAGACGTCGAAGATCTCGCTGCCTTCGTGGTTCGGGTCCGCGCCCATCGACGACACGATCAGGAAGCGCCGCACGCCGGCCCGGACCGCCGCGTCCGCGAAGAGGACCGCCGCCCCCTTGTCCACGGTGTCCTTACGGGCCGACCCACTGCCGGGGCCCGCGCCGGCCGCGAAGACCGCCGCGTCGGCGCCCCGCAGCCGTTCCGCGACCTCCTCGACCGAGGCCGACTCCAGGTCCAGCAGGAGGGGTTCGGCGCCGGACTCCCGCAGATCGTCGCCCTGTTCGGCCTTCCGGATGATCCCCACGACCTCGTCCCCACGCGCGGCCAGCAGCTTCTCCAGCCGCAGCGCGATCTGACCATGACCACCAGCGATGACAATGCGCATGTTTCCGACCGTACGCCCGGACGGCCGCATCCGCCGCACGACTTCAGCCACGCCTCACATGCCCAGGCGCACGCCCCACGCCGAGGGGCGCGCAGCCACGTTCGCGGGGCGCACGCCCGTCCCCGGACGCCGGGCCCACCGGGCGCACGCCTTCCCGGACGCCCGGGCGCACGCCCACTGCCGGACGCCGGACACACGCCCATCGCCGGACGCCGGACACACGCCCATCGCCGGACGCCGGGCGCACCCCGCCCCTGCTGGAAGCACAACCACCGAAGCTCCCCGAAGCACCTCCACGCGCCCCCCGAGAGAGCCCCCCTGCACGCACACCCCGAGGGAGAACACCCCCTGCACCGCACACCCCGCAGGAGAACACCTCCTGCACCGCACACCCCGCAGGAGAACACCTCCTGCACGCACACTCGGCACGAGAGCACCCTGGCCGGGCCACTTCCGCCCCCAGCCCTCAGGACAGCTCCCCCCGCCCCTGCCGAGGCAAGCCCAACTCCGCGGCCACAGCCGAGTTGCAGTACTCCCGCACCGCGCTCGTCCGTGCCACCACGCGCCCCCGATGCACCACGATGCGGCTGTACGCGAGTGACAGCGCCCCCGCCAGCCGGTCCCCGCGCACCGCCAGCAGCTCGGCCGGGAAGCCCGCCTCGACCCGCACCTCCGGCAGGCCCAGCACCGCACGCGCGGACGCGCTCACAGCGTCGTAGGAGTCCTCGGGGCGCAGCCCGTGGCGCGAGGAGAGCAGATAGGCGGCCTCCAACGGGTCGCCGCGTCCCACCGGATTCGCCACGTCCCTCAGGGCGCCGCTCCCGGCCGCGACCCGTACGCCGGCGGAGCGCAGCAGTCGTACGGGCGCCGTGGCCCGCCTTTCCACGCCCCCGCAGCCACCCTGCGGCAGGCACACCACGGTCACCCCGGCCGCCGCGAGCTGGTCCGCGGTGCGCGAGGCCACCTGCGCGGGCAGGCGTCCCAGGGCGCCGCACGGCCCGAGGGTCACGCCGGGGCGCAGCCCGCCGGCCATCGCGGCGAGGCGGGCCAGACGGGCCGGGTCGGTGGCGTCGGTGTGCAGGTCGACGGGGCAGCCGTGCTCCGAGGCGACCTCCAGGACCGCCTCCACGTAACCCGTCGGATCGGGGTCCAGGTCGGGGCAGCCGCCGACCACCGACGCGCCCATCTTCAACGCGTCCCGCAGCATGGCCAGCCCTTCGGCGCCGGCCACGCCGGTCAGCAGCCGCGGCATCGCCACCGTCGTCAACTCGGTGAGCCCGCGCAGTGAGCGCCGTGCCTGCAGTACGGCGGCCAGCGCGCCCAGCCCCTGGACGTCGCCCACGCGCACATGCGCCCGTAGCGCGGTCGCCCCGTGCCCGAGCTGGAGCAGCGCGGCCTCGGTGGCCCGGCGCTGGACGTCCTGGGGGTCGTACGAGACAGGCCCGCCCTCGTCGGCGGAGAGGGCCGTGTCGCCGTGGGCGTGCGGTTCGGCGGGGGCCGGCAGCAGCAGATAGCCGCTGAGGTCCACGCGTGCGCCGCACGCGCGCGTGCCGTCCCCCGCCAGGCTCCCGGCCGTGCCGACCGCCTCGATGCGTCCGCCGACCAGCCGTACGTCCACGGTCCGGCCGTCGGTGAGCCGCGCTCCGCACAGCAGCAGTGCGGCCGGGTCGGCCGGTCCGGACGAGCCCGACGAGGACGAGGAGTGGGGCGGCTGGGGCTGACTGTCGGGCATCGCGTTCCAGAGGCTCGGGGCTGCGCGTCGGGGCTACGGGGACGGTGCCGGAGAACTGCGCCGGGCACGCAAGATCACGCAGAGTGAGACGAGCCTAGGCGGGCGATCCGGCCCTGGCGCGCAGGAGCGCAATAGTCGTACCGGTGTGGCCCACCGAACCGGAGGCACCGCCGCGGTGGCTCCGGTGGTGGCGCAGTGGCCTCCGAGGCGTCTGTGCGGTCAGCCGATCGGCCGCAGGGAGGGGCCGCGAAACGGATTTGGGTGAACGGCAGCCGAGCGTGTAATGTCTTCATCGCTCGCCCCAATAGCTCAGTCGGCAGAGCGTCTCCATGGTAAGGAGAAGGTCTACGGTTCGATTCCGTATTGGGGCTCTGGTGTGAAGGGTTCCCGCCGCGAGGCGGGGTCCGATCACATCACAGCGGTGTAGCTCAGTCGGTAGAGCAAGCGGCTCATAATCGCTGTGTCACCGGTTCAAGTCCGGTCACCGCTACTGACAGTAGCCGATTGCGGGGTCGGTCCTTCGATCGGCTACTCTTTCTTGCGTTAAATCAATCCATCCGTTCGTCAAGGAGCACTCACGTGGCTGCCACCGACGTCCGCCCGAAGATCACGCTGGCCTGCGTGGAGTGCAAGGAGCGGAACTACATCACCAAGAAGAACCGGCGTAACAACCCGGACCGTCTTGAGATGAAGAAGCACTGCCCGCGTTGCAACGCGCACACCGCGCACCGCGAGACGCGATAAATCAGGCTCGTACGCGAGGCCGCCCCCATGAACGGGGGCGGCCTCGCGTCGTTTCCGCCCCGGTTACCGGCCGGTTCCGGCCGACCCCGGGTGAATCAGCCAGGCCAACCAGCAGGTCAGCCGCAGTAGACAGTAGGAGGTGCCGAGCCATGGCGCTCGACCAGTCCTTCGTGGGGCGGAGCTACCCGCCCACCGACCCCTACGAGGTGGGCCGGGAGAAGATCCGGGAGTTCGCGCAGGCGGTGGGGGACACCAACCCGGCGTACACGGACCCGGAGGCCGCCAAGGCGTTCGGCCACTCGGATGTGATCGCCCCGCCGACCTTTGTGTTCGCGATCACCTTCAAGGCCGCGGCGCAGGTCACGACCGACCCCCAGCTCGGGCTGGACTACAGCCGCGTGGTGCACGGCGACCAGAAGTTCGCCTACACCCGCCCGGTGCGCGCCGGCGACCGGCTGACGGTCACCTCGACCATCGAGGCCATCAAGTCCATGGCGGGCAACGAGATCCTGGACATCCGCGGCGAGGTCCACGACGAGGCGGGGGAGCACGTCGTGACCGCCTGGACGAAGCTCGTCGCCCGTGGGGCGGACGCCGCAGAAGGAGAGGCCTGAGAGCGATGACAGCGAAGATCGCGTACGGCGACATCGAGGTCGGCACCGAACTGCCCGCCCAAACCTTCCCCGTGACTCGCGCCACGCTCGTCCAGTACGCGGGCGCCTCCGGTGACTTCAACCCGATCCACTGGAACGAGAAGTTCGCCAAGGAGGTCGGCCTGCCGGACGTCATCGCGCACGGCATGTTCACCATGGCCGAGGCGATCCGTGTGGTCACCGACTGGACCGGCGATCCGGGCGCGGTCGTCGAGTACGGCGTCCGCTTCACCAAGCCCGTCGTCGTCCCGAACGACGACCAGGGCGCCACGATCGAGGTCAGCGGCAAGGTCGCGGCCAAGCTCGACGACAACCGGGTCCGCGTCGACCTGACCGTGAAGAGCGCCGGGCAGAAGGTGCTCGGGATGTCGCGGGCGGTCGTACAACTGGCGTGAACGGCACGCGCGCGTGTCGCGAGGTAAGGGGCGCCCTCCATGGCGGGGCGCCCCTTGCACCTTCTCTCCCTGTTGGCTTGCCTAGTTACCTACGGGCCCGCGGTCGCGTACGGCGGGAAGGGGACGGGTCGGGGGGTGTCCGCCCGCAGTGGCCGGCGTCAAGAAACGGCACCTCCTGCCCGACCTCAG
>NZ_JBITES010000020.1:0-213078 GCF_044455405.1 Streptomyces sp. NPDC051243 | reverse complement strand
GGTTACATTCCGAACCCGGAAGCTAAGCCTTACAGCGCCGATGGTACTGCAGGGGGGACCCTGTGGGAGAGTAGGACGCCGCCGAACTCCTTTTACAGCTCTGACTCTTGGGCATACAGCCCGAGAGTCAGAGCTTTTTTGTGTTGAGGTAGGGTCAGGGAGCATCGTAGGTACGTTTCCCGCAGGAGGCCCCCGGGTGGAGGTCCAGGAGACCCGTGTCCAGACAGACCGGGTCCTCACCATCCCCAACATCCTCAGCATGGCGCGGCTCATTGGCGTGCCGCTGTTCCTGTGGCTGATTCTCCGGCCCGAGTTCGGCGGGCCCAAGAGCGACGGCTGGGCGCTTCTGGTGCTGGCTCTGAGCGGCATCAGCGACTACCTGGACGGCAAGCTCGCGCGACGCTGGAACCAGATCAGCAGTCTCGGCCGGCTGCTCGACCCCGCGGCCGACCGGCTCTACATTCTCTCGACTCTCGTCGGTCTCACCTGGCGCGAGATTCTGCCCATCTGGTTGACCGCTGTACTTTTGGCGCGAGAGCTGGTTCTGCTGGTGATGGTGGGCATCCTCAGGCGTCATGGCTATCCGCCACCGCAGGTGAACTTCCTCGGGAAGGCAGCCACGTTCAACCTGATGTATGCCTTCCCGTTGTTGCTGCTCAGCGACGGAAGTGGATGGATCCCGTCACTCGCTGCTATTTTCGGATGGGCGTTCGCCGGATGGGGTACAACGCTGTACTGGTGGGCAGGAGTCCTCTACGTGGTACAAGTCCGCCGCCTGGTTCGTGCGGACGCCATGGCCGATTGAACCTGCCGATTGAAACGGGCGTAGCGGCTCGATGGCCCGCGGCGGAAAAGTGCGGGACAATCTGGACGGGTGAAGTCGGCTAGACCGTCGTCTCTTCGAGGAGGACGCTTCCGACATGAAGGCCGTCGTGATGGCCGGGGGCGAAGGCACACGCCTGCGCCCCATGACCTCAAGCATGCCCAAGCCGCTCCTGCCGGTGGCCAACCGGCCGATCATGGAGCACGTTCTGCGGCTGCTCAAAAGGCATGGGCTGACCGAGACCGTCGTGACCGTTCAGTTCCTGGCCTCGCTGGTCAAGAACTACTTCGGTGACGGTGAAGAGCTCGGAATGGAGCTCAGCTATGCCAATGAGGAGAAGCCACTCGGTACCGCCGGAAGCGTCAAGAACGCCGAAGAGGCGTTGAAGGACGATGCTTTCCTCGTCATCTCCGGTGATGCCCTGACCGACTTCGACCTCACCGAGCTGATCAATTTCCACAAGGAAAAGGGTGCGCTGGTCACCGTCTGTCTGACTCGCGTGCCCAATCCGCTGGAATTCGGCATCACCATTGTCGATGAGCAGGGTCGGGTCGAGCGCTTCCTCGAGAAGCCGACCTGGGGTCAGGTCTTCTCGGACACCGTGAACACCGGCATCTACGTCATGGAGCCCGAGGTCTTCGACTATGTCGAGCCCGGTGTGCCCGTGGACTGGTCAGGCGATGTCTTCCCGCAGTTGATGAAGGAGGGCAAGCCGGTCTATGGGTATGTCGCGGAAGGGTACTGGGAGGATGTCGGCACCCACGAGAGCTACGTGAAGGCGCAGGCCGACGTCCTGGAGGGCAAGGTCGACGTCGAGATCGACGGTTTCGAGATCTCTCCGGGTGTATGGGTCGCGGAAGGCGCTGAGGTGCATCCCGATGCCGTTCTCCGCGGACCCCTGTACATCGGGGACTACGCAAAGGTCGAGGCCGGCGCGGAAATCCGGGAGCACACCGTCGTCGGCTCGAACGTCGTCGTGAAGAGCGGAGCTTTTCTGCACAAGGCCGTTGTCCATGACAACGTCTACGTCGGGCAGCACAGCAATCTGCGCGGCTGTGTCGTCGGGAAGAACACCGACATCATGCGCGCCGCCCGGATCGAGGACGGCGCGGTCATCGGAGACGAGTGCCTGATCGGTGAGGAATCGATCGTTCAGGGCAACGTGCGTGTCTATCCGTTCAAGACCATCGAGGCCGGCGCCTTTGTCAACACCTCGGTGATCTGGGAGTCCCGGGGCCAGGCTCACCTCTTCGGCGCCCGTGGTGTCTCCGGAATTCTGAACGTCGAGATCACACCCGAGCTCGCCGTGCGTCTCGCCGGTGCCTATGCGACGACGCTGAAGAAGGGGTCCACCGTCACGACGGCCCGCGACCACTCGCGTGGTGCCCGGGCGCTGAAGCGGGCGGTGATCTCCGCGCTGCAGGCCAGCGCCATTGACGTACGAGACCTGGAGAACGTACCGCTGCCCGTGGCGCGGCAGCAGACCGCGCGGGGCAGTGCCGGCGGGATCATGATCCGGACGACGCCCGGAGTGCCGGATTCCGTGGACATCATGTTCTTCGACGGGCAGGGTGCCGACCTCTCGCAGGCCAGCCAGCGGAAGCTGGACCGGGTCTTCGCGCGCCAGGAGTACCGGCGAGCTTTCCCTGGAGAGATCGGGGACCTGCACTTCCCTGCCAGCGTCTTCGACTCGTACACCGGGTCGCTGCTGCGGAACGTCGATACGACCGGCATCTCGGAGTCGGGGCTGAAGGTCGTCGTCGACGCGTCGAACGGCAGTGCCGGGCTGGTGCTGCCGAGTCTGCTCGGCAAGCTCGGTGTGGACTCGCTGACCATCAATCCCGGTCTCGACGAGTCCAGGCCCACGGAGTCGGCGGATGCGCGGCGGTCGGGGCTGGTGCGGCTGGGAGAGATCGTGGCGTCCGCTCGGGCCGCGTTCGGGGTGCGGTTCGACCCGGTCGGTGAGCGGCTGTCCCTGGTCGACGAGAAGGGGAGGATCGTAGAGGACGACCGGGCCCTGCTCGTGATGCTCGACCTCGTCGCGGCCGAACGGCGCAGCGGGCGGGTGGCGCTGCCGGTGACCACCACGCGGATCGCCGAGCAGGTGGCGGCGTATCACGGGACCCAGGTGGAGTGGACGACCACCTCGCCGGACGATCTGACCCGGGTAGGCCGCGATGACACGACGATCTTCGGTGGTGACGGGAAGGGCGGATTCATCGTCCCGGAGTTCAGCAGTGTCTTCGACGGTACGGCGGCCTTCGTACGGCTGATCGGACTGGTGGCGCGTACGCAGCTCACGCTCAGCCAGATCGATGCGCGGATTCCGCGGGCGCACGTCATCAAGCGGGATCTCGCGACTCCCTGGGCCGTCAAGGGGCTGGTCATGCGGCGGGTCGTCGAGGCGGCCGGAGATCGCTTTGTCGACACCACTGACGGTGTGCGGGTCGTGGAGACCGACGGGCGCTGGGTGATGGTGCTGCCGGACCCGGCCGAGGCGGTCACCCATCTGTGGGCAGAAGGGCCGGATGACGCGTCTGCGCAGGCCTTGCTGGACGAGTGGTCGGCTGTCGTGGACAGCGCAGGCCGCTGACGCAAGCAGCACGCGCGCGTGCCGGACAGGTTTCCCTTGTAAGGGGGCCTGTCCGGCACGCCCGGTGGGGCCATTCGGAGGTAGCGGTCGCGACGTGCGACGATGTGCGGCATGCCGCAGCCCCCCGTTCGGAGCACACCTACGCCCCCCTCGCGCCCGGACGCGTCCATGTCGCTGCTCACCAACGTCATGGATCACAGCCTGGACGACGGCTACGCCGAGGCCGCCGCACGGAAGAAGGCCGCGGGTGAGGGTGGCCTGCCCAAGACCCTGAGGGCGAAGCTGGGGCTCGCCGCCGGTCTGGTGCTCGCGGCGCTCGTGGTGACCGTGGGAGCGGCACAGGCGCGGGTCGCGGCGCCGGTCGTGGCCAAGGAGCGCGAGGAACTCATCGACCGGATCGGGCGTGAGACCTCGGCGGCGGACAAGCTGGAGGAGTCCGTCGACAAGCTGCGCGACGACGTGAGCGCGCGGCAGCGCGAGGCGCTGAGGGCGACCGGCGACAGTGACCAGGCGGAGCTGGTGGGCATCCTGGCGGGTGCCGTGGAGGTGCACGGGCCAGGAGTCAAGCTGGTCGTGAACGACGCCAAGGAGGCCTCCTCGGGCGGCGACGGTGACCCTCGCGGGACGTCCGGGTTCTCCGACACCGGGCGGGTGCGCGACCGCGACATGCAACGGGTGGTCAACGGGCTGTGGGAATCGGGCGCCGAGGCGATCTCCATCAACGGACAGCGGCTGACGGCCCTGTCGGCGATCAGGGCCGCCGGTGACGCGATACTGGTCGACAACAAGCCGCTGGTTCCGCCGTACACGGTGCTCGCGGTGGGGGACGGAGAGCGGCTCAGCACCAGGTTCCAGGACAGCGCCGACGGGCTCTACCTGCACGCCCTGCAGGAGAACTTCGGGATCAGGACCAGCATTTCCGCGCAGGACGATCTCCGGCTGCCCGCCGCACCGAGCGTGACCGTACGTACAGCACAGCCGAACACCGAGAAAACCGAGAAGGGCACATCGTGATCGCCGTACTGGGCCTCGTCGTGGGAGTCGTGGCCGGCCTCTTGGTCCGGCCTGAGGTTCCGGCGGTGGTCGAGCCTTATCTGCCGATCGCCGTCGTGGCGGCTCTGGACGCCGTCTTCGGGGGTCTGCGCGCCATGCTCGACGGCATCTTCGACGACAAGGTCTTCGTCGTGTCGTTTCTGTCCAACGTGGTCGTGGCCGCGCTGATCGTGTTCCTGGGCGACAAGTTGGGTGTGGGCGCCCAGCTGTCCACGGGTGTCGTCGTCGTGCTCGGCATCCGGATCTTCTCCAATGCCGCGGCGATTCGCCGGCACGTGTTCCGGGCGTGAGGCCGATGAGCAACCACGACGAGACGCCCGAGAACAGGCTGCGCAAGGAGCTGCCCCAAGAGGTGCCGGCCGGTCCCGCCGAGCCGGTGGAGGCTTCCGATGCGCAGCGGACCGAGCTGACCGGGCGGCAGAGGCTGGTGCAGGGGCTGTGGCCGCCGAGGGTCAGTCGGGCCCAACTCATCGTCGCTCTGCTGTTGTTCGGCCTCGGCTTCGGGCTGGCCGTCCAGGTCGCGTCGAACAGCGACGGTGACAGCGCCCTGCGTGGGGCACGTCAGGAAGATCTCGTTCGCATTCTCGATGAACTGGATGACCGTACTCAGCGTCTTGAGGACGAGAAGCAAGGTCTCGAGAAGCAGCGCGACGAGCTGGAGAACAGCTCGAACCAGGCCGAGGAGGCCCGCAGGCAGACGGTCGAGAAGGAGAGGCAACTCGGCATTCTGGCGGGCACGGTGGCCGCGCAGGGGCCTGGCATCACGATGACCATCGACGACACGAAGGGGACGGTCGAGGCGGACATGCTGCTCGACGCGATCCAGGAGCTGCGCGCGGCCGGCGCGGAGGCGATCCAGGTGAACGGCGTACGCGTAGTCGCCGGCACGTATCTGACGGATTCCGGGAACAGCGTGGGCGTCGACGGGAACAAGATCAACGCTCCCTTTCGTTTCAAGGTCATCGGCAAGCCGCAGGACCTCGAACCGGCGCTCAACATCCCTGGAGGCGTGGTGCAGACTCTCGAGAAGGAGCAGGCCACCGTGACCATCGAGCGGTCGGACAAGATCGTCGTGGACGCCTTGCGAGCGGCGAAGCGGCCTGACTACGCTCGGTCGTCCTCGCAGTGAACCGGCGGTGCATGGGGGACGTCCGGCGAGGGCATGAGGTTGCGGGGGGTCGGCGCACCGAATGGGTGGTGCGTGGTGGAAACTGTCTGGTGGAGACGGACGTTGTCAGGATGTCCGGGTCGGCCAGAGTGTTGAGTCAGGGTTCGTCCTGCCCCACGGGCGGGTCTGTTTCGGTCAAGGGGAATCGCCCGTGAAGTTGTTTGCGAAGTTGTTCGGCAAGAGCGCGCGAGAGGGCAGCGACAACGCGACCGCTCGTCATCGCGCACAGGGGGACGATGAGGGCCAGCGCCCGCTGTTCAGGGATCAGGTGCCTGGTCCGGGCGGTGACATTTCCGGAGGTCAGGGCGCGCCGTCAGTTGACCCTGGCCAGTCCGGCGGCATAGGTTTCGGGCAACCGTCAACCTCAAGTACGGGTGGAGGGTTTTCCCCGATGTCGGCCCTGGTGTGTACGAGGTGCGGTAACCGCAACGCGGAGAACAGCCGCTTCTGTTCCAACTGTGGTGCGCCGCTGCGGGCCGGTGCGGCGGCCGAGCGCCCGTCCGAGACGACCTCCACGATCTCCATCTCCGGTCTTGAGGCGTACGACGCCGAGGCCACCGGCCAGACGCCGATCCCGGCGCTGTCTCCCGAGGCCCAGGCGGCCGTCGACGCGCTGCCGCTGGGCTCCGCGTTGCTGGTGGTGCGTCGGGGGCCGAACTCCGGCAGCCGCTTCCTCCTGGACGGTGACCTGACCACCGCCGGGCGGCACCCGCAGAGCGACATCTTCCTGGACGACGTGACGGTCTCGCGTCGGCACGTGGAGTTCCGTCGCGCCCAGGACGGCTCGTTCACCGTGGCCGACGTCGGCAGCCTGAACGGCACGTACGTCAACCGTGAGCGGATTGACCAGGTCGCTCTGAACAACGGTGACGAGGTGCAGATCGGCAAGTACCGGCTGGTCTTCTACGCGAGCCAGCGGGGCTACTGACCCTCCCCCGGAGTCCATCCGGGGAAACCCAGGGAAGGTCCATGCTGAAAACACCGAGCGGCGGTGCCCGGCCCGGCGCCGCCGCCACGGCCGGTCGGCTGATGAGCATCGGCACGGTCCTGAACGTGCTGCGTGACGAGTTCCCTGACATCACCATCTCCAAGATCCGCTTTCTGGAGTCGGAGGGGCTCGTCGAGCCGCAGCGAACGCCGTCGGGGTACCGCAAGTTCAGTGCGCAGGACGTGGAGCGGCTCGGTCATGTCCTGCGGATGCAGCGGGACCACTATCTGCCGCTCAAGGTGATCCGCGAGCACCTGGACGCCATGGAGCGCGGTGAGGCCGCGCCGCTGCCCGCCCTGTGCCGTCAGCGGGACAACGAAGCCGTACTGGAGCCCGTCGAGGGACCCACGGCGGCCCGGATAGGGCGGGCGGAGTTGCTCGTGGCCGCCGGGATCGGTGAGCGCGAGCTCGAGGAGTGGGAGTCGTACGGCCTGATCGCTCCGCTGCCGGACGGGGCGTACGACGCCGAGGCGGTCACCGTGGCCTCACTCGTCACCGAGCTGGGGCGGTTCGGGATCGAGCCGAGGCATCTGCGGGTGATGAAGGCTGCGGCCGACCGTGAGGCCGGGCTCGTGGACCAGGTCGTGGCACCGCTCAGGCGGCACCGCAACCCGCAGACCAGGGCACACGCCGAAGCCCGTGCCAAGGAACTGGCGGGGCTCACGGTGAAGCTGCACGCCGCGCTGGTGCAGACCGCTCTCGGGGTACGGCTGCCCTGAGCGGGAGAGGCCCGGGGAAGGCCGGATCGGCCACCCGTTCTCGGCCCGACTACCCAAACGTCCCGAGCACGGCCTAGGGTTGCTGTGTGAACGAGCTCGATGTCGTAGGTGTCCGGGTGGAAATGCCCTCCAACCAACCGATCGTGCTCCTGCGCGAAGTGGGAGGCGACCGCTACCTCCCCATCTGGATCGGGCCGGGGGAGGCGACAGCGATCGCCTTCGCCCAGCAGGGCATGGCCCCCGCGCGACCGCTGACCCACGACCTGTTCAAGGACGTGCTGGAGGCCGTCGGCCAGGAGCTCACCGAAGTACGCATCACGGATCTGCGTGAGGGCGTCTTCTACGCCGAGCTGGTCTTCGCCAGCGGCGTCGAGGTGAGCGCCCGCCCGTCCGATGCCATAGCGCTGGCCCTGCGCACCGGAACGCCGATCTACGGCAGCGACGGCGTGCTCGACGACGCGGGCATCGCGATCCCGGACGAGCAGGAGGACGAGGTGGAGAAGTTCCGCGAGTTCCTCGACCAGATCTCGCCCGAGGACTTCGGCACCAGCAGTCAGTGAGGCGGTGTGGGCGGCCCGGCGGGCTCGCGGTCCGTGATCGGGCGGCCTACCGCCGGTTACAGCTCAAATGCCGGCATTTGCCGACGGCGAGTGAGAGCGTCCTGAGGCCTGCGCCGAGCGCATTCGGCTAGCCTTTCCCCGCGGTGGGGTGCGGGAAACCACTCCTAGGGTGATTATCACTCGGCGTGCCGAGTGTGGCGATCGTTGACGCACCCCTGGTGACTGCCTACCGTCGAGAAGGCAGGTCAAGGACGGAGGTCGGCGTGAGAAGCAGCGGCGACGGTTCGGGTGGGGGCGCCCCCGGGCGTAGTCTCGGGGCGGGCGGATCGTACCCTCCCCCGAGTTCTCAACTTCGTTCGAGCAGGGGGTACCCCCATCCCGGCAGCCCGCTTCAGGGCAGCGCGGCCGATCACGCTCCGAAGCGACCGACGGCCGTGCCGAGCAGCGGCGGAGGGGCGGCGTCCATGGAAACCGAGCAGATCGGCTACCGCGGTCCGACGGCGTGTGCGGCCGCCGGCATCACCTACCGGCAGCTCGACTACTGGGCGCGCACCGGCCTGGTCGAGCCGAGCGTGCGGCCCGCGTACGGGTCGGGGACGCAGCGGCTGTACAGCTTCCGGGACGTCGTCGTCCTGAAGATCGTCAAGCGGTTCCTCGACACCGGTGTGTCGCTGCAGAACATCCGTACCGCCGTGCAGCACCTGCGGGAGCGCGGCTTTCGTGATCTGGAGCGCATGACGCTGATGAGCGACGGCGCGACGGTGTACGAGTGCACCTCGCCTGACGAGGTCCACGCGCTGCTCCAGGGTGGGCAGGGGATCTTCGGGATCGCCGTGGGTGTGGTGTGGCGGGACGTCGAGAGCGCCTTGTCGCAGTTGCACGGGGAGCGTATCGACACCGGGGAAACGCTGGTCGGGCACAATCCGGCGGACGAGCTGGCTCGGCGGCGTAATCGAGCGGTTTGAGGGGGTTGCCGGGCGGCCTGGTCGGACGGTCACCGAGGGGTTGGCTCGGTGGTCTGACCAGGTGGCCCGATGGGTTGGGCCGATGGGTTGGGCCGATGGGTTGTACCGGCGGTGTGGTCGGCTGGTCTGTGCGGTCCGAGCGGCCGTCGTCCGGGGCTTGGGAGCTGCCGGGCGGGATGGGGCCCGTGGTCGATCCGGCCGGTGGTCGACTGGCTGGGCCTTTGCGGCGGGGGATTGTCAGTGGCGTGAGGCAGCATCGGAGATGTGAGAAACGCGCCCACGATCCTGCATCTCGACATGGATGCCTTCTACGCCTCGGTGGAGCAGGCATCCAAGCCGAGCCTGCGCGGGAAAGCCGTGATCGTGGGCGGGCTCGGGCCGCGTGGAGTCGTCGCCACCGCGTCCTATGAGGCCCGGGTCTTCGGCGTCCACTCCGCGATGCCGATGGCTCAGGCGCGTCGGCTGGCGCCGAATGCCGCTTATCTCGTGCCGCGGTTCGGGATCTACCGCGAGATCAGCGACCAGGTCATGGGGCTGCTGCGGGAGCTGTCGCCGCTGGTGGAGCCGCTCAGTCTGGACGAGGCGTTCGTGGATCTGGAGGCCGCGGGAGCGGCGTGGGACGAGCAGTCGGCGCGGCTGGTGGGGACGAAGCTGCGTGCCGACATACGGGCGGCCACCGGGCTTGCGGGGTCCGTGGGGCTGGCCGCGTCCAAGATGCTGGCGAAGATCGCCTCGGAGGAGGCCAAGCCCGATGGGCTGGTGTTGATCGAGCCGGGGACCGAGAGGGCGTTGCTCGGGCCGATGTCCGTGCGGACGTTGCCGGGGGTGGGGCCGGCCACGGGGGATCATCTGCGGCGGGCCGGGATCCACACGGTCGACGAGATCGCGGAGGCGGGGGAGGACGAGCTCGTGCGGCTGCTCGGCAAGGCGCATGGGCACGCCCTGTACGCCATGGCGCTGGCGCACGACGAGCGGCCCGTGGTGGCCGAACGGGAGGCCAAGTCGGTGTCGGTCGAGGACACGTACGACGTGGACATTCATGACCGGGTCCGGGTGGGGCTGGAGGTGCAGCGGCTGGCCGACCGTTGTGTGCGGCGGTTGCGGGGGGCCGGGTTGTCCGGGCGGACGATCGTGCTGAAGGTGCGGCGGTACGACTTCTCCACCCTGACGCGGTCCGAGACGCTGCGTGGGCCTACGGATGATCCGGCGGTGGTGCGGGAGGCTGCGGCGCGGTTGCTGGAGGCCGTGGACACGACGGGGGGTGTACGGCTGCTGGGGGTCGGGGTGAGCGGCTTGGCCGACTACACGCAGGAGGATCTGTTCGCGCAGGCGGCGGGGGAGCGGGTCGAGCAGAGCGAGGAGGAGGGGGATCGGGAGGAGCGCGAGGAGGAGCGGGACGTTGTGCCCGTCGAGCGGCGGTGGGTTGCGGGGCACGATGTGCGGCACGTCGAGTACGGGCATGGGTGGGTGCAGGGGAGTGGGCTGGGGCGGGTGACTGTGCGGTTCGAGACGCCTGGGTCGGAGCCGGGGCGGGTGCGGACGTTTCGGGTTGATGATCCGGGGTTGGCGGCGGCGGATCCGTTGCCGTTGGTGGCGGGGAGAGCGGGGGGTGCGGGGGCGGGGGAGGCGGCGGGGGTGGAGGGGGAGAGCTCGGAGGTAGCGCCGCGTGTGATGCCGGGCGGGTAGGGGGTGCGGCTGGCTCACGGCGTGAACCGTTCGGGCGTGGAGCGCGTTCGGGCGTGGAGCGTCTGGTGGCTTGGCTGCGTTCCCGGGGTTGTGGTTGCGGTAGGAGTGGGTCGCGCGACCCGGCGCTTGCGGGGTGCCGCCTGCGCCCACCCGTGCCGCCCCAGCGGCACGACTGCCCGCAGGCTGGGTGGGCTGGGTGCTCGCGGGCTGGGTGGGTTGGGAGGGCTGGGGTGCCCGCAGGCTGGGTGAGCCCGGGTGCGCAGGCTTGGTGGACTGGGTGCCTGCGGCTGTGTGGGCGTGGGTGCGGGAGGCTGCGTGGGGTGGTTGCCGGCGGGCTGTGGGCGCCGGTGGGCAGGCTGGGTGGGCTGGGCGCGTGCATGCGGCTGCGCGGGCATGGGAGCGGCAGGCTGGGTGGGTTGGGTGCCGCGGGCTGTGAGCGGCCGCGCCAGCCGCGCCGGTCTGGGTCCGCAGGGTTCGTGGGCTGGGTGCCTGCGGCTGCGCTGGGATTTGCACGCTGGGTGGGGTGGGTGCTCGCAGGTTGTGTGGGCGTGCGGGGCTGCAGGTTGGGTGGGGTGGGTGCTCGCCAGGCTGGGTGGGGGCGGGTCCGCGAGGTGTGTGGGTGTGTGGGATGGCTGGCTGGTGGGTGTGCGGGCGCCTGGCTGGTGGGTCAGGTGTCCTCTCTGCCTGCCAAGTTGCCGAAGTCTCGGTCCGGGATGGGGGGTGGAGCGGCCACGTCGAGGCCGTAGTGGTGGTAGAGCTGGAGTTCCTGTTCGGGGGAGAGGTGGCGGCCTACGCCGAAGTCGGGGGCGTCCTTGATCAGGGCGCGGTCGAAGGGGACGTGGAGGGTGCCCTCTACGAGTTCGCTGGGCTCCAGGGGGACGAAGGCGTCCCGGGAGAACAGGCCGGTGCGTATCGCAGCCCATTCCGGCACTCCGGTGGCGTCGTCGAGATAGACCTCGTCGATGGTGCCGATCTTGGTGCCGTTGCGGTCGAAGGCCTTGCGGCCGATCAGGTTGCGCGGATCGATGTCGGTCTGCACGGGCCCTCCACTTGGTCGCAACTCATCCGTAAGCACTACGAAAAGGCACATTGGTGAGTGCGGCCACTCGAAGGTCCGTGCGTTGACCTCGCTGGTAGGCTTGCTAGCGGCTGCTGACCCCGTGCGGGAGAGTCCTCCGGACACCATCGGAGGCGCCGAAGGAGCAAATCCTCCCCGGAATCTCTCAGGCACACGTACCGCACGGACGAGGTCACTCTGGAAAGCAGGGCGGGTGTCGACGGCTTCCGCTCTCACCGACGGTGAAAGCCGGGAGCCTTTGGGTGACCCGGTGAAGCTCTCAGGTTGAGATGACAGAGGGGGAGGCCGTCCGGGTACCCGTGCCGTGGTGCCCCTCGAAGGTCGCGTCAGACCAGGAGGCCTCCGCAATGACCGCCCATCGCATTCCGCTCTCCGAGCTCGAACAAGGGATTCCCTTCGAGCAGCGTCATATCGGTCCCGACCATGAGGCCCGGGCCAAGATGCTCGCCCAGGTCGGGTACGGCTCGCTCGACGAGCTGACCGCCGCGGCGGTGCCGGATGTGATCAAGAACGCCGACTCGCTCGATCTGCCCGGGGCGCGCACCGAGGCCGAGGTGCTGGCCGAGCTGCGGTCGCTCGCCGATCGCAACGAGGTGCTGGCCTCGATGATCGGGCTCGGGTACTACGGCACCTTCACGCCGCCGGTCATCCTGCGGAATGTCATGGAGAACCCTGCCTGGTACACCGCGTACACGCCGTACCAGCCCGAGATCTCGCAGGGGCGGCTCGAGGCCCTGCTGAACTTCCAGACGATGGTCGCCGAGCTCACCGGGCTGCCGACCTCCGGTGCCTCGCTGCTCGACGAGGGGACGGCGGCTGCCGAGGCCATGGCCCTGTCCCGGCGTATGGGCAGGAACAAGAAGGGGCTGTTCCTGGTCGACGCGGATGTGCTTCCGCAGACCATCGCCGTGATCGAGACCCGTGCCGAGCCGACCGGTGTGGAGGTCGTCGTCGCCGACCTCAGTGGCGGGATTCCGGCCGACGTCGCCGCGCGTGAGATCAACGGCGTGCTCCTGCAGTACCCGGGCGCCTCCGGTGTTGTACGGGACATCAAGCCGGTCATCGACCAGGCTCACGAGCTCGGTGCGCTCGTCACCGTCGCCGCCGATCTGCTCGCGCTCACGCTGCTGAAGTCGCCCGGTGAGCTCGGGGCGGACATCGCGGTCGGGACGACGCAGCGGTTCGGTGTGCCGATGGGCTTCGGCGGGCCGCACGCCGGCTACATGGCCGTGCACGAGAAGTTCGCGCGCAGCCTGCCGGGGCGGCTCGTGGGCGTGTCCGTGGACGCGGACGGGAACAGGGCGTACCGGCTGGCCCTGCAGACGCGTGAGCAGCACATCCGGCGGGAGAAGGCGACCAGCAACATCTGCACCGCCCAGGTGCTGCTCGCCGTGATGGCCGGAATGTACGCCGTGTACCACGGGCCCGAGGGGCTGCAGAGCATCGCCCGGCGGACCCATCGGTACGCCGCCATCCTCGCCGCGGGGCTCACGGCGGGTGGGGCGGAGGTGGTGCACGGTGCCTTCTTCGACACCTTGACCGTGCGGGTGCCCGCGAAGGCCGCCGAGGTCGTCGCCGCCGCCCGGCAGAACGGCGTCAACTTGCGTCTCGTCGACGCCGACCACGTGTCCATCGCCTGCGACGAGACCACTACGCGGACCCAACTGACCGCCGTATGGACGGCGTTCGGGATCGAGGGGGACATCGAGGCGCTGGACGCGCAGACGGAGGAGGCGCTTCCGGGCGGGCTGCTGCGCGGCGACGAGTACCTCACGCACCCCGTTTTCCACCAGCACCGCTCCGAGACGGCGATGCTGCGCTACCTGCGCAGGCTCGCCGACCGTGACTACGCGCTCGACCGCGGCATGATTCCGCTGGGCTCCTGCACGATGAAGCTCAACGCGACCACCGAGATGGAGCCGGTCACCTGGCCCGAGTTCGGGCAGCTGCACCCCTTCGCGCCCGCGGAGCAGGCGCAGGGCTATCTGACGCTCATCCGCGAGCTGGAGGAACGTCTCGCCGAGGTCACCGGCTACGACAAGGTGTCGCTGCAGCCGAACGCCGGGTCGCAGGGTGAGCTGGCCGGGCTGCTCGCCGTACGCGGGTACCACCGGGCCAACGGCGACGAGCAGCGGGTCGTGTGCCTCATTCCGTCGTCGGCGCACGGGACCAATGCCGCGAGCGCTGTGATGGCCGGCATGAAGGTCGTCGTCGTGAAGACCGCCGAGGACGGCGAGATCGACGTCGAGGACCTGCGGGCGAAGATCCAGCAGTACCGGGACGAACTCGCGGTGCTGATGATCACGTACCCGTCGACACACGGTGTGTTCGAGGAGCACGTCGCCGACATCTGCGCGCAGGTGCACGACGCGGGCGGGCAGGTGTACGTCGACGGCGCGAACCTCAACGCCCTTGTGGGGCTTGCCAAGCCGGGGCACTTCGGCGGGGACGTGTCCCACCTGAACCTGCACAAGACCTTCTGCATTCCGCACGGCGGTGGCGGCCCGGGAGTCGGGCCCGTCGCCGTGCGCGCCCACCTGGCGCCGTATCTGCCGAACCACCCGCTGCAGCCCGCCGCCGGGCCCGAGACGGGCGTCGGCCCGATTTCGGCCGCGCCCTGGGGCTCCGCGGGGATCCTGCCGATCTCGTGGGCGTACGTCCGGCTCATGGGCGGCGAGGGGCTCAAGCGGGCCACGCAGGTGGCGGTGCTGTCCGCCAACTACGTCGCCAAGCGCCTGGAGCCGCACTACCCGGTGCTCTACACCGGACCGGGTGGGCTCGTAGCGCACGAGTGCATCATCGACCTGCGGCCGCTGACCAAGGCGACCGGAGTGAGTGTCGACGACGTGGCCAAGCGGCTCATCGACTACGGCTTCCACGCGCCGACGATGTCGTTCCCGGTGGCCGGAACGCTGATGATCGAGCCGACCGAGTCCGAGGACCTGGCCGAACTCGACCGGTTCTGCGAGGCGATGATCGCCATCCGTGCGGAGATCGAGAAGGTCGGATCGGGCGAGTGGCCCGCCGAGGACAACCCGCTGCGCAACGCCCCGCACACCGCCGGCTCGCTGGGCGGAGAGTGGAAGCACGCATACGGCCGTGAGGAGGCCGTGTTCCCGGCCGGTGTGTCGGCCGCCGACAAGTACTGGCCGCCGGTGCGCCGGATCGACCAGGCCTTCGGTGACCGCAACCTCGTGTGCTCGTGCCCGCCGCTGGATGCGTACGAGGACTGACGGTCAGCGGCTTGCGTGCCGACGTAGGTGAATGACAGACGGGCTTCGCCCGGCCGAGCTCGGCCGGGCGAAGCCCGTCGGCGTTCTCGCGGCTGTGCCTGCGTGCCGCCTGTGCCTCAGCTCGTCGTCAGTGCTACTTCCGTCGCCTTGACCAGTGCGACCACGGGCACTCCGGGGGACAGGGCGAGGTCGGTGGTGGCGTCCCTGGTGATGGCCGCCGTCAGATCGGCGCCGTCCACGGCGATCTTGACCGATGCCATCGCGCCGCCCGTGGCGAGGCCGGTGACCGTGCCGGGGAGCTGGTTACGGATGGACAGGCCCTTGACCGGGGCGGTGGCGAGGGAGATCTCCGTGGCCTTCACGAGGGCGTTCACGGGGGTGCCTTCGGCCAGGCCGAGGTCCTCGACGGCCTCCAGAGTGATCGCCGCGGTGAGGTCCTGGCCACCGGCGAGACGGATCTTGACCGTGGCCATGACCTCTCCGGGAGTGATGGCGGTGACCGTGCCGGGGAGCTGGTTGCGGATGCTCAGGCTCATGGGGGACGCCTCGCAGACGATAGGAGTTCGGGGCGGTCTGGGTTTGTGATTCCTACCGTAGTGCGCCTTTTTGTCCGGCTATGTTCGGTCGATGTGCACGTTCGTCGACTTCACGCGGGCGGTGGCCTCCATGCCCACCTCCAGGCCCAGTTCCTCGACCGCCTCGCGGGTGAGGAGCGAGACCAGCCGGTGCGGGCCTGCCTGGATCTCGACCTGGGCCGCCACGTCGCCGAGTTTGATCGCGGTGACGATGCCCGGGAAGGCGTTGCGGACCGAGGTGTACGAGGTCTCCTCCTCGCCGCTGCCGGACCTGGCGAGTTCGACCGAGAACGCGGCGAGGTCCTTGCCGTCGATGAGGCGCCGTCCGGTCTCGTCGCGGTGGGTCGCCACCCGGCCCGCGTCCGCCCAGCGGCGGGCGGTGTCGGGGCTGACGCCCAGCAGCCGTGCCGCCTGGCCGATCGTGTAGGAGTGCATGGCGGTCACGATAGGGGTGTCGGCCGGGAACCGCGGGCGGGGGGTTGGCCGTTGGGTATAACGCGATATAGCGTTAGTGTGGTCGGTGGCGTGCGAACGGGGTGAGGGTATGTCGGCGGAGCTGTCGCGTACGGGGCTGCGGGCTTCCGACCGGGACCGGGACCGTGTCGTGGATGTGCTGAACTCCGCGGCGGGGGACGGCCGGCTGACCATCGAGGAGCTGGGCGAGCGGGTCACCGCGGCTCTTACCGCCCGCACCTTGGGTGAGCTGGCCGAGTTGACGGTGGATCTGCCGCCGGCGCCGGGTGGTGCGCCGGCCAAGGACGTCGTCCGGATCGAGCAGCAGGCCGCTTCTGCCGTACGGGGCGAGGGGTGGGTCGTGCCCAAGCGGCTGGAGATCAGGTCCTCCTGGGGCGATGTGACCCTCGACTTCACGCAGGCGGTGATAGTCGACCCGACCCTGCACATCGACCTGGACATGCGCGCCGGGACCCTGAAGCTCGTCACCCGACCGGGAGTCGTGGTCGACACCGACTCGCTGGTGATCGAGTACGCCCAGCTCAAGACGCGTCCGTCCGGTGACGCCGGTGCCCCCGTCGTCCTGCGGGTCGAGATCGCCGGGCGGATGACGTACGGGCAGGTGGTGGTACGGCCGGCCCGGCGCTCGGTCTTCAGGAGATCCCGGACGCCCTGAGCACCGCCCGCGCCGTCGCGTCGTCGATCCGGTGCCGCAGCCGCTCCAGTACGTCCGTGCCTTCGAGCAGCGTTCCGCCCGCGCGTGAGCGGCGCACACCGGTGTCCAGCTCGTGCCACAGCAGCGGGTTGGTGACCAGGACGAGCGGGTCCAGGTCCAGGCGGCGGCCGTCCGTGTCGCGCAGGGTCAGGTACGCGGAAATGCCGCCGTACTGCCGGATGGACACCAGCGCGTCCGTGCGGACCGCCTGACGCCGTACGAGGCCACGGACCGCGAGCCAGCCCGGGCCCGCGGTCACCCGCTGCGGGAGCAGGATCGTGAAGATCACGGAGGTCATGACGAGCCACAGCAGAGTACGAGGCGGTGACAGCGTGTGTGCGTCCCAGTCGACCAGCAGGATCATGCCGAAGAAGGTGAAGGCGCAGCCCGAGGCGAACCGGGCGCCACCACGCCAGTGGCGGTCGCCGGTCGGGGCCGGACGCGGTCCGTTTCCCTGCACAGTGCAGACGGTAGGGGGCGAAGGCGGCGGAGTGACCGGTGCTGACAGTGCTCTGACGCCTTACGGTTCATCCTTGACGCGATTCTGATGGCCGAGGGCGTTTCAGCCGGTGTGCACCCGCGGCCTGCGCTCGCGGTCAGGCTCCGCCTCGCGCAGCACCTCGCGGGTGACCGGGGCGACCTCGCCCTGGCCGAAGAGGAAGAAGCGCAGGAAGTTGGCGAAGGGGTTGCCCTCGGTCCACTCGAAGTAGATGTGCGGAATGCAGCTGGTCGTGTCCCGGACGTGCAGGAGGAGGGCGGCAAGGGCGTTCGGGATGGAGGAGGACTCCAGGGTGAGGACACGGTAGCGGTTGTGCATGACCTCGCCGCGAACCGTCAGCCCCGCCTCGAACTCGGACGGGTCGGTGACCGTCACCTCGACGAAGACGAAGTCCTCCTGGCCCGGGATGTCGTTGTCGTTGCGGATCTGCTCGATCTTGTCGCGGTACTCGGCCTTGTCCCGCTGGTCGGGCTCGTTGGCGATGAACCGGATCTTGCGGCTGGCTATGTCCCTGACGAAGCGTTCCGCCATGTCGTCGAGCGTCACGCTGGTCACGCGGAGCTCGAAGGCGCGCAGCAGCCGGGAGAGCAGGGAGATGAGGATGATACCGGCGATGAAGCAGGCGCCGATCTTCACACCGTCGGGGCGTTCGATGACGTTCAAGACGGTCGTGTAGAGGAAGACCGCCGAGATGACGGCGAAGGCGATGAACCAGTTGCGCTGGCCGGCCTTGCGGGCCGCGATGGTCACGGCGATGGCTGCGGAGCTGATCAGGACCAGGACGCCGGTGGCGTAGGCGCCGCCCTGGGCGTCGACGTCGGCGTCGAAGATCCAGGTCACCAGGAAGGCGACCAGCGTGAAGACGATGACCATGGGGCGCACCGCGCGCGCCCAGTGCGGGGCCATGCCGTAGCGGGGCAGATACCGCGGCATCAGGTTGAGCAGTCCGGCCATGGCGGAGGCGCCGGCGAACCACAGGATGGCGATCGTCGAGACGTCGTAGACCGTGCCGAAGGCGCCACCGAGGTACTCGTGGGCGAGGAAGGCGAGCGCGCGGCCGTTGGCATCGCCGCCCGACTCGAACTCCTTCTCCGGGATCAGCAGCGTGGTGATGAAGCTCGTCGTGATCAGGAAGCAGCTCATGATCAGGGCAGCGGCGGTGAGCAGCTTCTTCGTGTCCCGGATCCGGCCCCTGGGGTTCTCCTCGGTCTCGCCCGGATCGCCCTGGACGTGCGGCATCACGGCGACGCCGGTCTCGAAACCGGAGAGACCGAGCGCGAGCTTGGGGAACACGATCAGGGCCACGCCGATCATGACGAAGACGTTTCCGTGGTCGGCGGTGAGGGCGTTGGACCAGTCGGTGATCACATGCCCCTCGGTGACGACGTGGTACAGGCCGACGGCCACGACGACGGCGTTCAGCGCGAGATAGCTCGCGACCAGGACCACCGCGACGCCGATCGCCTCCAGGAAGCCCTTGAGGAACACCGCCCCCAGCAGTGCCACCAGGATCAGGGTGATCACCATCTGCTTGTCGTGCAGGGCGCTTTCCAGGTGCGGGTTCTCGACCAGGTGGGTCGAGGCGTCCGCCGCCGACAGCGTGATGGTGATCAGGAAGTCCGTCGCCGCGAAGCCCAACAGGGTCAGGACGAAGAGCTTGCCCTTCCAGAAGGTCAGGAGCCGCTCCAGCATCGCGATCGAACCCTGGCCGTGCGGGCTCTCCTCGGCCACCCGCCGGTACACGGGCAGGGCGCCCGCCAGGGTGACGATGACGAGCACGATGGTGGCGACGGGGGACAGCAGGCCGGCCGCCAGGGCCGCGATGCCCGGCTGGTAGCCGAGGGTCGAGAAGTAGTCGACGCCGGTGAGACACATGACGCGGTACCAGGGCTGGCCCTTGTGCTCCAGCTTGGACTCGGTCCGCTCCGCCTGCCGGCCGTGGCCCTTGCCCATGTCGGACAGGCCCTCCAGCATCCAGGCGCGCAGGCGACTGGGCGGGGGATGTTCGGTCGTGGCCATCGGCGTGCTCCTGATGTGCGGGACGGCGTCGGAAGGTGAGGAACGAACGTCGTCGGATTCCGGCCATCGCGCGGACGGCGGCACCAGCGTAAGCAGAGAGTGATGCAAAGGCCTGCGGATCAGGGGGCTGCGGGCGTCAAGCTTCCGTTAAAACTGGCCAGGTCAGCGGTGATTGCGCATCAAGAGCTCAGCTCTGGGACCTGTCCGTCACGGGCCGGGCTGTATGGGGACGGGTGGGCGGGGTGGCGGAGCCGGACACTCTGCGTGACGGCCGTACGACGTCTTGGGGCCGGCCTGTGGGTTCACGTCACGTGCTGAGCCGGTCCGGACGCGCATGACGCGGCGACGGCTCGTGGCTGGACGGGAGGGCCGGCCCAACCAGCGGCCGATGCCGGTGGCCGGAAAATTGTGCCGTCGACGGCGGCGGGCGGGGCCCGACCGGACTTCCCGGCGCATGGCCTTCCCCAGTCCGCCCCCGGCTTGTCAAGACAGTGTCAACGTCCACCTGACAGGCGCCAGGGATGCGTCAAGATTTCCGCCCGTGCGCTCGTGGAGCGGTTCGCTGAGACCTGATGAACGAAGTACCGCGCGGACGGCTGAAGGTCTACCTCGGGGCGGCCCCAGGGGTGGGCAAGACGTACCGCATGCTCGATGAGGGGCGGCGCCGGGCCGGCCGCGGGGCCGATGTGGTGGTGGCGTTCGCCGAGTGCCACGGGCGTCCGCGGACCGAGGCGATGCTCGACGGTCTGGAGGTCGTGCCGCGGGCCCGCTGCGCCTACCGGGGCAGGCAGTTCGAGGAGATGGACCTCGCCGCGGTGCTCGACCGCCGCCCGCAGGTCGCGATCGTCGACGAGTTCGCCCACAGCAACATCCCCGGCGACGGGCGCAATCCCAAGCGGTGGCAGGACATCGAGGAACTGCTGACCGCCGGCATCGATGTCGTCACGGCCGTCAACGTCCAGCATCTGGAGTCCCTCAAGGACGTGGTCGAGAAGATCACCGGCGTGCCGCAGCACGAGACGGTGCCCGACGAGGTCGTACGCCGCGCCCAGCAGGTCGAGCTGGTCGACATCCCGCCCGAGGGGCTGCGCCGCCGCATGGCGCACGGCAACATCCACGCGCCCGAGAAGGTCGACGCGGCCCTCGCCAACTACTTCCGGCCCGGAAACCTCACCGCGCTGCGGCAGTTGGCGCTGCTGTGGTTGGCCGACCGGGTCGACGAGGCCCTCAACGCCTACCGCGCCGAGCACGCGATCGGCGGGGTGTGGGAGACCCGGGAACGGGTGGTGGTCGCGCTGACCGGCGGGCCGGAGGGTGACACGATCATCCGGCGGGCCGCCCGCATCGCCGCCAGGTCGGCCGGCGGTGACCTGCTCGCCGTGCATGTGACCCGCAGCGACGGCCTGGCCGCCGGAGCCTCGCACGCCTCGCTCGCCCGCCAGCGCCGGCTCGTGGAGGACCTCGGCGGCAGCTACCACCAAGTCGTCGGTGACGATGTCGCGACGACGCTCGTGGAGTTCGCCCGCGCCGAGAACGCCACCCAGCTCGTCCTCGGCGCCAGCCGGCGCGGGCGTCTGGAACGGTTCGCGACGGGCCTCGGCACGGGGGAGACCGTCGTCGCGCTCTCCGGCGACATCGACGTCCACCGCGTCACCCACGAGCGGGCCGGCCGCGGCACCCTGCTGCCGTCCCGCCGCCGTACGCTCTCGACGTCGCGTCTGATCGCCGGGCCGGTCGCCGGGCTCGTGCTGCCGGTGCTGCTCACCGCTGTCCTCGCGCAGCTGCGCGGCACCCTGAACCTGACCAGCGAGGCCCTGCTGTTCCTGCTCGCGGTGGTGGGGGTGGCCTGCATAGGCGGCGTGGCCTCCGCGGTGATCGCCTCCGTCACCGCGTCCCTGCTGCTCAACTACTGGTTCATCCCGCCCATGGGGGCCTTCACGCTCGACGATCCGAACGCCCTGCTGGCGCCGGCGGTGTTCGCCGTCGTGGCCGCCACGGTGGCCGCCGTCGTCGATCGTTCCCTGCGCCTGTCCCGCCGAGCCGCCCGTGCCACCGCGGAGGCGGAGACGATGTCCGCCCTCGCGGGTAGCATCGTGCGCGGCGGCCAGACCATCCCGGCGCTGCTCGAACGCACCCGGGAGACCTTCGGGATGGAGTCGGCCGAACTGGTCGACGAACCGCCCGATACCGCGGGCGTCACCGCCGTGCCGGCGGGGTCCGGCGCCCATCTGCTGCTGCACGGTCGCGACATGTCGTCGTCCGAGCGGCGCGTGCTGGCCGCTTTCGCCGCGCACGTCGGGTCAGCGGTCGAGCGGGCCCGGCTCGCCGAGGCCGCCGCCGAGGTCGAGCCGGTCAAGGCGGCCGACCGGATGCGTACGGCACTGCTGCGGGCCGTCGGCCACGACCTGCGCACGCCGCTCGCCGCCGGGTGGGCTGCCGTGACGTCTTTGCGCAGCCGGGACGTCGAGTTCTCCGCCGAGGACCGGGACGAACTCCTCGCCACCGCCGACGAGTCCATGGCCAAGCTGAGCCGCCTGGTGGAGAACCTCCTGGACCTCAGCCGCCTGGAGGCGGGTGTGCTGAAGCTGAACCTGCGGCCCACCACCCTGGAGGAGGTGCTGCCGGCCGCGCTGGCGGACACCCCCGGCGTCGAGGTCGGGGACGTGGAGGGGATCCCGGCGGTGCTGGTCGATCCGCCGCTGCTGGAGCGGGTGATCGCGAACCTGGTCACCAACGCGGCGCGGCACACTCCTGCGGGCACCAAGGTCATGGTGACCGCGAGCGCACTCGCGGGCCGGGCCGAACTGCGGGTCGTCGACCGGGGGCCCGGGCTTGCGGTGGCCGGGCGGGATCGGCTCTTCGAGCCGTTCCAGCGGCTGGGTGACACCGACAACACCACCGGGCTGGGGCTGGGGCTCGCCCTGGCGCGGGGGCTGACCGAGGCGATGAGCGGGACGGTGACACCGGAGGACACTCCGGGGGGCGGGCTGACGATGGTGGTGTCCTTGCCGCTGGTGGCGGAAGCGGTGGGCGCGGGGCCGCCGTAGCGGTGTCCGCTGTGTCGCGGGTGCGGGTGCGGGTGCGGGTGCGGGTGACGGTGCGGGTTCGTGGTGGCCGGCCGTGCGCCTCGCACACACGTCAGGCTCGCGTCAAAGTGCCGTCAAGGACAGCCGTCCGTGCGCGAAGAACGCGCAAGGAACCGTCAGGAACGGAGGGGTCCGGACAGAACCTTGGTCAGTCGCGCGCTTCTCGCGCGTGACCGCCAGTCCGCACGAAGGAGCCCGCATCCCATGTCCGTCCTGACCACCGAGCCCGGGGCGACCCCCGCCGACGAGGAACCGCCGGATACCGGCGAACGGCACCGGCTCACCGCCGTCACGGGCCTCGCCGCCCTGTCCCTGGACGCCATGGCGTCGGTGGCCTACGGGCCCGAGGCGATCGTCCTGGTGCTGGCCGCGGCCGGCGCACACGGCCTCGGCTTCACACTCCCGGTCACGCTCGCCATCGCCACCCTGCTCGCGGTGCTGGTCGCCTCGTACCGGCAGGTCATCGCGGCCTTCCCCGACGGCGGCGGCTCCTACGCCGTGGCCAGGACGCACCTGGGCAGGCGCACCAGCCTCGTCGCGGCGGCCTCGCTCGTCCTGGACTACGTCCTCAACGTGGCCGTCGCCGTCACGGCCGGTGCGGCCGCCCTGACCTCCGCCTTCCCCGTGCTCTACGACGACCGGCTGTGGCTGTGCCTGGCCGTGCTAGCGCTGATCACGGCAATCAATCTGCGCGGAATCGTCGAGTCGGCGAAGGTCTTCATCGCACCGACCGCCGTGTTCGTCGGCTCCATCCTCGTGCTGATAGCCGTCGGGCTGCTCAGGTCCGCGCCGGTGAGCACCGAAGCCGCCGCGGGGCACGCCTCCGTCCTCTCCGGCAACGCCACCACCGTCGGCGCCCTGCTCCTGCTGAAGGCCTTCGCCTCCGGGTGCTCCGCCCTCACCGGCGTCGAGGCCATCGCCAACGCGGTCCCCTCCTTCCGCGTCCCGCGCGTCAGGCGCGCCCAGCGCGCGGAAGTCGCCCTCGGTGCCGTTCTAGGCGTGATGCTGATCGGTCTGTCGGTGCTGATCTCCCGCTTCCATCTCCAGCCGGTCGACGGCGTCACCGTCCTCGCGCAGCTCGCGGACGCCTCCTTCGGCCACAACTGGGCTTTCTACGTCATCCAGTTCGCGACGATGATCCTGCTGGCCCTGTCCGCGAACACGTCGTTCGGCGGCCTGCCGGTGCTGCTGAAGCTGCTCGCCCGTGACAACTACCTGCCGCACGTGTTCGCTCTGAAGACCGACCGGCAGGTGCACCGGCACGGCGTGCTGGCGCTGGCGGCCGTCTCCACCGCGCTGATCGTCTTCTCGGGCGGCGACACCAACACCCTCGTGCCGCTCTTCGCCATCGGCGTCTTCGTCGGCTTCACGATCGCGCAGGTCGGCATGGTCCGGCACTGGCGCATCGAGCGCCGGGTGGGTGGGCCGGAGAAACAGCGGGCGGGTGGCCGGGGGAACCACGGTCCGGGGTGGCGGGGCAAGGCGCTGCTCAACGGCTTCGGCGCGTTGCTGACCGGGGTCTCGGCCGTCGTCGTCACCGCGACCAAGTTCGAGGAGGGCGCCTGGCTGATCGTGATCGCCCTGCCCCTGCTGGTCGTGGCCTTCGAGACCGTGCACCGCGCCTACGCCCGCATCGGCGACCGCCTCGGTCTCGGCCGTATCCCTGAGCACCCGCACCGCGACCGCTCGGTCGTGATCGTGCCCGTCTCCTCGCTCTCCCGGCTCACCTCGGAGGCCCTCACCGCAGCCGCCTCCCTCGGCGACGAGGTCCGAGCGGTCACCGTCTGCCACCCCGACCCCGAGGACCGGGCCGCGCTGCACGCCCTCGAGCGCTCCTGGGCCGAGTGGGACCCCGGCGTGCCTCTGGTCCGGCTGACCAGCGAGCGCCGTTCACTGGGCCGCCCCATCGCCGCGTACGTCCGTGACGTCATGGCCGCGGAGCCGGCCACCCGGGTCACCGTCCTGATCCCGGAGACCGAACCGGAGCGGCTCTGGCAGCGGCTGCTGCAGAACCAGCGGGGTGCCGTCGTCGCGCACGCCGTACGGCGGGAGACGGACGCGGTGATCTGCCGGCTGCGCTTCCGGCTGTTCTGAGCGTGGCTTCGGAGCTGAGGACGTCCCCGAAGCGGAGCGTGGCTTCGGAGCCGAGGACGTCCCCGAAGCGGAGCGTGGCTTCGGAGCCGAGGACGTCCCGCTGTGGAGCGCGCCTTCGAATCCCCGGCCAGACCCCGCAAGAGTCCCGTCAATGGCGTGTCGACCGCCGTAAGGGACCCGTCAATGACGGGCGAATCCAGCCATCCAGGCGGTTTCCTCCAACCGTCCCTGTCCGACCGAACCTCACATCCAGGAGCTCACGATGGCCGATCTGGCCTTCGTCGTCACCACGATCGCGGCCTTCGCGCTCGTGGCGTTCGTCGCCAAGGGGGTGACGAAGCTGTGACCGCCGAGAACATCGTCGGCCTCGTCGTGGCCGTCTCCCTGCTGGGCTATCTCGTCCTCGCCCTGATCTTCCCGGAGAGGTTCTGAGACAAGGTATGGGTCCCGTCCTCGCAGGCGTGCTCCAGCTGCTCGCTCTGATCGCAGCCCTGGCGCTCGCCCACCGCCCCCTCGGCACCTACATGGCCAAGGTCTACTCCTCCGACCGGCACTGGCGCGTCGAGAAGTGGATCTACAAGGGCATCGGTGCCAACCCTGACACCGAGATGCGCTGGCCCGCGTATCTGCGCGGCGTCCTCGCCTTCTCCGCCGTCGGTGTCCTCTTCCTCTACCTGCTGCAGCGGCTCCAGGGCGTGCTGCCGGGCTCGTTGGGCTTCGCCTCGATCGATCCGGACCAGGCGTTCAACACCGCCGTGTCCTTCGTGACGAACACCAACTGGCAGTCGTACTAGGGCGAGCAGGCCATGGGCCACGTCGTGCAGACCGCCGGTCTTGCCGTGCAGAACTTCGTCTCCGCGGCCGTGGGTGTCGCCGTCGCGGTGGCGCTCGTGCGCGGGTTCGCGCGCTCGCGCACGGGTGAACTCGGGAACTTCTGGGCCGACCTGGTGCGTGGTGTCGTACGCATCCTGGTGCCTCTTGCGGCTGTGGCCGCGGTCGTGCTCGTCGCGTGCGGTGCCGTGCAGAACTTCTCCGGCATCCACGAGGTCGGTCAGTTCATGGGCGGGTCGCAGCAGTGGAACGGTGGCGCTGTCGCCTCGCAGGAGGCCATCAAGGAGATCGACACCAACGGCGGCGGCTACTTCAACGCCAACAGTGCCCACCCCTTCGAGAACCCGACCCCGTTCTCGAACCTCTTCGAGATCTTCCTGATCCTCGTCATCCCCTTCTCGCTGACCCGCACCTTCGGCCTCATGGTCGGCTCGGTCAGGCAGGGCTACGCGATCCTCGCCACGATGGGCACCATCTGGCTGGGCTTCACCGCGCTGATGATGTGGACCGAATTCGCCCATCACGGCCCGGCGTTCGACATCGCCGGCGGGGCGTACGAGGGCAAGGAGGTCCGCTTCGGCGTGGGCGCCTCGTCGATCTTCGCGACGTCGACCACACTCACCTCGACCGGTGCGGTGGACTCCTTCCACTCCTCCTTCACCGGCCTCGGCGGCGGCATCACCATGCTCGGCATGATGCTGGGCGAGATCGCGCCCGGCGGTGTCGGCTCCGGCCTGTACGGCATGCTGATCATGGCGATCATCGCGGTGTTCATCGCCGGTCTGATGGTCGGCCGCACGCCCGAGTACCTGGGCAAGAAGATCGGCACCCGTGAGATCAAGCTGGCGGCCTGCTACATCCTGGTCACCCCGGCGCTGGTGCTGATCTTCACCGCCTTCGCGATGGCGCTGCCCACCCCGGCGAACTCCATGACCAACAGCGGGGCGCACGGATTCTCCGAGATCCTCTACGCCTACACGTCCGCCTCCAACAACAACGGCTCCGCCTTCGCCGGCCTGAACGCGGACACGCAGTGGTTCAACACCACCCTGGGCCTGTGCATGCTGCTCGGCCGCTTCCTGCCGATGGTGTTCGTGCTGGCGCTCGCGGGCTCGCTCGCCGAGCAGACGCCGGTCCCGGCCACCGCGGGGACCCTGCGCACCGAAAAGCCGCTGTTCACCGGCCTGCTGGTGGGCGCGATCCTGATCATCACCGGCCTGACGTACTTCCCGGCCCTCGCGTTGGGGCCGCCGGCCGAGGGGCTGGCGTCATGACCACCGACGTAACGAATCACGAGGACTCCATGTCCACAGCCACTCCCACCCGGGCGCCGCACAGCGACCTACCCACCGGGCACAAGCCCGCCGAGGGCCGTGTCGGTGCGGGCCTCTTCGACCCGAAGCAGCTGGTCAAGTCGCTGCCGGATGCCTTCCGCAAGCTCGACCCGCGGGTGCTGGTCACGTCACCCGTGATGTTCGTGGTGTGGATCGGGTCGGTGCTGACCACGGTCTTCTCGTTCAAGGACCCGGGCGACTGGTTCGGCTGGGTGATCAGCGCCTGGCTGTGGCTGACCGTGGTCTTCGCCAACCTGGCGGAGGCGGTCGCCGAGGGCCGCGGCAAGGCGCAGGCCGACACCCTGCGCAAGGCCAAGACCGACACGGTAGCCCGCCGGCTGCTCACCGACGGCTCGGAAAAGCGGGTCCCCGGCACCGAGTTGAGGATCGGCGACCTCGTCGTCTGCGAGGCCGGTGATGTCATCCCGGGTGACGGTGACGTCGTCGAGGGCGTGGCTTCGGTCGACGAGTCGGCGATCACCGGTGAGTCGGCGCCGGTGATCCGTGAGTCCGGAGGCGACCGAAGCGCCGTGACCGGCGGTACGAAGGTGCTGTCCGACCGGATCGTCATCAAGATCACGACGAAGCCGGGTGAGACCTTCATCGACCGGATGATCAACCTGGTCGAGGGCGCGGCCCGGCAGAAGACGCCGAACGAGATCGCGCTGAACATCCTGCTGGCCTCGCTGACGATCGTCTTCCTGCTGGCGGTGGCGACCCTGCCGCCGTTCGCGGACTACGCGGGCACGCAGCTGACGATGGTCGTGCTGGTCGCCCTGCTGGTCTGTCTGATCCCGACCACGATCGGCGCACTGCTCTCCGCGATCGGCATCGCGGGCATGGACCGCCTGGTCCAGCGCAACGTACTCGCCATGTCGGGCAGGGCAGTTGAGGCCGCCGGTGACGTCTCCACGCTGCTGCTCGACAAGACCGGCACCATCACGCTCGGCAACCGTCAGGCGGCCGAGTTCGTGCCGGTGAGCGGCACGACGGAGGCCGAGGTCGCGGACGCCGCCCAACTGTCGTCGCTGGCGGACGAGACGCCCGAGGGCCGCTCGATCGTCGTCCTGGCGAAGGAGAAGTACGGGCTGCGCGAGCGGCACCAGGGCGAGCTGGTCGGTGCCGAGTGGATCGCGTTCACCGCCCAGACCCGGATGTCCGGCGTCGACCTCACCGAGGACGGCGTCGCACGCAAGGTCCGCAAGGGCGCCGCCGGTTCGGTCATGGCCTGGGTGCAGAAGCGGGGCGGCACGGTCGCCGACGACGCGGACACCCTCGCCAACCGCATCTCCGAGGCCGGCGGCACCCCGCTGCTGGTCGCCGTCGAGGACGACCGGGGTACGCGCGTCCTGGGTGTCATCCACCTCAAGGACGTCGTCAAGGAGGGCATGCGGGAGCGGTTCGAGGAACTGCGCCGCATGGGCATCAAGACCGTCATGATCACAGGCGACAACCCGCTGACCGCCAAGGCGATCGCCGAGGAGGCGGGCGTCGACGACTTCCTCGCGGAGGCGACTCCCGAGGACAAGATGGCGCTGATCAAGCGGGAGCAGGCCGGCGGCAAGCTGGTCGCGATGACCGGTGACGGTACGAACGACGCGCCCGCACTCGCGCAGGCCGACGTCGGCGTGGCGATGAACACCGGTACGTCGGCCGCCAAGGAGGCCGGCAACATGGTCGACCTCGACTCGAACCCGACCAAGCTGATCGAGATCGTCGAGATCGGCAAGCAACTCCTCATCACCCGGGGCGCGTTGACGACGTTCTCCATCGCCAACGACGTCGCGAAGTACTTCGCGATCATCCCGGCGATGTTCGCGGCCGTCTACCCGGGCCTGGACAAGCTCAACATCATGGGCCTGTCCTCGCCGGACTCCGCGATCCTGTCCGCGGTCGTCTTCAACGCGCTGATCATCATCGCGCTGGTGCCGCTGTCGCTGAAGGGCGTGCGGTACCGGCCGGTCAGCGCCGACAAGATGCTGCGCCGCAACCTCACCGTCTACGGCCTCGGCGGACTGATCGCGCCCTTCATCGGCATCAAGCTCATCGACCTGCTCATCTCCCTCATCCCCGGGCTGTAACCACTCAGAGGCGTGCTGATCACATGAACAACTCCGTCACGAACACCGCCCGGTTGCTCGGCGCCGGCCTGCGCGCCCTCCTCGTGCTGACCCTGGTGACCGGTGTCATCTACCCGCTGGTCGTCACCGGCATCGCGCAGAGGCTGTTCCACGACAAGGCGAACGGCTCCGAGATCAGGACGGACGGCAAGGTCGTCGGCTCGTCCCTGATCGGTCAGCAGGGCTACGGCCTGGACTACTTCCAGCCCCGGCCGGCCAACGGCCTGGGTGAGAACTCGGTCAACACGCAGTACAAGCTGATCCTGTCCGGCGCCACCAACCGTTCCGGCGACAACCCGGAACTGATCAAGTGGGTGAAGGAGGCGCAGGCGAAGGTTGTCAGGGAGAACTCCGTGCCCGGCTACACGGTCAAGCCGTCCCAGGTCCCCGCCGACGCGGTCACCTCCTCCGGCTCCGGCCTGGACCCGGACATCTCACCGCAGTACGCGGCGATCCAGGTCCACCGCGTCGCCGAGCGCAACGACCTGACGGTCTCCCAGGTGCGGAAGCTGGTGGACGAGCACACCGAGGGCCGAACCCTCGGCTTCATCGGCGAGCCGCGGGTGAACGTCCTCGAACTCAACGTCGCGCTGAAGGAACTTACCGAGGGCGACTGACCGATGACCCGGGTGCTGGTCGTGGAAGACGACCCACAACTCGTCAGAGCACTCACGGTGTTATCTGGACAGTCCACTCTTCCTGGTGACTGTGTGTGCCACTGGCTGTGCATAGGGTTCCGGCCGTGCGTGTCATCAAGGTGGTTCCGACGCCCGGCCAGCCGCAGGTGCGTCTGGTCGATGTGTCCGGCGAGCCGGTGAACGAGGTCAACGAGTTCCTGCGGTTGCTCGCGGTCCGCGCGTACTCGCCCAACACGGTGCGTGCGTACGCGCATGACCTGCAGAAGCTGTTCCTGTTCCTCACCGAAATAGGGCTTACGGCTTCGGAGTTCACGCCGTCGCGGGCCATGGAGTTTCTGCAGTGGCTGCGGCTGGTCTCCTCGTCGCGCCGGGCCCAGCGTCTGGAACTGGGGCTGGCGGCCGGTACGGGCAGGGTGCTCTCGGCGAAGACCTGTAACCGGATCATGGCGGCGGTGTCCTCGTTCTACGAGTTCCTGATCGCCAGCGAGCAGTACGCGGGCCGGGACAACCCGATCGTCAAGGTGGTCGACCAGGCGGCAGCCCGGGTTCCGGGGCGGTACCGGCCGCCGCTGGCCAAGGCGGCTCAACAGCGCCCGGTGCGCCGAGTGTTGCGGGTGAAGACGGTCGAGGCGATGCCACGACCCATGACCGCCGAGGTCTACGCCGCTCTCCTCGCCGCCCTGCGCACCCGCCGTGACCGGGCTCTGCTGGAGGTGATGTGGGAAGGGGGACTGCGGCCCGGAGAGGTGCTCGGGCTGCGGCTGGAGGACATCTCCTACGGCCGGCGCCGGATCACCGTCCGCAAGCGGGACGACCATCCGCGCGGAGTGCAGCAGAAGTCGCGCCGAGACCGCGTCGTCGACCTGCTGGAGGACCGCGCTCTGCCCGCGCTGAACGACTACGTGCTGCGCGAGCGGCCCACCGACACCGACAGTGCCTGGGTCTTCCTGATCGGCGGCCGGGGCCAACGCCGCGCGGAGCCATTGAGTTACGACGGGATGGTGCGGATGTTCGCCCGGGCCGCCACGCGGGCGGGAGTCCGCGACGCATGGCTGACGCCCCACAGCCTGCGGCACACCCATGCCACGCGGATGTTCGAAGGCGGGATGCGGGAGCTGACCTTGATGACCCGGCTGGGCCATGCGACTCCGGACTCGATGAAGGTCTACACCCGCGTCAGCGACCCGGACGTCATCAAGGACTACCGCCAGGCGATCGGGGAGCAGACGCCGTGAGCCAGCACCCGTCACTGAGGGCTTCATCGCCGGCCCCCGATCCTCAGGCTCGGTACCACTGCCCCATGCCGGAGTACACGGCCTTCATCACCCGGCTGGATGTCAGCGCCGAGTGGCGCCGCAAGCACGCCGCCTACCACCGGCGCTTCGTGCGCAGCTACCCCGAGCTGACCGCCTGGTTCGCCCTGCCGCTGCGGCAACGCCTGGGCTGGCGCACCGGAGAAGAACAGAGCCAGCGGAGCGGCCCCGCGGACGGCTTCGATCCGACCGCCGGATGGATCAACTTCAACGCCCGCCACTACCTGATCTACCTGGCGCTGACCGGAAGGCTGTGTCTGGACTGGGGATGGCTGCTGGGTGTCGGCGTGCTCAAACCGTTCCTCATCGCCGACCAGTTGGGGCTGCCGCTGCGCCATCAGGTCGACGAGATGCGAGAGTGCTTGATCTCCCTGGGGCACGCCCGCCGGGAGGAGAGCTTCCGCCTGCCCTGGGCCCTGATCCGGCTCGTCCTGCACCGCGGCGCCCCAGACCTCGGCGCGATCACCGCCGACGACGTGGAGGAAATGCGCCGGGCCATTCGTAACCTCGACCAGATCCCCGGCATGGACCAGGTCATCGCCCCAGAGCGCCTGTCCAACATCAAGAGGGCCTGGGGAACCAGCGCCTTCCGAGCCGGCATGGCACTGTTCCACGCAGGCATCATCGACACCCGACCACCCCGGCTGGAGGCCGTCCCGCCGCCCTCGCTGAGCGGCAAGCCGCGCATCAACGCCGTCATGGAACGCTTCCTGACCGAACGCGCCCTGGTCCTGCGGCCCGAGTCCATCAGCAGTACCCGTGGCGGACTGCGGCGCTTCGGACTCTGGCTGGACACCGAGCGTCCTCACATCGACAGCCTGGACCAGCTGCACCGCGCCGACCTGGTCGCCTTCATGGAGTCGGTCAACCGTCTGCGGAAGATCAAGCATCCTGACGAGCCGCTGAGCCCTGCCTACCGCGCGGGCATCATCTCGACCGTCGCCGTGTTCTTCCGCCATGCCGCCCTCGCCGAGTGGGACGACGTCCCGGCCCGCCCGCTGATCACACACGCGGACATGCCGCGCCGCATCGAGAAGGTCCCGCGCTTCATCCCAGAGCATCAGCTCGAACCCGTGATGGAGCAGGTGCGGGCGCTTCAATGCCCGCTGCAGCGGTGCGCGTTGCTCGTCGCGCGCTGGAGCGGCGCCCGCCGCACCGAGATCCGCAAGCTCCACCTCGACTGCCTGGACGCCTGCCCGGACGGCACCCCGCGCCTGCGGCTGGCGGCCGGCAAGGCCCTCAAGGAGCGCACCGTCCCCCTGCATGAGGAGGCGGCCGAGGCCATTCGCGCTCTCGTCGCCCTGCGCGAGCCCCAGCCCGATAGGGGCATCCACGATCCCGACCTGGGACGGCCGGTGCGCTACCTGTTCCTGCGCAACGGCGGACTCGCCCACCCCGACTACCTGTTCGCCAACCCACTCGGCGAGATCTGCCAGCAGCTGGCGATCTTCAACGGGGAAGGGAAACCGGCGATCCACCCGCACCGTTTCCGGCACACCCTGGGCACCCAGCTCGCCGAGAAGGGCGCCCGCATACAGACCATCATGAAGGTCCTCGGACACAAGAGCCCGGGCATGTCGATGACCTACACGCACATCTCGGACCCCACCGTCCTGGCCGACTACCAGGCCGTCCTGCAACCCGGCGCCATCATCGCCGGCCCCCTCGCCGACACCCTGCGCGCCGGCCGACTCGACCAGGACGCCCTGGACTGGCTCAAGACCAACTTCTACAAGACCGAACTGGAGCTGGGCCGCTGCCTGCACCTGCCGCAGGAAGGTCCCTGCGAGTGTGAGCTCTACCTGAGTTGCGCGAAGTTCATCACCACACCGCAGTACGCGCCACGACTGCGTGAACGTCTTTGCGTCGAACGGCAGTTGGTCACCGACGCCGAAGCCCGTGGCTGGGAGCGCGAGGTCGAACGTCATCAGCGCACCGCTGACCGGCTTCGAAGCCTTCTGGACGATCTGGGCGAGCCCCATGACGCCACGGCGGACGAAGACCACTGAGAACGCAAACACGTGGACCAGCGACGACGCCCCAGCGAGAATGCGGTCATGCGCTATCCCAACGCCAGCGACCCCGAATTGATGGACGCCGTCCGCCGCTACGTGATCCCTGGCGAGGGAGAAATCAAGCGATACCTGAAGCTCCTCCACGGAAACTTCGTGACGCTGGAGGCGGCAGAACGGGCGGACTTCCTCCGCTCGCTGGCGGAAGACGCCGAGCAGATCACCGACCACGAACTCGGAGTCCTGCTCGACAGTGAGTGGCGATCCCGGATCACCGCGGCCTGGCTGATCGGACTGAGCCGCCGGGAGAAGTTCCGCGGACGACTTGGAGAGCTGCTGCTGGCCAGCGAGCTCACCTACGCTGGCCAGGGCTACTGCTTCGCGCTGGCTCGCCTCGGCACGGCAAAGGACGCCGAGCTCCTCGTCGCCTACCTGGACCGATACCTCCGGCGACCAGACTGCCGATACGACCAGCACTGGGCGCTTGGCGCCCTCCAGCACATCGACGAGCGTCTTCGCACCAACCACGCCACCCAATTCACGCAGGCCAATGGACTTTGGGAGCAATGGGCCCGGGACGGGCACAACCCTGCGGACGAGAAGGAGCGGATCGACAAGCTGTGTTCGTTCGCAGATCAAGCCTTCCGCACTGCAGGTGCGGACCGGGGCGTCAGCTGGCGCCCAGAGTTGCTTGCTGACCCGTGGATACGGGCCACTCCAGAGCAAGAGTCCCGGCTCACGACAGAGCTTCGAGCAGAGCTCGGACCCGGGCATGTTCTGGAAGGGCGTCCCGCGAACGTGATCGCCCGCTGCGAGGGTTGTGACCACGTATTCGCTCGCATCGACGAGACGCCGACCAGCTGGGCAGTCGTCCATCTCACCTGGACCGGGCAACCTGATCAGGCCCCATGGCCCATTACTGAGGTCTTCAACTCCCTGAGCACGGCTGAGGCCGAGCTCGCAGAGCACGAGCACTGACCGGACCCCGCCTGATCGAGTGACACTCGGACGAGGGATATCGCCCCCACAGGACATGAAAGTGTCCAGATAAGTGATCAACATGCGGGCTCGCCGGTACGGAGTGGACGCGGCGCCCGACGGCGCCACGGCCCTCCGGCTGGCGGCTGCGCGTCAGCCGGACGTGGTGATGCTCGACCTCGGACTGCCCGACATGGACGGGGTCGACGTCATCAGGGCCCTGCGCGGCTGGTCCCGTATGCCGATCCTGGTGCTGTCGGCCCGCCAGGCCTCCGCCGAGAAGGTGGCCGCACTCGACGCCGGAGCCGACGACTACGTCACCAAGCCGTTCAGCATGGACGAGCTGATGGCCCGGCTGAGGGCCGCCGTCCGCCGTACCGAGGAGGCTCCGCTCGTCCCCGGACGAGCCGGGTGGAGACGGCCGAGTTCACCATCGACCTGCTGGCCAAGAAGGTCGTACGGGGTGGCGGCGACGTACGCCTCACCCCGACCGAATGGCACCTGCTGGAGATCCTGGTGACCAACCCCGGACGCCTCGTCACTCAGAAGCACCTCCTGCAGGAGGTCTGGGGCATGTCCCGCAGCGGCAAGACCAACTACCTGCGGGTCTACATGGCCCAGCTGCGCCGAAAACTGGAAGCCGACCCCTCACACCCCCGCTATCTCATCACCGAACCCGGCATGGGTTACCGCTTCGAAGGGTGAACATGGCACGCGGCAAGCGTCGGATCTACCTCGGTGGGGCGCGGGAGTCGGCCTCGGCCTCGCGGTCGCCCGCGGCTTCGCCGAGGCGATGGGCGGCACGGTCAACGCGGAGGACACGCCCGGCGGAGGGCTGACCATGGTGCTGAGCCTGCGGATGGCGCAGGGGCGACGGCCGGGGGAGCCGGAGGTGCCGACCGCGGCGGTGTCGTAGCGGCTCGCGCGGCCGGGGCGCGCGCGGCGGCCGGTGGTGCCGTTCCCAAGGGCCCCACGTCAGCATCCCGTCAGTGTCCGGGCAGTCGCCGTCAGCATCACGTCATGGGCGTGCCAGGCCCGGGGGCGTCGGGCATAGCGTCAGTGGCGAGCCCCGGTCCGCCTCCCCGCGTCCGGGGCGATCAGGCAACTCGCCGAGCACATCCGCGACTTCCCCGACCCACTTCGGCTCCTCCCGGAGGCATCCCATGGCAGACATCCTGTCCGACGAAGACCCGGAGCCCTCCGAACGGTTCCCGGCCGGCCCGCTGTACGTTCCGGTCCGGCCGGGACACGCCGCCTGCGCGGCCCGCCTCTTCCGTTCCCCGATCGGTGAGCGCACGGCCGTGGGGTTCACCTCGCGGCGGAACCTGACCGCGACCCTCGGCCCCGACCAGCCCTGGATCCGCCTCGCCGAGCCCGCCCTGCGCTCCCTGACCGCACCGCTCGGCGTCACCACCGTCACGGTGGACCCCCAGTTCTGCGCACCCGCCCCGGCCCCGACCATGCCCTCCGCGTCCGGCGCGGAGCCCGCCAACCAGCACTCCGGTCCCCGGCTCCGCCGGGGCGCCCCGGACTCCCATGCCGTCGGGGCGCTGCGCGTGACGGGCACGGCGGCGCTCATCTCCGTACTCGCCATGTGGATCGGCTGAGGGGGTACCAGACGATGACCACCGTTCGAACCCTCGGCGACCGCCCCGGCCGACACGCGCTCGGTGTGGCCGGCCTCCGCAGTCGAGCCCCGCGAGGGCGACATCACCGTCGGCGGCGTACCGCTCGCCGAGGCCGCCGACCGTTTCGGCACGCCCGTCTACGTCATCGACGAGGCCGAGATCCGCGAGCGCTGCCGCACCTACCGGCACGTCTTCCCCGACGCCGACGTCCTGTACGCGGCCAAGGCGTTCCTGTGCCGCGCGATGGTCCGCTGGGTGGCCGAGGAGGGCCTGGGCCTGGACGTCTGCTCGGCCGGTGAGCTCGAACTCGCGGTCACCACCGGTTTCCCGCCGGAGCGGATCGTGCTGCACGGCAACGCCAAATCCCCGCGCGATCTGGACACCGCGCTGCGCCTCGGGGTCGGCCGTGTCGTCATCGACAGCCCTTCGGAGATCGCGCGGCTGGCCGCGGCGGTCGGGCCCGGCGGTCACCAGAAGGTGATGGTCCGCGTCGTGCCCGGCATCCGCGCCGGCGGCCACGAGAAGATCCGCACCGGCACCGAGGACCAGAAGTTCGGCCTGTCCATCTCCGACGGCTACGCGCAGTACGCCATCGCCCGGACACTGGACCAGCCCCAGCTCGAACTGACCGGTCTGCACTGCCACTTGGGATCGCAGATCACCAGTGTCAAGCCCTACCTGGCCGCCGTACGACGCGTCGTCGGCCTCATGGCCCGGCTGTCCGAACAGCACGGCCTGGCCCTGCCCGAGCTCGACCTCGGCGGCGGCCACGGCATCGCCTACCGCCCGGGCGAACCCGCCCTGGACCTCACCACGCTGGCCCGCAAGGTGCGTGCGGAACTGGCCGAGGCGTGCGGAGCGGCGGGGCTCACCGTTCCCCGGCTCGTCATCGAACCCGGGCGGGCGATCGCCGGGCCGGCGGGGATCGCCCTGTACCACGTCCTCGCCGTCAAGCGCACCGGCGCGCACACCTACGTCGCCGTCGACGGGGGCATGAGCGACAACCCCCGGCCCGCGCTGTACGGGGTGCGCTACGCGCCACGCCTGGTGGGCCGGCACAGCACCGCCGCCCCGGCACCGGTGACCGTGGTGGGCCGCCACTGCGAGGCGGGCGACATCGTGGCCGCCGACGTGGAACTCCCCGAGGACATCCGCCCCGGAGACCTCCTCGCCGTACCGGTCGCCGGCGCCTACCACCTGTCCATGGCCTCCGGCTACAACCTGGTCGGCCGCCCGCCGGTGGTCGCCGTGGCCGACGGCCGGGCCCGGCTCCTGATCCGCCGCGAGACCCTGGACGACATCCGCAGCCGCGACGTGGGGCTGTGACCCGAGTCCTCCTGAAGTCTTGTTGCTTCCCGTACACTCCCTTACAGTCCGCTCCGTAATGTTCGCCGTGAGGGCCGAATGTTTCGTCCATCCCTCGCGGAGGGCTGACGGCACCTGCGGGACGTACGGCACCTCCGTCGTCGGCGGCTTCCACCCGGACCCAGTGTGTGCCGGGTCTGCGGCGATCACTACCCCTTCTGCGTCGGCGAACTCTGGTTTCCTGACGCTCGCGGAAGGCGCTCAGGTCCTCGCCGCGGTGTCTCCGTCGCCGGTGCCCGCTCCCCGCGCGGTCCTTACGGACCGGCTCCCGCCAACCCCGTCCTCTCCCATCTGAGCGCCGATGGGCCGTACGTCCCACAAGAAGCGCCCGTGCCGTGACAGTTGGCGGCACATTCACCACGTACAAGGGGTTGCCACCGTTTGGCAGCTGTCTCTAGGGTGCGGCAGCAACGCAGCTTTCTGGATCTATTCCGAAACTTTCGGTCCAGCGGACGGTCAAGGACGGGCCGTCCCGTACCCAAGGAGCGCATGATGGGCGACCCGGGACTGTCCCGCCGCGGCTTCCTGGCGGCCTCCGCCGCAGCCGGTGTGGGCATGACGGCACTGAGCGGTTGCGGCGGCGACTCGGGCGGAGGGTCGTCGGACGGCACGACCACCGTCGAGTGGTGGAACATCTCCACCACGGAGCCCGCGAAGAGCGTCTGGGCGGCGCTCGCCAAGAAGTTCGAGGCCCAGAACCCCAAGGTGAAGATAAAGATCGTCCAGTTGGAGAACGACGCCTACAAATCGAAGATGACGGCGCTGACCGCCTCCGGGAAGCTCCCCGACATCTTCCACACCTGGGGCGGCGGCGTCCTCAAGCAGCAGGTCGACGCCGGGCTCGTCGAGGACCTCACCGACCGGACGAAAGATTTCGCCGACACGCTGCTGCCGGTCACGAAGGAGCCGTACATCCTCGACGAGAAGGTGTACGGCATCCCGTTCGACATGGGCATGATCGGCTTCTGGTACAACAAGGCGCTCTTCAAGGACGCGGGCATCAGTGAACCCCCCACCACCTGGGCCGGCTTCCTCGACGCCGTGCGCGCGTTGAAGGCGAAGGGCACCACGCCGCTCGCCCTCGCCGGCAAGGAGAAGTGGCCCGGCATGTACTACTGGGCCTACCTCGCCATGCGCACCGCGGGCGCCTCCGCCCTGCAGAAGGCCTACGACGACAAGGACTTCACCGGCGACGCCTTCGTCCAGGCCGGACAGCACCTCCAGGAACTCGTCGACCTCCAGCCCTTCCAGAAGGGCTTCCTCGGCGCCGCCTACTCCACCCCCACCGGCCAGGCCGCGGCCGTCGGCAACGGCAAGGCGGCGATGGAGCTGATGGGCCAGTGGGCGCCGGTCGTCCAGGCCGACTCCGGCAAGGGCCTCGGCGACGATCTCGGCTTCTTCCCGTTCCCCGCGGTCGAGGGCGGCAAGGGCACGATCACCGAGGTGTTCGGCGGGGGCGGCGGGCATGCCCTGCGCAGCGGCGCGCCGCAGGCCGCCGTCGACTTCCTGAAGTTCTTCGCCTCCGAGGCCACGGACGTGGAGCTGGTCAAGAAGACCGGTGTCCTGCCGGTGGTCCCGGCGGCCGAGAGCGCCATCGCCGACCCCAACATCAAGGCCGTACAGGCCCAGTTGAAGGCCGCCACCGGATTCCAGCTCTATCTCGACCAGGCGTACGCGCCCGCCGTCGGCCAGGAGGTCAACGACAGCGTCGGCGCGCTCATCGCCGGGTCCAAGTCCCCGCAGCAGGTCGCGGAGTCGATCACGCAGGCCGCGAAGGAAGAGCAGTAGCCGGCGATGACCTCCACGTTCCTGCCGTCCGCCGAGAAACGGCCCGGCCCCGGCGTCGACGTCCCGCCCCCGTCCAAAGGCACGGGCCGGGGGCGGGCCCGGCGGCGCGTGCTGCACTGGCTCACCGCGGTCGGCTTCCAGGTGCCCGCGCTGGTGCTGTTCATCGTGCTGGTGCTGCTGCCGATCCTGTTCGCGCTGTACGCCGCCTTCTTCCGCTGGGGCGGCTTCGGGATGCCGTCCGACTACATCGGCGCCGACAATTTCACCCGCCTCTTCGACGACCCCGTCTTCCTGGGTGACCTGTGGCGCTGCTTGGTCCTGGTCGCCCTGTCCCTCGCGCTCCAGCTGCCGTTCGCGCTCGCCCTGGCCGTCGCGCTCAACCAGCGGATCCGCGGCCGGGCCGTGTACCGGATGCTGTTCTTCGCGCCGTACGTGCTGTCCGAGGCCATCACGGGCGTGCTGTTCAGCATGATCTTCGCCCCCGACGACGGACTCGCCGACCGGATCCTCGGCGGGATCGGCCTCGACGGGCTCGGCGGTGAGTGGTTCGCCGACCCGTCCATGGTCATGGCCACCCTGTTCCTGGTCATGACGTGGAAGTACTTCGGCTTCCACATGATGCTCTACCTGGCCGGACTCCAGTCCATCCCGAGGGAGTTGACCGAGGCGGCGCTGATCGACGGCGCCGGCCCCTGGCAGCGCTTCCGCAGCGTCACCCTGCCGCTGCTCGCGCCCACGCTGCGGATCAGCGTCTTCCTGTCGGTCATCGGGGCGATCCAGCTGTTCGACCTCGTGTGGGTGGTCACCCAGGGCGGCCCCGACCACCACTCCGAGACGATGGCCGTGACCATGTTCCAGTACGGCTTCAAGCGGTACCAGGTCGGCTACGCCAGCGCGATCAGCGTGGTCATGTTCGGCATCAGCCTCGTCTTCGCCCTCGCCTACCAGCGGTTCGTGCTCCGCCGTGACCTCGAAGGGGCCACCACCACGATGAGGGGGGACGGCGCATGAGCCGCAAGACCCTGCGAAGCCTGCCCCTGCACGTGATCCTCGTGGCCGTGGGCGCGGTGATGGCCGTACCGCTGCTGTACGCCCTCCTGTCCGGCTTCAAGTCCACCGACCAGCTCTCCCGCAACCCCGTCGGACCGCCCGACCCCTGGGTGACCGGCAACTACACCGGCATCCTCGGCTCCGGCGACTTCTGGCGGCTGCTCGGCAACAGCACGCTGATCGCCGTGGCCACGACCGTCATCGTCGTCGCGGTCTCCGCGCTCTCCGCGTTCTCGTTCGCCCGGTTCGCCTTCCGCGGGCGGGAGCTGCTGTTCACCCTGTTCACGATGGGGCTGATGTTCCCCTTCGCGGTGGCCGCACTGCCGCTGTTCCTGCTGCTGCGCTCCATGGGCCTGCTCGACAATCCGCTGGGCGTGATCCTTCCGCAGGCCGCCTTCGGGCTGCCGATGACGATCATCATCCTGCGCGGGTTCTTCCGGCAGATCCCGGGCGAGTTGGAGGAGGCCGCCACGCTCGACGGATGCGGTCCCCTCGGGTTCTTCTGGCGGGTTCTGCTGCCCATGGCGCGGCCCGCGCTCGGCACGGTCTCCGTCCTCGCGGTCGTCACCAGCTGGAACAACTTCTTCCTGCCGCTGCTGGTGTTCACCGACTCCACCTGGTGGACGCTGCCCATCGGCGTCCAGCAGTACCAGGGGCAGTACTCGGCGGACTACGCCCGCGTCTTCGCCTACCTGGTGCTGGCCATGATCCCCGCCCTCGCCTTCTACTCGGTCGCCGAGCGCCAGCTCGTCGGCGGCCTCACCGCCGGCGCCACCAAGGGATGACGCGCGCGCAGGCGGACGTACGACTCACCCACCACCACTCGTCACGTGAGGAGTCGCACCATGCACAGGAACCGTCTCAGACTCGCCGGCGTCCTCGCGGCCGTCCTGGTCGCAGTCACCGCCCCGGCCACCCAGGCCCACGACAAGGAGCCCACCCTCGCCGACCTCGCCCAGCGCCACGGCCGCTACTACGGCAGCGCCACCGACAACCCCGAACTCACCGACGAGCCCTACAAGGCCGTTCTGGGCAGCGAGTTCGACATGATCACTCCCGGCAACGGCATGAAGTGGTACGCCACCGAACCCGAGCAGGGCGTCTTCGACTTCTCCCAGGGCGACGAGATCGTGAACCTCGCCCGTGCCAACCACCAGCGCGTCCGCGGCCACACCCTGGTCTGGCACAGTCAACTGCCCGACTGGCTCACGAGCCGTGAGTGGACGGCGAGCGAGCTGAGGGCCGTGCTGAAGAAGCACATCCAGACCGAGGTACGGCACTACCGCGGCAAGATCTACGCCTGGGACGTGGTCAACGAGGCGTTCAACGAGGACGGCACCTACCGCGAGACGATCTTCTACAAGACCCTCGGCCCCGGCTACATCGCCGACGCCCTGCGCTGGGCCCACCAGGCCGATCCCAAGGCCAAGCTCTACCTCAACGACTACAACGTCGAGGCGATCGGCCCGAAGAGCGACGCCTACTACAAACTGGCCAAGGAGCTGAAGGCCCAGGGCGTCCCGCTGCACGGCTTCGGCCTCCAGGCCCATCTGGCGCTCCAGTACGGCTATCCGGCCAGCCTCGAGGACAACCTGCGCCGCTTCGCCCGGCTCGGCCTCGACACGGCGCTCACCGAGGTCGACGTACGGATGCTGCTGCCCGCGACCGAGGAGAAGCTGGCCCAGCAGGCCGACTGGTACCGGGACATGACCGAGGCGTGCCTGGCGGTGCGCCGGTGTGTGGGGATCACGCTCTGGGACTACACGGACAAGTACTCCTGGATCCCGGCGTTCTTCCCGGGCGAGGGCGCGGCACTGCCGTGGGACGAGGAGCTGCGGCCGAAGCCGGCGTACTTCGCGATACGGGAGGCACTTCGGTAGGCCCGGAAGGGCGACCAGGGCGTCACGCTGAGTGAGCGGCCCTGAACGCACGTGGGGGCCGGCTCGCAGTCGTCTGCGACCGGCCCCTGGAGGAACGCCGGGCGTTCGTCGCGCCGCCCGGTGGTGTGGGGCCTGACCGGCGTGATCCGCCGGCAGGCGTTACGCGGCGGTCACCACCTTGCCGCTGCCCAGCGGACGGTGCGGGGCGATGATCTGGCCGTCCGGCAGGAGCTCACCGGTGTCCTCGAAGAGCAGAACACCGTTGCACAGCAGGCTCCATCCCTGCTCCGGGTGGTGCGCCAGGAGACGGGCGGACTCCCGGTCGGCGGAGCTGGCTGAAGGGCACGGTGGCTGGTGCTGGCACATGGAAGGGATCTTTCGCTCTGTCGTGATGTGTGAGATGGCTGTCGTGTCTGTTTCGCGGCGTGAAGCCTTGTTCATTGCCGCCCCCCGTTGATAGGTCGGTCGGAACCCAGTGTTGCCCCACGGGCGTCAATCCGCAGGGATTTCGCAGCACCGCTTTCTCACAGGTTGATGACGCATCCCGCACGCCGACGGTTCATCCCAACTCCACGGTCACTTCGGATGGTTCGCCGTGGTCGGATGGGGCTAGTCCGGGTGGACCGGGGGCTTGTCGGGCTCATTCGAGCGCATTCTCGCTCGTACGAGTTATTCACCGTTCATGCGTGCGCGTTTCTCGCTGTGCGATTTCCTGTTGTCCGATACGAGCCTAATCCCGCCGCCGAACAGCCGCGTACCCCGCGGCCCGGAAGAGAGCGGCGGGGTACGCGTCTGTTCGGCGGCGGGCGGTCAGGCGGGTGAGCCGAGCAGCGGGGGCAACGGGGGCAGGGGGGCCGGGGTCGCCCGGTGGGTGAGCACCGGGAGCAGATCGGCGACCCGGTGCGGCACGTGGGACGCGATTCCGGGCGGCGCGGGGGCCAGCGGGACGAGGATGTCGGTGGCGTCGGGGTGGCCGGTGGCGCCGTCCGCGGCGCAGTCGCCGTGCAGCCAGAGGGTGAGCATGTACAGGCTGGGGAACGACAGCAGGCGCGGCTGGACGGGCTGCTGGATCGTCTCGGCCTGCCGCAGCGCACGCTCCGTGGAGGCGATGTACGGGCCCTCGAAGAAGTGCGAGAAGGTCCAGCCGTCAGGGGTCAGGCGGGTCTCGGCCGCGGCCACCGCGCGATCGCCGCAGCGGATCAGGAAGCGCCAGCCGGCCAGCCGGGTCGCGGCCACACCCTCCGGGGTGATCTCGTCCACGACGTGCACGGGCAGCGGGAGTTCGGGTGTCGCGGGTCCCTGGGCCGCGCGCAGGGAAGGCGTTCGGGCCTCGCGGACCGCGGTGGGCGAGCCGAGTGCGGTGAGGACGGAGCGAAGGGCGGGCGCGGGGGCCGGGGGAACATGCAGCGGCATGGTGGGTCGCCTCTCATTCGACAGGCACGGTGGCGCGAGGGCGGGGCAGGGCGGGGGCGGACGGCGCTGTCTGCTCACGGAGGTCAGAGAGGCGGGGGCCGGGGTCAGGGAGCGCGAGGGGGTGGGTGAGACCTGCCGTACGTCACCTGACGGCAGGCCCGGGGACCGCGGGCGCCAACCCTCTGCCTTGATTGCGGAGTTTAGACGACAAGTGTTCGCACGGTGTTTCGTCTAACCGCTTTCGGTGCACCCGGCAAGGGTCCATTCGGTCGCGGATATGCGGGAATCATCCCGATTCCCGGCCGGTCATACGGCGATGACCTCGAAAAATGTGCCGCATGCGATCGGCCAATTCTCGTCGGCGTTTTTCACGAGTTCGCGGGAGGTCCGAAACTGCACGGTGCCGCATGCCTCGTGAATGTGCCGCCGGTCACGCCCGACAGCCTAGCGGCCGCGGGACCCGCGCGGGACGTTATCGATCGCTTCGGCTGGGCATCATCCCACCTGACCCGGGACACCGGCGGCAGGATCCAGGGCCCGCCCTGGGCCCGCCCATCCGAGGAGGGACGCTTCGATGGGGGAGAAGGTCGTGGCAGGTCGGTTCGATCTGTCCGATCGCCAGCGCTACCGCGAGAAGCTGCGGCAGTGTCTGACGGGCCTGGAGCGGCTGCTGGAGGAGAAGCGGTTCGACCGCCCCAAGAACCTCATGGGGCTGGAGATCGAATTGAACCTCACCGGCGCCGACGGCATGCCGAAAATGCTGAATGCGCAGGTCCTTGAGCGGATCGCGAGCCGTGATTTCCAAACAGAACTCGCCATGTTCAATCTGGAAGTCAACATAGCTCCACATCGATTGCAGGGGAGGGTATTCGACCGGCTCGCCGAGGAACTCCGTACCTCCCTGGCATATGCCGACAGAAAAGCCGGTGAGCTCGACGCGGGAATCGTGATGATCGGCATTCTGCCGACCCTGGACCGGGACGACCTGGTCTCCTCGAACCTCTCCGCCGTCGACCGCTACACCCTCCTCAACGACCAGATCGTGGCCGCCCGCGGCGAGGACTTCACGCTCGACATCGACGGCGTGGAGCGCCTGACCTGCACATCGAAGTCCATCGCCCCGGAGGCCGCCTGCACCTCCGTGCAACTGCACCTCCAGGTCACCCCGGCCCGCTTCGCCGACGTGTGGAACGCGGCCCAGGCGATCGCCGCCGCCCAGGTCGCCGTGGGCGCCAACTCGCCCTTCCTCTTCGGCCGCGAGCTGTGGCGCGAGTCCCGCCCGCCGCTGTTCCAGCAGTCCACCGACACCCGCCCGCCCGAGCTCCAGGCCCAGGGCGTGCGGCCGCGCACCTGGTTCGGAGAGCGGTGGGTCACCTCGGCGTACGAACTCTTCGAGGAGAACCTGCGCTACTTCCCGGCCCTGCTGCCGATCTGCGACGACGAGGACCCGCTCGAGGTCCTCGACGCCGGCGGCACACCGACGCTCGCCGAGCTCGTCCTGCACAACGGCACCGTCTACCGCTGGAACCGCCCGGTCTACGGCATCGCCGACGGCGTGCCCCATCTGCGCGTGGAGAACCGCGTGCTGCCCGCCGGGCCCACCGTCACCGACGTCATCGCCAACACGGCCTTCTACTACGGCGTCGTCCGCGCCCTCGCCGAGGAGTCGCGGCCCGTGTGGACCCGGCTGCCCTTCGAGGCGGCGGCCGCCAACTTCGACGAGGCCTGCAGGCACGGCATCGACGCGCGGCTGCGCTGGCCCCGGCGGGGGCGTTACGGCGGGACGACCGAGGTCGACGCGGTGAGCCTCGTCCGCGACGAACTGCTGCCGCTGGCCGAGGCCGGCCTGGACGCGTGGGGAGTCGAGCCGGCCGACCGGGACCTCTACCTGGGCGTCATCGAGGAGCGCTGCCGACGGCGTATGAACGGCGCGTCCTGGCAGGCGGCCACCTTCCACCGGGCGCTGGAGACCGGGATGACCCGGGAGGCGGCACTGGCGGCGACGACGCGGCGGTACCGGGAGCTGATGCATCACGGCGAGCCGGTGCACCTGTGGCCGGTGGGGTCGCCGGCGCCGGTGCCGTTGGGGTGAGGGCCGTTCGAGGGGGGTCGCCGATGCCCGCCCCATACTGATCGGGCAAGCTGTGACGTCCCATGACGGTGGTGACCCTCCCGGTTGCCCTGCTGAACCCTGTGCCGGGATCCGGCCGTACTGCAGGCAAGGGGCCGGCGCCCCGTACGAGGCACCCAACTGGAGGCACGTGTGCAGGGCGCGGCAGGCCCCGTGGCCGATTCCTATCCGCCTGAGCGGCCCTCGCGACGGATCTTCCGCGACGAGACGCTGCTCGTCCTGGGGCTCTCGCTCGGTGCGAGCGGAGTGTCCGCCCTGATCAGTTTCATCGGATCGGTCACCAAACCCGGTGGTCTCAAGGACCAGGCGGCCACCCTCAACGCCTCGGCCGCCCCGGGCCGTCCGTGGCTGGACCTCGCCTGGCAGCTCTTCGGGATCACGACCGCACTGGTGCCCGTCGCGCTCGTCGCGCACTTCCTGCTGCGCGAGGGAGAGAGCCTGCGCACGCTCGGCTTCGACCGCACCCGCCCCGGGCCCGACCTCGGTCGTGGGGCGGCGATCGCGGCGGTGATCGGCAGCACCGGAATCGCCTTCTACCTGTTGGCCCGTGGGCTCGGCTTCAACCTCACCGTGGTGCCCGAGGCGCTGCCAGACGTGTGGTGGAAGTACCCGGTGCTGATCCTTTCGGCGATGCAGAACGCGATCCTCGAAGAGGTCATCGTCGTCGGCTATCTGCTGCGCCGCCTGAGCCAGTTGGGCTGGACGCCCGGCACCGCGCTGGTGGCCAGTTCCGTACTGCGCGGCTCGTACCACCTCTACCAGGGCATCGGCGGCTTCCTGGGCAACATGGCGATGGGCGTGGTGTTCGTGTACCTGTACCGGCGCTGGGGCCGGGTGGGTCCGCTGGTGGTGGCGCACTCCCTGCTCGACATAGGGGCGTTCGTGGGATACGCGCTGCTGGCCGGGAAGGTGGACTGGCTGCCGACGGCGTGACCTTCGGGAGAGGCGTACGACGGTCAGCGGGTGGGCTGATCGGACTCGCCCGGTCGGACCTGGTCCTGCGGAGTGGGTGCCGGGGCGTGCAGACGGCCGGATGCCACCTCCAGGATCGCCTTTCCGGAGATCCGACGTCCGCGAAGCGCCTTCGCCGCCTCGTCGAAGCGCTCCCAGGATCCCTGCCAGCCGATCTCGACGGTGAGGGCCCCTTCGGCGGCCAGCTCGGTGAGAACGGCCAGGTCCGCGCCGACATCGCCCTCGATGACGAAGGAGGTCAGCGACTTGGCCGGACCGACCGTCGCATACGGCGGAAAGACCGCCGGCTCCCCGGACGTCCAGCCGACGCTCTGCACGCTGCCGCCGGGGGCGAGCAGGTTCCATGCCGCGACCAGTTGAGGGCCCCCGACGCTGTCGATGACCACGTCGACCGGTCGCCGGAGCCCCTCCAGTCCGAGCAGCACCTCGTCGGCGCCGGCCTCGGCCAGCCCCTCCCCGCGGGCGGCCGAGCCCACGGACGCGATCACCTGGGCACCGGCCCGCGCCGCCAGCTGGACGGCGAACCGGCCGACCCCGCCGGAGGCCCCGGTGACCAGCACTCTCTTGTCCGGTCCGAGTCCGGCGGCCCGCAGCGAGCGCAGTGCCGCCACTCCGGCGACCGGCAGGGCCACCGCCTGCGCCAGGTCCAGTCCCTTCGGCACCTCGGCGAGCGCACCCACGTCGATCGCGACGCGCTCGGCGAACGCCCCCGAGGTCAGGGCCACCACCTCGGTGCCCACCGCGGGACCGGTTCCGTCGGCCGCGGCCTGGACGACCACTCCGGCGGCGTCCGAACCGAGCACCGCACCCACGGGGACACGCCCGGAGCGGGCGTCGTTGAGGTCGCCGTAGTTCAACGAGGCGTGCGAGACGTCCACCAGGACCTGGCCCGGCCCGGGCACCGGGGCGGGCACCTCGGCGAGGCGGACGGCGGCGGATGCGGACGGATCGACGACGAGCGCGCGAACAGGCATGTCTTCCCCCTTGGTTCACGACGTGTAACAGCAGTCATCATCGATAACCTTGCTGCTCATCGGAAGGAGGCACTTTCGTGTCACGCAGTCACACCCGTGTTACCGAAGCGCTCAGGGACGAAGCCTGCCCGGTCACCGAGGTGCTCGACCGCGTGGCGGGCAAGTGGAGCATCGGGATCCTGATCGCCGCCGCCCACGGTCCGGTCCGGTTCACCGAGCTGGAACGCGCCATCAACGGCATCAGCCGGCGGATGCTCACCCTCACCCTGCGCAGACTGGAGCGGGACGGACTGCTCGTTCGCACCGTCTATCCGACCGTGCCACCCAAGGTCGAGTACAGCCTCACGCCCATGGCCCAGGAGCTCCACGCTTCACTGACCGCTCTGGTGGGCTGGGCCGAGCGGCATCGGTCCGCCATCGCCGAGGCCCGCGCCGCCTACGACAGCGCGGCGGAGCAGAGCCCCGACAGAGACTGAACGGGCCCGGGCCGGCTCGCACTTGTGCGAGTCCGCAACGCCCGGCGGGCTGTGAAGGGCCCACCTGCGTCACGGGACGTGGGTGATCCGGACAGCTCCTAGGCGATCAGCTCCCCTTCGATCACGGTCACCGCACGGCCGCTCAGCAGGGTGCGGTCGCCACGGAGCTCCGTGCGGACCCGGCCGGAGCGGCGGGAGGCCTGCAGGCCGGTGAGTTCGGCCCGGCCGAGGCGCTCGGACCAGAACGGGGCGAGGGCCGTGTGGGCGCTGCCGGTGACCGGGTCCTCGTCGATGCCGAGGTTCGGGAAGAAGCAGCGGGAGACGTAGTCGTAGCCACGGCCGGGGTCCTCGGCGCGGGCGGTGGCGATGATGCCGCGCCGGGAGTGGGCGGCGAGGGCCTTGAGGTCCGGGGCGAGGCCGTGCACCGTCTTCTCGTCGGCGAGTTCGACGAGCAGGTCACCGACGTGCGGGCCGGTGTCGAGGACGGTGAGCGGCTCGGCGCCCAGTGCCCCCGCGACCCCGTCCGGGACCTCTACCGGCGTGAGCGGGGCGGTCGGGAAGTCGAGCGTGACGGAGCCGTCCGCGCGGGGCGTGGAGACGAGCACGCCACTGCGGGTGGCGAACCGCACGGGTCCCTCGTGGGCGCCGGTGCTGTGCAGCACATGGGCCGTGGCGAGCGTGGCGTGCCCGCACATCGCCACCTCGGCGACGGGAGTGAACCACCGCAGCGCCCAGTCGGCCTCCCCGCCCTCGGCCAGCCGGTGCGCGAACGCGGTCTCGGCCTGATTGACCTCCATGGCCACGTTCTGGAGCCAGTCGTCCTCCGGGAAGCCGTCGAGGAGCAGGACCCCGGCCGGGTTGCCGGCGAAGGGACGGTCGGTGAAGGCGTCGACGATTCGAATCCGCATGGCGCTGACGCTAGGGGCTGCGGAGAGGGGGCGGCCAAGGCCAATTCGGGGGTGGTGGACCGATTTCGGGGTGGCGTCAGGGTGCGTCGGCTGGGGTGTCCGGCCGAGGTGGGACGTGGGCGGAGGGTGCTCGTGGTGTGTGGGCGCGGGGCACCGCATCACCGACCCTTGCCACACGTACTATTCCGATATATCGTTGAAGCATCGCGACAGATCAACGATGGAATGGAGTGATTGCGATGCGTTCCCATGGATTCGAGCGTGGACACGGTGGGCACGGTCACCACGGCCGAGGCGGCTTCGAGGGACTCCGCGGCGCTTTCGGGCCCTTCGGTCCGGGCGGCCCCGGCTTCGGTGGGCCTGGATTCGGGCCAGGCCCCTGGGGGCCCAGGGGTGGTCGCGGCGGACCGCGAGGAAGGGCGCGGCGCGGTGATGTGCGGGCGTCGATCCTCGCCCTGCTGAAGGACCGGCCCATGCATGGCTACGAGATGATCCAGGAGATCGCCGAGCGCAGCGGCGGGGCGTGGAAGCCCAGCCCCGGCTCGGTGTACCCCACGCTCCAGCTGCTGGAGGACGAGGGCCTGATCGCCAGTGAGACCGAGGGCGGCAAGAAGCTGTTCTCGCTCACCGAGTCCGGCCGTGAGGCGGCCGACGCCGGGCCCGAGGCCCCGTGGGAGGAAGCCTCCCGTGGTGTCGACTGGGAGGCCCTCGGTGAGATCCGCCAGGCCGGCTTCGGTCTGATGGAGGCCTTCGGACAGGTCTGGAAGACGGGCAGCAAGGACCAGCGTGACAAGGCGCTGGCCGTCATCAACGAGGCCCGCAAGAAGCTGTACCTGATCCTCGCCGACGAGGACTGAGCAGGACCGGCGGGCTGCCCGCCATGAGTGAAGGCGCCCCGGGAAGTGATCCGCGGGGCGCCTTCGTGTCCGTTCCTGAGGGCGCTCAGGTCACCAGTCCGGCCAGCTTCCGCAACGACTCGTTCAGCGCCGCCGTAGCCGAATCCTTCAGCTTGCCCGCCATCAGCGACACGGCCGCACCCGTGAACTCGCCGTCGATGCGCACCCGCGTGGCGCCGTCGCCGTCCGGTGTCAGCGTGTAGCGCGTGGCCACGCTCACCGCCATCGGGCCCTTGCCGCGAATGGCCAGCACCCGTGCCGGCTCCAGTTCCTCGATGGTCCACTCGACCTCGGCCGGGAACCCCATGAGCTTCATGTTCTCCTGGAAGGTCCCGCCCACTTCGAGGGCCGTGGGGCCGCCGCCCGGGAAGCTCGTGTGGGTGGCGTTCCACTCCCCGTACGCGGACCAGTCCGTCAGCTGCGCCCAGACCTTGTCGGCCGGTGCCTCGATGCGTGCCTCCGCGCTGACTTCGGCCATGCGACCACCCCTTCGTCTCGGGCTACGGTGTCGCGGAACGTAGCCGTGGGGCCCGGAACATTCAATACTGATGAACCGTCAGGAAATGTGGAGACGGGAGAACCCGCCCCTCCGGGGCTCAGCCCACCAGCCGTATCACCGCCGCGTCGAACAGATCCCACGCGCGCGGCAACGAACTCTCCTCGTGGCAGTGCCACGCCTCCCAGAACAGATCGGCGAGCAGGGCGTCCTCGGGGGCGTACACCCGGTAGACGTACTGCCTGCCGTCCACGGCCGGCAGCGCCACGAGCCAGCACCTGCTCTCCATGTCCCTGAGGGACGTGCGACGGGGCGCCTCGGTTGCGTACGAGGCGCAGGGCAACGGGGCGCGCGCCCCTCCGGGGCATTCGGCGTGATCTCATCCGCAAGGAGGAGATCCCGGCCGGTCGAGTCCACTCTGTGTGGGACGCGAAAATGCTTCCTCCCGGGGATGACCCGGCGTGAGGTGCTTGATGGGGTAGGGGACGTGCAACCCCGTATCCCCCGGCAGTCGGCCCAGGAGCCGGACCGCCGGCTCCCGGACGCCGCGGCGGACGATGCCAGGCTCAGTGACGAGCTGGCAGCGGTGGTCTCCGGTGCCCGCCGCCGGGCCGTCAGGGACGGGGACCGGCAGATCGACACGGCCCATCTGCTGCACTCGCTCCTGGAGCACGACCCGGACGTGTACGCCGTCTTCGGCGACGGCCCCCAGATCGCCCGTCTGCTCGGCTACCTCGTACAGCGCACCATCGGCTACGGACTGCGCTGGCAGGGCACCGTCGAGGACTCCGGCGCCGTACCCGTCGTGATGGCCGGCGAGGGCTTCTCCCCGCTGGCCGCGAGCGCCATGGAGCACGCCCGCCGACGTGCCGCCGTGCGCGGTGCCGGCCAGGCCCGCGGCATCGACCTGCTCGCGGCGATCGTGCTGGACCCGCGGGCACGCGCCGTCGAGGTGCTCGACCGCGCGGGCGTCGACACGAACGCGCTGCGCGCCCGGATCGACGACCACCGCGACGAGTACGTCGGCGGCGACACCGCCCGCTAGCCGCTTCATCGCGCGCGGCTGTGCGGCCGGCCCTCGACCTGCCGCTGGTCGGCCTGCCGCTGGTCGCCCCTTGCGCCGGCCGCTGCGCAGCCCTCCTGGGGGCGCCCCGCACTCTTCTGCCCGCCGCGCCACACCGACTCCGCGGCCGCCCACCCCGCTTCCCGGGCACCCCACCCCGTCCACCCGCTGAGACAGGTGTCACCGGGGATGACGCTCCTGTCATCGCCTGTCATCATGTGCCGGTGCGTACGTATGAGAGCAGTCAGGCCGGCCGCGGCAAGGGCGTCGGGCTCGGGCTGGCGATCGGTTCCGCGATCGCCTTCGGAGGATCCGGCGTCGCGGCCAAACCGCTGATCGAGGCGGGGCTCGACCCGCTGCACGTGGTGTGGCTGCGGGTGGCGGGCGCCGCGCTGGTGATGCTGCCGCTCGCCGTACGCCACCGCGCCCTGCTGCGCAGCCGTCCCGCGCTGCTCGCCGGGTTCGGGCTGCTCGGGGTGGCCGGCGTGCAGGCGTTCTACTTCGCCTCGATATCCCGGATCCCGGTCGGCGTCGCGCTGCTCGTCGAGTATCTGGCGCCCGCCCTCGTCCTCGGCTGGGTGCGGTTCGTGCAGCGGCGGCCGGTCACGCGTGCCGCGGCCGTCGGTGTGGTCCTCGCGGTCGGCGGACTCGCCTGTGTCGTCGAGGTCTGGTCGGGGCTGAGCTTCGACGCCCTCGGACTGCTCCTCGCGCTCGGCGCCGCCTGCTGCCAGGTCGGCTACTTCGTCCTGTCCGACCAGGGCAGCGACTCCGGCGAGGCCGCCCCGGACCCGCTCGGCGTCATCGCGTACGGCCTGCTCGTCGGCGCCGCCGTCCTCACCGTCGTGGCCCGCCCCTGGAACCTGGACTGGTCGGTCCTCGCGGACACCGCCGACATGAACGGCACCCCGGTCGCGGCCGCCGTGCTGCTGGCCTGGATCGTGCTCGTCGCGACCGTGATCGCGTACGTGACCGGCGTGGTCTCGGTACGACGGCTCTCGCCGCAGGTCGCCGGAGTCGTCGCCTGCCTCGAGGCGGTCATCGCGACCGTGCTCGCCTGGTTCCTGCTCGGCGAGCACCTCTCGGCGCCGCAGATCATCGGTGGGACGGTCGTCCTCGTCGGGGCGTTCATCGCGCAGTCGTCCGCGCCCGCGAAGAGCCCGGCCGAGCCGGTGGCGAGCGGCGGCCCGGAGCGCGAGTTGTCCGCCCGCGGAAACATCACCTAGGCTGCGTGATCATGCCTTCGACACTCGTTCTTCCGCCTCCGGCCGCCTGAGGCGGGCCCTCCGGAACACCGGCCCGGCGTCCCGCCGGGCTGAACGGTGCTGCCCGCAGACGAAGTCCACGGACCCCGCTGAGCCGGGCTCCTCCCAGAACTTCTGCATGTCTGCGGAGAACAACTCGTGTCGAACACCTCTGTCTCCGGCCTGCCCATCGGGCGAGGCCTCATCTACCTGATCATCGCCGGTGCCGCCTGGGGCACCGCGGGCGCGGCCGCGTCCCTGGTCTACCGGACCAGTGACATGGGGCCGATCGCCCTCTCCTTCTGGCGCTGCGCCGTCGGCTTCGTGCTGCTGCTCGCCGTCCGGCTCCTGCGCCCGCGCAAGCGGACCGCCGCCGTCGTGTCCGAGCCCCTCGGCCGCAAGGCGCTGCGGGCCGGGGCCACGGGCCTTGGGCTCGCGGTGTTCCAGACGGCCTACTTCGCGGCCGTGGAGGCCACCGGACTCGCGGTGGGCACTGTCGTCGCCCTCGGCGCCGGTCCCGTGTTCATCGCGCTCGGCGCCCGGCTGACGCTGGGGGAGCGGCTCGGCCGCGGGGGCGTCGCGGCCGTGGCCGGCGCGCTCACCGGGCTCGCGGTGCTCGCGCTCGGCGGCGGGGGCGCGACCGTACGGCCCTGGGGCGTGCTGCTCGCGCTGGTGTCGGCGGCCGCGTACTGCGTGATGACCCTGCTGATCCGCACATGGGGCCGCGACGGCGGGGCCGACGCCGCCGGCACGTCCGTCCGGTCCTTCGCGGTCACCAGCCTGTGCCTGCTGCCGTTCGCCCTCGCCGAGGGCCTCGTGCCGCACACGGTCGACCCCGTCCGGCTCGGCTGGCTGGTGGCGTACATCGCGGCCGTGCCGACGGCCCTGGCGTACGCCCTCTACTTCGCGGGCGCGGCCGCCGTACGGTCCGCCACCGTGTCCGTGATCATGCTGCTGGAGCCGGTCAGCGCGGCGGTGCTGGCCGTGGTCCTGCTGGGCGAACACCTGACGGCGCCGACCCTGGCCGGCACCCTGCTGATGCTCGGCTCGGTCGCGGGTCTCGCGGTGGCGGAGACCCGCGGCGCGAGGCGGGAGTCGCTGCCGGCGTGATGCCGAGGGGCCCCGCACCGCCCGGGTGGGGCCCCTTCGCTCAGGCTCGGCGTCGGCGCCGCAGGTGCTCGTGTGCCGCTGCGTCGCGCGGACCGCTCCGCCCCACCAGCCGGGCCGCGATCCTGTCCTTGACCTCCTCGGTCCGGTGATTCGCGTACTTGAACTTGGCCCGCACGCCGATCACTTCGAGCCGCATGCCGCGCAGCCCCGACAGCATGCGGCCGTACGGCACCGCGCCCACCGCGACCCGTGCCGAGCCGCCCTCCGGCTGGAAGTGGCCGACTTGGCGGTTGAGCAGCTCGGACTTCTCCGCGGGGTCGTCCACGACATGGGCCCGGCAGCGGAGTTGGACCGCGGCGTAGAAGCTGGTCGGGGTCCCGTGCTCGGGCGGGTCCTCCGGTGCCGCCTGCCAGGGGCCGGGCACGTACACGTAGTCGTCCACCACGCTCAGGACGACCTCGGGGTTCGCGAGCAGCGCGGGCCACAGCGGGTTCGGGCGGGCGAGGTGCGTCAGGACCTCGCCGCGCTCGGCGTCGTACAGAAAGTGCAGTGGCTGGGCGTACGGCGGCTCGCCGTCCAGGCCGTTGACGACGAGCTGCCCGAAGTCGTGCACGGCCAGCCACCGCTGCCACTCGGCGTCGTCCCGGGGCGCGTCCCAGGGGTGGACCAGCATCACAGGGCCCCGAGATAGGCGGGAAGCTCGGTGCCGGGGGCCAGGTCGGGGTCCCCGACCGGCGCCTCGTACCCCTTGCGCAGCGGGACGACGCCGGCCCAGTGGGGGAGGGCGAGGTCCTCGGGCTCGTCGTTCACACCGCCGGTGCGGAGCTTGGCGGAGACCTCGTTCAGGTCGAGGCGGATCACGGCGGTCGCGGCCAGCTCCTTCTTGTTGGCGGGGCGGGAGTCGGCCGACCGGCCCGGCACCACGTGGTCGACCAGGGCGTCGAGGGCGACCCGCTTCTCCTCGGGGTCCGTCACGTCGTGCGCCATGCCGTGCACCACCACCGACCGGTAGTTGATCGAGTGGTGGAAGGCCGAGCGGGCCAGGATCAGCGCGTCGACATGGGTGACCGTCAGGCACACCGGCAGCCCCGAGTCGGCCTTGCCGGTCATCCGCAGCGGGCGCGAGCCCGTCGAGCCGTGGACGTAGAGCGTCTCGCCGACCCGTCCGAACAGGGTGGGCAGCACGACCGGCGCGCCGTCGCGCACGAAGCCGAGATGGCAGACGTAGGCCTCGTCGAGTATCGCGTGCACCAGCTCCTTGTCGTACGACGCCCGGTCCGGCGAGCGCGTGGGGACGGTGCGGTCGGTCGGCGTGTAGGCGGCGGGCGGCGACGTCGGCTGCGGGGTCCCCTGCATTGCGATCTCCATTGCACTAGTGCATAATCATGTTTGTGCTAGGAGGATATCGGATCGAAGGGCGACGCGCAGCGGAGATTGCGGCGAGCGTCGAGCGCGCGGTGGGTGCCGGTGAGCTGGAACCGGGCCAACTGCTGCCGCCCATGCGGGAGTTGGCGGTCGAACTGGGAGTGAACCCCAACACCGTCGCCGCCGCGTATCGCACCCTGCGGGAGCGCGGGGTGATCGAGACCGCGGGCCGCCGGGGCAGCCGGGTGCGGCCGAGGCCGGCCACGACCGGGCGCGAGCACGCCCGGGTGCTCGTGCCCGAGGGCGTGCGCGACGTGGCGGACGGCAATCCCGACCCGGCACTGCTGCCCTCGCTCGCGAAGGCCTTCGCGGCCGCGGGCGAACAGGGCGACAGGGATCCGGTGTTGTACGGGGACGACGCCGTGGAGCCGGAGCTGGCACGCATCGCGCGGGCTCGGCTGGACGCCGACGGTGTTCCCGACGGGCCGCTGGCGGTCGCCTCCGGATCGCTGGACGCCATCGAACGCGTCCTGGTGGCCCACCTGAAACCCGGGGACACCGTCGCCGTCGAGGACCCGGGCTGGGGCAGCCTGCTGGACCTGATCCCGGCGCTCGGCCTGCGTATGGTCCCTGTCGGAGTCGACGACGAGGGACCACGGCCCGACGATGTACGGCGGGCCCTCGACTCTGGGGTGCGCGCCCTGATCGTGACCGACCGCGTGCAGAACCCCACCGGAGCCGTGGTGAGCGCCACGCGCGCGCGTGCCCTGCGGTCGGTGCTGCGGGAGCACCCGGAGACCCTGCTGATCGAGGACGACCACGGTTACGGCATCGTCGACCTGCCGCTGCACCCCCTGGCCGGCGTCACCCACAGCTGGGCCTTGGTCCGCTCGGTCGCCAAAGCCTACGGTCCCGACCTGCGGCTCGCCGTGCTGACCGGGGACGAGGTCACGGTGGACCGGGTGCGCGGACGGCAGCGACTCGGGGCCGGATGGGTCAGCAGACTGTTGCAGCGGGCCGTCGTGCGGCTGTGGACCGACAGCGGGCACGACCCGACGGCCGTGGCGGCGACGTACGGTGAACGCCGTGACCTGCTGCTCCGGGCACTTGCCGAGCGGGGGGTCGAGGCCCACGGGCGCAGCGGCCTGAACGTGTGGATTCCGGTCCCCGACGAGACGGGCGCCGTGGCCCACCTGATGCACGCCGGCTGGGCGGTCGCCCCCGGGGCCCGCTTCCGCACGAGCTCGCCGCCCGGGATCAGGATCACCACCGCGACGCTCACCGAGGAGGAGACGGGTCCTCTGGCGGCCGCGGTGGCAAGGGCGGTGGGCCCGGGTCCGGAAAGGAGCCACGTGTGAACACGGGCTCGGCAGCCGACCTTTTGCTCCATCCCCGTCAGACGTTCTTTCGCCGCACCTGGGTAAGAGCCGCACCCGCCAGCACGACCACCGCCCCCACCGGCGTCGACCATCTCAGCGACTCACCCAGCAACATCACCCCCGCAGCCGTGGCGATGACCGGAATGAAGTACGTGACCATCTGAGCCGTCGTCGGCCCGACCTCATCGACCAGCCCGTACTGGATCAGAACGGCCAACCCCGTACCCAGCGCCCCCAGCGCCACCACGGCAACCAGTGGCAGCAACGGGAACCGTGTCGGAAATGAGGTGAACAGAGGGGTGACAACGGCGAGTTGAGCCGTCGCCAGCAACAACTGCGCTCCCGTCAGCGACAGATGGGACTCACGGGACCCGGCCAGCGTCCGGCGGACGTATATCCAGCCGATCGGGTAGCTCAACGAGGCCAGCAAAGCCATCGCCGTACCCGTGGCGTCCAGGCCCGCGAACCCCTGCCAGGCCCCCAGCACCGTCAACACCCCAAGGAAACCGATACCGAGACCGGCGACCCTGACCCGCGTCGGCCGGTCCTCCGACAGCGCGACCAGGGACAGGGCCATGCCCCACAGAGGTGAGGTCGCGTTGCAGATGCCTGCCAGCGTGGACGGGATCGTCAACTCGGAGTAGGCGAACAGCGAGAACGGCAGCGCGTTCAACAGAAAGGCGGCGACCGTCAGATGCCCCCACGTACGCGCCCCGTGCGGCAACCGTTCCCGTTTCACCAGCATCGCGGCCGCCAGTACCGCCGTGCCGAACACCAGCCGCCCGAGCGTGACCTGGAACGGGGCGTATCCATCGGTGCCCACCTTGATGAGCAGAAAACTGAAGCCCCAGATCAGGGAGAGCGCGGCGAAGCGCACACGCCAGTCGACACGGGCGCGGGGACCTGGCCGAGGCGCGGCTTCGGCCTGGACATGAGAGGTGGTGACGGTGGTCATGGCAGCAACGATGATGCAGACGACTTCGTAGCACAATCGAGATTTCGCACGGGATATCTCGTAGCATTGCTTACATGTTGAACTTGGAGCGCCTGCGTACCCTCGACGCCCTCGCCCGCCACGGCTCGGTCAGCGGCGCCGCCGAGGGGCTGCACATCACGACGTCCGCCGTGTCGCAGCAGATGTCCAAACTGGAGCGCGAGGTCGGCCAGCAGCTCCTCGCCAAGAACGGCCGGGGCGTGCGGCTCACCGACGCCGGCCGGCTGCTCGCCGAGCACGCCGCGCGCATCCTGTCGCAGGTCGAGCTGGCCCAGTCCGACCTGGAGGCGCAACGCGGGCAGGTGGTCGGCGAGCTACGGCTGGCCGCGTTCCCCACCGCCCTGCGCGGGCTGTTCCCCACGGCACTCGCCGCGCTGCGGGGCGACCACCCGGCGTTGCGCCTGCAGTCGCGCGAACTCGAGCCCGAGCGCGGAGTCGACGCCGTGCTCCGGGGCGACGTCGACCTGGCCGTCGTCCTCGACTGGTACAACAAGCCGCTGCCCATGCCGGAAGGGCTCGCCAAGGCGCCGATCCTCGACGACCGCGTGGAGATCGCCATGCCCGAGGGGCATCCGCTCGCCGACCGGCGCGAGGTCGACCTGGAGGACTTCACGGACGACGAGTGGGTCGCCTGGCCCGAGGGCGAGTTCTGTCACGAGTGGCTGCTGTACACGTTTCGCACCAAGGGCATCGAGCCCCGTATCGCCCATCGCGCGGGCGAGCACCACACCCAACTAGCGCTGGTCGCCGCCGGGTTGGGTGTCTGCGTGGCACCACGGCTGGGCCGCGACCCCGTGCCGTCCGGGGTGCGGACCGTGCCCGTGCGGCACCGGGTGCACCGGTACGTCTACGCGGTGTGGCGCGCGGACGCCGACCGCCGCCCGTCGATCCGGGCGGCGGTGGAGGCCCTGCGGTCGGCCGCCGAGCGGATCGACTGACCCGCCCGGAGCTCCCTGCAGCAACCCCGGCTTGCGGCTACAGGGATCCCAGCTTCCGGAAGTCCCAGGACACGATCTTCTCCGGCGTCAGCCGCACCCACGCGTGCCGGCCGTCGTGCGGCATCTCGTCGATGCCGAAGTTCTTGCGAGCGAACAGCGTCTCGGGAACGTCGAGTTCGGCCCGCAATTCGCCGACGCGCGGGATCTCGCCCACGAACTCGACGGTTCCGGACAGCTCGACGCCGCGCAGCTGCTCGTACTCCTCACCCGTGTCGATCACGACCGCGACCCGCGGATCGCGGCGCAGATCGGTCCACCGCTTGCTGCGGACGACCGAGTACAGCCACAGCGAAATACCGTCCCAGGCGAACCACAGGGCGCTGACATGCGGGAAGCCGTCGGCGGACACCGTGGCGACCCGGCAGGTGCGCTGGGTGGTGAGGAACTCGTCCAGCTCGCCCGGCGTCATCATGATCTTGCGGCCCCGGCGCTGAGTGACGGTCATACGGCCCCCTCTTCTCTCACGTCGTGCCAGAGGAGAGATCCTCTGACATCACGTCAGAAAAGGATGGGTCGAGTTCCTTTCACACGCAATGGTGGTTCCGTACTCACGCGGGGGTGACTACTCTCGCCGCCGCCACCGCACGCCGCCGTCGGTCACAGGGGGGCCCATGCCGTCGTACGCCGAACTCAGCGAACTCCTCGACCCCGCGACCACCGTGCTGCTCACCGTCGAGTGCCAGCAGGGAGTCGTCGGACCGGACAGCGCGCTGCCCGAACTCGCCAAGGAGGCCCGCTCCTCGGGGGCGCTCGCCCACGTCGCCCGGCTGGTCGCGGCGGCTCACGAGAGCGGCGTCCAGGTGATCCACGCGATCGCCGAACGCCGCCCCGACGGCCGCGGCGCGGGCCGCAACGCCCGCCTGTTCCGCGCCGCCGAACGGCTCCCCGTCCAGCAGCTGTCCGGCACTGCGGCGGTGCGGGTGGCGCCGCCGATCGAGGTCACCGAGGAGGACTTCGTCGTACGGCGACTGCACGGCCTGTCCCCGATCCAGGGCACCGACGTCGACGCGCTGCTGCGCAACCTCGGCTGCCGCACGCTGATCGTCACCGGCGTCTCGGCCAACGTGGCGATCCCGGGCGCCGTCTTCGACGCCGTGAACCGGGGATATGTCGTGGTCGTGCCGCGGGACGCGATCGCCGGGGTGCCCTCCGACTACACCCCGGCGATGATCCGCCACACCCTCGCACTGGTCGCCACGGTCGCGACCACGGACGAGGTGCTGGGCTGCCTCAAGCGTCCGCGCCCGATCAGGCGAGCGTGATCGAGTCGCCCGACACGCTGATCTGCTTGGCCTCCAGCGGCTGGGTGGCGGGCCCCTGCTTCACACTGCCGTCGAGGACGGAGAACTGGCTCTTGTGGCAGGCACAGGTGATCGTGTCGCCCTGCAGGTCCGTCATCGGACACTGCTTATGGGTGCAGATCGTCGAGAAGGCCTTGAAGTCACCCGCCGTCGGCTGGGAGACCATCACCTTCTCGGCGCTGAAGACCTTGCCGCCGCCCTCGGGGATGTCGGCGGTCTTCGCGAGCGCCGCACCGCCGCCCGCGCCCGCCTCGGTGGACGAGCCGGCGCCAGTGGCGCCCTGTTCGGCGGACGAGCCGGACGCATCGTCCTCGGACCCGCACGCGGTCAGCGCGACGGCGAGCCCCGCCGCACCGACCGCCGCCACCACGGCACGGCGGCTGGGTTTCGATCCCGGCTGAACTGATTCGCTGGTCATGCCGACGTTCCTTCCCGTCATTCGTGATCTGCCGAGAGGTACGGCCCCTCGGGACCGGCTGTTCAGGAGATGCCGAAATCCTGGCCCGCCGACCAGGAGACGCGGGTAAAGCGGAGCTGTCGGTTCCCTGTCGACGGCTGTCGGTTTCCTGTCGGCGCGGCGGCCGAATCGCCACCCGGGCCGCCCGGGCCCCCGTCTCCGCGCCAGTAACCTGGGGCGATGCTCAAGGAAGTCATCGCGACCCGCTACATCACGCCCCTGCGTGAGGGCGGCTCACTGCCGGGGCTCGTCGAGGCCGACGACTTCGGGACGTACGTCATGAAGTTCACCGGCGCCGGACAGGGCCGCAAGACGCTGGTCGCCGAGATCGTCTGCGGTGAACTCGCCCGCAGGCTGGGCCTCAGGGTGCCCAGGCTGGTGACGGTGGAGCTCGACCCGGTGCTGGGGCTCGGCGAACCCGACCAGCAGGTGCAGGAGTTGCTCAGGTCCAGCGGCGGCACCAACCTCGGCATGGACTTCCTCTCCGGTGCCCTCGGCTTCGACCCGCTCGCCTTCGAGGTGAGCCCCGAGGAGGCCGGCCGCATCGTCTGGTTCGACGCCCTGGTGAACAACGTCGACCGGTCCTGGCGCAACCCCAACCTGCTGATGCGGCGGGGCGACCTGTGGCTCATCGACCACGGCGCGACCATGATCTGGCACCACAACTGGCCCGCGGCCGAGGCGTCGGCGGCGCGTCCGTACGACGCCTCCGACCACGCCCTCGTCACCTTCGCGCCCGATGTGCGGGGCGCCGCCGCCGAGTTGGCGCCGCTGGTCACCGAGGAGCTGCTCGCGGAGGTGACCGCCGAGATCCCGGACGCCTGGCTGGCCGGCGAACCGGGCTTCGACACACCCGACGACCTCCGGCGGGCCTATGCGCGGCCCCTGCTCGCCCGCGCGGCCGTCGTCCACGAGCGCGTCACCGGAACCGAGGAGAGCAAGTGAGCGAGCGCCACATCCACATGGCCGGCCATGTGGTCGAACGCCACATCATCCGGGGCGGCGAGGCGAGCGACCGGGACGTCTTCGAGTACGCCGTCCTGCGCGTCGTACCCCGCGTCGAACGCGGCGAGTGCATCAACGCGGGCGTGCTGGTGTACTGCCGCGCCCAGGGCTACGTCGGTGCCCGCACCCACCTCGACGAGGCGAGGCTGCTCGCCCTGGACCCCGACGCGGACGTGGCCGGCGTCCGTGCCGCACTCGGGGCCGTCGAGAGGGTCTGCGGCGGCAGCGAGGCGGCGGGGCAGGCGGCCGGTGACGACGCCGGACGGCGCTTCCGCTGGCTGATCGCGCCCCGCTCCACGGTCGTCCAGCCGGGGCCGGTGCACACCGGGCTCACCACGGATCCGGCGGCCGAGGCGGAGCGGCTGCTGGACCGGTTGGTGAAGTGAGGGATCAGGTAATGGATCACATGCGCGCGGTGAGCGTTGACACCGCGTGCCAGGACTTCTAGCGTCACGTCCATCGAAGGTACTAAGCGGTCGCTCACCCGAGGAGAGTCACTGATGTCCACCACTGAGCAGCGGGTCGCCGTAGTCACCGGCGGAGCGCGCGGCATCGGCGCCGCCACCGCCGTACGACTGGCCGCCGAGGGCCGCGCGGTCGCCGTGATCGACCTCGACGAGGCCGCCTGCAAGGACACCGTGGAGAAGATCACCGCGGCCGGCGGCAAGGCGATCGCGGTCGGCTGCGACGTCTCCGACGAGGCGCAGGTCGAGGCGGCCGTCGCGCGGATCGCCGAGGAGCTCGGAGCCCCGACGATCCTGGTCAACAACGCGGGCGTGCTCCGTGACAACCTGCTGTTCAAGATGAGCGTCGCCGACTGGGACACCGTCATGAACGTCCACCTGCGCGGCGCCTTCCTGATGTCCAAGGCGTGTCAGAAGCACATGGTGGACGCGGGCTTCGGCCGGATCGTCAACCTCTCCTCGTCCTCGGCGCTGGGCAACCGCGGCCAGGTCAACTACTCCGCCGCCAAGGCGGGTCTGCAGGGGTTCACCAAGACCCTGGCCAAGGAGCTCGGCAAGTTCGGCGTCACCGCCAACGCCGTCGCACCCGGCTTCATCGCCACCGAGATGACCAAGGCCACCGCGGAGCGGGTCGGCATGGGCTTCGAGGACTTCAAGGCCGCGGCCGCCACCCAGATCCCGGTGGCGCGGGTCGGTGAGCCGGAGGACATCGCCAACGCGATCGCCTTCTTCACGGGCGAGGCGGCCGGCTTCGTCTCCGGCCAGGTGCTGTACGTCGCCGGCGGACCGCTCGACTAGGGAACTGGGGACACACGGACATGACTGCACTGCCTGAACTCTCCGGCAAGGTCGCCCTCGTCACGGGCGCCAGCCGCGGCATCGGCTACGGCGTCGCCGAGGCGCTCGTCGCGCGCGGCGACCGCGTCGTCATCACGGGACGCAACGAGGACGCCCTCAAGGAGGCCGTCGAGCAGCTCGGCGCCGAGCGCGCCGTCTACGTGGCCGGCAAGGCGCACGACGAGGCCCACCAGGCCGTCGCCGTCGAGCGGGCCATGGAGGCCTTCGGCCGGGTCGACTTCCTGGTCAACAACGCCGGTACCAACCCGGTGTTCGGGCCGCTCGCCGACCTCGACCTGGGTGTCGCGCGCAAGGTCTTCGAGACCAACGTGATCTCCGCGCTCGGCTTCGCGCAGAAGACCTGGCACGCCTGGCAGAAGGACAACGGCGGCGCGATCGTCAACATCGCCTCCGTCGCGGGCATCGCGCCCTCGCCGTTCATCGCCGCGTACGGCGTCAGCAAGGCCGCCATGATCAACCTCACCCAGCAGATGGCGCACGAGTTCGCGCCCAAGGTGCGGGTCAACGCGATCGCCCCGGCCGTGGTGAAGACCAAGTTCGCGCAGGCCCTGTACGAGGGCCGGGAGGCGGAGGCCGCCGCTGCCTACCCGCTGGGCCGGCTCGGCGTGCCCTCCGACATCGGCGGCGCCGCCGCGTTCCTCACCTCGGACCAGTCCGACTGGGTCACCGGGCAGACGCTCGTCGTCGACGGCGGCATCTTCCTCAACGCCGGCGTCGGCTGACGGATCGGACTCAGGCCTCAGGACGCAGGGACCGACGACACGGGCACCGCTGGACACAGGCGGTGCCCGTGTCGACGTTTGGGGAGATCAACGGCCTTTGACAACGTAGTCACCGCCGAGGTGAGCAAGTGCTCATGAGACCGGAGGTCCACCGGCCGGAACACTGCGGTATGTTTTGCCGACCCTTGGCATGGCAGATCGAGGAGCGTGCGCGTGTTCAACCGGATCCGACGCCTGCGGCAGGTGGCGGCCATCGCGTCCATATCGTCCCTGGTGGCAGGGTGCGGCGTCCTCTCGTCCGATTCGACGGAGGAGGAGGGGCCGATCGTGGTGGGGACGACCGCCGCCCCCAGCACCCTTGATCCCGCCGCGTCGTGGGACAGCTCCTGGGAACTGTTCCGCAACATTTACCAGACGCTTTTGAGCTACCCCTCCGGCGCCACCGAGCCCGAGCCCGACGCCGCCAAGAGCTGCCAGTTCACCGACAGCTCGAACATGAAGTACAAGTGCGAGCTGCGCGAGGGCCTGAAGTTCTCCGACGGGCACACCCTCGACGCGAAGGCGGTCAAGCACTCGATCGACCGGATCCGGGAGATCAACGTCAACGGCGGCCCGGCCGGTCTGCTGGGCAGCCTCGACCGGGTTCAGGTGCTGAACGACCGCGAGATCGTCTTCCACCTGAAGAAGGCCGACGCGACCTTCCCGTTCGTGCTCGCCACGCCCGCCATGTCGATCGTGGACCCCGAGGACTACCCGGCCGACAAGCTGCGCGAGGGCAACAGCATCGTCGGGTCCGGGCCGTACACCCTCGAGTCCTACGAGGAGGGCAAGCAGGCCGAGCTCGTCAAGTACAGCGGCTACCAGGGGTACGCCGAGCGCAAGAACGACGCGGTGACGATCCGGTACTTCCAGGACTCGCCCACCATGGTCGGCGCGCTGCGCGACAAGGAGCTCGACGTCGCCTTCCGCGGCCTCGCCGCCGACGACATCGTCGACCTCCAGGCCGACGACGAGGACGAACTCCAGCTGATCGAGGGCTCCGGCACCGAGATCAACTACCTGGTCTTCAACCCGAAGGACCCGATGGCCGGCAAGGAGGCCGTCCGCAAGGCCATCGCCCAGGTCGTCGACCGTCCGGCGATCGCCCACAAGGTCTACAAGGACACCGTCGAGCCGCTGTACTCCATGGTCCCCAAGGGCCTGACCGGACACACCACGGGCTTCTTCGACGACTACGGCGACCCCAGCAAGGCCAAGGCCCGCAAGATCCTCACCGACGCCGGCATCTCGACCCCCGTGCCGCTCACCCTCTGGTACACCAGCGACCGCTACGGCTCCGCCACCAAGGCGGAGTTCGAGGAGCTGAAGAGTCAGCTCGAGGCGTCCGGCCTCTTCGAGATCACCCTCAAGAGCCGCCCCTGGAAGACGTACGTCACCGGCTACCAGAACGGCGAGTACCCGGTGTTCGGCCGTGGCTGGTTCCCCGACTTCCCCGACGCGGACAACTTCATCGCGCCGTTCGTCGGCGAGCAGAACGCGCTCGGCACGCCCTACCTGGTGCCCAAGATCACCGAGACGCTGCTGCCCAACTCCCGCGCCCAGAGCGACCGGGCCAACGTGGTCAAGGACTTCGAGGACGCCCAGAAGATCCTCGTCGACGACGCGCGGCTGCTGCCGCTGTGGCAGGGCCGGCAGTATGTGGCCGCGAGCGCGGAGATCTCCGGCGCGGAGCGGGCGCTGGACCCGTCGACGATCATGATGGTGGGCGAGCTGTACCGGAAGACCAGCTGGTAGGAGCACGCCCGTAGGGACACGCTGGAGAGAGCACCAGAACCAGCCGGTGGGGACACCCCACCGGCTGGTGGCTTTTCCGGATGGGCGGCCCGCGGGGCGATTGTCAGTGGTCGCCTGTAGGTTCTGAGAACTGGAAGCGACCGCTGGTCGCGGACCGCACATCGTCTGCCGCACACCGTAAGGAAGTTGACGTGACCGACATCGCCATGCTGCCCGAGTCCTGGCGCGGGGTTCTGGGCGACGAGCTGCAGCAGCCCTACTTCAAGGAGCTGACGGAGTTCGTCGAGGAGGAGCGGGCGAAGGGTCCCGTCTATCCGCCGCGCGAGGAGGTCTTCGCCGCGCTGGATGCGACACCGTACGAGAAGGTGAAGGTCCTCATCCTCGGCCAGGACCCGTACCACGGCGAGGGACAGGGACATGGCCTGTGCTTCTCGGTCCGTCCCGGCGTGAAGACGCCGCCCTCGCTGCGCAACATCTACAAGGAGATGAAGGAGGAGCTCGGCCACCCCGTCCCCGACAACGGCTATCTCATGCCGTGGGCCGAGCAGGGCGTCCTGCTGCTCAACGCGGTGCTGACGGTGCGCGGCGGTGAGGCGAACTCGCACAAGGGCAAGGGCTGGGAGAAGTTCACCGACGCCGTCATCCGGGCGGTGGCCGGCCGTCCCGACCCCGCGGTGTTCGTGCTGTGGGGCAACTACGCCCAGAAGAAGCTCCCGCTCATCGACGAGTCGCGGCATGTGGTGGTCAAGGGGGCGCACCCCTCGCCGCTGTCGGCGAAGAAGTTCTTCGGCTCCCGCCCGTTCACCCAGATCAACGAGGCGGTGGCCCAGCAGGGGCACGAGCCGATCGACTGGCGGATCCCGGACCTGGGCTGATCCACGGCCGGGGCCGGTCCCACTCCGGACCGGCCCGGCAGGGGCGGACGGGCTGGTGCCGTACGGAGGCGCCTGCCCCGGATCTCCGGTGCGGGCCGTTAGCGTCGGAGTGATCATCCGACGAGGGTCCGGAGGGCGCGGTGGCGGAGCAACGTGAGCAGGCGGCGCCGGACGCGGTGCCGACGCGGATCGGGCAGGTCGTCATGCTCCATCACGCGGGGGACCGGGAGGAGGCCCGGCGCCGGTTGCTCGACCTGTGGACGGAGCTCGGGGAGGACGGCGACCCGCTGCACCGGTGCACGCTGGCCCACTACCTGGCGGACACGCAGGACGACCCCTCGGACGAGCTGGCATGGGACCTGCGGGCGTTGACCGAGGCGGAGGGGGCCGGGGGAGCGCCGGGTGTACGGGCGCTGTATCCCACGCTGCACCTGAATCTGGCGGCCGACTATGTGAAGCTCGGCCGCGCGGAGGCTGCGCTCGTGCATCTGCGGCGGGCGCGGGGGGCGGCGGGCGTGTTGGGGGACGACAGCTACGGGGACGGGGTGCGGGCCCAGATCCGTCGGTTGGAGGGGTGGTTGGGGGAGGGGGCCTAGGTCGTGTCCGCAAGTCCCGTCGTCCGCCCGGCGGGGCAGGCGGGACTTTGCGGACACGGCCTAGACGCGGCGGCCGGCGGTCGCGCGCCGGCCGGCCCTGGCGTCTCCCCGTGCCTCTCACTGGCCGTACGTCTGCTCGCAGATCCTCGACTCCGGGCTGTCGCCCCGCCAACCGCCGTACGTCCGGCCCAGCGCGCAGAGGTCGGCGTTCTTCGGGGCCGGCGGGCGGATCGGCTCCGGCGCGTCAGGGATCCTGACCGGCGGTCGCTTCGGGGCGTCGCCGGCAGGTCGGTGGGGTGCCTGGTGCTCGCGGTGGGGAGTTTGCGGGTGTGGGCGACGGGGCGGGGGCTCGTGCGCCGGTGGTGGGGTGGGGGACGTGGCGCTTGCGGTCGATGGTGTGGTGTCGGTGCGGCGGGACGGGTCGATGAGGGTCAGGGCCTCGCGAGCCGGCGACTGCACCACCGGTCCTTCCGTCGGCCCGCTCGGTCGGGGCGCCGGCGGCTGGGACGGTATCGGCGCCGGCGGGCGAGGCGTCGTCGGGCGCTGGACCGTCGTACAGCCGGAGAGGGCCGAGACGGCCACGGTGACCAGGAGCGTTGCGGTGGTCGTCGTTCGATGCACGCGCGCAACTCTGGTGGGTCGGGCGGCTGTTGGGAGACCGGACGAGCGGAGGTTGATCCGCACGGGTGATCTCTGACCCCGTACGGGCGGCGTCCCCCCGCCCCGGCTGACGTCAGTCGCCCGTGGCGCCGTCGACGCGCTCGCGGACCAGGTCGGCGTGGCCGTTGTGGCGGGCGTACTCCTCGATCATGTGGGTGATGATCCAGCGCAGGTTGAAGGGTTCACCCGACCTGCTCCTGCCCTTGGAGACGTCGTTCAGTGCGAAGCCGGCCGCGTTGCGACGGGCGTTCTCGATCTCCCGCTGCCACGTGGTGCGCGCCTCGTCCCAAGTGTCGGCCTCGGTGAAATGGAAGTCGCCGTCCCGGTCCTCTTCGCTGCAGTAGAGCACGCCGAGGTCCTCGCCCAGGAGGATCTCGTGGAACCAGAACCGCTCCACTTCCGCCATGTGCCGCACCAGCCCCATCAGGGTCAGCTCGGACGGCTCCACGGAGGCGGTCCGGAGCTGGGCGTCGGTCAGGCCTTCGCACTTCCAGGCGAGGGTCTGCCGGTGGTAGTCCAGCCAGCCCTCCAGCATCGTGCGCTCGTCGGCGGTGGTGGCGGGCTCATGGCGTTCGATTGTCATGCCCGCAATCCTTGCGCAACCGGGGTCGTACGACGAGGAGTTTTCCCGGCAGCCGGGCTCACCGGCCGAACATCCCGTCCAGCAGCTCGCGCAGCCCCGCCCGCACCTCCTCCAGACTCGGCGCCTGTGCGCTGTAGGACCCGGCCACGCAGCTGAAAATCAGTCCGTCCGCCCAGGCCACCAGGGACAGCACATGGCGGGCCGGGTCGGTCGAACCCATCGCGGTCATCAGTGCCGTGAGCCGGTCGCGGAAGCGGGCGCCCGTGGCGTCGAAGTAGGCGCGCAGCTCCGGGCGGCGGGTTGCCTCCAGCGCCAGTTCATAGCGGGCGAGGGTCAGTTCGCGGCCGCGGGTGAGGGCGCGGTGCGTCGCCAGGGCCAGGCCGGCCACGAGCGAGTCGAGGCCGCCGCGTGGGTCCGGCATCTCCTCCAGCGCCAGGATGCGCGCCTCGCGGTCGGCGAGCCGCCGCACCGCCAGCTCCAGCAGCGCCTGCCGGGTACGGGCGAGGTTCGAGGTGGAGCCCTGGGGCAGCCCGGCGGCCTCGTCGACCGCCCGGTGCGTGAGCCCGCGCATGCCGCGCTCGGCGAGCAGGGTGAGGGCCGTGTCGGCGACGAGATCGGCGCGGGAGCCGCCGGCGGTGCGTTCGGACATGGAGAGCAACCTACCCGTGACACTACGCCTGTAGTACAGTCGACGCACTGCCTCACTACACCTGTAGTTGGCTGCATCCACAAGTGGGTCCGATGCGAGGAGGAGCCATGGCACAGTCGAGGCGGGCCGTCGTGATCGGCGGCGGCATCGGCGGTCTGACCGCGGCGGCCGCACTGCACCGGGGCGGCTGGGACGTCGCCGTACTGGAGCGCGCCCCCTCCCTGGAGCCGGTAGGCGCGGCCATCTCGCTCGCGCCCAACTCCCTGCGCGCGCTGGACGTGATCGGGCTCGGCGACGAGATCCGCGACCTCGCGGCCTGGCAGGGCGACGGAGGGCTGCGCACCCCGTCCGGACGCTGGCTCTCCCGCACGGACGCCGACACCGTGGGCGAACGTTTCGGCGGCCCTCTCGTCCTGCTGCACCGGGCCACCCTCATCAACAGCCTCGCCGCACGACTCCCCGCCGACGCCGTCCGTATCGGAGCCGCCGCGACCGTCGCCGACCCGGGCGACGCCGACCGGCCCGCATGTGTGAGCACCCCGGACGGCGACCTGGAGGCCGACCTCGTGGTCGCCGCCGACGGCATCCGGTCCGCCGTGCGACGGACGCTGTTCCCGGACCACCCCGGGACCGTGTACTCCGGGTTCACCACCTGGCGGGTCGTCATCCCGGTGCCCGGCCTGGAGTTCGCCTCGCACGAGACCTGGGGCCAAGGCCGCATCTGGGGCTCGCACCCGCTCAAGGACGGCCGGGTCTACGCGTACGCCGCGGCGACGGCCCCCGCCGCACAGCAGGCCCCCGACGACGAGAGGGCCGAACTGCTGCGCCGCTACGGCGACTGGCACGACCCGATCCCCGCGATCCTCGCCGCCGCCCGCCCCGAGGACGTCCTGCGCCACGACGTCCACCACATCGCCGAGCCGCTGCCCGCCCACCACCGCGGCCGGGTCGCCCTGATCGGCGACGCCGCGCATGCCATGCCGCCGACGCTGGGGCAGGGCGGCAACCAGGCCATCGAGGACGCGATCGTCCTGGCCGCCTACTGCGACGACCTCGCCGCGTACACGGCAGCCCGGCTCCCGCGGACGACCGCCATCGCCCGCCGGGCCGTCAGGGTCGGCCGGCTGAACATGATGACCGGCCGCGCCGGCATCGCCGTACGGAACACCGTGCTCGCCGCGCTGTCCAAGGCCGCTCCCCAGCTGTTCCTGCGGGGCTTCGAGGGCATCGCCGACTGGCGGCTGCCGCAGGCGCCGTATGCTGCCGGGAAGACCCGCGCAGGCAACCGCCAGAGGAGAACACCCCGTGAAGGTCGGCTGCATCGGACTCGGTGACATCGCGCAGAAGGCCTACCTGCCGGTGCTCGGCGTCCAGCCCGGGGTCGAACTGCATCTGCAGACCCGTACGCCCGCGACGCTCGCCCGGGTCGCCGACGGCCTCCACCTCCCGCCGGAGCAGCGGCACGAGGACCTCGACTCGCTCCTCGCTTCGGGCCTCGACGCCGCCTTCGTGCACGCGCCCACCGTCGCCCATCCGGAGATCGTGACCCGGCTGCTGGAGGCGGGCGTGCCGACGCACGTCGACAAGCCGCTCGCGTACCGGCTCGCCGAGTCCGAGCGGCTGGTGGCGCTCGCGGAGCGGCAGGACGTGAGCCTCGCCGTCGGCTTCAACCGGCGGTTCGCCCCCGGCTATGTGCAGTGCGCCGACCATCCGCGCGAACTGATCCTGATGCAGAAGAACCGGATCGGGCTGCCGGAAGAGCCGCGCTCGATGATCCTGGACGACTTCATCCACGTCGTGGACACCCTGCGCTTCCTGGTGCCCGGTCCCGTCGACGACGTCACCGTGCGCGCCCGCGTCAAGGACGGGCTGCTGCACCATGTCGTGCTGCAGCTCGCCGGGGACGGCTTCACCGCCCTCGGCGTGATGAACCGGCTCAGCGGCTCGGCCGAGGAGGTCCTGGAGGTGTCCGGGCAGGACACCAAGCGTCAGGTCCTCAACCTCGCCGAGGTCATCGACCACAAGGGCCAGCCGACCGTGCGGCGGCGCGGGGACTGGGTCCCGGTCGCCCGGCAGCGCGGCATCGAGCAGGCGGTGCTCGCGTTCCTCGACGCCGTGCGCGTGGGCAAGGTGCTCAGCGCCCGGGACGCGCTGGCGACCCATGAGCTGTGCGAGCGGGTCGTGCGGGCGGTTCAGGAGCGGGCCGCCTGAGCCGCAGGGTCCGCACGCCTTCGCTCACGCACCACGCGGCCATGATCAGCAGCGCCGCGTACACCGGCCACTCGCCGAAGCGGACGTAAGGCGTCGTGCCACCGGCCAACGGCACCTCGTAGACCGAGCTCGTGCTCACGCTCGTGCCCAGCCAGGACCCGATGCGCTGACCGCTCGGGCCGTACACGGCGGAGACCCCGGTCAGCGTCGCGTGCACCATCGGGCGGCCGGTCTCGGCGGCGCGCAGTGCGGCGAGCGAGGCGTGCTGCTCGGGGGCCCAGCTCTGCTGGAACGTGGAGGTCGCGGACTGGGCGATCAGCACCTCGGCGCCGTGGTCGGCGAGGTTGCGGCTCATGTCGGAGAACGCGGACTCGAAGCAGACCATCGGGCCGATGCGCAGCCCGTGCCCGGCGTCCATCACGACCTGCTGGGTGCCGCGCCTGCGGTCCTCGGCCGCCGCCTCGCCCACGGAGGTCGCCCAGCCCAGCAGCGAGCGGAACGGTATGTACTCCCCGAACGGGACCAGCCGCATCTTGTCGTAGCGGGCGCCGGTCGGGCCGTCCGGGCCGACCAGGATCGAGCTCTTGTAGATGCCGGGCTTGTCCGAGCGTCGCGCGTCCACGTTGACCAGGATGTTCGCCCCCGTCTCGCGCGACAGCGCCGCGAGTCGCCGTGCGAAGCCGGGCCGGTCGTCGAGGTCGTAGCCGACGCTGCTCTCGCCCCAGACGACCAGGTCGACGTCCTGGCCGGCCAGCTCGCGGGTGAGCTGTTCCTCCCGGTCGAAACGCCGGTCGGCCTTGCCGACGCCCTGGATGACACCCGGCTGTACGACGGCGATCCGGACCCGGTCGTCGATGTCGGGGCGCGGGGACCACACCCAGACGGCCGACGTGACGACGGCGGTCGCGACGAGCCCCGACGCCGCCGGCACCCATGCCCTCCGCACCGTCACGAGCACCGCGGCCGCGACATTGACGGCCACCACCAGGAAGCTGATCAGCCACACCCCGCCCACGGAGGCGAGCCGCAGCGCGGGCTCCACCTCCCACTGACCGGAGCCCAGCACGCCCCACGGCCCGCCGAGCCCCTGCCAGGAGCGGATCAGCTCGATCAGCAGCCAGCCCGACGGCAGGACGACGAGGGCCGCCGCGACCCGGCCCGCGGACGGTCTGCCGGCCAGGAAGCGGCGCACCAGCCAGCCCCAGGGAGCCCACAGCGCGCCGAGCAGGGCGGCGATGACAAAGGTGAACACATGGAGGTTCGGCAGCAGCCAGTGGTGCATGGCCAGCATGAACCCGAACCCGCCCCACCAGCCGTCGTGCAGCGCCCGCTTCCCGGTCGGCGCGGAGCGCAACAGCGCGATCCACGGCACCAGGGCGACATACGCCAGCCCCCACAGCGACGGCTCCGGGAAGGCGAGCACGGGCAGCGCACCGGCCAGCGCGGCAGCGGTCGAGCGCCGCCACGGCGAGGCGAGCCAGTGGCTGATCGTCTTCATGCGGCGTCTCCCTACCCGAGGTGCTTCCAGTGTGCTCGCAGGCACTGACAGTGGGACAGTGGACGTCCGCTCAGTCGATCACCGCGGGCGCGGTCCGCTCGGGCAGACGGCGCCATTTCTCCTGGACCACCACCTCGCGCAGCCGCCAGCCGTCGTAGGTTCGCAGCAGTCCGAAGGAGTACCGGCCGCCGCATACGAAGTCGGGCGCCGAGGAGCCCTCGCCGTTCCCGGCGAACCGCATGGGATTGACGTAGTCGGCCCGGACCCGGGCCGTGTCGCCGGTGTCCTGCTCCAGGAGACCGAAGCGCACCCGGCGGTTGACGATGAGGTGCTGGCGCATCGAGAACAGCCGCATGCTCTCCTCGAGCCACGCGGCGACCTGTCCGGCGTCCCCCTCGATACCGCCGGCCGAGCGGTAGTCCGCGCGCCCGTCGGGGGAGAACAGGCTTCGGTACGCCGTCCAGTCGCCGTCGTCCACGGCCACCGCGTAGTCGGTGATCAGTTCGTCGACCGCCAGCCGGTCCCTCAGGGTGGCGAGTTCCACACGCTGCGTCATCGGCTCAGTGTTGGGCATGAGGTGGGCTGAGCCAAGAGGGCGTGCAGTGATATTCGGTGGATGTCGGCCGGGGGCGGCGTGGAGGCTGTCCTCCGTGAACGAACACAACGACCGGCCGATCCGGCCTGCCGAGCGGGAACCCAGGTTCCGCATACGCGCGCACCACACCGATGACACGGTCACCGTCTACCAGGCCTACGCCCCCGGGATCGGCCGCGCAGCGGCCCGTGACGGCCGCTTTCCGTCATCCTGGGGCCGCGAGCGCATGACCTGGATCATCATGCCGCGTTGACAGACTCCATCACTCGCCAACGACGAGAGCCGCGGACGGCTGGCTTCGTGGGGGTAGCGATCGTCTGCTCCCGGCATGCACCCCCACATGGTGCTTGGACCGCGCAGGTTGAGCGCGGATCTAGCCAACTTTCGCGGCTGGGACTTGGCCGGCCAGGCACTTGGGCATAGTTCCTGCCGAACAACGGGGTTGGGGGGACGATGGCGCGCAAGAAGTCGTTGCCGGGGCAATTGATCCAGGCATACCGCGCTGCACAGAAGGCTAAGGAGGCGGAAGCCAAGCGCCAGCAGCAGCTTCAAGATCGAGCGGCGCGTGCGGCTGAACACGAACGCAAGCGCCAGGAGCGGGAACGTGCGCGCCAGGAGCGAGAGCAGGCTCAGGAGTGGACCCGGGCGCAAAAGGCCGCGGAGCGGGAGCGCCTGGCGCAAACGCGGGCCGCTGAGCAGGTTGAACGTGACTTGGCCAAGCGTGAAGCGGAACGGGCCCGACAGACTGAGGCGAAGAAGAAAGCCGCACAGCGGCAGGCAGCCGAACAAGAGCGCCTTGCCAAGCAGCAGGCCGCCCAGGAAACGAGGGCAACGGCCGAACGGCGAACTGCCGAGGTACAGCGGAAGGTTCTTGAGCTGAACTCTGTTCTCTCGTCGGCGTACACACCGTCGCTCGCGCGGCGAAAGCAGGTGGAAGCGGCACTCGTGCAGGGCGACCCCGAGGAACTCACTAGGGCTGTTGAGACGGCCGTAATCGAGGCTTCCTACCCTGAGGGCTTGCGCGACTCATGGCGATGCGCGTTCGTCCCAGAGTCCCGAGAGCTGCTGTTGGAGGTCGATCTACCGGGACAGTCAGTCATACCGACCGCGGCTGCGTACCGCTACAAGGCATCGACGCCACCGACTGTGACCGCCCACCCGCGCAAGGAAGCTGAGATCAAGCAGTTGTACCGGCTGCTGGTCGCTCGACTGGCCCTGCGCGCGATCGATGAAGTGCTCACGTTGACTCCCGCGTCTCTGGTCGACGTGGTGGCCTTCAACGGCCATGTGAACGCAAAGAACCGTGCCACCGGCAAGGCGATCCGCCCTTGCCTCGTCAGCGTGCGCGCGACCAGGGAGACGGTGGGCGACCTTGTTCTGGATGAGCCTGAGCTCGACCCGGTCGAATGCCTACGGCACCTCAACGCTGTTGTCTCTCAGCACCCGTACGACCTCGAACCCGTGCGGCCTGTCGTCACATTCGACCTGACGAAGTACAAGTGGGGGCCAGACATCGATGTTGTAGCCGGACTCGACCATCGCCCCGACCTGATGGAACTCGACCCGATCGAGTTTGAACACCTCGTTCGACGCCTGTTTGAGGCCATCGGCCTCAAGGCCTGGGTGACTCAGGCATCCCGCGACGACGGCATCGACGCCGTCGCCACCAACGAGGATCCCATCGTGGGTGGGCTGTGCATTATCCAGGCGAAGCGCACTCGTAATGCCGTACCGGCCGATACGGTACGCGCTCTGGCTGGCGTCATGCATGACAAGGCCGCGGCCAAGGGAATCATCGTCACCACTGCCTGGTTCGGGAAAGCCAGCAAGGATTTCGCCTACAGAACCGGCCGTATGGAACTCATCGATGGCCGTGGGCTCAAAGCCCTCCTCCTCGAGCACTTGGGCATCGATGCGCTCATCAGCCTGCCCAAAACCCCGGTTGGCTGGGAGACCCGTGACCAGAGCTGACCGCTGAGCCAGCATGCTCAGGCCTGCTATCCGACCGCAGGAGAAAGGTCTACAAACCGCTTGACGTGGGTCATCAACCCGCGTTTATGACCACTTTCGTGGGCTGAAGTACTTTGTTGATCGCTTCTCAGGGGTGCTCGAATCGACTGAGCAGGCTGGAGCCCAGTTCGAGAACCATGATGCCGCGAGGCCCGGCCACGACGGCTCGGTTGCCGGGAAGGAACCTAGTGCTCCGCAACGGTGATCCGACCCGTAGGTGGTGCTCTCGTCGACTTTCCGCGGACCACAGGGCAGCGGAGCAGGTGTGTCCGCCGGAGAGGATGAGCGACTGCCTGTCGATCTGAGTGGTGTCCACGTCGGCCAATTGCATGTGATGGGCCTGCTCGAGTTGGGCATCGATCATCACGGAGCCGTCTTCGGTGTTCCAGATGTGCAGACGAGAGTAGCCGCCGACTCCGACGGCGACCGGGATGTCACCTATGTGGCTGAAGGAGACAGCCGTGATGGGAAACGGGTCGCCGTTGTCCATGCTGAGGACGCGATGCCGCGTCTCGTCGTTCGTCACGGTCCACAGCCGGGCCTGGAAGGATTCCCAGTCCCATGTCACGAACCGGTGTGCTTCGTCCGGTTGCTCTGGGAGCGGAGCCACCATGAAGCTGCCGGTGTGGCAGGCGAGCGGTGGCCGAACAGCATCACAAGTGGCTAGGTCGAAGAAGCCCAGTCGCCCGCTTGTCGCAGTGACGAGGAGTAGTGGCCGCTCCCCTTTCACGACAGCGATGGACCTCCACTCCTCGTCCGAGGCCAACTGGAAGTCGTATGACGGTTGGCCGTCCGGGAAGACCCGCAGCGTGATGTGCCTCTGCCTATCCAGCGTGACGAAGGACCACGGGTCGCCCGGAACCACGGCTGCGCTGCGGAAGCCCTCCCCGGCCGATCGCCTCAGTTCGGCGAGGACGTCACCGCCGTCCGCCTCGAAGATCACGAGAGAGCCGTCGGCCTTGATGGACGCGATGCAGCTCTGTCGAGTGGAGTTGGTTCCCGTGACGACGCTGCGGTGGTCGCCGACAGAGACCACCGGGCGGGCTGCTTGAATGTTCCAGGCACGTACGGCGCCGTCACGTCCTCCGGAGATAAGCAGGCGGGCACCGTTCAGTTCGCACTGTGCCAGCGATTGCACCCCGCCGTCATGAAAGGCCAGTTGCCGTACCTCCTCTTGGGCGGCGCCGCGTATGAACAGGTTGCCGTTCCAATCGCCCCAACACCACAGATCGTTGTCGTGGCCCGTGATGAGGGTGGTGAATACTCCCGCGTCACCATGATGCGGGTCCCCGGCAATCTCTCCACGGACTGGGTCCCAAGCGATCACCTGGCCTCCTGCAGCACCTAGAAGGATCACGGGCCCGTCCTGGCGCTCAGCGAGCGATGCTGCCCAGAAGAGCGTGTGACTCCGCCAGCCCCGCACGTGTATTGCCGGATGCAGTGGTTCACTGAGCGGACGACCGGTGGTGAGGTCCCACGTCTTAATGTCACCACTGTTGCCGCTCACCACGGCAAGGCACCGCCCGCCTACATTGTCGACCACGAGAACTTGGTCTTCTCGACCGATCACGACGGGCGGCAGATCTAGCACATGACCGTCCCTCACGGACAAGACCTCGACTACGTGATCTCGGCTGACCGTAGCCACTGCGGATTGACCTGCGACGTCTATCGACCAGACACCGTTCGGCGCACGATCTTCCGCGAGAATCCTCTGCGGATCGGCCGCATCCGGCGTCGTGCGCAGCAAATGCCCATCCTCGTGAAGGGTCACGATGGCGATGCCGTCACCCTGCGGGAAGGTAGCCATGTCGAGGATGGGTGAATCCGGCTCCCGTACGCCGGTCACCATGGGTTCTCCATCGGCGAGCCGCCACGCCTGGATGCCCCATGCGCTCGCCGAGAGCACCACGATTCCCCTCGCTGTCTCAACGGTGCCGACAGCAAGGACGTAGTCGTCGTGGTGACCGAGCATGCGGCTCTCAATGAGAGCGTCCCAGCGAGCCCAGAGCACCGACCACGGACGATCGGGAGCTGTAGCTGCCAGTTCCCCCGCTAGGCGTACGTCGCCGGCCATGTGAGCCGCCATCTCGAGGTAGCAGATGCGCTCGTCTTCCGCTGCCACAAGCAACTGTTGGCCGACTCGTTGAATGATGCGAGCCACTCGCTGGCCCGACCCGGTGCGAGCGGAGGGGAGTGCCGTCAGCAGCCGAGCCGGATCCACGGCAGCCAAAAAGCCCGCGTCATCGAGAAGCTGGTCCAGCACCTGGCCCTCGCCCGCATGGAAAGGCAGATAGGTACGCGTGTACCTGTCGGCGTGCGCCCAGTCCCGCTCGTCAGGGGAAGACGATGACAGCTTCTCGAGGAGGATGTCCGCAAGACGGCGGTGGACCTCGGCTGCCGGACGCTGACGAGTGCTCAGCTGCCGCAAATGCTCGCCCAGCGCTTCGTGGAAGAGCCTGAAGGCGACACGGTCTCCTTGGGTGCTGCGGTGGAGTAGGTCCACCGCAGCGCTGTCCAGGAGCAGCCGGGTGACATCGCGTTCGGAGTACGCGGCCGTTCCCAGCATGGTGGCCGCGGCCGCCCAGGTTCCTGGGTCGCTGAAACCATCGCCCTGGGACCAGGCCAGAGCCATCAGCAGATCGCGTACCCATGGACCACCTGGCTGAACGTCACGAAGGTATCGGTCCATGGCGGCACCCACAGTGGTGGGAAACGTCTCCGCCCACCCAGAGCTCCCTGTATCCACGGGTTCGTCAGATCCCATCAAGGACAGCGCCGTGAGCTGTGCCACGAGAAAACTGGAGCCGGCACGAGCTGCTACGGCCGCAGCGACCTTTTCCGCGAGTGCAGGGCGGGCACGGTAGGGAGTGCGGACCTGCGGGTCCGGGTCGGCCAGCAATGTGCTACAGACGTACTCAGCAACATCACGTCGATCCAGATACTGTTCCTCATCCAGATCGAGTACGAGCACCGAAGCTCCGAACAGCCGCAGCAGGTGGTCCTCGCCACCTCGGCGCGTGCCGACGAGCAGACGGATGCCCGTCCGCTCCGATGCCGCCGCCAGCGGCTCGAGTAGGTCAACGATGAGCCGATGGGCGTCGGCAGCCTCGTCCACCCCATCGACGACGACCACAGTTGGTCGATGCTCAAAATCCTCGCGGAGATGTGCGAGGAGACCGCTGCATGACCCCTCGTCGATCGTCAGGGCCTGTGAGATCTCGGCGGCCACTTCGTCTGCCGTGCGGCCACGTACGTGCACGGCCATGCTGATGGAGCCGACCGGCGGTCGCGTCCCGGCTGGTGCGGTGGCAAGCACCTCATTGGGTTGTCCGGCATCGGCCAGACTCACCAGCCTTCCGAGAACCGCTGACTTACCGGATCCCGGGGCACCGGTCACGACACGAGACCACGCAACGTCCAGACCGGCGCCGTTGATCCAGTCCACCAACTCACGCAGCACGCGAAGCCGACCCATGAAGTATGAGCCCTCGCGCACGAGCGAAGGCAGAATTCCACGCCCTCTAGGGTGGAAGTGACTGCGCAGCTGTTCCGCTCGCTGCGCAGCCGCGGTATCAGACCTATCAGCCAGCACTTGCTGGTGCTGCGTCCGCCTCGAAACTCGATCGCTAAGCGCATCAACCGCCGGTGGCACCGCAAATCCGCACACCATAACCAGGGCTGTGAGGACCACCATGACAGGGGAGATGCGGTCAGACGTGAGGAGACCCAGCAAGGCCCCAATCGCGACTGCCAGGCCTGGCAGCATGTAGATCAACAGGCGCTCGGTCAGTGACCGTCGGTTGTCACGTTGGCGCAGTGAGTACACGGTTTCATTCGTATAGGCAATCGCGCCTCCGCGTCCATGGAATCCGCGGACGATCACCAACCGTACTCACCGCAGGGCATCGGAGCGCGGGCCGCCGTCGCGCTCGAGCGTTCTGCTGCTAGCACGGCTCGACATGGTCATCAAGCCGCCTTCAAACGACCCGGCCTGATCATTCCTGAAGGTCATCGCGATTGAGGCGTGGCGGCTGCATGACGCGGTCAGTGCCAGCACTGTGGCTCTTGGCAGCACCGAGCTGGCAGTGTGCACAGACCCAGAGAAGGACTATGAACGCGACTTGACCTGGATCATCATGCCGCGTTCACAGACCTCAACAGGCGGTTGGCCAGAGGCGCAGCGGCGGCCGCCCACAGTCGTGTGAGGCAAGGCGGGTCGTGTGCCGTCGGTCGAACGCTACGATCAGGCGGACACGGTCGTCACCGAAGCGGTCGGCCAGAGCCTTCATCACGGCGAAGACGTGCGGCCAGTGAGTCTCCGAGCCCAGCACAGTACCCGCGGTCAGTGGTTCGTAGGCACAGACCAGATCGCCGTTGGTCCACGCAGCGGGTCCTGAGTTGCTGCGCGAGTCCACCGGTGGCTCGCCGACCACGGACAGGACCTCCGCCAGCCACTGATGGGATACGAGCTGGCGATGCAGCGTCGACAGGCGCGACTGCTTGTGCCAGGCCACTCGGCCGACGAAGTGCTCCGGTCGGGTCTCGGGATCGATGGAAGCGAGCTCGCCCCAGCTGACCCAGCTCGCACCGTCCAGCTCACCCCGGGCAACCCAGGAGCTGAGCTCCGAGCGCATGGCGCTCGACAGGTCAATGGGAAGCCCACGACCGGGTGCAAGGGGCGGGAAGCCCGCGTAGTTGCGCACCCCGAAGAGCAGACCGAAGGCCGTGTAGTCGGTCTCGTCGTACAGCGGCCATAGATTCATGGCGGTCACCCAGGGCTCGCCGTCGTAGTCTTCGGTGCCTGCATGAGGATGATGAAACTCGATCCCGCCGTAAATGTCCGTGCCCATGGTGGCGCACCGTAACAGCCCTGGCCTGTATGACGTACATCACTATTGAAGAGCGGTGAGAGAAGCGGTCCTTGTCCCGCCGTGTCCGGACCGCCGGTCAGCCGCGCAGGTGGGCCAGTAGTTCGTCATCGGCGGGATAGGGCTGTTCCTGAGGAAGCAGTCGGGTTGCTGTGTCCAGTTCGCCGCTGCTGACAAAAGTGCGGATCTGGTGGGCGAGCGGGGTTACGTCGCGGATGGACACGATCCATTCGTTCGCGTAGCGCGACGATGCCTCGCCCGAGAGTCCCAGTTGCAGCGAGCGGTACGGCAGGGGACGCAGGTGCAGATCCCGCTCGGGATCCCACTGGACGCGGGTGGGTGAGCGTTTGAGGACACGCTGCCAAGCAGCGCGATCGGGATGCAGTCCGCGAACGTAGTGCGACAGGCATGCGTTGCGCAGCGCCCAGTCGAAGCCGTCGCGAGTGATCTCGACGGCGAGGACGGTCTCCTGACCCTCCTTCGCGCCCCAACCGGAGCGGTACATCATCCACATGAAACTGGGCTTGATCCACGTCATGCGGTCGGGCTTCCACGCGGCGGGGAAACGGCCCTTGCGGGCGGCGGGTCCGCCGATCTCCGGGCGGTACGCCTGGTAGACGGTGATCGTGGACGCCGTGTGGAGCGCGCGGATTCTGCGGAGCGGTTCTTCCATGGCGTACAGCGTGGAGTCGGTCAGGTCAGGAAGCCACCGATTTTGGACCGCCTCTTGCACCGGGCTCAGACACCTCCGTTGGGTGAACCTGGCGAAGCATGGATCATGAGGTCGTGATGAGGTGGACGAAGAAGGCGGGTCCGGTCGAGCAACTGGAGCGGGAGCCAGAGCTCTGTGCATACCAAAGCGCGATGTGGAGTCGGCTCCTCGCCGCCCCGGTGGTGCCGGCGCCCGAACCCTGGCGGCCCATTCCGTTCGTCCCGGTCGGTGGGCTCCTCGGCATCGGCTTCGCATCGCATCCTGGCAACGGCCACGATCTGGTGATAGTCGTCTCGCACGACGGTCACGGTCTCTTCGACGCCGTCACCGGAGAGAAGATCGCCCGGGACCGTGACCCCGATCCCGAGGACAGCTCCCCCGACGCGGTTGCTGACTTGTCCTGCCCCGGACTGGGGCCGATCAGCGGGAGCCGCGTGCACATCGCAGGTCTCTTCGGCGGAGGGCTTCACACCACGACCACAGACGGCTGGGCCCTGGAGGCAGTCACTCCGGTCTGGCCGAACAAGCGTGTCCTGCTGTCCACTGATGGCGGTCTGCCCCACGCCGGTCCGCACGGAGAACAGTGGTGGCACATCCTTCACTCGAACTACTCCACACTCAGAGCATTCGGCTTTTCGCCCTCCGGACACACCATCGCCGTAGCGACGAGCAGCGACCTTTCCCTCTGGACACGCGCGGCGGACAACAGCAGCGTCGCGGCATGATCGACCGAACCGCCCAAAAGGACTGTGAACGAGGCTTGACGTGGATCATCAAGCCGCGTTCACAGACCGTTCCCCTCCTGTCAGCAGCATCCGGCCGCCGGCTGGTCTACTCCACGTCGATGCCGTAGTCCTGCACGAGTTCTTCCAAGCCGCCTGTGTAGCCCTTGCCGCCGAGGACGAAGTCCCAGTCGCCGTTGGACCTGCGACGGAAGGAGCCGAGTACCAAGGCGGTTTCGTGCGGCCGTCCGTCAGAGACCTCCAGACGTCCCAGCTCGGTCATCCCTGGATCAAGAAGCCGGATGCAGGCATCTGTGAAGCCGGATAGATCGGCGTTCGGGTTGACCTCTGGGTCGATGGCGGCCACGAGCACAAACCGGTCAGCCGCGTCCGGCAACCCGTCGAAGGACACGCAGATCGCCGCCTTGTCCGGCGCCGCTGCGGGAAGGGCCCGCACTGAGCCGTCCGGCGTCTGAGGGTTGTTGAAGAAGACGAAGTGATCGTCGCTGAGGACGCGGTTGCCACTGCAGACGAGAGCGCATACATCCAAGGCGACGCTGCCGGTCCACGCCATGCCCAAGACGTTGTAGTTGTCTGGCAGCCGAGTGTCTGCCCCCGAGGGCGTCGGCTGCGCTGCGACTTGCCGGCCCCCCTCACCCAGTCGCCCACGCAAGCCATGACGATGCAGCAGGTCGACGAGTTCTGGGCCCGAGATGAGTTCCAGCGGCTTGCCGTTGGCGAAGGTGTGTGAGCCAGGACCGAACCCTGAAGTCGTCACCAGCACACCCTTGTTGGCGCCGGCGTCCTGCGCAGTTCCGTACAGGTCACGCACGGCGGTGGGTGGCACCGTGTTGCGGTAGCGCTTCACCTGAACGACGATCTTGCCGCCGCGGATCGGTGTCGGATCCAGCGCATCGACGTCCACACCGCCGTCGTTGGAGCGCTGAGTGGTCACGGCCTGCATCCCCATGGCCCGGAAGAGATCGGCAACAAGATTCTCGAAGACGATCGGATCCATGGTGAACAGGTCCGGTTCCTCATCGCTGCCGTGGGCGACGACGCGGTTCCCGACATCCTGCGGCCGTCTACCCGGCCGTACGGGCGTGAGTTGGTCCGGTCGAGTCGAGAGCTGCCCGCGCAATGCGTCAGACAGGCAACTACACGCGTCCACCTGCGCCAGGTGCAAGTCACGGAACGCAGAGCGTGAGGCCATGACGGTTGCGAGGAAGATCTGGCCTGGTTGGCCTGTCGCGGGGTCGTGCCCGTCGACGAACCCGTTCAAGGCCACTGACTCCAGCGCAGCCAGCTCATCTGCGGCGAACAACTCGTGTAGAACGAGCAGCATGCACTGCGCGAGAACTTCCCTGTACAGGGCGCGCCGCTGGCCTACTGGGCGGGGAGTCTCCTTGTCCTGGTCGGTCCCCGACATGTACCGAACGGACTTGACCTCCGGCACGACGCTGTATGCGGGCAACTCCCAATCGAGTACCAATTGCCGGGCTGACGGGTCGTAGGCGGCTACCACCTGGCGTGGGAAACCTTCCGGCCATGCAGTCGAGGCGTAGAGAGCAGCCGAGAAGTACTCGACCACGGAATCGGGGTCCTGACGCCTTACGCCGTCAATGATCGACACGACGCCGGCGTTGTGCCGCCGAACATCAGCCAGCTGAGCTTCGGCCCACTGCTGGTACTCCCGCTGGTACGACGCCAGCTGTTGCTGCCGGTGAGCCTCCGCGGCTTGGGCAGCATGCCAGTCCCGCTCGAAGCGTGCTCGTGCTTCGGCCTGCGCCCGTGCCCGGCTACTCGCAGTCCAGCCGCTCTGCGTTTGGTAGTGATTGAGATCCGGCATGGGCACTGGCTGTGCCAATGGCCCTGGAGCGAAGGGCTGGACTTCCTCCGGCCGCATGAGAGAAGCAGCCCTGAAGGCCGGAGCCTGGCAGCCCGACGCAAGAAGCGCCTGCAACGATGCAACCTGCGCGTCCAACTCCTCCGTGCGCCGTAGAGCCTCTGCCTGCCGATACTCGCGGTGGCTCTGGGCGGCTCGCCGTTGGTAGGCCCGCGCTTGCTGTTCCTGCTGTCGCCGCCGCCTGGCTTCGGCTTCCAGCTGGCGCTGCTGTTGCCGTTGCATCTCGGCCCATGTACCGACATATCCAGTAGAGCGACGACTCATGTGCTGCAGGCCCTCCCCAGGACGTCGACAGCCGAAAGGCACTTTGGTTGTCCCCACAACCAGTTGTGGCAAGACGACTCTATCCAGCAACTGCCGTCTCGCACATCCACTCGTCAGAGGAAGCCCCTGGGGCATCCCTGCAGGTCAACGTGACTGGGGGCTAACCAGGATCGTGCCTGGGCGCGGTGCTCAAACCGTCACCTTCCCCAACGCTGGAATCCCTGTGTGCGTCGGCTGCAGAAAGGACTGTGAGCGAGGCTTGACCTGGATCAAGCCGTCGTTCCTCTGGATGATGTACCGCTGCGGCTGGGCCACCAAGGAGAACCAGGAGACCGTTCTCGCCGTCGAGATCAGCCGGGAGGGCTTCCGCTGGGCGCTGCGCCATGCGTGTCTCTCGCACTACGTCCCCGCCCTGCACGGTGACCAGGCGGCCTGGAAGCGGGAGTTGAGGGCGGCGCCCGCGCGTGTGCAGTGGGATCCGGAGCGCGATCTGCACCTCAACCCCTTGCCGTACCGGTCCCTGCAGCTGGGGCTCTCCGGGGTGGCGGCGGCCCGGTACGCGGACGAGTGGATCGTCGGCATCCAGGATGTGACTCCGCTCGCCACGCAGATCCACGCGTGTGTGCGGGCCGGGCAACTGGAGCGTGCGGCGGAGCTGTTGCCGCGGGAGCGGCCCTATCCTCTGGAGGACGACATCCTCGCGCGGCTGCGGGCGTAGGGGCGGCCGGGCGTCAATCGGTGCCGGCCGCCGCTGGGTCGCGGCCTCAAGCCGCCTCGATGACGTTCCCGCGGATGGCGGCCGCCCACTCGACCACCAACAGCTCGTACTCCGCGCGCTCCTGAGCAGACAGCGAGCCGCCGGCACGCAGCCACAGCGCGCGTATCTCCTCGTTCACCTCGGCAGCAGACCGCACGGAACCAGGGTCTGAGGAATGGGGGGACATGCGGGCAAGCCTAGGGGCAAGCACTGACACTGCGCTACCGGACGGCTACGCGCAACGTATGTGATTGGTCACGGATTTCGGGACGGGGCGTCGTACTGACCGGCGGGTCAGTGAGTCGGGGCGCTCAGTCGGTCCAGACGACGACACACTGCCCGCGCCGTGCCGCGCCGCGGTAGAACTCCCGCATCGCCCTGAAGTGTTCGACGAGGTAGCTCCGTACATCTCCCCGGAAACCGCGGCCGAACCCGCAGGCCGCAGCCGCGTCGTCGGTGGCCGTCGGAAGGTGCGCGAGGACGGCGTCGAGGTCGATGTGGTCGAGTCTGCGGGCGATGTCCGTGACGGCGGCAGGGCCGAGAAGCCGTGGTGAGCCGTCGAAGCCGTCGTAGACCTCGTCGTGATCGAGGAAGCCGATGTCCCCGCCCAGGTCCCCGGAGACCGCCCGGTCGAGCAGCGCGATCAGGTCCCTGTCGACTCCCGTCGAGCGGCAGTAGGCGATGAGGCCCCATGTCGCCCAGTCCGTGTCGAGGAGATCGTCGGGCGGTGGGTTCCAGCCCGGCGCCGCCCCCGGCGAGTCGAGCGCCGACGCGCGGCAGCGCTCGAGGTACTCCGGGGTGACACGGGCGAACTGCTGGGTGAGGGCCATCGGCTGCTCGGCGCTCGTCAGCCCGCCGACTCCGCCGCGTGCGGGCTGAGGACGCCCGCCGTCACCAGGACGATGATCAAGATGCCGAGTGCGATGCGGTACCAGACGAAAGGCATGAAGCTCTTGGTCGAGATGAACTTCATGAACCAGGCGATGACCGCGTAGCCGGTCGCGAAGGCGATGACCGTGGCGAAGGCCGTCGGGCCCCAGGAGACGTGGTCGTTCTCCATCGCGTCCTTGAGCTCGAAGAGGCCGGAGGCGAGGACCGCCGGGATCGCGAGGAGGAAGGAGTAGCGGGCCGCCGCCTCACGGTTGTAGCCCATGAAGAGGCCGCCGCTGATGGTGGCGCCGGAGCGGGAGACGCCGGGAATGAGCGCCATGGCCTGGCACAGGCCGTAGACGAGGCCGTCCCGTACGTTCAGGTCCTCGAGGCCCTTGCGCTGCTTGGCGGCCCGGTGCCGGCCGCCCGACTCGTCGCGCGCCGCCAGCCGGTCGGCGACGCCGATGATGATGCCGACGACGATCAGCATCGTCGCCGTGATGCGCAGGTCGCGGAACGGACCCTCGATCTGATCCTTGAGCGTCAGACCGAGCACACCGATCGGGATCGAGCCGACGATCACCAGCCAGCCCATCTGCGCGTCGTGGTCGCGCCGCATCTCCTTGCTGGTCAGCGACTTCAGCCAGGCCGTGATGATCCGCCCGATGTCCTTGCGGAAGTAGATCAGCACCGCGGCCTCCGTGCCGATCTGGGTGATCGCCGTGAAGGCCGCGCCGGGGTCCTCCCAGCCCGAGAACGCCGCGGTCAGCCGCAGATGCGCGCTGGAGGACACGGGGAGGAACTCGGTCAGCCCCTGGACGAGTCCGAGGATGAGCGATTCAAACCAAGACATGAAGTTACGGAGTCCAAGTGCTGATCGAGACAAGGGATGACGGGGACACCGCGTCGGCGGCGCAGTGATCGCGAGTGTCGAGGGGCAGCGTAGCGCCCCCCGATGACAGCTCCGGCACAGGGGGCTCGGCGCGGGCTCGCCGCCCCCGTCCATACCGGTGTTGACCTGCGGCGCGGCCGCCGCTTACGTTGCTGCGGACTGAAAGCGCTTGCTGCGTGAGCGGGAGCGCCTCGCCCGTGCCCGCCGTCCCGGAGGAGTCTGATCCCGTCCATGGCCACACCCGAGACCGCTCAGGGCACGGACCGTCCCCGCCTCGCCCCGCTTCCCGGCCGCCGCGTCCGGGTCGCCGTGATCGGCACCGGCGCCATCGCACGCGACTCCCACCTGCCCGCGCTCACCAGGCTCGCGGAAGAGGGGGAGACGGAGCTGGTCGCCGCCGTGGACATCGACGCGGGGTCGGTGAAGGGCTTCTGTGCGGAGAGGGAAGCGGTGGCGGCCGCGGCTGGCGAGGGCACACCCGGCGCCTACACCGATCTCGACCGGATGCTCCGGGAACAGCGGCCCGACCTCGTCGTCATCTGCACCCCGCCCACGCTGCACCGCGACCAGACCGTCGCCGCGCTGCGCGCCGGTGCCTGGGTGTGGTGCGAGAAGCCGCCCGTGCCGAGCCTCGCCGACTTCGACGCCGTGGAGGCGGAGGAGGGTGGGGACGGCGGACCGTACGCCTCGATCGTCTTCCAGCACCGCTTCGGCTCGGGCACCCGGCACGTACGGCGGCTGCTGGCCGAGCGGGCCATGGGCCGGCCGCTCGTCGCGCACTGCCAGACCACCTGGTACCGCGACACCGCCTACTACGCCGTTCCCTGGCGCGGCCGCTGGCAGACCGAGGGTGGCGGTCCCGCGATGGGACACGGCATCCATCAGATGGATCTGCTGCTCGACCTGCTGGGACCGTGGATCGAGGTGCGGGCCATGGCCGGCCGGCTGGTGCACGACGTGGAGACGGAGGACGTCTCGACCGCCCTCGTGCGCTTCGCGAACGGTGCGATGGCGACCGTCGTGAACAGCGTGCTGAGCCCGGACGAGGTCAGCCGCATCCGCATCGACTGCGAGCGCGCCACCGTCGAACTCACCCACCTGTACGGCCACCGCAACGACGACTGGCGCATCACCCCGGCCCGCGATGTGCCCGCCGCCGAGGCCGCGACCTGGCAGGACTTCGGCGCGGACGTACCCAGTTCGCATCTGGAGCAGCTGCGCGAACTGCTCGCGAGCATGCGCGCGGGGGAGCGGCCGCGCAGCAGCGGTACCGACGGGCGGTCGAGCCTGGAACTGATCGCCGCGCTGTACAAGTCGGCGTTCACGGACGCGACCGTACGGGCGGGCGAGATCGGTCCCGGGGACCCGTTTCACGCGGCGATGCACGGCAACGCGTCGGGATGGGCGCCCGTCACGGCAGAGCAGGGCGCTGCCGGCGGGGAGGCCGCCGCGTGACCGGGCTGCACGTCGTCCATGCGTACGGCGACCGCATCACCGTGACCGAGCCGGTCGGCGGGGTGGAGCTGCTCGCTTACGTCTACCGGCCGGAGGCCGCCTGGGAGGCCCCCAAGCCGTACGTCCATCCCATGCGCACCCTCGCCGGCGACGTCGTCACCGACTACCGGCCCAACGACCACCGCTGGCACAAGGGTCTTTCGCTCACGGCCTCGCATCTGTCGGGGGCGAACCTGTGGGGCGGCAATTCCTACGTCCATGGACAGGGATATCTCGAACTCCCCGAGCGAGTCGGGTCGATGGCGCACGTCGCCTTCGACGAGGTCTCCTCGGAGGGTGACCGTGCCGTCATCGCCGAGCGGCTGACCTGGCATCCCCACAGCGGTGAGCTGTGGGCCGACGAGCGGCGCCGGATCGAGGTGCACGACGTCGAAGCGGAGTCCGGCTCATGGGCCCTGACCTGGACGAGCGCCGTGACGAACCGGCGTGACGAGCCGCTGCGGTTCGGCAGCCCCAGCACCGCCGGACGCGTGATGGCCGGTTACACCGGCCTGTTCTGGCGTGGCCCGCGCGCCTTCCAAGGCGGCCGGATCATCGCCCCTGAGGCCGAGGGCCCCGACCTGATGGGCGAACAGGCGCCCTGGCTGGCCTACTCCGGCGAGCACGACGGCACCGACGGCCACGCGACCCTCGTCTTCGCGCACGCCCCCGAGAACGACCACGCCGGTGACCGCGGCGCCCACCCCGCCCACTGGTTCGTCCGCAACGAGCCCTTCGCGGGTGTGGCGCCGTCCTGGGCGTTCCACGACGAGCTGGAACTGGCGCCGGGCGACACTCTCACTCGCCGCTACCGCTTCGTCGTGGCCGACGGGGTGTGGGAGCGGGCGGAGATCGCCAAGTATCTGCGGACGCATCCTTGGTGACGAGTACGGCGATGCCGGGCACGACCGCCTGACAGGGCGGCCGCCGCACGCCGCCTCACGCCGCCGCGGGCCCCGCCACCGTCCAGCCGGGCGCCTGGGGGTGGGCCGTGAGGTCCTCGTGGTGCACCGCCTCGCCGCAGGCCCGGCAGGTGACGACCGGGACGAGTTCGTTGCCGCAGATGTGCTCGATGACCATGGGGCGGTCGTCGTCCTGGCGGAGATGGCGGTCGCCCCACGCCATGAGGGTCAGCAGGACCGGCTCCAGTTCGAGCCCCGCCTGCGTGGGCCGGTACTCGAACCGCTGAGGGCGCTCGCTGTAGGTGCGCTTGCTCAGGATGCCGGCGTCGACCAGGCGGCGCAGCCGGGTGGCCAGGATGTCGCGCGGGGCGCCGATGTTGCGCACGAGCTGGTCGAACCGGCCGTTGCCGAGGCACACCTCGCGCAGGACGAGCAGGGAGTACTTCTCGCCGACGAGCGCCAGGGCGTCGGCGATGGAACAGGGGCGCGGGTCTTTGGTGGCGGCCATGGCGCTCAGTCTAGGGGAGGGTTCGACTTTCCAACTTAACGGGTTTGATTTTCCAACCTGCCACGCTATGGTGAGTTTGGATTTCCTACTCACCGGTAATCGCGCCGGTCACCACACTGGCCCGCGCCCCGGTCACCGAATCGCCCGCGCGCCGGTCATCGCCCCCGGCGGCCAAGGAGGCCCGCACCATGCGTGACGCAGTGATCGTCGAAGCCGTACGCACCCCGATAGGCAAGGGCAAGCCGAACGGCTCCCTGGCGCACGTCCACCCCGTCCAGCTCCTCGCCCACACCCTGCGCACCCTCGTCGAGCGCTCCGGCGTCGACCCGGCGCTGATCGACGACGTCATCGGCGGCACCGTCGACCAGGTCGGCGAGCAGGCCATGAACACCACCCGCTACGCGGCCCTGTCGGCGGGCTTCCCGGAGTCGGTCCCGGCGACCACCGTGGACCGCCAGTGCGGCTCGTCGCAGCAGGCCGTGCACTTCGCCGCCCAGGGCGTCATCTCGGGCGCGTACGACCTGGTCGTCGCCTGTGGTGTCGAGTCGATGAGCCGGGTGCCCATGTGGTCGAACGTGCCGCCCGGCAAGGACCCCTTCGGCCCCGGCATCGCCGAGCGCTACCCCGAGGGCCTCGTCCCGCAGGGCATCAGCGCCGAACTGATCGCCGCCAAGTGGTCCATCACCCGGGAGCAGATGGACGCGTTCGCGGTCTCCTCGCACCGCAAGGCGGCCGACGCCTGGGACAAGGGGCTGTTCGACGCCGAGGTCGCGCCCCTGGACGGCGTCTCGCGCGACGAGTGCGTACGACCGGGCAGCACCGTCGAGACCCTCGCCGGCCTCAAGCCCGCCTACCACGACCCGGCCTTCGCCGAACGCTTCCCGCAGATCGAGTGGAACGTCACCGCGGGCAACGCCAGCCCCATCAACGACGGCGCCTCCGCCGTGCTCATCACCTCCGGCGAGACGGCGGCCCGACTCGGCCTGCGCCCCCTGGCCCGGCTGCACAGCTTCGCCGTCACCGGCTCCGACCCCCTCCTCATGCTCACGGGAGTCGTCCCGGCGACCGAGAAGGTGCTGCGCAGGGCGCGGCTGAGCCTCGACGACATCGACCTCTTCGAGGTCAACGAGGCCTTCTCCAGCGTCGTGCTGGCCTGGCAGCAGGAGACCGGCGCCGATCTCGCCAAGGTCAACGTGCACGGCGGCGCGATCGCCCTCGGCCACCCGCTCGGCGCGAGCGGCACCCGGCTGACCACGACCTTGGTCCACGCGATGAGCGAGCGCGGCGCCCGCTACGGCCTGCAGACGATGTGCGAGGCGGGAGGACTCGCCAACGCGATGGTCATCGAGTCGGTCTGAGAACCGTCTTGAGAGCCGGTCTGCCGGCCGGCCCGGCCCTCCACGAGTCAGCGGCGGCGCAGGTGGTGGCGCTTGCGCCAGGCCACCACCGCGCCCGCGAGCGCCGGCAGCGCGATCGCGGCCACCGCGATCAGGAACACCGGAGACGTCGGTGTGGAGGCCCGGGCGCCGGCCACGACGTACGCGGCGATGTTGGGAATGGACCCGAGGGCCGTGGCGAGCAGGAAGGGAACGTAGCCCATGCGGGAGACGGCGGCGGCGTAGTTCGCGGCCCAGAACGGCACACCGGGGAACAGCCGCACCGCCAGCATCGAACGGAAACCGTGCTTGCTGAACTGGTTGTCCGCCGCCTTGAGCAACCGGCCGCGCAGCAGCGGGCGCAGGGCGTCCTGGCCGAGCATCCGGCCGAGCGCGAAGGACATCCCGGCCCCCAGCACCGTGCCCGCCATGGCCGCGGCGATGCCCAGCTCGGAGCCGAAGAGGGCGCCCGCCGCGAGGTTCAGCAGCGGCCGCGGCACGAACGCCACCGTGACCAGTCCGTACGCCACGGCGAACAGCACCACCGCGACCGGCCCCTCGACCTGCGGCGGCCAGCCGTCGGCCAGGAGCTTGTGCGGCTCGAAGAGCAGCACGGACGTCGCGGCCGCCGCGAGCAGGACCAGGAGCAGGGACAGCCGCGACCACGGCGAGAGCAGCGCTCTGGTGCAGCGCGCGGCGAAACCCGGGGGAACGGGCGCGGGAACGGCGAGCTCCGTGGCGGCGGCCCCGGACGAGGCCGTTGCGGTGCCCCCAGAGCGGGTGGTGGCATCGAGCATTCGGCGACAGTAACCGACGAAGATGTGTGATCGCCGTATGGTTCGTCTCATGCGCGTCACAGGTGAGGGAACGTTGGAAGTTCCCCGCAGTGCTCTGGCCGACACGCTCCTGGAGCGGCTCACCGTCGCGTACGCCGCCGCGGCGGACCCGGCTCGTGCCGTCGCAGCCCGGGCGTACATGAAGGATGTCGCCCCGTTCCTCGGCATCCCCACACCCGAGCGCCGCGCCCTGTCCCGCACCGTCGTCCAGGGCACGCCACGCCCCGACGAGACCGACTGCACGGCTGTCGCCCTGCGCTGCTGGCAGCTGCCCGAGCGCGAGTACCACTACTTCGCCGTCGACTATCTGCGCCGGCACGTGGGGCGCTGCTCCTCCGGCTTCCTCCCGGTGGCCCGTCACCTGATCACCACCGTCTCCTGGTGGGACACCGTCGACCTGCTCGCCGCGCATGTCGTCGGCGGGCTCGTCGCGGCGGACCCCGCCCTCACGGCGGTCATGGACGACTGGATCGTCGACGACGACCTGTGGGTCGCCCGCACCGCCCTCCTCCACCAGCTGCGCTACAAGGGCAACACCGACACCGGACGCCTCTTCGCCTACTGCCTGCGCCAGTCCGGGCACACCGATTTCTTCATCCGCAAGGCCATCGGCTGGTGCCTGCGCGAGTACGCCAAGACCGACCCGGACGCCGTACGGGACTTCCTGGCGCGGGAGCGGGGACGGTTCGCGCCGCTGTCGGTGCGGGAGGCGCTGAAGAACATCGGCGCCTGAAGTCCCGTACCGCGAAAAACCATTCGACGTCGGGCAAAGCGTCGGCAATGATCGACGCCATGTTCCGGTACGCCTTCGTCGTTGCAGCATCCGCGGTCGCGGATGCTCCGAAGGCTGCCGTTCCGGTCTTCCTGGCCGCGTTCGACGGCGCCCGAAGCTGACCCTCTCCGGACAGTCCGGCGGACCCCGCAGGGGGAGGGTCGGCAAGTCCTTGGGGTCCCCATCTCCTGCGTGAGATCTCCTGCGAAGAGACTTCGAGGTACAGCCATGTCCAAGACGGCATACGTCCGCACCAAACCGCACCTGAACATCGGCACCATGGGTCATGTCGACCACGGCAAGACCACGTTGACCGCCGCCATCACCAAGGTCCTCGCCGAGCGCGGGTCTTCCACGTTCGTGCCGTTCGACCGCATCGACCGGGCGCCGGAGGAGGCCGCGCGCGGCATCACCATCAACATCGCGCACGTCGAGTACGAGACCGACACCCGCCACTACGCGCATGTCGACATGCCGGGCCACGCCGACTACGTCAAGAACATGGTCACGGGGGCGGCGCAGCTCGACGGGGCCATCCTCGTCGTCTCCGCGCTCGACGGGATCATGCCGCAGACCGCCGAACACGTGCTGCTCGCCCGGCAGGTGGGCGTCGACCACATCGTCGTCGCCCTCACGCACGCCGACGCGGGCGACGGGGAGCTCATGGACCTCGTCGAGCTGGAGGTCCGCGACCTGCTCACCGAGCACGGCTACGGCGGTGACGCCGCGCCCGTCGTACGGGTGTCCGGGCTGAAGGCGCTGGAGGGGGACCCGAAGTGGACGGCGTCCGTCGAGGCGCTGCTCGACGCGGTGGACACCTACGTTCCGATGCCGGAGCGGTATGTGGACGCGCCGTTCCTGCTGCCCGTGGAGAACGTGCTCACCATCACCGGCCGGGGGACCGTGGTGACCGGGGCCGTGGAGCGGGGCACCGTGCGGGTGGGCGACCGGGTCGAAGTGCTCGGGGCCGAGGTCGAGACCGTGGTCACCGGTCTGGAGACCTTCGGCAAGCCGATGGACGAGGCGCAGGCCGGGGACAACGTGGCCTTGCTGCTGCGGGGGGTGCCGCGGGACGCCGTCCGGCGGGGGCATGTGGTCGCGGCGCCGGGGAGTGTGGTGCCTCGGAGTCGTTTCTCCGCGCAGGTGTATGTGTTGTCGGCGCGTGAGGGCGGTCGTTCGACGGCGGTTTCGAGTGGGTATCGGCCGCAGTTCTACATCCGCACGGCGGATGTGGTGGGTGACATCGACCTCGGTGAGGTGGGGGTCGCTCGGCCCGGGGAGACGGTCACGATGACTGTTGAGCTGGGGCGTGAGGTGCCTTTGGAGCCGGGACTCGGGTTTGCCATCCGTGAGGGCGGCAGGACCGTTGGGGCGGGGACCGTGACAGCCGTCGTGTGAGGGTTGTTGCGGTTTGTGGGGGAGTGCGGGTCCGTTGTGGCTGGTCGCGCCCACGCGGCGGAGCCGCAGACTGACACAGGCCCGCGCCCCTATAGGGCGCTCGCGTGCGCCCCGGTGAGGAGCCCCCCGGCACAATAGGAAGGTGAACGAGCCCATACCCGTCACCCGCCCCGTCGACCACGGCATCGCCAAGCTGATGCCCGACGTCGACAGGAAGCGGGCCTGGCTGCTCACCGTCGACGGGGCTCCGCAGTCGTACGTCGATCTTGACGAGCCGACGCATCTGGAGTTCGAGTACGCGCGCCGCCTCGGCCATGTCCTGGACATCGTCGCCGAGGCGGGGCGGCCGCTTGACGTCCTGCACCTCGGGGGCGGCGCGCTCACGCTGCCCCGGTATCTGGCGGCCACCCGGCCCGGCTCGCGGCAGGATGTCGTCGAGGCGGATCGGGGGCTGATGGAGCTGGTCGGCGAGCATCTGCCGGTTGCCGACGGGGACGGCATCCGGCTGCACGCCGGGGACGCCCGGGAGTGGCTGGAGGCGGCGCCGGACGACTCGGCCGACGTGCTGGTCGCCGATGTCTTCGGTGGGTCACGGGTGCCGGCGCATCTGACGTCGGTCGCCTATGTACGCCAGGCCGAACGGGTGCTGCGGGCCGGCGGCGTCTATCTGGCGAACCTCGCCGATGCCGCGCCCTTCGCCTTCCTGCGCTCCCAACTCGCCACCTGTGCCACGCTGTTCGAGGAACTCGTGCTGATCGCCGAGCCGGGTGTGCTGCGCGGGCGGCGGTTCGGCAACGCGGTGCTCGTCGCCGCCCACCGGCCCGTCGACACGGCCGCGCTGGCCCGGCTCACCGCCTCCGACGCGTTTCCGGCGCGGGTCGAACACGGGCCCGCGGTGAGGGAGTTCATCGGCGGCGCGCGACCGGTGCTGGACGAGGACGCCGTACCGTCACCCGAGCCCCCGGACGGGGCTTTCGGCATCGGCTGAGGCGGGGCGGCTGCCGGCGGTCACCTGTTTGGTACGTCGTCGCAGGTTCCGTACGTCGGGTACGCACAGGACCGCCGCCGTGACGACCACGACCAGCGCGGCGCAGCCCCACAGCGCCGAGGTGCGCCCGAACGCCGTCTCCGTCGGGCCGGCCAGGGCCGTCGCCAGCGGGACCAGGGCGACCGAGCCGAACCAGTCGTACGCGGCGACCCGGGACAGCTTGTCCTCCGGTATCTCCTGGTGGAGCGCGGTCATCCAGGAGACGCCGAACACCTCCAGCGTCACGCCGGTCACGAACATCACCGCGCACAGGACCGTGACCGGGACCGGCACGGCCAGCGCGGCGGAAGGGAGTGCGAGCGGGAAGACGCACAGGGTGCCGGCGAGGAGCAGGCGGCGCGGCTTCCAGCGGGTCATGAGCAGGGCGCCTGCGACGGTGCCGGCGCCGAAGAACCCCAGAGCCAGACCCCATGGGCCCGCGCCGCCGAGGTGGTCCCGGGCGACGAGCGGGCCGTACACCGCGTCGGCGGCGCCGACGACCGCGTTCGCGATGGAGAACTGCACGACGATGCCCCACAGCCAGGGTCGCCCGGCGAACTCCCGCCACCCGTCCCGCAGATCAGCGAGCATGCCGCCGCCCGGCGCGCGCTCGGGAACGTGACTCACGTCGAGGAACGCCCGCATGGCCCCGGCGACCGCGAAGGCCGCCGCGTCCGCCGCCAGCACCCACCCGGGCCCGATCGCGGCGACCATGGCACCGCCGAGCGCGGCACCGCCCACCGTCGCCCCCTGCATCGCCATCCGGAACACGGCGAACGCCCGGCCCGCCTCCTCGCCCTGCACCGAGGACAGCAGCATGCCCTCGGCCGCCGGGCTGAAGAAGGCCTGGCCGGTGCCGCCGAGAGCGGTCAGCAGCATCATCTGCCACAGCTGCGCCTCACCGGACAGGACCAGCACGGCGAAGGCGGCCTGCGAGAGACAGTTGAGGGCGTTGGCCGCGACCATCACCCGGTGCCGGGGCAGCCGGTCCGCCACGGCGCCGCCGATCAGCAGGAAGAGCACCAGGGGCAGGGTGCGGGAGGCGGCCACCAGACCCACGTCGCCGCCGTCGCCGCCCGCCTCCAGCACCGCGAACGCGGCGGCGATCAGCGCGCCGTGACTGCCGAGGTTCGTGACGAACGCCGCGGCGGTCAGCAGGGAGTAGTTGCGGCCCGCCCAGGCGGGGCGGCGGGAACGGCGGCGGGCGTCGGTGGCGGAAGTCACCGGCCGACTATCGCCGCCCGACCGCATGATTGCCAACCGAATTGCAGGTCACGGGCTGTATGTGCCACTTCGCCCCCCAGTCGGTACGACGCTCGTCACATCGACCTGTTCACCCGACCCTACTCGCGGGTAACCTTGCGGCCATGAGCGCAGACCAGATGTCGATCGGCGAGATGCTCGCCGCCACCGTGCCCATGGCCCGGACCCTGAACCTCGAGTTCCTGGAGACCACGCCGGAGAAGGCCGTGGTGGCTCTGCCGGACCAGAGCGACTACCACAACCACGTGGGCGGGCCGCACGCCGGTGCGATGTTCACGCTCGGGGAGTCCGCCAGCGGGGCCATCGTGCTGGCCGCGTTCGGCGAGCAGCTCTCGCGCGCCGTGCCGCTCGCGGTGCGGGCCGAGATCGCCTACAAGAAGCTCGCCATGGGCGCGGTCACCGCCACGGCGACGCTGGGCCGCCCGGCCGCCGAGGTCGTCGCGGAGCTGGACGCGGGGGAGCGGCCGGAGTTCCCGGTGGCCATCGAGATCAGGCGTGGGGACGGGGCCGTCACCGGCGAGATGACCGTCGTCTGGACCCTGCGGCCCAACAGCTGAGTCGAAGTTCTGGGCCCTACGGCTGAGCCTGGTCGTACGGCGGCAGCCTGGTCGTACGGCGGCAGGCAGGGGCCCCCACGCGGGGCCCCTGTTTCGTGTCCGGGTCTGTCCTCTCAGGCCGCGAGCCGCTCCCGCTCCGCCCTGCCGTCCTCCAGCCCCGCCACGAACTCCTTCAGCCAGGACACGAACTCCGGTCCCAGGTCCTGCCGGTCGCACGCCAGCCGTACCACCGTGCGCAGGAAGTCCGCCTTGTCGCCGGTGTCGTAGCGCAATCCCTCGAAGACGACTCCGTGGACCGTGCCGCCCGGCGCCATTTCCTGCAGTGTGTCGGTCAGCTGGATCTCGCCGCCGCGACCGGGCGGGGTGCGCTCCAGGATGCCGAAGACGACCGGGTCGAGGACATAGCGGCCGATGACCGCGTAGCGGCTCGGCGCGTTCTCGCGTGACGGCTTCTCGACGAGGCCCGTGACGCGGACCACGCCGTCCTCGGCGGACGGTTCGACGGCCGCGCAGCCGTAGCGGTGGATCTGCTCCGGGGGGACCTCCATGAGGGCGACCACGCTGCCCTCGTGGCGCTCGCGGACCTCCAGCATCCGGCTCGGCAGGGTCTCGCGCGGGTCGATGAGGTCGTCGCCGAGGAGTACGGCGAACGGCTGGTCGCCCACGTGCCGGCGGGCGCACAGCACCGCGTGGCCGAGGCCGAGCGGGTCGCCCTGGCGGATGTGGTGGATGTCGGCGAGCCGGGCGGGGTCGCGGACGGCGTCCAGCCGTACGGTGTCGCCCTTGGCGGCGAGCGCCTGCTCCAGTTCGAAGGCGTTGTCGAAGTGGTCCTCGATAGCCCGCTTGTGCCGACCGGTGATCACCAGCACGTCGTCGAGCCCGGCCGCCGCGGCTTCCTCGGCGACCTACTGGGTGGCCGGCTTGTCGACGATCGGCGGCATCTCCTTCGGGGTCGCCTTCGGCGCGGGCAGGAACCGGGTGCCGAGGCCCGCGGCGGGGACGACCGCCTTGCGGACCGTAGGGGCCGGGCCGGGGGCGGTGGGTGTGGTGTGGGGGACGATCATGCGGCCCATGCTGGTACACGGGGATGAGAGCGTGCCGGGAGAAACCTCGGAGCTTGCTGTGCGGTATGCGGAATTGAAGATTCCGTGGACCAATGTTCTTTGCCTGCACACAACTTGGTGCCGGGGCCGACGACTGTTTCGAATGCCGGTGCGGATACCGGCGGTAACCCTTCTGAATTTCCTGCTTTTTGAACGAGAGTCACTCGAACTTCTTGTTTCCTCTGCGTCGCTTGTGCGAAAGTGAGCGGCCCGACAGCCGGTCCACAGATGAGCGGCCCAGGTATGCACCAATCACGCACCTGCTTTCCGACGGACGCCAATTCCCCATGGTGTCCTGCGGCTGGGAAGGAAATGGTTCAGTGCAATCCCCCTACCCCCCACGACCGCCTTACCCGCCACGGCCCGGGGGGAGCCCCGGACGGTCCGACCGCGATCTCCTCGCGGGCCCGGGCCGGACCGGTGCGGACGGTCACGCCGTCGCTCTGCTGATGGCGCGCCACTGGCGCGCCGCCCACGACTACGCGGCCATCTGCCTCGCGTCCGCCGAGAGTTCGGCCTCCATGGTGGCCGCCGCGGCGTTCCATCGCGTGCTCGGCCGTCCGGCCGGCGGCGCACTGCGTCCCCAACTCCTCACCGCCGTACGGGAGCTGGTGAAGGAATGGGCGTCGGACCGTGCCATTTCCGCCCTGCTGCCGGAACTCGGCAAACCCACCGGAGGGCGCGGGCTGCGCGCCGCACGGTCCGCGACGCCCGAAAGACGTCATATCGCCGAGCGTGCATTCCGGGCTCTTCCGGGAGCCTCCCAATGCCTCCTCTGGCACACCGAGGTCGAGGCGGAACCGATAACCATACCAGCTGGTCTGCTGGGAGTTGACACCGGCACCGCTTCCGCCGCGCTGGAGAGAGTGCGTGAGCAATTCCGGCAAGGCTGTGTCCGCGCCCATCGCGAACTCGCGCCCACCCGCGAATGCCGTTACTACAACCGTCTCCTCGACGTCCCCATTCGCCGGGGCGGGTCCTTGTTGCCTGATGTGCAACAGCATCTGATGGACTGCCGCTACTGCCGTCACGCCGCCGAGCAGCTCAGTCATTTCGAGGGCGGACTCGACGTGCTGCTCGCCGAAACCGTGCTCGGCTGGGGCGCCCGGCGCTATCTCGACTCCCGGCCCGGCCGCGGCGGCGCCGGATCGGCGTCGGCCGTCCGCCCCCGAGGCGGCGGACGGCACCGCCCGGCCCAGCTCGCCGCACCGCGCGGACGCACGAGGGCTCTGGCGGTGGGTGTCGGTCTGACCTCCCTCGTCCTGCTCGTCACGTTGCTCACCTCCAAGGGCTGGTCCGAGGAGAGCGGTGTCCCCGACGCACAGGCGACCTGGGGCGTGCCCAGCGGGCAGTCCGTCAACCCGGGTGCGGGGTCCAGGCCCTCGACCGGCGGTTCACCGTCGGCAGCCTCGGTCGAGGACCCCGTCGAGATCGCCCAGGGCAGACTCCGCAACGTCGAACGCGGCCTGTGCCTGGACCTCCACGCGGGCGAGATCCGAACCGGTGCCCGGGCCGAGCTGGCGGTGTGCTCGTCCGCCGCGTCCCAGCAGTGGTCGTACCAGGGCAGCGGCCTGCTGCGAAGCGCGGCAGACCCCACGCTCTGCCTGGACTCCGATGCCGACAACGGCAGGGTCGTCCTGGCCGACTGCCTCGCGCACGCCGGCGAGGTGCGCTACGACCTCACCGTCCACGGGGAACTGCTGCCGCGCCGGTCCGAGGGGCTGGCGGTCGCGTCCGGAGAGGGCGGGAGCGTGGTGCTGGTCGAGCGGGACGGATCCGAGGCGCAGCGCTGGGTGCTCGACGGCGGGCTCGCGGCCGAGGGGGTGCCGGAACCCGAGCAGAAGGCGGAGGAGAAGAGGCGGGAGAAGGGGGAGGAGGAGCGCGAGGGCGGAGTACCCGCGGACCCGGAGCCCGCACCCGGGCACGAGTCGCCGGATGCCGCCGCCCCCGAGCCGCCCGAGGCCGACTCCCCGGGGGGTGAGCCGAACCGGCCTGCGGACGAGCCGGAGCCGCAGTACGAGACGCGATACGTGCAGGACGGCTCCGGCGACGAAGCCGAACCCGCCATTCCCGTCGATGCCGTCGTGGCCCTGCCGGCCGACGTGCCGGCCACCGTCTCCGGGGTCGTCGGCACGGCCACGACGAAGCTCGACTCCGCCCTCCGCTAGTCAGGGGTCACCCCGCACCGGGGTGACCCCTGCATCAGTCCCTGACGTCATTCGGCCGTTTCTCGTGCACATCATTGACACGAGTCACCGACGTTCCTAGTTTTCCCGCCGCGCCACTGCAGTCCCATGCTCACGAACGTGGAGGTGGACCGGTGATACGTCGTATGTCCGTCGCACTGTTGGCCCTCGCGGCCGCGCTCGTCACTCCCGTGCCCGCGCAGGCCGCCGATCCACCTGTCGTCCGCACGGACGCGGGCTGGGTCCGGGGTGAAACCACCGCCGAGGGACGGCAGTTCCTCGGCATCCCCTACGCCGAGCCGCCCGTCGGAGAACTCCGCTGGCGGGAACCCCGGCCGGTCCGGCCCTGGCAAGGCGTCCGTACGGCGCAGGACTTCGGCAACAAGTGTGTCCAGGGCGCGAGTTGGGACCCCGGATACGAGCGGCCGACCCACACCGAGGACTGTCTCGACCTCAATGTGTACGTCCCCGAGGGCGCCGCCCGCCGGGCTGTCCTCGTCTGGTTCCACGGCGGAGGGCTCACCGCCGGGGCCGGTCAGGACATCGTCCCCGATACGTTCGCCCGCCGGACCGGCACGGTCGTCGTGACCGTCAACTACCGCCTCGGGGCGATGGGCTTCCTCGCCACGGCCGGCTTGGACGGCGAGGCCCGCGACGGGGTTTCCGGCAACTTCGGCATGCTCGACCAGCAGGCCGCGCTGCGCTGGGTGCGCGCCAACATCGGCCGCTTCGGCGGCGACCCGGGCCGTGTGACCATCGCGGGCGAGTCGGCGGGCGGCCGCTCGGTCTGCACCCAGCTGGCCTCGCCGACGGCGAAGGGGCTGTTCCGGGCCGGGATCATCCAGAGCGGGGCGTACGGCGACTGCGGTGCGCGTACGCACGAGACCGCCGTGGCCCAGGGCGCCGAATTCGCGCGGAAGCTCGGCTGCACCGACCTGGCCTGCCTGCGCGCCAAGCCGGCCGCCGACATCCTGGCCGCGCAGAGCGGCTTCGACTGGGCGCCCGTGACCGGCGGTGCCTTCCTGCCCCGGCAACCGAGGGAGGCGTTCGCTCAGGGAGCCGCGGCCGGCGTACCGGTCATGAACGGTGCGAACCAGGACGAAGGCCGCCTCTTTGCCTTCGGCCGCTTCGACCTGAACGGCACCCCGCTCACCGCCGAGCAGTACCCGACCGTGATGAGGACGGACTACGGCGACGACGCGCTCGCGCGCTACCCCCTGTCGTCGTACCCCTCCCCGACCATCGCGTACGCCACGGCCCAGGGCGACCAGCTGTTCGCCTGCCCGGCCCTGCGCCTCGACGGCACGCTCGCCGGACGCGGCAAGGTCTACGCGTACGAGTTCGCCGACCGCACCTCCCCGCCCTTCGCCTCCCTGCGCGACCTCGGCACGGACTTCGACTTCGGCGCGACCCACGTCAACGAGGTGCAGTACCTCTTCAAGCACTTCGGCCTTCCGTCACCGCTGAACGCCGAGCAGCGGACGCTGGCGCGGCAGATGGTCCAGTACTGGGGCTCCTTCGTCCGGGACGGTGTGCCACGCGCGGCGGGCCAGCCCGCCATGCCCGCCCGCCCCGGCACCGTACTGACGCTCCGCACCCTGTCCTCCGGCGGGAACGAGTTGAGCACCACCGTGCACCGTGAGCACAAATGCAACCTGTGGGACACCGAGACCGTCTCACAGAGCAGGTAGGCTGCCCCGGCGCACGCTCTCAGCCGAGCGTGCGCCGGGAACAACAAGGTCCAGGAACCGAGAGGAAGCGGCGTTGCACGTCCAGGAATGGCTCGAAACGGTGCCCCCGCTCGCCATCTATCTGCTGGTCGGCGTGGTCATCGGCCTGGAGAGCCTGGGCATCCCGCTGCCCGGCGAGATCATCCTGGTCTCCTCGGCGCTGCTCGCCTCACAGCACGGTGAGATCGACCCGTTCGTGCTCGGCGCCTGTGCGACCGCGGGCGCGATCATCGGTGACTCCATCGGCTACGCCATCGGCCGCAAGGGCGGCCGCCCCCTCCTGACCTGGCTGGGCACGAAATTCCCGAAGCACTTCAGCGAGGGCCATATCGCCACCGCCGAGCGCTCCTTCCAGAAGTGGGGCATGTGGGCCGTCTTCTTCGGCCGCTTCGTCGCCCTCCTGCGCATCTTCGCCGGCCCCCTCGCGGGCGTCCTGCGGATGCCGTACTGGAAGTTCCTGATCGCCAACGTCTTCGGCGGCATCCTCTGGGCGGGCGGCACGACCGCGGTCATCTACTACGTCGGTGTGGTCGCCGAGTCCTGGCTGAAGCGCTTCTCGTGGCTGGGTCTGGTGGCGGCGGTCCTGATCGGCCTGACGTCGATGCTGATCATCAAGCGCAAGGCGAAGAAGGCGCAGGTGGCTGCGCAGCCGGAGCCCGAGCCTGTGGGCGCCGGGGACTGAAACGCCGCCTTCCTCAGCCCCCGTGCTCTGCCCGGTGTGCCTTCGCCAACTCCGCATACATGGTCCCGTTGAGCGTGACACCCTGACGCTCTTCCTCGGTGAGCTCCCGCTTCACCTTGGCCGGCACCCCCGCGACAAGCGACCCGGGCGGCACCCGCATCCCCTGCGGCACCAACGCCTGCGCGGCAACCAGGGACCCCGCACCGATGACCGCCCCGTTCAACACGGTCGCCCCCATGCCGATCAAGCAGTCGTCCTCAACGGTCGCCCCATGCACCACGGCGTTGTGACCGACCGACACCCGCTCCCCGATGCTCACCGGGAACCCGGGATCGGCATGCAGCGTGCAGTTGTCCTGGATGTTGCTCTGCGCGCCGACGGAGATCCGCTCGACGTCACCCCGCACCACGGCGCCGTACCAAACGCTCGCCCCCGCCGCCAAGGTCACGTCCCCGATCACCGACGAGGTCGGCGCCACGAAGGCGGTGTCCTCGATCTTCGGTGCCCGGCCCCCGATACCCATGACCAGCGCCCTCTGCGTCATCGCTCTCTCCTCCTCGCCGACCTCGTAGACGCACCGTACGCCACCCGCTGGGGTGAAGATCACACGCCCTCGACCTCATACGGACACCGAAGCCTCAGTACGGTGAGCCCGTGCCGAAGCGTAAGAACACGTTCTCATCCTGGCGGCGCGGCCTCACGCAGCGCGCCGTCCACGCGGCCTGGGCCTGGGCGCAGCGCGCGGGTTCGGTGACCGCCGAGAATCCCGGCCGCCTCCGCTTCGGCTCGATCGGCGAAGCCACCCGCCTCGCCTTCCCGCTCGGCACTGTCTTCGGCGAGCCTTGGATCCACCTCGGCTCCCACTGCATCGTCGGCGAGCAGGTGACGCTGACCGCCGGTCTGATGCCCGACCTCGACCTGGGCCCGGAGCCGATCCTGCGCATAGGGGACGGCGTCGTGCTGGGCCGCGGCAGCCATGTCATCGCCGACACGACGGTCACCATCGGCAGCGACTGCTACTTCGGGCCGTACGTCTACGTCACGTCCACCAACCACTCGTACGACGATCCGCACGAGCCCATCGGCAAGCAGTGGCCCCGCATGGAGCCGGTCTCGATCGGCCCGGGATGCTGGATCGGTACCGGTGCGGTGATCCTGCCGGGCGCGCGGATCGGGCGGAACGTCGTGGTCGCGGCCGGTGCGGTGGTGCGGGGCACGGTGCCCGACCACGCCGTAGTGGCGGGGGCGCCCGCCCGTGTCGTACGGCGCTGGACACCCGGTGAGGGCTGGCAGCCGCCGCTGCGGACCCCGGCGCCGGTCCCGATACCGGACGGGATCACGCCCGAGCAGCTCCAGGCGCTGTCCGAGCTGGACGAGGAGACGGCGGCGAAGCTGGCGGAGCTGGACGAGAAGGCCGCCGCCGAACTCGCCGAACCGGCCGCGGAGGCCTGAGCCGGTCGGTCGGGGTGTGCCCGCGGAGGCCTGAGCCGGTCGGTCGGGGTGTGCCTGCGGAGGCCTGAGCCGGTCGGTCGGGGAGTGCCCGCGGAGGCCTGAGTCCGCCCGGTAGCGGGCCTGAACCCGCCGGTCCCGGAGTGCTGGGTCAGCCGGCCGCCAGCAGCACCGTGCCCATCAGCGCGAGCCCCGCACCCGCCGCCTGCACCGCCAGTAGCCTCTCCCGCAGGAATCCGCGCGCGGCGAGCGCGGTCACTACCGGATAGAGCGAGGCGAGCAAAGCCGCCACGGTGACCGGGCCATGGTGTGCGGCGACCACATATGTGCCGTTCGCCGCGACGTCGGCGAGGCCCACGAAGGCGAACGCGGGCAGCGAGCGCCAAGGGATGCCGCCGTCCGGGAGGGCGGCCGCGCCCCGCCGTACCGACACGTACAACGCGAGGCCGCCGGCCGCCACGTTGACCACGCGCTGGACGAAGAGCGCGAGGAACAGGCCCGTGATGGTGGTCGACGCCTCCGCGATCAGCGCGAACACCGCGCCGAAACCGAAGGCCGCGATCAGCGTGAGCAGGATGGCCTGCCGCTGTACGGGCGCACCCCGCAACTGCGGTCCGCCCGCGAGTGCGACACCGAGCACGGCGACCGCGATCCCCGCGATCTGCACCAGTCCGGGGCGCTCGCCGAGGAACAGGCCCACACCGACCGGGACCGCCACACCCACCGTGCCCAGCGGGGAGACCACGCCCATCGGGCCGAGCGCGAGCGCCTTGTAGAAGCAGAGCAGGGCGACCGGGCCCACCACGCCGGCGGCGACCGCGAACCACAGCCGGGAGTCGGCCTCACGCCAGCCGCCCGTGGCGACCACGATCACGCCGAGCACGGCGGCGGCGATCGCCTGCGAGACGACCACCACCGTGAGCGCGGGGGTGCGCCGGGTCAGCAGTCCGCCGCCGAAGTCGGCCAGCCCCCACAACAGGCTGGTGGCCAGGGCGAAGAGTGCTGTCACGGGTGGCCTCGCAGTACAGTTCGATGCACGATCGGGTGCATCCCACGGTAGTGCATCAGATTGGACCCTGTCATCCAGAATAATGAACTCCGGAACTTGGACGGAATGTGTCGGACCTCGAACTGCTGACCCAGTCCCTGGCGCGCAATGTCAAGCATTGGCGCGCGGTGCGCGGCTTCACGCTGGACGTGCTCGCCGCCCGGGCAGGCGTCAGTCGCGGCATGCTCATCCAGATCGAGCAGGCGCGCACCAACCCCAGCCTCGGCACGGTCATCAAGATCGGGGACGCGCTCGGGGTCAGCATCACCACGCTCCTCGACTACGAGCAGGGACCGAAGGTGCGGGTCGTCCCGGCCGACCAGGTCGTGCGGCTGTGGCACACCGACGCGGGCAGCCACAGCCGGCTCCTCGCCGGCACCGAGGCGCCCGGCCCGCTGGAGATGTGGCACTGGCGGGTGATGCCGGGCGAGAGCAGCACCTCGGACCCGCACCCCGTCGGCACCGTCGAGATCGTCCATGTCACGGCGGGCGAACTGACCCTCACCGTCGACGGCACCGACTACCTCGTCCCGGCCGGCGCGAGCGCCACCTTCGAGGCCGACGCCCCGCACACGTACGGCAATCGGGGCGACGTCCCCGTGGAGTGGATGCTGGCCGTCTCGGTCCCGCCCGCCCGCTGAGATCTCGCCCCGACGGCGTCGGCGGTCCTGTTAGCGTGCGCTCATGGACGCACCCATCGGACACTTCGACAACGCCGCCCCCGCCCCCGCCTGCCTCGACGAGCTCACCCGCCCGGTCGCCGACGCCGTACGCCACTGGCACGGCAGCGTCCCCGCCGACCAGATCGTCTACGTCGAGACCGATCCGCGGTGGGCCGACACCGCCGTGTTCGTCGAGCACTACGGGCGGGAACTGCTGGAGCAGTCCGCGAACTGCGTGGTCGTCGCCGGCAAGCGCGGCGGCGAGACCACGCTTGCCGCGTGCGTCGTACTCTCCACCACCCCAGTCGACGTGAACGGTGTCGTGCGGCGTCAACTGGGCGCCCGAAAGGCGTCGTTCGCCTCCATGGACACGGCGACCGGCGAGACCGGCATGGAGTACGGCGGCATCACGCCGATCGGACTGCCCGACGACTGGCCTGTGCTGGTGGACTCGGCCGTCGTCGACCTGCCGTACGTCCTGGTCGGCAGCGGGCGCCGGCGGGGCAAGCTGCTGGTGCCGGGGAAGGCCTTCGCGGAGCTGCCGGGGGCGGTCGTACTGGAGGGGCTCGGCGTCGCCTGAGCGGGCGGGCTCAGGCCTTGGCGTGGTGGGCCAGGGCCAGATGCGGATCCGCCTCGCCCGGCACCGGTTGCGGATCGGCGTGGACCAGGGCCGCGGTGAGCCGGGGTACGGCGTGCAGCAGGGCGTGTTCGGCATCGACGGCGATGGCGTGCGCCTGACGTACCGTCACCTCGCCGTCCACGACGACCGCCACCTCGGCGCGCAACCGGTGCCCGATCCAGCGCAGCCGCAGCTCGCCCACCTCACGCACGCCCGCGACCTCCCGAAGCGCCCGCTCGGCCCGGTCCACCAGGGCCGGGTCCACGGCGTCCATCACCCGGCGGAACACCTCGCGCGCCGCGTCCCGCAGCACCAGCGTGATCGCGGCCGTGATCGCCAGCCCCACGATCGGGTCCGCGAGTTGCCAGCCCAGTGCGGCACCGCCCGCGCTCAACAGGACGGCCAGTGAGGTGAATCCGTCGGTACGGGCGTGCAACCCGTCCGCGACCAGCGCGGCCGAGCCGATCGCGCGGCCCACCCGGATCCGGTACCGGGCCACCCACTCGTTTCCCGCGAACCCGACGAGTGCCGCCACGGCCACGGCCGGGATGTGCTCCATGGGGCGCGGGTCGAGGAGGCGGTCGACGGCCGTCCACGCCGCGAAGGCCGCGGACGCGGCGATCGTCAGCACGATGACGATGCCCGCGAGATCCTCCGCCCGCCCGTAGCCGTAGGTGAAGCGACGGTTCGCCGCGCGCCGGCCGAGCACGAAGGCGATGCCGAGCGGTACGGCGGTCAGCGCGTCCGCCGTGTTGTGCACGGTGTCCCCGAGCAGCGCCACCGAACCGGAGACGACCACCACGACCGCCTGAACGAGCGCCGTCACGCCGAGCACGGCGAGCGAGACCCACAGGGCGCGCATGCCGCGGGCGGAGGACTCCAGCGCCGAGTCGAGCTTGTCGGCGGTTTCGTGGGAGTGGGGGCGCAGGAGGTGGGTGAGGCGGTGGCGGAGGCCGGCGGCGGAGTGGGGACGGGGGTGGTCGTGCTCGTGGCGGGGCTCGTGTGCGCTCCCGTGCGCATGGGCGTGCCCGTGCTCATGGTGGTGCTCGTGCTCGTGCTCGTGCCGGTCGCTCACGGCGTCCCCTTCCGGTGCGCGGGTGGACGCGAAGCCGCCCACCCCGCCATTATGTGCGTATGAGCGCACGCATGCACCTGTCACCTGCGAACGATGCGCACCCGCGCACCCCGGGCGAGGAGCAGTTCGCGCTCGCCGCCGAACTGCTGGCCCTGCTCGGCGACCGCACCCGCCTCACGCTGCTGCACGCCCTGACGGCGGGGGAGGCCGACGTCACCACGCTCACCGAGGCCTGTGGCGCGGCTCGGCCGGCCGTCAGCCAGCATCTGGCCCGGCTGCGCCTCGCCGGACTGGTGAACACACGCAAGGAGGGCCGCCGGGTGATCTACTCCCTGCGCGACGGCCATCTGCGCCGCCTCGTCGACGAGGCGCTGAACGTGGCGGACCACCGGCTGAGCGACCGGCCGCTGCACGACTGACGGAGCGCCGCCGCAATCCGGGGGCTCAGTAGCCGGTGTTCTTGCCCAGGTACTGCTCGGCGAACGCCATCGCCGCGGTCGGGGAGCCGAAGAGGCGGCGCAGTCGGGCGAGGGTGGTGCCCGCGCGGTAGGGGTCGCCCGAGGACGGGCCGTGGTAGACCTCGGAGAGCCAGTGGGAGAACTCCTGGTAGTCCCACACCCGGCGCAGGCAGGCCGCCGAGTAGCCGTCCAGGCCGGTGTCGTCGCCCTTCGTGAGGTGGGCGATGAGCGCGTCGCCGAGCAGGAACGCGTCGTGCAGGGCGAGGTTCATGCCCTTCGCGGCGATCGGGGCGGTCAGATGGGCGGCGTCGCCGGCCAGGAAGAGGCGGCCGAACACCATGGGCTCGACCACGTAGCTGTGCATGTCGAGGACGCGCTTCTCGATCAGCCGCCCCTCCGTCAGCGCGGGCGCGCCGTTCGCACCGAGCCGCTGCCGCAGCTCCGTCCAGACCCTGTCGTGCGACCAGTTCTCCGGGTCGTCGCCCGGCGGGCACTGGAGGTAGTAGCGCGTCACCTCGGCGCTGCGCTGCATGTGCCCGGCGAACCCGCGTGGATGCATGCCGAACACGACACAGTCGGCGGACGGCGGCGCCTCGGCGAGCAGCGCCAGCCAGCCGACGCCGTAGTCGCCGCGCGAGATGCGGGCACGGCCGGCCGGCACGGCGGTGCGCGACACTCCGCGCGCGCCGTCGCAGCCGGCCACGAAGTCGCAGTGCACGAGCTCGCGCCGACCCGTCTCCGGGTCGGTGTACGCCACCGAGGGGTGGTCGGTGTCGAGGTCGTGCAGTTCCACGTCCTGAACGCCGAAGCGTACGGCCCCGCCCCGCACGTCCGTGTACTCCCGCACCAGGTCCGTCACCAGCAACTGCTGGGGGTACACCCAGTGGTGAAGCCCCGTCAGCTGCCCGTACTCGAACCGGTAGCGCTCCCCGGCGAACCGGAACTCGCACTCGGTGTGCCGCTGCGCCCGCTCCAGCAGCGTGTCCGCGAGACCCCGCCGCTCGAGTCCGCGTACGGCCCACTCCTCGATGACCCCGGCCCGTGGCCGCCGCTCGATGAACGGGCGGGTCTCGGTCTCCAGGACCAGACAGTCGACGGACGCCGCCCGCAGGATGTTGCCGATGGTCAGGCCGGCCGGCCCGGCGCCCACGATGACGACCGGAAAGCGTTGCGGGGCACCGGAGTTGGGGTGGGGGGAGGTGGAGGTCACCCGAGCATTATGAGGCGGCCGACGTGCGGAAGGGAGGGCTCCGAGGCGGTGGGTGAGTGGCTCGGCGTTGCGGCGGCTGTCGCCGTCCGGTCAGCCCAGCCGCGGAATCTCGATGGCTGGGCAGCGGTCCATGACCATGTCGAGCCCGGCGGCGCGGGTGCGGTCGTAGGCGGCCTCGTCGATGACGCCGAGCTGGAACCAGACGGCCTTGGCGCCGATGGCCGCGGCTTCGTCGGCGACGGCCCCGGCGAGGTCGCTGTTGACGAACACGTCGACGACGTCGACTTCGAAGGGGATCGCCTCCAGGGAGGGATACCCCTGTTCCCCGTGGACCGTCTCCGCCTTCGGGTGCACGGGCACGATGCGCTTGCCGAAGCGCTGGAGGACGTCGGCGACCCCGTATGCCGCACGCCGCTGGTTCGTGGACAGGCCCACGACGGCCCAGGTGTCGCCGAGCTCGGTGAGGATCTTGCGGACTGCCGCCGGGTCGCCGTACACGCTCGGCCTCCTTGGGATCGGTGCGAGAGCTGTCGTCGTGGTCAACGGCGGGCCGGGTGCGGTGATTCCCGGGTGCGGGCCGACCCGGCCGGGTGCCGGGTCGCCCTTGACCTCGCCGAAGGCCCCGCGATCTCCGCGCGGCGACAACTTCTCCGCGCCGGTCGCGAGTTGAGTCAGTCGGCCATGGCCTCGCGCGACGAGGGCGGTCTCGACGAACTGCTCGAAGCGGACGATCAGTCCGCCCCGGACGGTGAAGTGGTGGGCGGTGCGGACATTGATCGGCTTGCCGGTCGCCTTGTTGGTCGCGGTGTACCGGGCGAGGACGACGACGTTCTCGCCCTCGGTGACAGAGGTGTCGTCGTGCGCGGTCCAGTCGTCCCAGTCCTGGGCGAGCTTCTCCATGACGTTGCCGGTGACGCCGTCAGGGGGTGCGATAGGTGCCGGCGAGGGGGAAGCCGGCCATCTCCGTCCACTCCACGTCGGGGGCGAGGGTGGCGCGCAGCGCTGCCGGGTCGCGGTTGGCCGAGGCCAGGTACCGGCGGCGTACGACGTCGGCGGGTGCGGTGGAGGTCGCGAAGCCGGTGCTGCCGTGGGGCATCTCGGTCAGCCCCACTTCATCTCACCCTTGGCGACCTGCGCGCCGATCTGGGCGGCGATCAGCATGCCGTCGTCCGGGTGGCGCTTGACGAGCGCGTCCGTCAGGGCGGCAGCGTCGGCGGCCCTGCCGGGCCCTTCCTCGAAGGCGGCGAGGTAGTCGCGGGTGGCGGTGATGGCGGAGGCGTCGGCGGGGGGCCGGGCAGGCGGTGGAGTTCGCCCCGGGCCGAGCGGCTGAGGATGCGGTTCTCGGCGAACCGCTCGCGGTCCTCGGGTGGCAGGGGGGCCAGGAAGTAGCGGCGGATGTTGTCCACATGCAGCCTCGACGCGCGCACGGTGGTCTCCTCGCCCAACGGGGTCAGGCGTACCAGCCGGCCGCGCCGGTCTCCGGGGTCCTCGGTGCGCTCGACCGCCCGCCGCCTCCATCCGGTCCACCAGGCGGGTCACCCCGCCCGTGGTCAGCACCTGCTCATGGGCGATGGCCCGGGCGGACGGCGCCCCCGGCGGGACGCCGTCCCCGTGCGTCACCGGCGGCCGGTCGCCGCCGGTGACGGTCACCTCATCGCACCTCCCGTGCATAGGGCGCGACCGTGATCCGGTCGATCAGCGGCGCGTGGCGGGAGCGGAGCAGCACGCCGGGGAAGGTGTCCGAGGCGTAGGTGGTGCCGTCGAAGTTCGGCAGCTCCTCGGAGCGGAAGGTGATCGCGTTCTGTCCCTTCTCGAGGTGGACGGGGACGGTCAGCTCCCAGAAGTTGTTCGCGTGGAAGCTGTGCGGGAAGCCGACGCGCCGCATGTCGCCGCCGTTGACGGTGATGTCGGCGTGGCGGGCGAGCGGGTCCGGGTTGTAGTGGGTGGCCTCGGACTGCTCGGGGTTGGAGTAGCGGATGCGCAGCGCGTGCAGGCCGGCCCGGTCGGCCTGCACGGTGAACGTCGCCGTGTTGCCGTTGCCCGGGTCGCCGCCGACGCCGGTGATCGCCGTGCCGGCCGTGGCCAGGGAGAGCGGGGTCAGCGTGGCCGAGCCGGCCAGCTTTGCGTCGCTCGCCTCGTAGGTACGCGCCGGGAGCGTGCCCTCGGTCGGCGTGACCCTGAGGCGGTCGACGAGCGTTGTGGCCGAACCTCCGGTCACCGTCACCTTGTTGACGCCGCCCGAGAGGGAGACGGCCACGCTGCTCGTGCCGTTGCCCAGGCGCCGGACGTCGTGCCCGTTGACCGAGAGACGGGCACCTGAGCCACCGAGGGTGTCGACCTTGAGGGTGGCCTCGCGGTCGGCGGGTGAGTAGACCCAGAACGTGGCGGTCTGGCCCTTCGCCAGCCGGGCCGCGCCCGAGCCGGTGGCCGGCTGCTTCGGCAGGTCGTAGGCGGGCCGCGCCCCGCCGCTCAGCCAGGCCAGCTCGCCCTCGTACACCTGGGTGTTCGCCGAAGCCTCCGGCAGGGACAGGGTGAGGCGGTCGACTATGGCGTCACCCTTGGTGGCGCGCTTGCCGTCGAGGCTCGTGGCGGCGAGCGTCAGGGTGTGCCTGCCCTTGGTGAGCCGGACCTTGGTGTCGGCGTGGTCCCACACCACCCACTTGTAGCCGAGCGGCAGATGCAGCTCCTGCTCGCTGTCCGCCCTGCCGTCCACCCGTAGGGAGACGTTGGTGGGGCCCTGTTCCTTCACCTTGTCGAAGGTGTTGAGGGAGTTGGCGAAGACGCTCAGATCGTAGGTGCCGTCCTCGGGCACGTCCACGGCGAAGTCGAGCGTGAGGTCCGAGCCGGTGCGCAGACCGCCCACGTCGTAGCCGCCGGAGGTGTAGAACTTCGACACGTCACGCGGCGAGCCCTCCGGGCCGTTCCTGGAGTAGCCGGACCCGGTGTGGGCGGCGTCCTCCGCCTCGTACGACGACTGCCAGCGAAGGGGCGGGGACTGCGTGCCCTTCGCCTTCCCGGCGGGGCTGAGGACGATCTCGTACGCCGAGGACTCCTTCAGCTTCGGCAGCGTGCCGTCGCCGAAGTCGACGACCACCGTGCCGTCGTCACCGACCTCCAGGTTCTGCTCGGCGAGCAGCTTCGGGCCGGAGTTGTCGCCCACCTGTCCGCTCCACTCGATCTCCTTCACCCAGGCGTGCACACGGTCCCCGAACACCTTCTTGGGGACGCCCGTGAACGCGATGTGGCCCTTGCCGGTGGAGCCGCCGAAGATCAGCCGGGACTGCTTCTTCTTCTCGTCGAGCGTGGCGACGCCCTGCATGGTGTAGTTCTCGCCGGGGAACGGCGGGGTCACCTTCACCGTGTGCCCGCTCATCGAGGCGTACGAGTGCAGCAGCCACCACTGGCCGTTGCCCCGGTTCGACTGCACCGCGGAGGCGGAGAGGTTGCCGTCGATGTTCCAGTACGCGATGTCGGCGTCGACCTTGGACTCCTCGATCGCGGACACCCACTGGATCATCTGGCCGGGGACCGAGGTGTGGTAGTTGAAGGCGTACTCGTTGATGTTGATCGGGAGCCGGGTGCCCTCCTTGGCAGTGCCCTTGAACAGGTCCTTCTCCCACGCCCGGTACTTGGCGACGCTCGCGCGGACCGCCTCCGGGTGACTCAGCTCGTGCCAGCTGATGACGTCCGGGAGGGTGCCGGCGGCCAGCGCGTGCGTGAGGAATCCCTTCACCTGCTCGTACAGGATGCTGGTGTTGGGTCCGGCGATGCGGGCGCCGGGCATCCTGCTCTTGATGAGCTGGTAGAAGTCGTCCCAGGCGGCGAAGTAGTCGTCCGGGTCGTCCAGCCAGCTGACCTTGTTGTAGCTCCACTCGCCGGTGCCGAACATGTTGCCCTCGGGCTCGTTGAACGGCACGAAGACGATGTTGTCCTGGTACTCCTTCGGCAGCTTCAGGACCTGGTCGACCTGCGTCGCGATCTTCTCCCGGTAGAGCTTCAGCTTCTCCTCGGGGGTGCTGCCCGGCCACTGGTACGGGAAGCCGCGGTGGATGTCGGTCATGTAGATGTACACGTCGCCGTCGGTGGAGTCGGCCAGCGGCTTGACCACTTCCAGGGCGTCCGCACCGGGGTGCTGCGGGCCGTCCTGGGCCTTGGTGGACACGGTGCGCAGGCCCATGCCCTCGATGAGATTGTTGGTGGGGACGTCCGGACCGTACACGCCGTAGAGGGTGCCGGAGGCGCCGCCGTGGAACGCGCCGGTGTCCGAGCCCAGGTCGACGGTCAGCTGTCCCTCACGGAGCACGGTGACCGTCGCCTTCACGGCGCGTCCGGCCGCTGTTCCCGCCACGGTGAACGTCCCTGGCTGCGCGTACTTCTCGGGCGGTACGGCGTCCCAGGTGGCCGGCATGTCGCGGTCGTAGCCGTCGGAGAAGGAGGAGCGGACGGCGGCAGGGAGGGACGGGGCGGTCCCGGTCGTGGTGCGGACCTCGAAGGATGTCCGCGAGAGCTGCTGGAAGGTGGGGATGTTCCCGACCAGGCCGGCCACCTGGTCGGAGCTGAGCGCCGCGTGCCACACGGTGAAGTCGTCGATCGCGCCCTGGAACAGCGGATCCGGCCAGAAGGACTTGCCGATGTAACCGGCCGACGTGGCCGAACCGCCCAGCAGATCCTTGGCGTTCATGGTCGTCCTGGCGGAGGAGACCGCCACGCCGTCGAGGTAGGTGGTGAGCCGGTCGGCGGAGGTGTCGAGGGTGACGGTGACGGTGCGCCACTCGTTCGCGGGAAGCGTCGCGTAGCCGTTGACCTGTGTCTCCGCGCCCCCCGCGCCGGTGGTCATGGCCGTGCGCAGTGCCCCGTCGCCGCTGTACGGGGTCGTCTGGAGATACGCGGTGGTGTCGGTGCCCAGATCGAAGATCCGCTGCCAGGGCGATGTGCCGCCGCTCCACTTCACGCGGGCGGAGACCGTCAAGTCGGTGGCATCGCCCAGCACTTCGCGGGGAAGGCGGACGTACGCGCCGTCGGAGGCACTCGACCCGCCGGGCAGGGCGAGTGCCTTGCCTCCGTCCGTGCCCTCGACGGACTCGGCGGTGGAGCTGTTGACCAGGCTCGCGGTGCGGCCGTTGCCGGAACTGTCGATGATCTTTCCGGAGGAGAGGTCGTCCTGGTCGAAGGTGTAGCGGACGGTGGGGGGAGGCGCCTCGGCAGCCTGCGCCGGGACGGCCGGTGCGGCCAGCAGGCCCGCGCCGAGAGCCACTGCCGCAGCGGTCGGGGCCAGGCGCCGGGCGGATCTGTCAACGGATGACATGGATCGCGTCCTCAATCCTTGAGTGTCGGCATTTCGTCGAACCGGTTCGATCTCATGCGCCACGCAGGTACGGGCACCCTACTGATCGGCGGAACGGCGGCCGCGCTCCGAAGAAAACGCGCCAAGGGCGTCCGAACGTGGGAAGGATCAGTTCATCGAACCGGTTCGCGAAGCTAGCACCGGCGAAGCTGGAGCATCAATCCCTCGGACGCGAGGTTTTTCCGGCCTCTGCCGAGATGCGACAAGTGCGGCCAAGGGTGTTGACACGCGTGCGGACAGTTCCTAACTTCGCTTCACGCGAACCGGTTCGACGGCCGGTCCGCAGTGTCGAACCGGTTCGAGCAAGGAGTCGCCGTGAACATCGGTGAGATCGCCCGGCGGGCCGGTGTATCGCGCAGCACCGTGTCCTACGCGCTGAGCGGCAAGCGACCGGTCTCGGACGACACCCGCCGGAAGATCCAGCAGGTCATCGACGAACTGGGCTACCGCCCGAACGCCAGCGCACGCGCCCTGGCCAACGGCCGGACCAGCACGATCGGCCTGGTCTTCCCGCCGGCCGGTAACCACTACACGGGGATGCAGCTGGATTTCATCGGCAGCGTGGTGGAGGCCGCCGCGGCCTACGACTACGACGTGCTGCTCTCTCCCAGCGGTGTCGACAGCGACCGTTCCTTCCAGCGGCTGCTGGGGGAGCGGCGGGTCGACGGCGCGATCCTGATGGAGATCAGACTGGAGGACGACCGGGTCGATCACCTGGCCGCCCTGGACTTCCCCTCCGTCGCCATCGGCCGCACCGCCCGTCCGGAGGGCAGCTGGTGGGTGGGCCTGGACCACACCGCCCTGGCGGCGGCGTGCGTCCACCACCTGGCGGATCTCGGCCACCGCCGGGTCTCCTTCGTCAACCGGCCCGAGCAGCTGCTGCGCGCCGGGTACGAGTCGGCGCACCGCGGCCTGGACGGCTTCACCAAGGCCGCGGCCGAGCGTGGGCTGACGGTGCGGACGTACTGCTGCGGTGACGACGCCGCCTCGGGCCAGGCCTGCGTGGAACGCATCCTGCACGACGATCCCGACACCACGGCCCTCGTCACGCTGAACGAGGCCGCTCTCGGAGGCCTCTACCGGGGACTGGCCCAGGCGGGCCGCCATGTGCCGCGCGACTTCTCAGTGACCGGGGTCGTGGCCAGCCGCTGGGCGGAGACGGTGACCCCGCAGCTCACCGCGGCGGACGTGCCGGCGGAGGAGATGGGCCGGCGCGCCGTCGAACTGCTGGTGGAGCGGCTCGACCAGCCCGACGGACCACCCCGGCACCACCTCCTCGCACCGCCGATCTCCCTGCGGGCCAGCACCGGGCCCGCGGGGACCGGTACCGCGCCCTGACCGCACCCGCGTAGTTCTCCTCAACTCACCCCACTGACTCACATCACCTCACCGGACGTTCGAGCCGCTCAGCAGTGCCGTTCGCCGTGCCCTTCTTCCTCCGCCACCCCGTGCCCTCGGCACCCGCATGCCCGAGACCAAAGGAACCTTCGCGATGAACAGCTCCTCCAGACACCGCCGTCTGACCACCGCAGCCCTCACCGCACTGGCCGTCGCCGCCATCGCCACGGCCTGCGGGTCCGGCGGCACCGGGTCGAACGCGGCGGACAGCGGCACGTACACCATCTGGGACCCGTACCCGCAGTTCGACAAAAGCTCGGCCTGGGCGAAGCTGCTGGACGACTGCGGCACCGAGGCCGGCGTCAAGATCAAGCGGACCGCCTTCGACACCAGCGACCTGTCCAACAAGGCGCTGCTGGCCGCGCAGCAGGACAACTCCGCGGACGTCCTCATTGTGGACAACCCGGTGGTGTCGACCCTCGCCGAGGCGGGCGTGCTCACCACGACCGACGACAACAAGCTGGACACCTCGAAGGTGGACCCCAACCTGCTCGCGGCCGGCCAGTCGGACGGGAAGACCTACGGCACGCCGATCGGCGCCAACACCCTCGCCCTCTACTACAACAAGGACGTGCTGAAGGAAGCCGGCGTGGACATAGCCTCCGTCAAGGAATGGCAGTCGCTGACGGCGGCGCTGGAGAAGGTGAAGAAGGCCGGCAAGAAGGGCATCACGTTCTCCGCCATCGGTACGGAAGAGGGCAGCTTCCAGTTCCTGCCGTGGCTTTGGGGGTCGGGCGCCCGGCTGACCGAGCTCGACTCCGCCGAGGCCGTCTCCGCGCTGTCCCTGTGGAAGGGCTGGCTGGACAAGGGGTACGCGCCGAACTCGGTCATCAACAACACCCAGACCACCAGCTGGCAGGAGTTCGCGAGCGGCGACTACGCCTTCGCCGAGAACGGGACCTGGCAGCTGGCCAACGCCGAGAAGGCAGGCTTCGACTACGGCGTCCTGCCCATCCCCGGCGCCGAAGGGGGCAACGCCGCCGCCCCGACCGGCGGCGAGTTCGTCACCATCCCGGTGCAGGGCGACACCGGCCGCTACGCCATCTCGCAGAAGCTCGTCGCCTGCCTGACCAGCACCGAGAACCTCTACGACACCGACACCACCCTGTCCTACGTCGCCCCCACCGGCGAGGTCCAGGACAAGCAGGTCGCGGCGAACGCCGAGTTGAAGCCGTGGGTCGACGCGGTCAAGGCGGCCAAGGGGCGGACCAGCGACGACCTCGGCACCGAATACCCCAAGATCTCCGAACAGATGTGGAAGGCCGTCCAGTCCGCCCTCAGCGGCTCGAACTCTCCGAAGGACGCGCTGACCGCTGCCCAGTCCGCCGTCAAGTGACCGCATCCCAGGGGCCCGTTGATGAGTCACACCACCAAAGTGCCGCACCGCAGGCCCACACCGGGCCACCGCGGTGCGGCCCCCACCGCACCGCCCCGGGCATGGCGCCGCTCCGGCTCCCAGCAGTGGGCCGCCTGGGCGTTCCTTGCCCCGGTGACCCTCTACCTCGTCCTCTTCTACGCCTATCCGCTCTATCGCAACGTCGACCTGAGCCTGCGCCACTACACGGTCCGCTCCTTCGTCCAGGGCGACGCACCGTTCACGGGCGCGGAGAACTACCGGACCGTCGTCGACGACCCGACCTTCGCCCCGGCCCTGCTGCACACCGTGGTGTTCACGGCCGTGTGCCTGGTCTTCCAGTACGTCATCGGGTTGGCCCTCGCGGTCTTCTTCAACCAGCACTTCCGGCTGTCGGTGACCCTGCGCGCGCTGTTCCTGGTGCCGTGGCTGCTGCCGCTGATCGTGTCGGCGTCCACTTGGTCGTGGATGTTCAACAGCGAGTCCGGTGTCGTCAACGCCCTGCTGGGCGCCATCGGCGTCGACCAGGTCAACTGGCTGACCTCGCCGTCCTGGTCGCTGACCTCGGTGATCATCGCGAACATCTGGATCGGCGTCCCGTTCAACCTGGTCGTGCTCTACAGCGGCCTCCAGTCCGTGCCCGCCGCGCTGTACGAGGCCGCCGCCCTCGACGGGGCGGGTGCCTGGCGGCGGTTCTGGAGTATCACCTTCCCGTTGCTGCGCCCGGTGTCCGCGATCACCCTGCTGCTGGGCCTCGTCTACACGCTCAAGGTCTTCGACATCATCTGGATCATGACCAAGGGCGGCCCGGCGGACTCGTCCACGACCTTCGCCACCTGGTCCTACCAGCTCGGCTTCGGCAACCTCGTGCCCGCCTTCGGCCCGGGTGCGGCCGTCGGCAACCTGCTCGTGGTCGCGGCCCTGGTCTTCGGCCTGGTGTACGTCCGAGTGCAGAGAAAGCAGGCGCTGTCATGAACCGAAGCGGCAAGCGTACGTGGGGGAAGACGGCCGTCGGCCTGCTGGTGACCGCGATCATGCTCTTCCCGGTCTACTGGATGCTGAACGTGTCCTTCACCCGCGACCAGGACATGCGCAAGAGCCCGCCGGATCTCTTTCCGGTCAACGGCACCCTCGCCGGCTACCGCACCGTCCTCGACGAGCAGCTGCCCTACCTCGGCACCAGCCTCGTCATCGGCCTGGGCACGGTCGCGCTGACCGTGGCCCTGTCCGCCCCCGCCGGCTACGCCCTGGCCAAGCTGCGCCCCCGCGGCGGCGGTGTGCTCAACTTCCTCCTCCTGGCCGCCCAGATGATCCCCGGCATCATCATGGCGATGGGCTTCTACGCCATCTACCTGCAGCTCGGCCTGCTCCAGTCCGTCCCCGGCCTGATCGTCGCCGACTCCACGCTGGCCGTGCCCTTCGCGGTCCTGATCTTCACCGCGTTCATGTCCGGCATCCCCGGCGAGCTGCTCCAGGCCGCGAAGACGGACGGCGCAGGACCGCTGCGCACCTTCTGGTCGATCGTCCTGCCGATGAGCCGGAACGCCGTCGTCACGGTGTCCCTGTTCGCGTTCCTGTGGTCCTGGTCCGACTTCGTCTTCGCCGGCACGCTCGTCAACGGCGGCGCCCACGAGCCGATCACCCTCGGCATCTACCACTACATCGGCAACAACAACCAGGAGTGGAACGCGATCATGGCCACCGCCGTCGTCGCCTCGCTGCCGGCCGCGGTCATCCTCGTCCTCGCCCAGCGCTACGTCGCCGCCGGTGTGACCGCCGGCGCGGTCAAGGACTGACCCCTCCCGTCTCCTCCCCCCCCACGGACCACCGTCCGTTCGCCCGCCGGACGGTCGGCCACACCTGCCCGAGAAACGAGTGACGCTTCATGACCGCCGACCGCCCCGGCCCGGCCTTCTCCGTCGACGACATCCCCTTCAGCACGTACGGATCCTGGTTCGGCATCTCCCCAGTGGTGGCGGAGAAGACCCGCGCCGATGACCTCCACCTGGTCTCGCACCAGAACGGCATGCATGCCGTCCTGCGCCTGATGCCGCTCGACGCCGCGACGGGCGAGCGGGCCGAGACCCGCGTGGAGGCGAGGCCGGGCCTGCTGACCTGGGTCGGCGCGACCGGCCGCGTCGATCTCGCCTACGAGTCGCCGGACACCGTACGCCTGCGCGGGACGGGCATGCCGCTGCGGGTCAGTGCGGCGGCCCGGACGCTGACCCCGTTCAGCGGCACCTACTTCTTCCGTGACGCGGCCGCCGACGCGTACGTCTTCACGTCGTACGAGAGCGGATGCCGCTACCGAGTCACCGTGCTCTCCGGCACGGTGGCGGACACCTTCGGCGCCCAAGCCCTGGGCGGTGCCGACCGCGGTCTCACCGTCGCCGCCGGCACGGACGCGGAGGAGGCCCCCTGGGAGGTCGCGGTCGAGGAAATCGACACCGCCCGCCCGCCGTACACGTCGACGGCGACCTTCGGCAAGATCGTCGAGGCCGCGCGGAACTCCTTCGCGGACTTCGTCGACACGGTGGCCCCCTGGCGCTCGGCCGCGACACCGGCCGCCGAACTGGCCGCGTACGTCCTGTGGTCCGCGACCGTGCGTCCGACGAGTCTGGTCACCCGGCCCGCCGTCCTCATGTCCAAGCACTGGATGGACAAGGTCTGGAGCTGGGACCACTGCTTCAACGCCCTGGCCCTGGCCCCCGGCTGCCCCGAACTGGCCTGGGACCAGTACCACCTGCCCTTCGACCACCAGGACGAGACCGGCGCGCTGCCCGACTCGGTCACCCACTCCGAGGTGCTGCGCAACTTCGTCAAACCACCCATCCACGGCTGGGCGTTCGGCCACTTGCGCCGCCGTATGGCCACGCCCCCCGGCCGGGCCGAACTGGCCGAGACGTACGACAGGCTGGAACGCTGGACCGACTTCTGGCTCACCGCCCGACGCGCCCCCGGCGCCGCGCTGCCCCACTACCAGCACGGCAACGACAGCGGGTGGGACAACGCCACCACCTTCGACCCCGAACGCGTCGTCGTCACCGCGGACCTGGCCGCCTTCCTCGTCCTCCAGCTCCGCGAACTCGCCGAGCTGGCAACGCGGTTGGACAGACCCGACGACGCCCGCCGGTGGACGCGGGCCGCCGAGACGACCCAGGCCGCGATGCTGGAGGAGCTCTGGAACGGTGACCGGTTCGTCGCCCGGGGCGTCGACAGCGGCGACACCTGGGACTGCTCCAGCCTCCTCGACCTGATGCCCGTCGTGCTGGGTGAGCGGCTGCCGGACGAGATCAGCGGCGCGCTGGCCGCCCGGATCGAGACCCACCTGACCCCGTACGGACTGGCCACCGAACTGACCACCTCCCCCCACTACCTGCCCGACGGCTACTGGCGCGGCCCCATCTGGGCCCCCGCCACCGTCCTCATCGAAGACGGCCTTCGCCGTGCCGGGCACGAGCGCCTGGCCGACGAGATCAGCGCCCGGTTCCGGGCCCTGTGCGAAACCCACGGCTTCGCCGAGAACTTCGACGCCCTCACCGGAACGGGCCTGCGCGACCGCGCCTACACCTGGACCGCGAGCAGCTACCTCCTGCTCGCCGAGGCACACGCACACCGAGACAGCCGCTGACCGGCCGTCTCCCCACAGACCCGGGGACGCTCCAACCCCGGTCATCCTCCCCGCTCACTCAGGAGCCGCAGCATGAGATCTCGCTGGACACTTCCCAGACACGCAACCCGCACCGGCCGCCGAGCGACCTCGTCCGTGGCCGTCCTCCTGGCCGCCCTGGCCACGACCCTGGTGCCCGCCGGGCCGTCGCAGGCCGCGGACACCAGCGTCGCCGTCGACTTCTCCGCCGCCGGGGGCGCCCCCACCTACCGCGCCTCGGGCATGATCTACGGGCTGACTGTCGACGGGTCGCAGCCGCCGGACCACTTCTTCAAAGACATCAAGTGGCGCTTCGAGCGGGCCGGCGGCGCGCAGCTCAACGGTGGCGGCTACGCCACCAGCCTCGCCGAATACCGGACCCGCTGGAACGCCACCCTCGCCCAGTACAAGCGCACCAAGGCGCTCGGCGGAACGTTCGTCATCCTGCCGCACGACCTGTGGGGCGCCGACGGCACCACCAACACGGGCTTTCCCGGCGACAACGGCAACTGGACGCAGTTCGACAACTTCGTCAACCAGCTCATCTCCGACGTCAAGGCCAACAACATGACGGTGGAGTGGGACCTGTGGAACGAGCCGGACCTCGGCGGCTTCTGGGGCCGGTCCCAGAGCCAGTACCTGCAGATGTGGTCCCGCTTCCACGCCGCCCTGCGGGCAGGCCTCCCGGGACAGCTCATCGTCGGCCCCAGCATCGCCAACCCGCCCAGCTCCTCCAACACCTGGTGGACCACCTTCCTGAACCACGTCAAGGCCAACAACGTCGCCCCCGACATCTACAGCTGGCATGCCATCCCGCACGACCCCGTCACGGCCGTCAGCAACGCCAACTCGACCCTCGCCGCCGCGGGCCTGACCAACACCCGGCCGTACCAGATCAACGAGTACGGCGGGCGCGAGCACCAGAACCCCGGTGGCGGCGGCTGGTTCATCAGCCGCCTGGAGCGGGCCGGCGCCGACGGCATGCGCTCCAACTGGGGAGGGGGCCCCAGCCTGCACGACTACGCGGCCGACCTGCTCACCAAGAACAGCTCCGGTCAGTACCTGCCGAAGGGTGAGTGGTTCCTCTACCGGTACTACGGCTCCCAGACCGGAAACATCGTGAACCTCATGCCCGGTACCAACACCGACGGGCTGGCGACCAAGGACAACACCGCTCGCAACGCGAAGATCCTGCTGGGCAGCAACGGCAACACCGGCAACGTCACCGTCAGCCTCAACCGTCTCGACACCACCTCGGTGGTGGAGAACAGCCGGGTCCGCGCGATCGTCCAGCGCATACCGAACAACGGCGGCGGCGCGGTGACGGGTCCGGTGACGGTCTCCGACCAGACCCTGACCGTCAGCGGCAACTCGGCCTCGGTGAGCGTGCCGTGGACGGACGCCGCGGACGGCTACACCGTCACGCTGCTGCCACCGTCGAACACGACCGTCTCCACGGTCGCGGTGGTACAGCACAGCGGTCAGTGCCTGGACGACACCAACCTCAGCACCGCCGACGGCACGCAGTACCAGCAGTACCACTGCGAGGGCGGCTACCAGCAGATGCTCGACTTCAAGCCGGTCGCCGGCCGGGCGAACACCTACACCATCGTGAACGAGCACAGCGGTAAGTGCCTGGACGTCTCGGGCGCTTCCACGGCCGACGGTGCCGCCGTCATCCAGTGGACCTGCAGCGGCAGCACGAACCAGATGTTCACCCTCAACCCGGTCACCGCGCTCGGCTACAGCAAGGACTACCAGCTGACCGCGGTGCACAGCGGCAAGTGCGTGGACGTCAGCGGGATCTCGACCACACCCGGCGCGGTGCTCCACCAGTGGACCTGCGACCCGGCGAGTGCGCTGGGCACCAAGAGGAACCAGATCTGGCGCCTCCTCGGGAAGAGCTGAGCACGGACACTCCTGTGAGCCGTCCCTGCGCCGCGTGGCCGTCCGGTGATCCCGCCGGTCGGCCACACGTCTTTACGCGGGCCTTGACAGGGGGGCGTCCGTCGAGCTTCCTTAGGTGCGTTGCGTATTGCAATACCGTTGCGTATTACGCAACTGAGCTTATTCTCTATCCCGCGGAGCAGCGCTACAGATGACTCGCAAGCCACCTGCTGAGGACCCCGGCGACACCCGTCTGCGAGTCGGCCTGCCGAAGGAGTACGCCGCCGGCCTCCCCGCGGTCACCTCCTCGCTGCGGCACGCCGGCGAACAGATGGGAGCCCGGCGCAGCCTGCTCACTCTGCTCCGGGTGAATCAGAAGGAAGGCTTCGACTGCCCGGGCTGCGCCTGGCCCGAACCGGAGCACCGGCACCGGGCGGAGTTCTGCGAGAACGGCGCCAAGGCGGTCGCCGAGGAGGCCACCGTGCGCCGGGTCACCCCGGACTTCTTCGCCGAGCACATCCTGGAGGACCTGCTCCCGCGCAGCGACTACTGGCTCGGGCAGCAAGGACGCCTCACCCACCCGATGTACCGCCCGGCCGGCGCGGACCGCTACCGGCCGATCTCCTGGGACGAAGCGTTCTGCGTGATCGCCCGCGAGCTCAACGCGCTCGACCACCCGGACCAGGCCGCCTTCTACACCTCCGGGCGGGCGAGCAACGAGGCCGCGTTCCTCTACCAGCTCTTCGTCCGGATGCTCGGCACCAACAACCTGCCGGACTGCTCCAACATGTGCCACGAGTCCAGCGGTTCGGCTCTGACGGAGACCATCGGCATCGGCAAGGGCAGCATCAGCCTGGACGACCTCTACGAGGCCGACCTCGTCCTCGTGGTCGGCCAGAACCCGGGCACCAACCACCCCCGCATGCTGTCCGCGCTGGAGGAGGCCAAGCGGCGGGGCGCCCGTGTCATCGCGGTCAACCCGCTGCCCGAGGCGGGACTGCTCCGGTTCAAGAACCCCCAGAAGCCCTCCGGCATCGTCGGCGGCGGCACCCGGCTGGCGGACCAGTTCCTGCAGATCAGGCTGGGCGGCGACCAGGCGCTGTTCCAGGCCTTCAACCGCATGCTGCTGGAGGCGGAGGACGAGGCGCCCGGCACCTGCCTCGACACCGCCTTCATCGAGCGGTACACCCACGGCTTCGATGAGTTCGCCGAGCACGCCCGCAAGGCCTCGTGGGACGACATCCTGGCGGCCACCGGCCTGCCCGAGGAAGAGATACGGGCGGCGTTCGGCCATGTGCTGGCCGCCGAGAAGATCGTCGTCTGCTGGGCGATGGGGCTCACCCAGCACAAGCACTCCGTGCCCACCATCCGGGACGTCGTCAACTTCCTTCTGCTGCGCGGCAACGTCGGTCGCCCGGGCGCCGGCCTCTGCCCGGTGCGCGGCCACTCCAACGTGCAGGGCGACCGCACGATGGGCATCTACGAGAAGCCGGACGCCGCCTTCCTCGACAGGCTCGGCGCCGAGTTCTCCTTCACGCCCCCGCGACACCACGGCCACGACGCGGTCGACAGCATCCGCGCCATGCGGGACGGTGACGTACGGGTCTTCGTCGCGCTGGGCGGCAACTTCGTCGCCGCCGCCCCCGACACCGACCTGACCGAGCAGGCGTTGCGCAGGTGCCGGCTCACCGTCCAGATCTCCACCAAGCTCAACCGCTCCCATGTCATCGCCGGGGAGCAGGCCCTCATCCTCCCGTGCCTCGGCCGGACCGAGGCGGACCTGCGGCCGGGCGGGCCACAGCTGGTCACGGTGGAGGACTCCATGGGCATGGTGCACCTATCGCGGGGACGGCTCGCCCCCGCGTCCGAACACCTGCTGAGCGAGGTCGCCATCATCTGCCGGATGGCACGGGCCACCCTCGGAGGCGAAGGCCCGCGGGTGCCGTGGGACGACTTCGAGTCGGACTACGACCGCATCCGGGACCGCATCGAGCGCGTGATCCCCGGCTTCGAGGACTTCAACGTACGGGTACGGCGGCCGGGCGGCTTCGCGCTTCCCCACCCGCCCCGCGACGAGCGCCGGTTCACCACCGCCACCGGCCTGGCCAACTTCACCGTCAACCGGCTGGAGCGCCCCCAGGTCCCGCCGGGCCGGCTGCTGCTGCAGACGCTGCGCTCCCACGACCAGTACAACACCACCATCTACGGCCTGGACGACCGCTACCGCGGCATCCACCAGGGCCGCCGGGTCCTCTTCGTGCACCCCGAGGACCTCACCGAGCGAGGCCTCGCCGACGGGGACCTCGTCGACATCGTCAGCGAGTACGCGGACGGGGTGGAGCGCAGGGCGCACGCGTTCCGGGCCGTGCCGTACCCGACACCCCGGGGCTGCTGCGCCGCCTACTTCCCCGAGACCAACGTGCTCGTCCCCCTGGACTCCACGGCGGCCATCAGCAACACCCCCACATCGAAGTCCATCGTCGTCCGGCTGGAACCGGTGTCCGCAGAGGCGTAGCCCAGGGGTCCGACCGGCGGGTGCGAACCGCCGTGCGCCGACCGCCGTTTCCAGTCCGCCTTCCCGTTACGAGGGGGAGCGCGGCCGGGACCGAACGGAAGGAGGCCGGGGCGAGGCGGCGGCGCCACAGCCGTTCGTCCGTTCCCGTCCGCGGAGGTGGGGACCGGTGAGTGGAAGCCCGTACGACCTCGCCCCGCCGGCCGCCGAAGCCGCCGGATCGCCGGAGCTGCTCGCCGGAACGTTCCCGCCCGGGTCCGTCACGGGCGCCCCCAAGTCCAGCGCACTGCGGATCACCGCGGCGCTGGAGACCGCGCCCCGAGGCCCGTACCGCGGCGGCGTCGGCCGGGTCGACGCCGACCGGGGCACGGGTCAACTCGTCGTCGGCATCGGTACGTTCTGGAGCGACCGCACCGCTCCCGGCGGCCCGTTACCGTGCTTCGGCACGGGGGCCGGGATCACCTGGGACTCCGACCCCGAGCGTGAGTGGGCCCGCCGGGGTTTCCCCGTGCGGCCGTCCGCCGGGCCGGGGCGATCGCGGTCGGGCAACTGAGCACCTCCGACCCCTTGACAGCCCTCCCCAGGGCCCAGAGGGTTGTTGCCCATAGTGAATGCCGATGCATCATTCGCAACGACGCGCGATGGCGGCCGCTCCGCCTCCCCTTCTCTCGTCGATCTCCCATCCGCTCCGGTGTCCCTGTCGGCCAGGCGGAATCACCGACGAGTCCCCCTGTCGTCGTCCGCGACAAAGACTCCACCGCCGTCTGTGGAAAGGGCGAGCCGATGAACAAAACCCCCGAAGGGAACGGGAGTCGAAGCCATCCCGTCGACGCGGAGCTGCCGGGAAGTCCGACGGCCTCCACCGGCCCGCGCACCGACCTGGTCGTCTTCGGCGTCGCCGCGGTTCTCACCCTCGCCTTCGTCGTCTGGGGAGCGACGGCGACCGACACCCTGGAGAGCGTGTCCGGGAAGCTGCTGGACGGGACCATCCGCAACGGCGGCTGGGCCTTCGTCCTCGCCGCTTCGGGATTCGTGGTCTTCGCCCTGTGGCTGGCGCTGAGCCGCTACGGGCGGATCACCCTGGGCAAGGAGGGTGAGCAGCCCGAGTTCCGCACGATCTCCTGGATCGCCATGATGTTCAGCGCGGGTATGGGCATCGGCCTGATGTTCTACGGCGTGAGCGAACCGCTGTCCCACTTCGTCACGCCACCGCCGGGCACCGACCCCGCCGATGCCAACCAGGCCATGGAGACCGCCATGGCCACCACCCTCTTCCACTGGACGCTGCACCCGTGGGCGATGTACGCGGTCGTGGGCCTGGCCATCGCCTACAGCACCTTCCGGCGTGGACGCCGGCAGCTGATCAGTGCCGTGTTCACCCCGCTGATCGGCGAGAAGCGGGCGAACGGCTGGGACGGCCGGGTCATCGACATCCTCGCCATCTTCGCCACCCTCTTCGGCTCCGCGGCCTCCCTGGGGCTCGGCGCCCTGCAGATCGGCAGCGGCTTCACCGGACTCGGCTGGCTGGGGTCGGTCGGCACCGGCCTGCTGGTCGCCGTGATCGCCGTGCTGACCGTGGCGTTCGTCGCCTCGGCGGTGTCCGGGATCGCCAAGGGCATCCAGTGGCTGTCCAACATCAACATGGTGCTGGCGGTGAGCCTGGCGGCCTTCGTCTTCCTCGTCGGGCCGACCATCTTCATCCTCGACCTGCTGCCCACCTCCATCGGCGCCTTCCTCGGCGACCTGACCCAGATGGCGGGACGTACCGAGGCGTCGAGCGGCGAGGGAGTCGCCGACTGGCTGGCCGGCTGGACGGTCTTCTACTGGGCCTGGTGGATCTCCTGGACGCCCTTCGTCGGCATGTTCATCGCGCGCATCAGCCGCGGCCGCACCATCCGGCAGTTCGTCGGCGGGGTCATCCTCGTGCCCAGCACCGTCAGCCTGCTGTGGTTCGCGATCTTCGGCGGCTCGGCGATGCACCTGCAGGACGAGAAGCGCCTCAGCGACGCCTCGACCGCCCAGGGCCAGCTCTTCGACGTGCTCCAGCAGTACCCGATCGCCACGGTGACCAGCGTCGTCGTGATGATCCTCGTCGGTATCTTCTTCGTCTCCGGCGCCGACGCCGCCTCGATCGTGATGGGAACGCTCTCGCAGCGCGGCTCCCTGGAGCCGACCCGGGGCATCGTCGTCTTCTGGGGCGTGCTGACCGGAGCGGTCGCCGCGATCATGCTGCTCATCGGCGGCGGCAAGGGCGACGCACTCACCGGACTGCAGAACCTCACCATCCTCGCCGCGGCACCCTTCACCCTGGTGATGATCGGTCTGTGTATCGCGCTCACCCGCGATCTGCGCCAGGACCCGCTCATCATCCGCAGGAGCAAGGGCAAGGAAGCCATCGAGACGGCCGTCATCGCCGGCCACGAGAAGTACGACGGCGACTTCGAACTGCGTATCGGGCCCTGCACGTCCACCGACGGCACGGAATCCGCGCAGCCCCAGCCGTCCGACCGGTCCACGCAAGCCACGCAGCCCACGCAGTCCACCGCCACCTCCTCCTCCGCCCTCTGAGAGCGGCGGCACCCGCGCCCGGCGGGGTCGTGGAACCGCCCTGTGCGGCCACGACCCCGCCGGGCGTTCCCGCTGCCCGCGGGGATCCGGCCGGCCGGGAGAACCCTCGTCGCGCTCCTTGACCCCGGGTCGGCGCTCAACGATGCTGTGTTGCGACACGTGAGATGTGTGCCGTAATGAGCAACATCTGATTCAAGTCTCGACCAGTCGAGGAGTGGCCATGACGCACCAGGTCCGTGCTGTCGTCGCGCGGGGCAAGGGCGCCCCCGTGAGCCTGGAAACGATCGTCGTGCCCGACCCGGGTCCGGGTGAGGCGCTGGTGAAGATCGAGGCCTGCGGGGTCTGCCACACCGATCTGCACTATCGCGAGGGCGGCATCAACGACGACTTCCCGTTCCTGCTGGGCCACGAGGCCGCGGGTGTCGTGGAGTCGGTGGGGGAGGGCGTCACCGATGTCGCGCCCGGCGATTTCGTCATCCTCAACTGGCGTGCGGTGTGCGGTCAGTGCCGGGCGTGTCTGCGCGGGCGGCCGTGGTACTGCTTCAACACGCACAACGCCAAGCAGAAGATGACGCTGCTGGACGGCACCGAGCTCGCACCTGCGCTGGGCATCGGCGCGTTCGCCGAGAAGACGCTGGTCGCGGCCGGGCAGTGCACCAAGGTCGACCCCACCGCCTCGGCAGCCGCCGCCGGTCTGCTGGGGTGCGGCGTGATGGCTGGCATCGGCGCGGCCATCAACACCGGCGGCGTCGGCCGAGGCGACTCGGTCGCCGTCATCGGCTGCGGCGGTGTCGGGGCGGCGGCGATCGCCGGGGCGAACCTGGCGGGCGCGGCCAAGGTCATCGCGGTCGACATCGACGACCGCAAGCTGGAAACGGCCCAGAAGCTCGGCGCGACCCACACCGTCAACTCCAGGAACGCCGACGCCGTCGAGGCGATCCGCGAGCTGACCGGCGGTCACGGTGCCGACGTGGTGATCGAGGCGGTGGGCCGCCCGGAGACGTACCAGCAGGCGTTCTACGCCCGCGACCTGGCCGGCACGGTCGTCCTGGTCGGAGTGCCGACCCCGGAGATGAAGCTGGAGCTGCCGCTGCTGGACGTCTTCGGCCGCGGCGGCGCGCTGAAGTCCTCGTGGTACGGCGACTGCCTCCCCTCGCGGGACTTCCCGATGCTCATCGACCTCTACCTCCAGGGCCGGCTGGACCTGGACGCCTTCGTCACCGAGACCATCGCCCTGGACGAGGTCGAGAAGGCCTTCGAGCGGATGCACCACGGCGACGTACTGCGTTCGGTGGTGGTCCTCTGATGGTCACCCGAATCGAGCACCTCGTCACCTCGGGCACGTTCTCGCTGGACGGCGGTACCTGGGACGTCGACAACAACGTGTGGATCGTCGGCGACGACCAAGAGGCGATCGTCATCGACGCCGCCCATGACGCCGAGGCCATCGCCCGGGCCGTGGGCGAAAGGCGCCTCACCGCGATCGTGTGCACCCACGCGCACAACGACCACATCGACGCCGCGCCCGAACTCGCGGGGCGCACGGGTGCCCCCGTCCTCCTCCACCCGGATGACCTGCCGCTGTGGGAGCAGACCCACCCCGACCGGGCGCCGGACGCCGAACTGACCGACGGTCAGAGCCTCACGGTGGCCGGCGTCGAGCTGACCGTGCTGCACACCCCCGGGCACGCCCCGGGCGCGGTCTGCCTGTACGCGCCGGCCCTGTCGGCGCTCTTCAGCGGCGACACGCTCTTCGCGGGCGGGCCGGGGGCGACCGGGCGGTCGTACAGCCACTTCCCGACCATCGTCGAGTCGATCCGGGACCGGCTGCTGACATTGCCGGGAGACACCGTCGTGCACACCGGACACGGGGACAGGACCACTGTCGCCGCCGAGGCCCCGCACCTCCAGGAGTGGATCGACCGCGGCTTCTGACGCCCACCGGCGAACCTCACACGCCCGCCCTCGGCTCGCGACCGTTCGCGAGTCGATGCGGCGGGCTGTTGTTGTTCTATGTGAGGCGAGTTTTATATCACGCAACGAAAGGAACGGTCCGGAGTGCCCTCTGAATGCCTTGACAAGGCTTCTGGGCGACCCCAGACTGATGTTGCGCTTACCGCAATCCGTTTCGTTATACGCACCGAGGTGTCATGATGATTCCCGCGTGCCGTCTCGAGGATCTCCCCCGAGGCGAGGCCCACCGGCTCGACATCGATCCGCCGGTCTCGGTGTTCCACACCGACGACGGCGAGCTCTTCGCCATCGACGACACGTGCACCCACCAGGACGCGTCGCTCGCCGACGGCTGGCTGGAGGGCTGCGAGGTGGAATGCCCGCTGCATGCTTCGAAGTTCGACCTGAGGACCGGTGCGGTGGACGCCCCGCCGGCCAAGCTTCCGGTCCGGACGCACGAGGTCGTCGTCGAGGACGGGATGATCTACGTCCAGCTGTCCACCGACGCCCCCAACCTGCCGCCCTGCATCTCGGCCCGGCTCGCCGGGGGTCCCGCGTGAGGATCGTCGCCGTGGTCGGCGCCTCACTGGCCGGCCTGTCGGCGGCGCGCTCACTGCGGGGGCAGGGCTACGACGGCCGCCTGGTCGTCATCGGGGACGAGCTTCACCGCCCCTACGACAGGCCCCCGCTGTCCAAGGAGTTCCTCGCCGGCACCCTCGGCGAGGCCGAACTCGCCCTGGAGACCGACGACGAGGACCTCGGGGCGGAATGGCTGCTCGGCGTCCGCGCCACCGGACTCGACCACGCGCGGCGCGTCGTCCGGCTCGGCGACGGACGGGAGGTGCAGGCCGACGGAGTCGTCATCGCGACCGGCGCCGCGGCGCGCGCCCTCCCCGGCTCCGAGGGGCTGGCCGGAGTGCACACCCTGCGCACCCTGGACGACGCCCGCGCCCTGCGCGACGAACTGGCCCGCGGTGGACGGCTGGTGGTGATCGGCGGAGGCTTCATCGGAGCCGAGGTCGCCTCCACCGCGTATGCCCTCGGGCTCGACGTGACCGTCGTCGAAGCGGCCCCGACACCTCTCGCCGGACCACTCGGCGAGACCATGGGCGCCATCGTCTCCGCCCTCCACGCCGACCACGGCGTACGACTGGAATGCGGTGTGGGCGTCAAGGGGCTGAGCGGGGAGACCCGTGTCGATGCCGTCCTGCTGGAGGACGGCCGCGGCATCCCCGCCGACATCGTCGTCGTCGGCGTGGGCGCACGCCCGAACGTCGAGTGGCTGGAAGATTCCGGCATCGCTCTCGACAACGGCGTCAAGTGCGGCGCCGACGGCCGCACCAGCCTGGCCGGTGTGGTCGCGGTCGGCGACTGCGCCAACTGGTACGACCCGCGCGCGGGCCACCATCGCCGCGTCGAGCACTGGACCGGCGCACGCGAGCGGCCCGAGGCCGCGATCGCCACGCTGCTGGCGGGCGGCGCGGTGGAACCGGGTGTGCCCCGGCCGCCGTACTTCTGGTCCGACCAGTACGGCGTGAAGATCCAGTTCGCCGGTCACGCGACCGGCGCGGACAGCGTCACCATCGAGGCCGGCGCCGTGGCCGACCGCGATGTCCTGGCCGTCTACCGGCGAGCCGGAAACCCGGTCGCCGTGCTCGGGATGAACCAGCCGCGGCTGTTCATGCGCTGGCGCAAGCAACTCGCGGCCACGGCATCCTGACACCACCGATTCCTGGTGCCGCCCGCATCTTGACACCGCCTCAGGGGCATCCCATGCTGCGGTTGCATATCGCACGCAGCGTTGCTCCATACACAACGCCGTCCGGAGTCGCTCTTCCCGGCGCGTGACTGACCCCTCCACGACGTTCTCCCGAGGAGTGCACCGTGACCTCGACCAGCCTGCCGGACAGCCTGATCGCCACTCTTCCCGGCTCCTCCTACACGGATCCGGGAACCTTCGCCCAGGAGCAGGAGCGCATATTCGAGACCATGTGGTTCTGCGTTGCGCGCGCCTCCGAGTTGGCGAAGCCCGGTGCCTTCCGCACCGTCGACGTGGGCCGCGAGAGCATCCTCGTCACCCGGGCACGGGACAACGGCATCCGCGCGTACTTCAACGTCTGCCGGCACCGGGGCGCGAAGCTCTGCACGGAGGAGACCGGCGAGGTGAAGCGGGCCTTCCAGTGCCCGTACCACGCCTGGACCTACGACCTGAACGGCAAGCTCGTCGCGGCACCCAACCTCACCAAGATGCCCGACGTGGGCCGCACCGAGTACGGCCTGGTGAGCGTGGCCGTGCGCGAGTGGCTGGGCTATGTGTGGGTCTGCCTCGCGGAGAACCCGCCCTCCTTCGAGGAGGACGTCATCGGTGAGGTCGTCGCCCGCCTCGGCGACGTCGAGTCGATCGAGCGCTACGGCATCGAGAACCTCTCCGTCGGCAAGCGCATCACGTACGACGTGAAGTCCAACTGGAAGCTCATCATCGAGAACTTCATGGAGTGCTACCACTGCGCCACGATCCACCCCGAACTCACGGAGGTGCTCCCGGAGTTCGCGGACGGATACGCCGCCCAGTACTACGTGGGCCACGGCGCGGAGTTCGGCGAGGACGTCCAGGGCTTCACCGTCGACGGCTCAGAGGGCCTGGACCGTATTCCCGGGGTGGCCGAGGACCAGGACCGCCGGTACTACGCGATCACCGTCAAGCCCCAGGTGTTCATCAACCTCGTGCCCGACCACGTCATCTTCCACCGGATGTACCCGGTCTCCGTGGACCGCACGATCGTCGAGTGCGACTGGCTGTATCTGCCGCATGTCGTCGAGACCGGCAAGGACGTCAGCCGGTCCGTGGAACTCTTCCACCGCGTCAACCAGCAGGACTTCGACGCCTGCGAGCGCACGCAGCCCGGAATGAGCTCCCGGATGTACGCCAAGGGTGGCGTGCTGGTGCCCAGCGAGCACCACATCGGCGCGTTCCACGACTGGGTCAACGAGCGCCTGGGCACCGCTCAGGGCTGACCCGTAGGGCGTGGCTCAGCCCAGGTAGCCCATCCGGTGGCTGATCTCCTCGGCGCCCTTGAGGAGCACCGGGGAGAGCTCGTGCAGACGCTCCTCGGTGAACCGGTACCCGGGCCCGGAGGCGCTGAGCGCGGCGATGACCTCACCGTCCCGGTTGCGGACCGGGGCAGCCATGGCGTGCAGGCCGATCTCCAGCTCCTCCAAGGTGAAGGCGTAACCCCGCTCCCGCGCCTCGGCGAGGTTCTTCTCCAGCTTCGTCTTCGCGGTGATGGTGTGCGGAGTGACCTTCTTCATACCGGCGGCGGACAGCAGCGCGGCGCGCTCCTTCGCGGGCATGTGGGCCAGCAGGATCTTGCCGCTCGACGTGGCGTGCAGCGGGGTCAGCTGCCCGACCCAGTTGTGCGCGGTGACCGCGCCCGGGCCGCGCACCTGGTACAGGTTGATCGCGTAGTGCTCCTGCATCACGGCGATGTTGACCGTCTCGCCGATCTCCTCGGCGAGGCGCTCGCAGACCGGACGGCCCTGCTGAGTGATGTCGATACGGCCCGTGACCGCGCCGGCCAGCCGGACGATGCCGAAGCCGAGCCGGTACTTGCCGCGCTCCCCGGCCTGCTCCACCAGGCCGCGCGCCTCCAGGGCGCCGAGCAGCCGGAAGGCGGTGGACTTGTGCACCTCGATCTCGCCCGCCACCTCACTGACGCCCGCCTCGCCACGCTGAGCGAGGATCTCCAGGACGCTGATGGCTCGGTCGACCGACTGCACGCCGCCGGTTTGCGAGTTTGACGTTTCCGTATCAGGGCTGTAGTTGCTCACAGTGAAACTATACGCGTAGTAAACAACGTAACGGCAAGTAACTGGCACGTAATGAAGCCGTCAGAAGTTGCGCGTTTCGCAACCTGGTGCGTATGGCGATACCGGCGCTAGCATGCCTCGCACATCTACGGCGCGAGCGAGACGAGGCACCATGGCTCCTGTGCAGTACGACTTCGTCATCGTCGGCGGCGGATCGGCCGGCAGCGCACTGGCGAACAGACTCTCCGCCGACCCGGTCAACCGGGTCCTGGTCCTGGAGGCGGGCCGCTCGGACTACCCGTGGGACGTCTTCATCCACATGCCCGCGGCGCTGACCTACCCGATCGGCAGCCGGTTCTACGACTGGAAGTACGAGTCCGAGCCCGAGCCCCACATGGGCGGCCGGCGCATCTACCACGCGCGCGGCAAGGTCCTGGGCGGCTCCAGCAGCATCAACGGCATGATCTTCCAGCGCGGCAACCCCATGGACTACGAGCGCTGGGCGGCCGATCCGGGCATGGAGACCTGGGACTACGCACACTGTCTGCCGTACTTCCGGCGGATGGAGAACTGTCTGGCGGCCGACCCGGACGACGAGTTCCGCGGTCACGACGGTCCCCTCGTCCTCGAGCGCGGCCCGGCGACCAACCCCCTCTTCGACGCCTTCCTCAAGGCCACCCAGGAAGCCGGCTACGCGCCCACGGACGACGTCAACGGCTACCGACAGGAAGGTTTCGCCAAGTTCGACCGGAATGTTCATCGCGGACGTCGGCTGTCGGCCTCGAAGGCGTACCTCAAGCCCGCGATGAAGCGGCCGAACCTCACCGTCAAGACCCGTGCTCTCGTCACACGCGTCCTCTTCGAGGGCAAGCGCGCCGTCGGCGTCGAGTTCCAGCGCGGCCGGGGCGCCCTCCAGCAGGTCCGCGCCGGGGAGGTCATCCTCTGCGGCGGCGCCATCAACTCCCCGCAGCTGCTCCAGCTCTCCGGCGTCGGCAACGCCGCCGAGCTGGCCGCCCTCGGCATCGAGGTGGTCCACGACCTCCCGGGCGTCGGCGAGAACATGCAGGACCACCTGGAGGTGTACATCCAGTACGCCTGCAAGCAACCCGTCTCCATGCAGCCGTACCTGGCGAAGTGGCGGGCACCCTTCATCGGTCTGCAGTGGCTGTTCAGGAAGGGCCCGGCCGCGACCAACCACTTCGAGGCCGGTGGCTTCGCCCGCAGCAACGAGGACGTGGACTACCCCAACCTGATGTTCCACTTCCTGCCGATCGCGGTCCGCTACGACGGCTCCGTGCCCGCCGGCGGCCATGGCTACCAGGTGCACGTCGGACCCATGTACTCCGACGCCATCGGCTCCGTGAAGATCAAGAGCAGGGACCCGCGCGAACACCCGGCACTGCGCTTCAACTACCTCTCCACCGAGCAGGACCGCCGCGAGTGGGTCGAGGCGATCAGGGTGGCCCGCAAGCTGCTCAACCAGCCCGCGCTCGCCCCCTACAACGACGGGGAGATCTCGCCCGGGCCGTCGGTGGAGACCGACGAGGAGATCCTCGCCTGGGTGGCCAAGGACGGCGAGACCGCCCTGCACCCGTCCTGCACCTGCAAGATGGGCACCGACGAGATGTCCGTGGTCGACCCCGCCAGCATGCGGGTGCACGGCGTCGAGGGCCTGCGCGTGGTGGACGCCTCCGTCATGCCGTACGTCACCAACGGCAACATCTACGCCCCGGTGATGATGGTCGCGGAGAAGGCCGCCGACCTGATCCTCGGCAAGGAGCCGCTCGCGCCGTCGAAGGCCGCGTACTACCGCCACCGTGACGTCCAGAAGCAGGCGGAGTAGGACATTGGGCACCGCAGGGCTCCGGGCGCTGCTGAACAGCGTCCGCTACGAGGTGCTGCCCGCGAAGGCGACCGAGGACAAGGTCCTCGCCCATGTCCCGCGCGACGTCGTCGTCACCGTGACGGCGTCGCCGGTCAAGGGCCTGGAACCGACCCTCGACCTCGCCGGCCGGCTCGCCGCGCACGGCTACCGGGTCGTCCCGCACGTGCCGGCGCGGCTGCTGCGGGACGACGCGCACCTGAAGGAGGTGGTCGACCGGCTGCGCGAGGCGGGCGTGGAGGACGTCTTCGTCCCGGCCGGCGACGCCGACCCGCCCGCCGGGGGCTACGACGGGGCACTGCCGGTGCTGCGCAGGCTGAGCGAGCTGGGCAGCCCCTTCGCCCGCGTCGGCGTCACCGGCTACCCCGAGAGCCATCCGCTCATCCACGACGACGTCACCATCCAGGCGATGTGGGACAAGCGCGAGCACGCCACGTACATCGTGAGCAACCTGTGCTTCGACCCACGGGTGCTGGGGGACTGGATCGCCCGTATACGACGCCGGGACGTCACGCTGCCGCTGTACGTGGGGGTCGCCGGGCCCGTGCAACGGGCGAAGCTGCTCGCCATGGCGACGAAGATCGGGGTGGGGGAGTCGACGCGCTTCCTGACGAAACACGCCTCGTGGTTCGTGCGTTTCGCGGCGCCCGGAGGGTATGCCCCCGAGCGACTGCTGACCCGCACGCAGGAGGCCCTTACGGCCCCCTCGGCGGGGGTGGCCGGTCTGCACCTGTTCACGTTCAACCAGATCGCCGAGACGGAGCGGTGGCGCCGCGCGCTGCTGGACCGGTTGGGCGGCTGACCCGGGAGAAGGATGGCAACGGACATCGACTGGAAGCTGACCCGAACCTTCAACAGCTCATCAGGTGACGTCCGTTGGGACCGGCTGGGGCAGCCCGGCCGGCCGCCGGTCGTCCTGCTGCACGGCACGCCCTTCTCGTCGTACGTCTGGCGCGCCGTCGCCCGCTCGCTCGCCCGCCACCACCAGGTGTTCGTGTGGGACATGCCCGGCTACGGCACCTCCGAGAAGACCGCCGGACAGGATGTCTCCCTGGCCGCCCAGGGCCGTGTCTTCACCGAACTCCTGAGCCACTGGGGCCTTGCGGAACCGCACGTGGTCGCCCACGACTTCGGCGGCGCCGTCGCCCTGCGGGCACAGTTGCTGCACGGGGCCCGGTATCGGTGCCTCGCCCTGGTGGACCCGGTCGCACTGGCACCGTGGGGCTCGCCGTTCTTCCGGCTGGTCCGCGAGCACGCCGATGTCTTCGAGCGGTTGCCGCCCGCGCTGCACGCGGCGCTGGTGCGTGAGTACGTCACGTCCGCCAGCAGCCCCGGCCTGCACCCCGCGGTCCTCGACCGGCTCGTCGACCCCTGGCTGGACGGGCCCGGCCAGGCCGCCTTCTACCGCCAGATCGCCCAGGCCGACCAGCGCTACACCGACGAGATCCAGGGCCGGTACGGCGAGATCGGCGTCCCCACCCTCGTCTGCTGGGGCGAGGACGACACCTGGATCCCGGTGGCGAAGGGCCGCGAGCTGGCCGCTCTCGTCCCCGGCGCGCGCTTCGAACCGATCGCAGGCGCGGGCCACCTCGTCCAGGAGGACGCCCCCGCGGAACTCACGGCGGCACTCATCGCCTTCCTTCAGCGGCCGCTGTGACCGGTGGCGGCGCGCTCGGGGTCGTATACGAAAAGGGCGGGACCGGAACCCGGTCCCGCCCCCTGTGGGTGCGCTCAGCGGAAGACCACCGTGCGGTTGCCGTCCACCATCACGCGGCTCTCGCTGTGCCACTTCACCGCGTGCGCGAGCACCTGTGCCTCCACGTCCCGCCCGACCGTGACCAACTCGCCCGGGTCGAGCGAGTGGTCCACCCGGACCACGTCCTGCTCGATGATCTGGCCCTCGTCCAGGTCCGGCGTCACATAGTGCGCCGTCGCGCCGACGAGCTTCACCCCGCGCTGGTAGGCCTGGTCGTAGGGGCGCGCGCCCTTGAAGCTGGGGAGGAAGGAGTGGTGGATGTTGATGGCGCGGCCCTCCAGCTGCTTGCACAGGTCGTCGGAGAGGATCTGCATGTAGCGGGCCAGTACCACCAGGTCGATGTTCAGGTCGCGCACCAGCTCCAGCAGGCGCGCCTCGGCCTCCGGCTTGGTGTCCTTGGTCACCGGGATGTGGTGGAAGGGGACGCCGTAGGTCTCCGCGAGCCCCTCGAAGTCCCGGTGGTTGGAGACGATCGCCGGGATCTCGATGTTGAGGGCGCCGGTGCGTCGGCGGAAGAGCAGGTCGTTCAGGCAGTGGCCGAACCTGGACACCATGATCAGCGTCCGGGTCGGCGTGGCCGCTTCGCTCAGGGTCCAGGAGATGCCGTAGGCCTGGGCCACCGGACCGAACCGGTAACGCAGACTTTCCAGTTCGACGTCCGGATCGGAGACGTCGAAGTGGACCCGCATGAAGAAACGACCTTGGAGTCGGTCGTCGAACTGCTGGCTTTCCAGGATGTTTCCGGAGTTCCTGACGAGAAAGCCGCTCACGGCGTGAACCAGTCCCGCGCTGTCGGGACAGGAGAGGGTCAGGACGTACTCACGGCCAGGGCGGGGTCGGGGGGACATGGGCGGCCTCCGTCGGTGCGTAATGCACAACATGGTGAGCGATACGCAACATGGTCGGCTCGGTGCGGCTTGCGGTCAAGGGCGGGCGGGTAAAGGGGCGCATGGCTAAATCGTCATCCGCCAACCCCTTGACGCCGGTCTGTCCATTCGACACTGTGTTCCACCACAAGCAATCGGGTGCACGATGCGCAACGAATTTCCATTGAAAGGCTCGTCGCGTGGCAGACCTGTATGTGGATGGCGAATGGCGGGATCCGGTCGCCGGTGGGCACCGGGAGATCCGCTGTCCCGCCGACGGCACGCTCGCGGCGACCGTAGCGGAGGCGACACGCCCCGACACCGAGGCCGCGATCGCCGCTGCCCGCCGCGCCTTCGACGCCGGGCACTGGCCCGACACTCCCGAGCGTGAGCGCGGCGCGCTGCTGCTGCGCACCGCCGACATCCTCGAGCGCGACGCCAAGACATTCGCCCGCGCCGAGTCCCTGGACACCGGCAAGCGGCTGGTGGAGAGCGAGTACGACATCGCCGACGTCGTCTCCTGCTTCCGCTACTACGGCGGCCTCGCGGGAACGGACGCCGGGCGCGCGATCGACACGGGCCGTGACGACGCCGTGAGTCGTGTCGTGTATGAGCCGGTCGGTGTGTGCGGGCTCATCACGCCCTGGAACTACCCCCTGCTGCAAGCCAGTTGGAAGGTCGCCCCGGCGCTGCTCGCCGGCAACACGATCGTCCTCAAGCCCAGCGAGCTCACCCCCTCCACCTCCATCCTGCTGATGAAGGCGCTGGAGGAGGCGGGGATCCCGGCGGGCGTGGCGAACCTCGTCCTGGGCACCGGGCCCGAGGTGGGCGCACCGCTGTCCGAGGACCCGGCCGTGGACATGGTCTCCTTCACCGGGGGCCTGGAGACCGGCAAGCGGATCATGGCCACCGCCGCCGCGACCGTGAAGAAGGTCGCGCTGGAGCTCGGCGGCAAGAACCCCAACGTCGTCTTCGCCGACGCCGACTTCGAGACGGCCGTGGACTTCGCCCTCACGGCCGTCTTCCTGCACTCGGGGCAGGTCTGCTCGGCCGGCGCCCGGCTGATCGTCGAGGACTCCCTGCACGACCGCTTCGTCGACGAGGTCGTCCGCCGGGCCCGGCAGATCCGGCTCGGCGGGCCCTTCGACGCCGACGCCGAGACGGGTGCGCTGATCTCCGCACAGCACCTGGAGAAGGTCGAGGCGTACGTCGCGGCCGGCCTCGCCGAGGGCGCCGTACTGCGCTGCGGGGGCGCCCGGCCCGACGACCCCGCGCTGGCGAACGGCCACTTCTACCCGCCCACCGTGCTCGACGAGTGCCGGCAGGACATGCGCGTGGTGCACGAGGAGTCCTTCGGGCCCGTGCTGACCGTGGAGCGCTTCACCGGCGAGGACGACGCCGTACGCATCGCCAACGACACCGAGTACGGACTCGCCGGCGCCGTGTGGACGCAGGACGCGGGGAAGGCCCAGCGGGTCGCCCGGCGGCTGCGGCACGGCACGGTCTGGATCAACGACTACCACCCCTATGTGCCGCAAGCGGAATGGGGTGGCTTCGGGCACTCGGGCGTGGGCCGGGAGCTGGGACCGACCGGCTTGAACGAGTACCGAGAGCCCAAGCACATCTGGCAGAACATCCAACCCCGGCCGCAGCACTGGTTCCGCGGCTGAACGCCGAAAGAAGGTCGAACGTGACCACACAGACCGAGGTGCCGCAGCGGCGCGGCACGCCCCAGGACTCGGGCTCCACCCCGGTCATCTCCGTGCGCAGGCTGTGGAAGGTGTTCGGGCCGAAGGCCGACCAGGTGCCGGACTCCGAGGAGCTGTGCGGCCTCACCCGCCGCGAGCTCATGGACCGCACCGGCTGCACCGCCGCCGTACGCGACGTCCACTTCGACGTCTCGCCGGGCGAGGTCTTCGTCGTCATGGGCCTGTCCGGCTCCGGGAAGTCCACGCTGGTGCGATGTCTGACCCGGCTGATCGAACCCACCGCCGGTGAGGTCGTCTTCGAGGGCGAGGACATCCGCCAGGCCGACGCGGGGCGCCTGCGCGACCTGCGCCGCCGCAAGTTCTCCATGGTCTTCCAGCACTTCGGTCTGCTGCCCCACCGCCGCGTCGTCGACAACGTGGCGTTCGGTCTGGAGATCCGGGGCATGGGCAGGGCCGAGCGCGTCAGGCGGGCCCAGGAGGTCGTCGAGCTGGTCGGCCTCGCGGGTTACGAGAACTCCTACCCCGACCAGTTGTCTGGCGGTATGCAGCAGCGTGTGGGCCTCGCCCGGGCGCTGGCGGGCGACCCGGACGTGCTCTTCTTCGACGAGCCGTTCTCGGCGCTCGACCCGTTGATCCGCCGTGACATGCAGAACGAGGTCATCCGCCTGCACCACGAGGTCGGCAAGACGATGGTGTTCATCACCCACGACCTCTCCGAGGCCCTCAAGCTGGGCGACCGCATCCTGATCATGCGGGACGGCAAGATGGTCCAGTGCGGCACCGGCGACGAGCTCGTCGGCGCCCCGGCGGACGACTACGTCCGCGAGTTCGTCAAGGACGTCCCGCGCGGCGACGTGCTCACGCTGCGCTGGATCATGCGCCCGGCGGAGGACGGCGACGCCCTGGACGGCCCCGAGCTGGGCCCGGACGTCGTCGTGAAGGAGGCCACCCGGGCGGTGCTCGCGGCCGACAAGCCGGTCAAGGTCGTCGAGGACGGCAAGCTGCTGGGCATCGTCGGCGACGAGGAGATCCTCGCGGTGGTCGCCGGGCAGGAAGGCGGCGCGTGATGACCGTCGCCGTGGAGAAACCCGAGAAGACATCCACAGCCGAGCCGCCCGCGCCGGTCGAAGAGGCACGCAAGATCAGCCGGCCCATGATGGTCGGCGCCGTCCTGGTCGTCTGGCTGGTGCTGTTCCTGGTGCTGCGCGGCAAGCAGACGCTCGCCCTGGCGGCGGCCGACCTGACCGATCTGCACCGGTGGTTCAACGACGTCAACGACTCGATCGGCGCGAACCACAGCTCCAACCCGCTCTTCCTCTACTTCTTCAACGAGATCCGCCTGGTCATCGACACTCTGGTGACCTTCGTCCAGGAGCTGATCTCCCAGCCGTCCGTCGACCGGCCCGTCCCGCAGATCGGCTGGCTCGGTGTCGTCGGCATCGCCGGCTATGTCTCCTGGGCCGTGGGCAACTGGCGGGTCGCGCTGCTCGCGGTGGCCGGCTTCACCTTCCTGGGCCTGCAGGGTCTGTGGCAGGAGAGCATGGACACCCTGGCGCTCACCGTCTCGGCCGTCTTCGTCGCGCTGCTGTTCGCGATCCCGCTGGGTGTGTGGGCGGGGCTGTCCGACCGGTTCAACCGGATCATCACGCCCTTCCTGGACTTCATGCAGACGATGCCGACCTTCGTCTACCTGGCCCCGCTGACCCTGTTCTTCCTGATCGGCCCGGCCTCCGCAACCATCGCCACCGTGATCTACGCGGCCCCGCCCGCGATCCGCATCACCGCGCACGCGATCCGTACCGTGCCGGCGACGACGGTGGAGGCGGCCGACTCACTGGGGGCGACACGACGGCAGGCCCTGCTGAAGGTCCTGCTGCCGATGTCCAAGCGGACCGTGGTGATGGGGGTCAACCAGACCATCATGGCCGCCCTGGCCATGGTGACCATCGCCGCCCTGATCGACGCGCCCGGACTCGGCAAGACCGTCATGCAGGCACTGGAGTCGCTCGATGTCGGCACGGCCTTCAACGCGGGCCTGGCCATCGTCGTCCTGGCCATCGTGCTGGACCGGGTCACCACCGCGGCGAGCGCACGCGAGGAGGCGGCCCGGCGTTCGAAGAACCGCTTCCTGACCTGGCGGCGCCCGCTGCTCGGCGCGGGGGCGGCGGTCACCGCCGTTCTGATCTACCTGTCGCACACCTACATCTGGGCGGCGGAGTTCCCCGGCGAGGGAGGCACCGGCAGTGCCATCTCCAAGGGCGCGGACACCGTGACCACCTGGGCGCAGGACAACCTGTCGGGCCTCACCAACGCCTTCCGGGACGCCATCACCAACGGCCTGCTCAACCCGTTCCAGACCCTGCTCACCGACTCCCCCTGGTGGCTCGTCGGCGCGGCTCTGATCGCGCTCGGCGTCGTCCTCGGCGGCGTGCGCGCCGGCATCACCACAACGGTGTGCGTGGGCCTGCTGGTCGCCACCGGCGTGTGGTCGGACAGCATGACGACGCTGGCGTCGACCGTCGTCGCCACGGTGCTGGTGATGCTGCTCGGCGTCGTCTTCGGCGTGTGGATGGGACGCAGCGCGCTGGTGGACCGGATGCTGCGGCCCAGCCTGGACGCGGCACAGGTCATGCCGCCGTTCGTCTATCTCGTGCCGTTCCTCGCGCTGTTCGGCGCGACCCGCTTCACGGCGATCGTCGCCGCCGTCGTCTACGCGGCCCCCGTCGCCATGAAGATCATCGCGGACGGGGTGCGGAACGTGCCCGCGACGACCGTGGAGGCGGCCACCTCCGCCGGGTGCAACACCTGGCAGATCATCACCAAGGTCCAACTGCCGATGGCACGCGGCGCCCTGACCCTCGCGACCAACCAGGGCCTGATCTACGTGCTGTCGATGGTTGTGGTGGGCGGCCTGGTTGGCGCGGGCGCCCTCGGCTACGACGTCGTGGCCGGCTTCTCGCAGGGGCAGTTGTTCGGGAAGGGGCTCGCCGCGGGGCTCGCCATCGTCCTTCTCGGAGTCATGTTCGACCGGATCACTCAGGCAGCGGCGCGGCGTACCAGCGCGTAAGGAGCAACTGACCATGGCAAGGCAAGCAAGACACTGGAGAGTCGGCGCGGCCGGCATAGCGGTCCTCGGCCTCACCCTCACCGCCTGCGGCGGTGCGAAGGTCGGTGACGACTCCTCGGACGCCGGCGGTTCGGGCAGCTCCGGCAAGTGCGGCACCTTCAACCTCGCGGTCAACCCGTGGGTGGGCTACGAGGCCAACGCGGCGGTCATCGCGTACGTCGCGGAGAAGGACCTCGGCTGCAAGGTCACCAAGAAGGACCTGAAGGAAGAGATCGCCTGGCAGGGCTTCGGGACGGGCGAGGTCGACGCCGTCGTCGAGAACTGGGGTCACGACGACCTGAAGAAGAAGTACATCACCGACCAGAAGACGGCCGTCGACGCCGGCCCGACCGGCAACGAAGGCCTCATCGGCTGGTACGTGCCGCCGTGGCTGGCCAAGGAGCACCCCGACATCCTCGACTGGAACAACCTCAACAAGTACGCGGCCGAGTTCAAGACCTCCGAGTCCGGCGGCAAGGGTCAACTCCTCGACGGCGACCCGTCGTTCGTGACGAACGACGAAGCCCTGGTGAAGAACCTCAAGCTGGACTACAAGGTCGTCTACGCGGGCAGTGAGACCGCCCTCATCCAGGCCTTCCGCAAGGCGGAGAAGGACAAGGAGTGGGTGATCGGCTACTTCTACGAGCCGCAGTGGTTCATGTCCGAGGTGCCGCTGGAGAAGGTCAAGCTGCCCGAGTACAAGACGGGCTGCGACGCCGATGCCGAGAAGGTCGCCTGCGACTATCCCGTGTACAAGCTGGACAAGATCGTCAGCAAGAAGTTCGCCGAGTCGGGCAGTCCGGCCTATGACCTGGTGAAGAACTTCACCTGGACCAACGACGACCAGAACGCCGTGGCGAAGTACATCGCGGTGGACAAGATGACCCCCGAGGCCGCGGCCGAGAAGTGGGTCGAGGCCAACCGCGACAAGGTGGATGCCTGGATCAAGTAGGCCCGTCACGGATGCCCGGTGGGTGGTGCGCACGGACGCGCGCCACCCACCGGGCATTGCCGTTTTCCGCGCCGTTCTCCGAGGTCACCGGACCTCTTGACACCCACCTGCACGGCAGGCACATTGAGTTGCGCAACCTGAATCACGTTGCGCAGAAAGCAACTCAACCGGAGGTGCGGCGATGGCGGGACCGCGTGTGGTCATCATCGGAGCGGGAGTCGTCGGCGCGGCGCTCGCGGACGAGATCTCGGCGCGGGGCTGGACCGAGGTGACCGTGGTCGACCAGGGGCCGCTCCCGGCCACCGGAGGCTCGTCCTCGCACGCCCCCGGCCTGGTCTTCCAGACCAACTCCTCGAAGACCATGACCGAGCTGGCCCGCTACACCGTCGAGAAGTTCTGCTCCCTCGACGTCGACGGCAAGCCCTGCTTCCTCCAGGTCGGCGGCCTCGAAGTGGCGACCACGCCGGAGCGCCTCGCGGAACTGCACCGCCGCCACGGCTGGATCACCGCCTGGGGCATCGAGTCCCGGATCCTGACCGCCGACGAGTGCGTCGAACAGCACCCGCTGGTCGACCGGGACAAGGTCCTCGGCGGCCTCCTCGTCCCGACCGACGGCCTCGCCAAGGCCGTCCTCGCCGTCGAGGCCCAGATCCGCCGGGCCACCGAGCGCGGGGTACGCTTCCTGGCCCGCCACGAGGTCCTCGACGTGCTCCAGGCCGACGGCGAGGTGACGGGCGTCCGCACCGACCAGGGCGATCTGGAAGCAGACATCGTCGTGTGCTGCGCCGGCATCTGGGGCCCGAAGATCGCCCGCATGGCCGGCATGAACCTCCCGCTGACCCCGCTGGCCCACCAGCTCGCCTGGACCGGCCCGATACCGGCGCTCGCCGGCCAGACCGAGGAAGCGGTCCGCCCGATCCTGCGCCACCAGGACGCCGACCTCTACTACCGCGACCGCTTCGACGGCATCGGCATCGGCTACTACGGCCACCGCCCGATGCCGATCTCCGCCGACGACATCCTCTCCGTGGACGAGGCCGACGAGATGCCCTCGGTCCTGAAGTTCACCGAGGAGGACTTCGAGGACGCCTGGACGGAGACCCGGTCCCTCCTCCCCGCGACCAAGGAGGCGAAGGTCGAGGAGGGCATCAACGGCCTGTTCTCCTTCACCACCGACAACTTCCCGCTGCTCGGCGAGTCCCCGGACGTCAAGGGCTTCTGGGTCGCCGAGGCCGTGTGGGTCACCCACTCCGCGGGCGTAGGCCGGGCCATGGCCGAATGGCTGGTCGACGGGCACTGCTCGTCCTTCGACCTGCACGAGTGCGACGTCAACCGCTTCGAGCCGCACCAGCTGTCCCCGGAGTACGTCCTGGCCCGCGACTGCCAGAACTTCGTCGAGGTCTACGACATCCTCCACCCCCTCCAGCCGTCCGGCGACCCGCGCCCGATCCGCACCAGCCCCTTCCACGCCCGCCAGCAGGAGCACGGCGCCTTCTTCCTGGAGGCGAACGGCTGGGAGCGCCCGCAGTGGTACGAGGCCAACGCGAAGCTCGTCGAGGGCCGTTCCATCCCCACCCCCAACGACTGGGCCGCCCAGTTCTGGTCGCCCATCGTCGGCGCCGAGGCCCAGGTCACCCGCGAGACGGTCGCGATGTACGACATGACGGCCCTCAAGCGCCTGGAGGTGAGCGGCCCCGGCTCCGCCGAGTTCCTGGAGCGGCTGTGCACCGGCAAGGTCGCCAAGTCCGTCGGCTCGGTCACCTACACCCTGCTCCTCGACCACGACGGCGGCATCCGCAGCGACATCACCGTCGCCCGGCTCGCCCGCGACCTCTTCCAGGTCGGCGCCAACGGCAACCTCGACCTCGACTGGTTCAGCCGCCACCTCCCCGCCGACGGCACGGTCCAGGTCCGCGACATCACGCCGGGTACCTGCTGCATCGGCCTGTGGGGCCCGCTGGCCCGCAAGGTCCTCCAGCCGCTGACGGACGAGGACTTCTCCAACGACGGCCTGAAGTACTTCCGCGCCAAGCGCGCCTACATCGGCAGCGTCCCCGTGACCGCGATGCGCCTGAGTTACGTCGGCGAACTCGGCTGGGAGCTGTACACCACCGCCGACCAGGGCCAGAAGCTGTGGGACATCCTGTGGCAGGCGGCGGGGCCCCTCGGCGGTGTCATCGCCGGCCGCGGCGCCTTCAACAGCCTCCGCCTGGAGAAGGGTTACCGCTCCTTCGGCACCGACATGACCTACGAGCACGACCCCTACGAGGCGGGCGTCGGCTTCGCCGTCAAGCTCGACAAGGGCGACTTCATCGGCAAGCAGGCGCTGGAACGCCGTAAGGCCGACGTCCGGCGCAAGCTGACCTGCCTCACCATCGACGACCCGCACTCGGTCGTCCTCGGCAAGGAGCCGGTGTACGACGGCGACCAGGCGGTCGGCTATGTCACCAGCGCCGCCTACGGCTACACCATCGGCAAGGGCATCGCCTACGCCTGGCTCCCGGCCGAGCTCACCACCCCCGGCACACCCGTGCGGATCGGCTACTTCGACCAGCGCGTCGAGGCGGTCGTCGCCGAGGAGCCCCTCTTCGACCCCACCATGTCCCGCCTCCGTGGCTGACCGAGGGAAGACGATGACTGCGCAGACACTCGACGGCAAGGCGACCGCCGCCGGCATCCGCCGCGAACTCGCCGAGCGCGTGGCCAAGTTGACGGCCACGAACGGCCGCCCGCCGGGCCTGGGCACCATCCTGGTCGGCGACGACCCGGGCAGCCACGCCTACGTCGCCGGCAAGCATCGCGACTGCGCCCAGGTCGGCATCGCCTCCATCCGCCGGGACCTGCCCGCCGACGCCTCGCAGCAGCAGGTCGAGGAGACGATCGACGAGCTCAACGCCGACCCGGCCTGCACCGGCTACATCGTCCAGCTCCCGCTGCCGCGCCACCTGGACGCCAACGCCGTACTGGAACGCGTGGACCCGGCCAAGGACGCCGACGGCCTGCACCCCGTCAACCTCGGCCGGCTCACCCTGGGTGTCGAGGCCCCGCTGCCGTGCACCCCGCGCGGCATCGTCGAACTGCTCCGCCGCCATGACGTACCCCTCGCCGGAGCGAGGGTCTGCGTGATCGGCCGCGGCATCACCGTCGGACGCCCGATCGGCCTTCTCCTCACCCGCCGCTCCGAGAACGCCACCGTGACCCTCTGCCACACCGGCACCAAGGGCCTCGCCTGGCACGTACGCGAGGCGGACATCGTCATCGCCGCCGCCGGCTCGCCCGGACTGGTCACCAAGGACATGCTGCGCCCCGGCGCGGCGGTCCTGGACGTCGGCATCACCCGCACCGACCAGGGCCTGGTCGGCGACGTCCACCCGGACGCCGCCCAGGTCGCCGGATGGATCGCGCCCATGCCCGGCGGTGTGGGCCCCATGACCCGGGCGATGTTGCTCGCCAACGTCGTCGAGGCCGCCGAGAGGAACGCGAACACCGTATGAACCTGTCCCTGCCCAACGACGGAGACGTCCGATGAGCCCCCGCACCCCCGGCGCCGACCTCCCCGACCACCCCGACTTCCTGTGGCGCAATCCCGAGCCCAGGAAGTCGTACGACGTGGTGATCGTCGGCGGCGGCGGACACGGCCTCGCCACCGCCCACTACCTCGCCAGGAACCACGGCATCACCAACGTCGCGGTGCTGGAGAAGGGCTGGCTCGCGGGCGGCAACATGGCCCGCAACACCACGATCATCCGCTCCAACTACCTGTGGGACGAGAGCGCCGGCATCTACGAGCACGCCCTCAAGCTCTGGGAGGGCCTGGCGGAGGAGCTCGACTACCCGATCCTCTTCTCCCAGCGCGGCGTGCTGAACCTCGCGCACAGCCTCCAGGACGTCCGCGACAGCGTGCGCCGCGTCGAGGCGAACCGCCTCAACGGCGTGGACGCGGAGTGGCTCGACGCCGACGGCGTCAAGGAAGTCTGCCCGATCGTCAACATCTCACCGGACGTGCGCTACCCGGTCCTGGGCGCCACGTACCAGCCGCGCGCGGGCATCGCCAAGCACGACTACGTCGCCTGGGGCCTGGCCCGCTCGGCGGACGCGGCAGGCATCGACATCATCCAGAACTGCGAGGTCACGGGCCTCGACGTGGTCGGCAACCGGGTGGTCGGCGTCCAGACGAACCTGGGCCCCATCGCGGCCGGAAAGGTGGCGCTCTGCTCGGCGGGCCACACCTCGGTCCTCGCCGCCATGGCGGGCATCGAACTCCCGGTCCAGAGCCACCCGTTGCAGGCGCTGGTCTCGGAACTCCTCGAGCCGATCCACCCCACGGTCGTCATGTCCAACGCCGTCCACGTGTACGTCAGCCAGGCCCACAAGGGCGAGCTGGTGATGGGCGCGGGCATCGACGCGTACAACTCCTACACCCAGCGCGGCGCCTTCCACATCATCGAAGAGCAGATGTCGGCGGCCCTGGAGCTGTTCCCGGTCTTCGCCCGCGCGCACGTGCTGCGCACCTGGGGCGGCATCGTCGACGTGAGCCCCGACGCCTCACCGATCATCGGGCTCAGCCCTGTCGACAACCTCTACCTCAACTGCGGCTGGGGAACGGGCGGTTTCAAGGCCACCCCGGGCGTCGGCTGGGTCTACGCCCACACCATCGCCAACGACACCCCGCACGCCCTCAACGCCCCCTTCTCGCTCGACCGTTTCACCACCGGCGCGCTCGTCGACGAGCACGGCGCGGCCGCGGTGGCCCACTAGGGAGCCGATCCATGCTGCTCATCCCCTGCCCGTGGTGCGGGCCCCGCGACGAGGCCGAGTTCCACTACGGCGGCCAGGCCCACGTCCCGTACCCGGAAGACCCGGCGTCCCTCTCCGACGAGGAGTGGGCCCGCTACCTGTTCTTCCGCGACAACCCGAAGGGGCCCTTCGCCGAACGCTGGAGCCACGCGGCGGGCTGCCGCCGCTGGTTCAACGCGGTGCGGGACACGTCGACGAACGAGGTTCTGGCGGTGTACAGGTCGGGAGAGGAACGCCCGTCGACGGTGGAGCCACGCCCGGTCACTTCTCAGCCCGGCTCGGCAGAATCAGCCCGTCCGGCGTTTGAGGACGAGGCCCTTTCAGGGCCGAGGGGGGTCCAGGGGGCGGAGCCCCCTGGCGGGGTCGAAGGGGCGGAGGCCCTTCATGACGGGACGGGTAGGGGCGGCGAGGGCGAGACAACCCAGCCGTTCCGCCACGCGACCCGCGGCCGAATCGACCGCGACACCCCCCTCACCTTCACCTTCGACGGCACCGAATACCGAGGCTTCCGCGGCGACACCCTCGCCTCCGCCCTCCTCGCCAACGGCGTCATCCGGGCCGGCACCAGCATCAAGCTCGGCCGCCCCCGGGGCATCTTCTCAGCCGGCGTCGAAGAGCCCAACGCGGTCATCCAGATCGAGGAGCCCTTCCCGGAGCCGATGCTCCCCGCGACGACCGTCGAGCTGTACGACGGCCTGGTCGCGAGCAGTCTCCCCGGCCAGGGCCGCCTCGCCACGGAACCCGACCCGGCCCGCTACGACGCCGTACACGCCCACTGCGACCTGTTGATCGTCGGCGCCGGCCCGGCCGGTCTCGCGGCAGCGGCGGCGGCAGCGAACAGCGGCGCCCGAGTCATCCTCGCCGACGACCAGCCGGAACTCGGCGGCAGCCTCCTGGGCACGGCCGAACACCTCGACTGGGTACGGGAGGTGACCGAGCAGCTCGACGCCGCCCCCGAGGTCCGCGTCCTGACCCGCACCACCGTCTTCGGCCACTACGACGACAACCACCTCCTCGCCGTCGAACGCCGCACCAACCACCTCGGCGCCGCCGCCCCCGAGAACGTCTCCCGCGAACGCGTCTGGCGCATCCGCGCCCGCCGGGTCGTCCTCGCCACCGGCGCCCACGAGCGCTCGCTGGCCTTCGCGGACAACGACCGCCCCGGCGTGATGCTGGCCTCCTCGGCCCGCACCCACGTCAACCGCCACGGCGTACTGCCGGGCCGCCACGCGGTCGTCTTCACGACCAACGACAGCGCGTACGCGGCGGCGCTGGACCTGGCCTCGGCGGGCCTCGCCCTCACGGCGATCGTCGACACCCGTCCCGAACCGGGGGAGTGGGCCGAGCGGGCGAGGGCGGCCGGCCTCGAAGTCCTGCCCGGCCACGCCGTCACCGGCACGGAAGGCGGCGACGCGCGCCTCACCGCCGTGACGGTCGCCCCCTACGGAGAATCCGCGGGGCAGCGGCAGTTCGCCGCCGACCTGCTGCTGGTCTCCGGCGGCTGGAACCCGGTGGCGCACCTGTTCAGCCAGTCCGGCGGCAAGCTGCGTTACGACGAGACACTGGGCTCCTTCGTCCCCGACACCTGCCGCCAGCAGATCGAGGTCGCGGGCAGCGCGAGCGGCGTCATGGACCCGGCCACGGTCCTGACGCAGGGCGCGGCAGCCGGTGCGCGCGCGGTCGAGGCCGAGGGCTACACGGCCGAGACGCCCCGCCTCCCGGAGGTGCCCGCGCAGCCGCGGCAGACGCCGCCGATGCACGTGTACGTCGTCCCGGGTGACACGGACGCCCCGCGCTTCGTCGACCTCCAGCGCGACGTCACCGTCGAGGACCTGGCCCGCGCGACCGGCGCCGGCCTGCGCTCGGTCGAGCACACCAAGCGCTACACCACGGCCGGCACCGCCAACGACCAGGGCAAGACCTCCGGCGTCCTGGCCGGCGGCGTCGTCGCCGAACTCCTCGGCGTGGACATCTCGGCCCTCGGCACGACCACGTTCCGCCCGCCGTACACCCCGGTCTCCTTCGCCGCCCTCGCGGGCCGCGACCGGGGCGCGCTGAGCGACCCGGTCCGCACGACCGCCATCCACGACTGGCATGTCGCGCACGGCGCCCTGTTCGAGAACGTGGGCCAGTGGAAGCGCCCCTGGTACTACCCGCAGGACGGCGAGGACATGGAGGCCGCCGTGCTGCGCGAGTGCGCCGCCACCCGCGAGAGCGTGGGCTTCATGGACGCCTCCACCCTCGGCAAGATCGACGTCCAGGGCCCGGACGCCGGCGTCTTCCTCGACCGGCTCTACACCAACATGATGAGCACCCTGAAGGTCGGCATGATCCGCTACGGCGTCATGTGCCGCCCGGACGGCATGGTCTTCGACGACGGCACGGTCATCCGCGTCGCCCCGGAGCGCTTCCTGGTCACCACGACGACGGGCAACGCCGCCGCCGTACTCGACTGGATGGAGGAGTGGCTCCAGACCGAGTGGCCCGAGCTGAAGGTCCACTGCACGTCCGTGACCGAGCAGTGGGCCACGGTGGCCCTGGTCGGCCCGAAGTCCCGTGCGGTCCTCGCCGCGCTCGCGCCCCAACTGGCCGTGGCCAACGACGACTTCCCGTTCATGGCCTGGCGTGAGACGACCGTCGCGGGCATCGCCGCCCGGGTCTGCCGGATCAGTTTCTCCGGCGAACTCGCCTACGAGATCAATGTGTCACCGTGGCAGGCGCTCGCGTTGTGGGAGGCCGTGTACGAGGCCGGTGCCCCGTACGACATCACCCCGTACGGCACGGAGACCATGCACGTCCTGCGGGCCGAGAAGGGCTACCCGATCATCGGCCAGGACACCGACGGCACCGTCACCCCGCAGGACCTCGGCATGAGCTGGGTGGTGTCGAAGAAGAAGCCGGACTTCATCGGCAAGCGGTCCTACGCCCGCGCCGACACCTCCCGGCCCGACCGCAAGCACCTGGTCGGCCTCCTCCCCGAGGACCCGGGCACCTTCCTCCCGGAGGGCACGCACCTGATCGCCGACGGTGTGCTGCCGACCCCGCCCGTGCCGATGCTCGGCCATGTCACGTCCAGCTATCGCAGCGCGGCCCTCGGCCGGACGTTCGCGCTCGCCCTGATCAAGGGCGGCCGGGACCGCATCGGCGAGCGGCTGTACGCCCCCGTCGGCGACCAGCTCGTGCCGGTGACCGTCGCCGCCCCCGTCCTCTACGACCCCGAGGGAGCCCGCCGCGATGGCTGAGACCGCCCTTACCGCCCCGCTCCGCAGCCCGCTGTCGCAGGTCGCGGACCGTCTGGCCGCCGCGACAAGCACGTCCGGGGGTGCGATCAGGCTGGCCGAACTCCCCTTCCTGGCCCAGCTCGACGTACGCCTCGACGCCAAGGGAGCGGCGGCGGAAGCCGTCGGGCTCGCCCTGGGCCTGCAGCTGCCCCTGCAGCCCAACACCGTCGTCCGCGCGGGGGAGTTGACCGCGCTGTGGCTCGGTCCGGACGAGTGGCTGCTGGTGGGGCCGCCGGGAAGTGAGCGGGACCTGGAGAGCCGCATCAGGGAGGCCGCGGGAGACGAGCCGGTCTCCGTCACCGACGTCTCCGCACAGCGCACGACGCTCCTCGTCACGGGCCCGCGCGCCCACGACCTGCTGGCCCACGGCTGCCCGCTGGACCTGCATCCACGGGCCTTCGGCTCCGGACGCTGCGCCCAGACGACCCTGGGCCGCACCCAGGTCGTCCTGGTCGCCCGGGACGAACCCAGGGCCGGCTTCTGGGTCCTGGTCCGCTCGTCGTTCGCCGGCTATCTGGCGGACTGGTTGCTCGACGCGGCGACGGAATACGTCTGAGTGACAACGGAGTAGGTCCGAGCGACACCGGACGGGGCTCCCCGTCACCCGTGTGGGAGCTCCGTCGAGGGGCTCCCACAGGGCTTTGCGCACGGGGATTCGCCATACCCATCGAAGGCTGACCCCTGTGACCGTCACGGCTGACACCACCACCCCCGCGCACCCGGGAACGCCCGGACTCCACCCGCACGGGCTGCCACGACCCGGCCGGACGCTGGTCATGGGCGTCGTGAACGTCACCCCCGACTCGTTCTCCGACGGCGGCCTGGCGTTCGCCGCGGACGCGGCCGTCGCGCAGGGGCTCGCGCTGCTCGGGCACCGCGGCGCCAAGCTGTGCACCGAGGAGTCCGGCGAGTCAAGCGGGCTTTCCAGTGCCCGTACCATGCCTGGGCCTACGGCCTGGACGGCAAGCTGGTCGCCGCGCCCAACCTGACCTCGATGGCGGACATCGACCGGACCGAGTACGGCCTGATCAACGGCCATGTGCGGGAGTGGCTCGGCTATGTGTGGGTGTGCCTCGCCGACGAGCCGCCGTCCTTCGGGGCCGACGTGCAGGGCGCGGTCGTCGAGCGGCTCGGCGACCTGGAGTCGATCGAGCGCTACGGCATCGACGACCTGCTGGTGGGCCGCCGTATCACCTACGACGTCAAGGCCAACTGGAAGCTCATCATCGAGAACTTGATGGAGTGCTACCACTGCGCCACGATCCACCCCGAACTCACCGAGGTGCTCCCGGAGTTCGCGGACGGCTACGCGGCCCAGTACTACGTCGGCCACGGCGCGGAGTTCGGCGAGGAGGTCCAGGACTTCCCCGTCGACGGCCTCCCAGGGCCTGGACCGCATCCCGGGTTCGCCGGCTGGGTGCGCTCGACGATCGTGCGGTCGGGGGCCAGCGGGTACATCCGGTGGAAGATCACGTGGTCGGGCACGAGGTTGATGAAGACCTGCGGCCGGACGGTGATCGCGTAGTAGCGGCGGTCCGCAGAACAAGCTCGAGGTCGGCCCCACACACTGACCGGCCCCACCCCCCCCGTACCGCCCGTCCACCTGCTGTTGCGGCCCCTCCGGCAGGTGGACGGGCCATCGGGCTTTCTGTACAGGCGGCTCTGTTGCGAAGTGCGCAACCCTGAGCGTCATTGGGAATCGATAGGCGGCTCCGCCCCCTTGACAACGCCCGCACCGCGCGGAAAGCATGTTGCGTATAGCGAAGGTCGTTGTGTTATGCGAGACACCTCCCCGTCTGGAGCCGGCATGAGGAGCATTACGGTCGTCGGAGCGTCGCTGGCAGGTCTGAGCACGGTCCGCGCGCTGCGCGCGGAGGGCTACGACGGCGAGATCGTCGTCGTGGGGGAGGAGCGCCACACTCCCTACGACCGCCCCCCGCTGTCCAAGGACTTCCTCAAGGGGGACATCGACGCCGCAGGGCTGGCGCTCGGCGACGCGGACGAGTACGAGATCCTGGACGTGCACTGGCTGCTCGGCGAGCGTGCCGTGCGGCTCGACCCCGTGGCCCGGACCGTCACCCTGACCGGGGGACGGCACGTGCGCACCGACGGTGTCGTCGTCGCGACCGGGGCCAGCGCCCGCACTCTCCCCGGCGCGGAAGGGCTGGCTGGCGTCCACACCTTGCGCACCCTGGACGACGCCCAGGCACTGCGCACCGAACTGCTCGACGGCCTGCCCCGGGTCGTCGTCATCGGCGCCGGGTTCATCGGCGCCGAGGTGGCGTCCACCGCGCACCGGCTCGGGCTCCACGTCACCGTCGTCGAGGCGCTCCCGGTACCGCTGGAACGCCAACTCGGACGCGAGATGGGGCTCGTGGGCTCCTCGCTCCACGGCGATCACGGGGTGCGGCTGCTGTGCGGAACCGGCGTGGCGGAACTCGTCGGCGAGGGCCGCGTCACGGGCGTACGGCTGGCGGACGGACGGCTGCTGCCCGCCGACGTCGTCGTGGTCGGCGTGGGCGTCCGCCCCAACACCGACTGGCTCGCCGGCTCCGGTGTGCGGGTGGACGACGGCGTGGTGTGCGACGCCGGCTGCTCGACCGGTGTTCCGGGCGTGGTCGCCGTCGGCGACGTCGCCCGCTGCCCCAACCCGTTCACCGGACGGCACGCCCGCATCGAGCACTGGAGCAACGCCACCGAGCAGGCGAGGACCGCCGCCCGCACACTCCTGAGCGGCGTCTCCGCCCAAGCCCCGCTCATCGCGCCGTACTTCTGGTCCGACCAGTACCAGGTGCGCATCCAGGTCGCCGGACACGTCGCCCCCGGCGCCGAGCCCGAGGTCGTCGAGGGAGACATCGACAGCCGCACCTTCACCGCCGTCTACCGGCGCGAGGGCACCCCCGTCGCCGTGCTCTCCCTCAACCAGCCGAAGTTCTTCAACCGCCTCCGCCGCACCCTGGTCCCCGCCGCCGCGGCCGTCGTGTCATGAGCTCCGCACCCCGACTCCCCCCGGAATCCGCAGGGGAGGCCGCCACGAGCATTCCGCGGCACCTGCGTTACACCTGGGACCACGAGTGGCTCGTCGTGGACGAGGGCAACGCCACCGTCGGCATCACCGCGTTCGCGGCGAAGGCCCTCGGTGACGTGGTCGACCTCCGGCTGCCCGCGGTCGGCTCCTGGGTGGAGGCCGGGGAGAGCTGCGGGCAGATCCAGTCACGGACCGCCGTCAGCGGCCTGTACGCCCCCGCCTCGGGCCGCGTCCTGGAAGTCAACCCCGCCCTGGCCGACGACCCGGGCGTCGTCAAGGCCGCTCCCTACACCGGCGGCTGGCTGTTCCGGCTGCGGGTCGAGAACATCGCCGGCGCGCTGTCCGCCGATGCCTACGCCGCCCACTGCGCCCACACTCGAGGAGACCGCCGATGACCCTGTTCAACCAGCCCCTGCACGAGCTCGACCCGGCCGTCGCCGCCGCGGTCGACGCCGAGCTGGAGCGTCAGCAGTCCACCCTGGAGATGATCGCCTCCGAGAACTTCGCGCCGGTCGCGGTCATGGAGGCGCAGGGCTCGGTCCTGACCAACAAGTACGCCGAGGGCTACCCGGGCCGCCGCTACTACGGCGGCTGTGAGCACGTCGACGTCGCCGAGCAGATCGCCATCGACCGGGTCAAGGAGCTGTTCGGCGCCGAGTACGCCAACGTCCAGCCGCACTCCGGCGCCTCGGCCAACCAGGCCGCCCTGTTCGCCCTCGCCCAGCCCGGGGACACCATCCTCGGCCTGGACCTCGCGCACGGCGGCCATCTCACCCACGGGATGCGGCTGAACTTCTCGGGCAAGCAGTTCAACGTGGTCCCGTACCACGTGGACGACTCCGGTCTGGTCGACATGGCCGAGGTCGAGCGCCTGGCCAAGGAGCACCGGCCGAAGGTGATCATCGCGGGGTGGTCGGCGTACCCGCGGCAGCTGGACTTCGCGGAGTTCCGGCGGATCGCCGACGAGGTCGAGGCCTATCTGTGGGTGGACATGGCGCACTTCGCCGGGCTGGTCGCGGCCGGGCTGCACCCCAACCCGGTCGAGTACGCCGATGTCGTCACCTCCACCACGCACAAGACCCTCGGCGGCCCGCGCGGCGGCATCATCCTCGCGAAGAAGGACTTCGCGAAGAAGCTGAACTCCTCGGTCTTCCCGGGCTTCCAGGGCGGCCCGCTGGAGCATGTGATCGCGGCCAAGGCGGTCTCCTTCAAGGTCGCCGCGTCGGAGGAGTTCAAGGAGCGCCAGCGCCGTACGGTGGAGGGCGCGAAGATCCTCGCCGAGCGGCTGACCGCGGCCGACGCCCGTGAGGCGGGGGTGAACGTGCTGTCCGGCGGTACGGAGGTGCACCTGATCCTGGTCGACCTGCGCGAGTCCGAGCTGGACGGGCAGCAGGCCGAGGACCGTCTCCACGAGGTCGGCATCACGGTGAACCGCAACGCCGTCCCCAACGACCCGCGTCCGCCGATGGTGACGTCCGGTCTGCGCATCGGCACCCCGGCGCTGGCCACGCGCGGCTTCACCGCCGAGGACTTCACCGAGGTCGCGGACGTCATCGCCGAGACGCTCAAGCCGTCGTACGACGCGCAGGCACTGAAGGCCCGGGTCAAGGCCCTCGCCGACAAGCACCCGCTGTACCCCGGCCTGTAACCGACACCTCCCCCGCAGGGGCGTGCCCGTGACCGTTCGGCACGCCCCGCCAATCCCACGGAGTATGGCGTGGCAATCAGCGTCTTCGACCTGTTCTCCATAGGCATCGGCCCGTCCAGTTCCCACACGGTCGGCCCGATGCGCGCCGCCGGGATGTTCGTCGCCCGGCTGAAGCGGGACGGCGTGCTCGCCCAGACCGTCGCGGTACGGGCGGAGCTGTTCGGCTCCCTCGGGGCCACCGGCCACGGCCACGGCACCCCGAAGGCGGTGCTGCTCGGCCTGGAGGGCTGTGAGCCGCACACGGTCGACGTCGCCCAGGCCGACCTGGACGTCGAGCGGATCCGCAGCACCGGGCGCATCCGCCTGCTCGGCGCCGAGATCGGCCCGGCCCACGAGATCGACTTCGACGCCTCGACCCAGCTGGTGCTGCACCGCCGGCGCTCGCTGCCGTACCACGCCAACGGCATGATCCTCTTCGCGTACGACGCCGACGGCGTGCCGCTGCTGGAGAAGACGTACTACTCCGTGGGCGGCGGCTTCGTGGTCGACGAGGACGCGGTCGGCGCGGACCGGATCAAGCCCGACGACACAGTGCTCGCCCACCCGTTCGGCACCGGCGACGAACTGCTGCGCCTGACGAAGGAGACGGGCCTGTCGATCTCCGCGCTGATGCTGGAGAACGAGAAGGCCTGGCGCACCGAGGCGGAGATCCGCGCCGGCCTGCTGGAGATCTGGCGGGTCATGGAGGCCTGTGTCGGGCGGGGCCTGGGCCGTGAGGGCATCCTTCCCGGCGGTCTGAAGGTCCGTCGGCGGGCCGCGGCGGCGGCTCGGGCGCTGCGCAGCGAGGGCGATCCGGCGGGCCGCGCCATGGAGTGGGTGACGCTCTACGCGATGGCCGTGAACGAGGAGAACGCCGCGGGCGGCCGGGTCGTCACCGCCCCGACGAACGGCGCGGCCGGCATCATCCCCGCCGTCCTGCGGTACTTCCTCGACTTCGTGCCGGGCGCCGACGAGGACGGCATCGTGCGCTTCCTGCTCGCGGCGGGCGCCATCGGTCTGCTCTTCAAGGAGAACGCCTCCATCTCCGGCGCCGAGGTCGGCTGCCAGGGCGAGGTCGGCTCGGCCTGCTCGATGGCCGCCGGAGGTCTCGCCGAGGTGCTCGGCGGCAGCCCCGAACAGGTCGAGAACGCCGCCGAGATCGGCATGGAACACAACCTCGGCCTCACCTGCGACCCGGTCGGCGGCCTCGTCCAGATCCCCTGCATCGAACGCAACGGCATGGCCGCGGTCAAGGCCGTCACCGCCGCCCGCATGGCGCTGCGCGGCGACGGCCGCCACCACGTCTCCCTCGACAAGGTCATCAAGACCATGAAGGAGACCGGCGCCGACATGAAGGTCAAGTACAAGGAGACCGCCCGCGGCGGCCTCGCCGTCAACGTCATCGAGTGCTGAGGAGACGGACGGAGGAAGGGACGGACGAAGCGTCACGTCCACGTACGAAACCGGGGGTGAGGCCATGGGACGGGTCACCGACCGACGGCGCGTGCTGCGGATCCGGGACGGTGCGCCGAGCACGCGCCCGGACACCCTGGTGGCGGAGGAGCCACTGGAGATCCGGCTCGGCGGCAAGCCGCTGGCGATCACCATGCGCACGCCCGGCGACGATTTCGCGCTCGCCGCCGGATTCCTGGTGAGTGAGGGCGTGGTGGGCCGGGCCGAAGACGTGGCGAACATCGTGTACTGCGCGGGCGCGACACAGGACGGCTCGAACACATACAACGTCGTCGACGTGCGGCTCGCCCCCGGCGTACCGCTGCCCGACATCACACTCGAACGGAACGTGTACACCACGTCGTCCTGCGGTCTGTGCGGCAAAGCCAGTCTGGACGCCGTACGGACCACGGCACGCTGGCCGATCGACGACGCACCGCCGGTCCGTGTCACCCCCGAGCTGCTGGCCGGCCTGCCCGACCGACTCCGGGCCGCGCAGCGGGTGTTCGACCGCACGGGCGGACTGCACGCGGCCGGGCTGTTCTCACCCGAGGGCGAGCTGCTGGACCTGCGGGAGGACGTCGGCCGGCACAACGCCGTCGACAAGCTGATCGGCCGCGCGCTGCGCGGCGGCCGACTGCCGCTGTCCCGCGCCGTCCTGCTGGTGTCCGGGCGGGCATCCTTCGAACTGGCGCAGAAGGCGGTCATGGCGGGCATCCCCGTGCTGGCGGCGGTCTCGGCGCCGTCCTCCCTCGCCGTGGACCTGGCGGCCGAGACGGGGCTCACGCTGGTCGGCTTCCTGCGCGGCGGCTCCATGAACGTGTACGCGGGCGAGCAGCGCATCGACCTGCGAGCCGGGGCCACGGCGGGAGCCGGTGAGTGACCCGCCTCGAAGGCTTCCAGGGCGGCCGGAGCCACGGCGACACCCTCGTCGGCCAGCCCCGGCCGCGGCCACCCTTCACCCACGGCCGCCCCCGCCGCGTGGCGATGCTCAGCGTGCACACCTCACCGCTGCACCAGCCCGGTACCGGTGACGCGGGCGGCATGAACGTCTACATCGTCGAGCTCGCCAAGCGCCTGGCCGCCATCGACATCGAGGTGGAGATCTTCACCCGGGCCACCTCCGCCCACCTCCCGCCCAGCGTCGAACTCGCGCCCGGCGTCCTGGTACGGCACGTGGCCGCCGGACCCTACGAGGGCCTGGCCAAGGAGGACCTCCCCGCCCAGCTCCGCGCCTTCACGCACGGCGTGACGCGGACCTGGGCCGACCACCGCCCCGGCCACTACGACCTGGTCCACTCCCACTACTGGCTCTCCGGCCACGTCGGCCGGCTCGCCGCCGAGCGCTGGAGCGTGCCGCTCGTCCACGCCATGCACACCATGGCCAAGGTCAAGAACGCCTCGCCGGCCGAGGGCGACACCCCCGAGCCCGCGCTGCGCGTGCTCGGCGAGAGCGAAGTCGTACGCGCCGCGGACCGGTTGATAGCGAACACCGAGAAGGAAGCGCGGGAACTGCTCCGCCACTACGACGCCGACGCCTCCCGGGTCGCTGTCGTCCATCCCGGTGTCGACCCGGAGCGCTTCCGCCCCGACGCCCGGGGTATCGAGGCCGGCCGGGCCGCCGCCCGGTCCCGTCTCGGCCTGCCGCAGGACGCGCTGATTCCGCTGTTCGTGGGCCGCATACAGCCGTTGAAGGCACCGGACGTACTGCTGCGCGCGGTCGCGCGGTTGCTGGACGAGCGACCGTGGCTGCGCGAGCGGATCGTGGTGCCCGTCGTGGGCGGGCCGAGCGGCAGCGGCCTCGCCAGGCCGGAAGGACTGCAGAAACTGGCGGCCCGTCTCGGCGTCTGTGACGTCGTGCAGTTCCGGCCGCCGGTCGGCCAGGACCGGCTCGCCGACTGGTACCGGGCGGCGTCCGTGCTGGTCATGCCGTCCCACAGCGAGTCCTTCGGTCTGGTGGCCGTCGAGGCACAGGCCTGCGGCACCCCGGTGATCGCCGCGCGGGTCGGCGGCCTGCCGGTGGCCGTACGGGACGGGGTGAGCGGTGTTCTCGTACCCGGGCACGACCCGGCGGACTACGCGCGGGCGCTGTACGGCTTCGCCGACGACCCGGCCCGCTCCGCCCGCATGAGCGAGGCAGCGGTCCGCCACGCCCGGTCCTTCGGCTGGGCCAACGCCGCAGCGGCGACGGCGGACGTGTACACCGCGGCCCTGCACGCCCGAAGCCGCGCGTTTCGCACAGTCGGCCGCAGACAACTCCGGTAGCCCCGGCCCGAACTCCTGTCCGAGCGGGCCGGTGCGCAGTACCGTGCGGGCAGTCCGCACGGCAGGGGGTGGCGATGCCCGGGTACGACATGCGTGCCGCGCGCCTGGGTGGGCCGTACAACCATGGATGACCAGCGAACTCCCGGCAGCCGGGACGCCCGCCACGATGACCGGAAAGCGGGCAGGATGGCTGCGGAGCACGGTCCGTCGGCCTACGCTCGCTCCGTGCTGCGCATCACCGACGCCCGAACCGGCGCACCCGTCGACGCCGCCCCCGCCCGCCGGGGCCTGACCCGGATCGAGGCACATACCGGGGGCTTCGACGTCACCGCCCTGCGGGTCCTGCTGGCCGCCGACCTCCTCGTCCGCGCCCTGGAGCTCGCCGGCACACCGGTGTGGGCGCTGCTCGACGAGGAGCGGCAGCAGGCGGAGCTGCGGGCCGGCGCCGCGGCGCTGGGCATCCGGCCCTTCGAGGACGGCCGGGACGCCGCCTCGGGACTGGGGGAGGCACAGGTCATCCACGTCGTACGTCAAGGAGGCGCGGAACCCGACGGAGTGCGGGTCGCCGTCGCGCCCGTGCACTCGGAGGCGCCCCCCGAGGAGGCCGACCCCGCAGCCCTGCGCCTCGCGCTGCTCTCCCGGCACACGAGCGTGCCCGTACGGCTCGACACGGCCGCCCTCGCCGACGCCCACGACACGCTCGCACGCTGGCGCGCTGCCGTCGCCGCCTGGGCGCAACGGCCGTCACGTCCCATCCCCGACGAGGTGCGGGCGGAACTGCGCACCGCATGGGAGGACGACCTGGACGTGCCCGGAGTCCTCGGAGTGCTGCGCTGGGTGGAGACCGCCGCGGACCTGCCCGACGGCGCCCGCTTCGAGACGTACGCCTACGCCGACCGACTCCTCGGCCTCGACCTCACCCACGACCTGGGAACCCCCTCATGACCGCCCGCATCGGAGCCGGACCGCTGCGCCGTCTGGTCGTCCTCCGGCACGCCAAGTCCGCCTGGCCGGACGGCGTCGCCGACCACGAGCGCCCGCTCGCCCCGCGCGGCCACCGGGACGCCCCGGTCGCGGGCCGCATGCTCGCCGGCGCCGACTGCCTGCCGGACCTCGCGCTGTGCTCGACGGCGGCACGCGCGCGTGCCACCTGGGAACTGGCGTCCGCCGAGTGGGGCACCCCACCGCCCGTGCGCCACGACCGGCGGCTGTACGCGGCGGACGCGGCCGACCTCCTGGCGGTCGTGCACGAGGCGCCCCCCGAGGTCAAGACACTGCTGCTGGTCGGGCACAACCCCGGCCTGGAGGACCTCGTCCTCGAACTCGCCGGGGACGGCCTCGACGACACGCTGGACCAGGTCGGCACGAAGTTCCCGACTTCGGCGATCGCCGTACTGGCCTGGCACGGGCCCGCCTGGCGGGACCTCGCGCCCGGCACGGCGCTGCTGACGGACGTGATGGTGGCGCGGGGCAGGAAGCGGTGAACGGCAGGAAGACGTGAGCCGGGCACCGGCCGGAGGCCCTGGTCCCGGGCCGGCGGCATAGGCTGTCCCGATGCAGGACGAGTACCGCACAGTCGCCCACGCGGGCGTGCACGAGACCGAGGTCAACCGCTCACGCTTCATCTGTGCGCTCGCCCCGGCCGCCACCGAACAGGAGGCCCAGGAGTTCGTCGCCGCCGTCCGCAAGGAGCACGCGGACGCCACCCACAACTGCTGGGCCTACGTCATCGGCGCCGACGCCGCGGTCCAGAAGGCCAGTGACGACGGCGAACCGGGCGGCACGGCCGGCGTCCCCATGCTGCAGATGCTGCTGCGCCGCGACATGCGCTACGTCGTCGCCGTCGTCACCCGCTACTACGGCGGCGTCAAGCTCGGCGCGGGCGGCCTCATCCGGGCGTACGGCGGAGCCGTGGGCGAGGCACTGGACACCCTCGGCACGCTCACCCGGCGCCGCTTCCGGCTGGTCACGGTCACCGTCGACCACCAGCGCGCCGGCAAGGTGCAGAACGACCTGCGGTCGACCGGGCGCGAGGTACGCGACGTGCGCTACGGGGAAGCGGTCACCATCGAGGTCGGCCTGCCGGACGCCGAGGTGGAGACGTTGCGCGCGTGGCTCGCGGACGCGACGGCGGGGACGGCCGGGTTCGAGCTCGGCGGAGAGGCGTACGGGGACGCGTGAGCGGACGGGCGTAGGCGAGGCGTGACCGGACAGGCGCACGGCGAGGTGTGACCTATTCCGCCCCAGCCCCCGAAGATGGGCGGCATTCATCGGGGCAGGCGTGGCACCTGGGTCGTCATGCAGGGGACGCGTGCGACGGTGCAGGGTGCTCGGCGCCATGCCGGAGCGGCCGTACGGGCGGCTCGGCGGGCATGGGCGCAGCCGGGCCGGGAACGGGATCTGGCCGTACAGGCCGCCAAGGCGGCGCTGGCGGCCTGTGTGGCCTGGGCGGTGGCGGGCTGGTGGCTGCGGATGCCGATGGCCTTCGTCGCACCGTGGGTCGCGGTCGTGCTGGTGGAGTCGACGGTGTTCCGGTCCATCGCGCACGGGCTGCAGCAACTGGCGGCGATCGCCACGGGGACGGTGGTGGCCACCGGTGTGGCGCTGATGCTGGACTCCCCGATGGCGGCGATGGGCCTGGTGCTGCCGGCCGTGGTACTGCTGGGCAACTGGCGGCGCCTGGGCAGCCAGGGCGTCTACGCCGCCACGGGTGCCTTGTTCGTGCTGACCGGCGGACCGGTCACCGTCGCCGGGTCGGCGGCCCGGATCGCGGAGGCGGTCTTCGGCGCGGTGGTGGGCATCGCCGTCAACGCGCTGATCCGGCCTCCGGTGTATCTGCGCAGCACCCGTGCCGCGCTGGAGGAGGCGGCGCGCGAGGCGCAGGAGATCCTGGACGCGGTGGCCGACCGGCTGGCCGCCGACGAGTGGGACGCCCGGACGGCCGGTTCCCTGCACGAGCGGGCACTGCGGCTCCATCGCCTGGTGGAGCAGGCCCGTGCCGCGGTGGGCTGGAGCCGCGAGAGCCTGCGCGTCAATCCACGGCGCCGCAGCCGCGCCGTCTCGCCGCCCGGACAGGACTACGACGACACGGTCACGGTGCTCGACTACCTGGCCGTGCACACGGCGGGCGTCACCCGGGCGGTGCTGGAGGCGTGCGACGACGAACGCGGGCAGCCACGCCCGGGACCGCCGGTCACCGAGCCGTACGCGCAGTTCCTGCGTGGCAGTGCCCGAGCCATCCAGCTCTACACCCGGAGCCGGTTCGCGCCGGGCGGTTGCGACCAGCACGCCGACCGGGAACTGCGCGAGGTGGTCGAAGACATGGTCAGCGCTCTGGACGATCTGCGCCGGCGCCTCCATGACGCGGTGCCCGACGACCCCGACGCGCTGGCGAGCTACGGCACACTGCTCACCCAGGCGCGCAGGCTGGCCGACCAGTTGGCCAGGCACTGACCTCTCTCATATCAGGCATGCAAGTCATAGCGGGATGATCCGACCCGTGAACGTGCGGGTGCCGGAACGTTCATGACGGGGCGATACGGGAGTAACCGCCCGTGCTGTCAGACCCGGCCGTTAGTCTCGGGGATCATGAGGCTGCTGCACACTTCCGACTGGCATCTCGGCCGGGCGTTCCACCGGGTGAACATGCTCGACGCCCAGAACGAGTTCATCTGCCATCTCGTCGCCACGGTGCGTGAGCGGGATGTCGACGCAGTGGTCGTGTCGGGGGACGTGTACGACCGGGCGGTGCCGCCGCTCGCCGCGGTCGAGCTGTTCGACCATGCCCTGCACAGCCTCGCCGAGCTGGGCGTGCCGACGGTGATGATCTCCGGGAACCACGACTCCGCGCGCAGACTGGGCGTCGGCGCCGGGCTCATGGAGCGCGCGGGCATCCACCTGTGCACCGACGCCTCGGCGGCGGGCATGCCGGTGATGCTGGCCGACGCCCACGGTGACGTCGCCTTCTACGGGTTGCCCTATCTCGAACCCGCCTTGGTCAAAGAGGAGTTCGGCGTGGAGAAGCCCGGCCACGAGGCCGTTCTCGCCGCCGCCATGCGCCGGGTGCGCTCGGACCTGGCGACGCGCCCGCCGGGCACCCGGTCCGTCGTCCTCGCGCACGCCTTCGTCACCGGAGGCGAGGCCAGCGACAGCGAGCGGGACATCACCGTCGGCGGGGTGGCGGCGGTACCCGCCGGGGTCTTCGACGGCGTCGACTACGCGGCACTGGGCCATCTGCACGGCTGCCAGACCATCACCGACCGGGTCCGCTACTCGGGCTCGCCGCTGCCGTACTCCTTCTCGGAGGCCGACCACCGCAAGACCATGTGGCTCGTCGACCTGGACGGCGACGGCACGGTCACCGCCGAGCGCGTGGACTGCCCGGTGCCGCGTGCGCTGGCCCGGATCCGGGGAACGCTGGAGGAACTGCTCGCCGATCCCGGGCTGGCGAGGCACGAGGAGTCCTGGGTCGAGGCGACGCTCACGGACGTGGTGCGCCCCTCGGACCCCATGGCCCGACTCGCCGAGCGCTTCCCGCACACCCTCAGCCTCGTGTTCGCCCCCGAGCGGGCGCCGGACGACCCCGACGTGTCCTACGCGCGGCGGCTCGCGGGCCGGAGCGACCAGGAGATCGCGGAGGACTTCGTCGCGCATGTGCGCGGGGCCGGGCCCGACGAGCGTGAACAGGGCGTACTGCGGGACGCGTTCGACGCGGTGCGCGCCGGCGAGGCCGTGCGGGAGGTGGCGCGGTGAGGCTGCACCGCCTCGACGTGACAGCGTTCGGGCCGTTCGGCGGTTCCCAGACCGTCGACTTCGACGCGCTGTCGACCGCCGGGCTGTTCCTGCTGCACGGCCCCACCGGCGCCGGCAAGACCTCCGTCCTGGACGCCGTCTGCTACGCGCTCTACGGCTCCGTGCCGGGTGCCCGGCACAGCGGCCAGGGCATCACCCTGCGCAGCGACCATGCCGCGGCCGGCACCCGCACCGAGGTCCGCCTCGAACTCACCGTCGCCGGACGCCGGTTGGAGATCACCCGGCAACCGCCCTGGGAGCGCCCCAAGAAGCGCGGCTCGGGTACGACGCTCGACAAGGCGCAGAGCTGGCTGCGCGAGTACGACGCCCAGGCCGGGGCCTGGAAGGACCTCAGCCGCTCGCACCAGGAGATCGGCGAGGAGATCACCCAGCTGCTCGGCATGAGCCGTGAGCAGTTCTGCCAGGTCGTGCTGCTGCCTCAGGGCGACTTCGCCCGCTTCCTGCGCGCCGACGCCGAGGCCCGTGGCAAGCTGCTGGGCCGGCTCTTCGACACCCACCGTTTCGCCGAGGTCGAGAAGCGCCTCGCCGAGCGGCGACGGGCGGCCGAGGCCCAGGTCCGGGACGGCGACGCGGCGCTGCTGGCCGACGCGCACCGGATGCAGCAGGCCGCGGGCAGTGCCATGGAGCTGCCGGAGCTGGCACCGGGGGAGCCGGGTCTGGCCGAGGCCGTCCTCGGCGCCGCCGCCGTCGCCCGCAGCACTGCCCGCGAACAGCTGACCGTCGCCCACTGCCGCCTCCTGGCCGCCGAGTCCGCCCAGGCCGCCGCCGACCGCACCCTGGCCGACGTACGTGAGGTGGACCGGCTGCAGCGGCGGTTCGCCGAGGCGCAGGGACGGGCCCGGCTGCTGGAGGAGCGGGCCGACGCCCACCGCGAGGCGCAGGCACGTATGGAGCGGGCCCGCAAAGCGGAGGCGGTGGCACCGGCACTGGAGCTGCGGGAGGCCGCCGAAGCCGAGCACCGTCGGGCGTCCGAGGCACAGGCACGCGCGCGTGCGGTGCTGCGGGATGCCTTCGGGGGTGCGGGGACGGGAGTCGGGCCGGGCGGCGGTGCGGGGGCCGGTACCGCCGGGGCGCACGCTTCTTCCCGGGCACCGGAGACCTTTCCCGAAGGGCACGTGTCGGCTCGGGACGCCCACCCCTTCGCCGACGCCGGTGCCGCCGGGCTGGCCGCCGCCGCGCGCCGGTTCGCCGAGGAACTGGGCGGTCTCGAGTCGGCCCGGCGCGGTGAGCGACGGCTGGGCGAACTCGTCGCGGAGCGTGCCCGGTTGGACCGCCAGGAGCGGGCGGACGACGAGGTCCGTCTGGAGGCCGAGACCTGGCTCGACGGGTGGGAGGCGACCCGGGCCGCACTGCAGACCCGGATCGCCTCCGCGCAGGAGGCCGCGCACCGCGCCGACCAACTCGCCGCGCAGCGCGAGCCCGCGCGGCAGCGACTCGCCGCGGCCCGGCTGCGCGACCAGCTGGCCGGCGACACGGACACGGCCGCCGAACAGGCCGCCCACGCCCAGCAGCAGGCACTCGAGGCCAAGGCGCACTGGCTGGACGTGAAGGAACAGCGCCTGAACGGCATCGCCGCCGAACTCGCCGCGCAGCTCCAGGACGGCGCGCCTTGCGCGGTCTGCGGTGCCACCGAGCACCCCGCCCCGGCCCGCAAGGACGCCGGACACGTCGACCGGGAGGCGGAGGACCGTGCGCTGGCCGCCTACCAGCAGGCGGAGGAACGGCACACGGAGAGCGAACGGCGCCTGGGCGTCGTACGGGAAGCGCTGGCCGCCGCCACCGCCGAGGCCGGCGATCTGCCGACGAGCCACCTCGCGGAGGCCGCCGACCAGTTGGAGCGGCTGTACGCGCAGGCGCGCAGGGACGCCTCGGCACTGCACTCCGCGCAGGAGGAGTTGCGCCGGGCCGAGGCGGAACACGAGCAGCGCACCGCCGCCCATCAGCAGGCGGCGGTCCGGGCCGCGGCCCGGGTGGGCCACCGCGAGCGTCTGGACCGCGAGAAGGCGGCCCTGGAGGCCGAGTTGGCCCAGGCACGCGGCACCGCCGACAGCGTCGCCGCGCGGGCCGCGCAGCTGGAGCGGCAGGTCGCGCTGCTCACCGAGGCCGCCGACACCGCGCGTGCCGCCGACGACACCGCCCAGCGACTCAAGGACGCCGACGCCCGCCTGGCCGACGCCGCCTTCCGCGCGGGCTTCGACACCCCGCAGGCCGCGGCCGCCGCCCTCCTCGACGACACCGCCCACCGCGAGCTGCAACGACGCCTGGACGCCTGGCAGTCCGAGGAGGCGGCGGTACGCGCGGTCCTCGCCGAGGCCGACACCGCGGCCGCCGCCCAGCGGCCGACCGCCGACGTGGAGTTGGCGGAACGCACCGCTTCCGCTGCCGCGCAGCGGTCCCGCGACGCCGCCTCCGTGCGCGACGCGGCGGCCCGGCGGTGCACCGAACTCGACCGGCTGTCCGCCCGAGCGGCCACCGCCGTACGTCAACTCGCCCCGCTGCGCGAGGAATACGACCGCGTGGCCCGACTCGCAGCGCTCACCGCGGGCACCTCGGCGGACAACGAACGCAGGATGCGCCTGGAGTCCTACGTGCTCGCGGCCCGCCTCGAACAGGTCGCCGCCGCCGCGACCGTACGGCTGCGGCGCATGTCGTCCGGCCGCTACACCCTGGTCCACTCCGACGACCGCGCCGGCCGTGGCCGCAGCGGCCTCGGGCTGCACGTGGTCGACGCCTGGACCGGTCGCGAGCGGGACACGGCGACCCTGTCCGGCGGTGAGACGTTCTTCGCCTCGCTCGCCCTCGCCCTCGGCCTCGCGGACGTCGTCACCGACGAGGCCGGCGGGGTCCGCCTCGACACCCTCTTCATCGACGAGGGCTTCGGCTCTCTCGACGACCAGACCCTCGACGAGGTCCTCGACGTCCTGGACTCACTGCGGGAGCGCGATCGCAGCGTCGGGATCGTCAGCCATGTCGCCGATCTGCGGCGGCGGATCCACGCGCAGTTGGAGGTGGTGAAGGGGAGGTCGGGGTCGGTGTTGCGGCAGCGGGGGCACTGACCGAGGGGGCGCTGAAGCCTCGCGACGACGTGGACTCCCAAGCCGTTATGTGATGGGTAGGGGGGAGCGATCAGCGCCGCGGTGTGCCGGGCGCGGACCCGGCCGCCGAGTTCGCCGTCGCGGGCGCGGAGCAGCTGCCCGCGTGGCTGCGCATTCCAGACCGCAGGCGGAGACGCAAATCGGCTTCCGGACCGAACCGTTGGCGGTGCCGCCGGATGCGGGCCCGGTGCGCCTGGTGGTCCGCGAAACCGAGCGGACCCCACCCGCGACGGCACCAGAGCCGGACGGTTCGCCCGCCGCCCGGCTCCTGGAGCGCACGGTCTTCGCGGACATCGTCCCCCTGTAGCCGTGACCGCGGGCCGCGCGGCCGCACCCGGCCGGGAACCAGAGGCCAGTGGAAGGGGAACCGGTGGAACCACCAGAGGAGGCCGCCCACCATGCGGCTGTGCAGCGTTCACCGCCATGCCCACGAGCAGCTGGTCTTGGGCATACGGGAGGTTGCCGCCCGTCCACTGGCGGTGGGCGTGGCGGGCGATGTTCAGGGTTACGGGGATCGCGATGACGGTGAAGATGGAGACGGTCGCTACGGCGGTGGCGTGGAAGACGGGGCGGTACCAGGTCACCGTCAGCGACAGCCGAGGCGTCACCATCGGCGACAACAACCAGATCACCCAGCACTTCACCTGACCCCGCACCGTTGGCCGGCCACCTTCCAGCGCGATGCTGTGGGCTGGCAGTCGCCCTTGAGCCCGTGGCCGATGCGCATGCGTTCCCAGGCGTCCTCGGGAACGTGCCCAGGTTGCCGGGGCGTAGTCGAAGCCCAGACGGCAGACGACCAGGCGCAGTCGGCGTCCGCCGTACACCTCGTCGCCGGCAGTCCCGCGGGCGTGGCTACGGACTGCTCTGCATGGCCGTCCAGGGGTACCTGCCTCGTCATTCGACGATTACCGGCCCTTGTTCGAACCTGATGGAGGACCTCCTTGCATGGGCACAGGGCCGCGTGCTTCGACCTCAGTGCCCCGCGCCGCGAGGTGCCGTGCGCTGGATGCGGGATGGTCGGCGACCAGATGCCGGGCCAGGGCGACGCGGTGCACCTTCATCTGCGGAAGATGCGCCAGCACTTCAGTCGTGCCACCCCGCGCTCGACCGGTGCCCGCGCTGCGGACAGCGCACCGTTGACGGTTTGCTCGGGCGGGGTGAGCCCTCGGCCCGGCGGGGGTCTGAGGGATGTCGTCACCCACGGGCCGGCGCCCATGCAGGCCCTGTCGGCGAGGGATCGGGTCGCCTTGGCGCCGGGATCGTCCTTCAGCAGCGCCACCCAAGCCCCCTTGCATACGCCGTTCGCCCGAAACAGCGAGTGAACGTAGAGCCACCGCGCGGCGGTCGGGGGCGTGTTGCGCGGATCAACCCGGCATGCACATGCCTGCATGGCCCTTCTCGCCCCGTACTGGCCGGGAGTTGCTCGACGTCCTCGGCTCACTGCGGGAGCGGGACCGCAGCGTGGGGATCGGGAGCGCCAAGCGCCCGGCGGGGCAGTGGTGACGAGTAGACGACACTCGTCGTCACCGAACCCAGTGTGCCGATCTTGCCGGACACGGCCTCCAGGTGCCGCATCGAGCGCGCCGCGACCTTGATGACGAAGCAGTCGTCGCCGGTGACGTGGTGCGCCTCCAGGATCTCCGGCGTGGCAGCGACCAGGTCGTGGAAGGGCTTGTAGTTGCCGTGGGGGTACCGGAGGCGAACGAAGGCCAGGATCGGCAGCCCCAGCCGCTCGGGGTCGACCACTGCCGCGTACCCCTGGATGACGCCCGCTTCCTCGAGCCGCCGTACCCGTTCCGTGACCGCGCTCGCGGACATGGAGACGGCACGCGCCAGCTCGGCGAAGCTGGCGCGGCCCTCACGCTGGAGGACGTCGAGGATTCGCCAGTCGGTGGCGTCCGGGGAAAACGCGGTCATGGGGGAGAAGTAGCAGGTGATTCCCCGGCGGATCAAGCGGAGTGCCGGGGATCGTCCCTTCAGCGGCTGGAGCAGCGGCCGTAGATTTCTGATCATGACGACTACCGCAGCCACCCCCGCCAACCCCGTCCTCCGCGTCGCCCCGGCCGCCCCGGCCGAGGCCGCCGCCTACTTCCGGGCCGGCCTCGCCTTCCACGCGGACGTCTCGGACGTCGCCTCCGCCCTCGCCACCGGCGGCGACCCCGGGTTCGTCGTCGTGGACTCCCGTTCCACCGAGTCCTGGGACCAGGGCCACATCCCGGGCGCGATCCACCTCCCCACGGCCCTCATCCCCGAGCAGGCCGAGCAACTGCTCGACAAGTCCGTGCCCGTCGTGACGTACTGCTGGGGACCGGGCTGCAACGGCGCGACCCGTGCCGCACTCGCCCTCGCCGAACTCGGCTACCAGGTCAAGGAGATGCTCGGCGGCTTCGAGTACTGGGCGCGCGAGGGCTTCGAGTACGAGACCTGGCAGGGCCGTGAGAGTGTTCCCGTCGACCCGCTGACCGCGCCCGTGGCCTCGGACAACTGCGGTTGCTGAGAGCGGAGTTGGCCTTGGTGAACCTGTGAGGTCCGTGTGCGTGTAGGTTCTGCTGCCATGGTGCGATACGCGGAACCGGGCGCGGTGGAGTGGGTGGAGTCGGGCGGCGGCCCCCTGATAGCGGTGCCGGAGACGGTGCTGCCGTTCTGGGCGGGCGCCGACGGCGACGAGACGGCGTCCGACTACGACCGGGCCTGCGAGGTCGACGGTTTCGTGGGGTTGCTGCCCGTCGGGGACAGCGCGGCGCTCGTGTTCGGTGACGAGCCCGCGTCCACCTCGTACCTGCCCGACCACGGCATCTTCGTCCGGTGGTGCGCGGCCGACTCCGAGGAGGAGGTGCTGACCCGGCTTCCGGCCGCCCTCGCCACGGCGGACTGGGGCCAGGAGGTGCGCTGGAAGGTGCCGGGAACCGTGGTCCTCTTCGACTCCGCCTGGCCGGGACGGGAGACGGAACGGACCGAGCATCTGCGGGTGGACCTGGAGCCGGGGGCGTACGCCGTCCGCGCCGCCCAGGTGCAGCCCGGCCCGGAGACCTGGCTGGGGCTCGTGCAGCTTCGACGGCTGCCGCACTGACCCACCGGGTTCGCCGGGGGTCGGCAGTGCCCCGCGCGTCGGCGGTGCCGTAATAACCGGGTGCGCCCGGGCCCGGCCGTTCGCCATCATGATCTGCCATGCCCCGACTCCCGCACCCCGCCCCCGAAGACCTCCGCCGCGACCCCCTGCCCCTGCGCGGGCGGACCGCACTGGTGACCGGGGCCAGCAGACGTGCCGGCATCGGTCATGCCGTGGCCCGGCGGCTCGCCGCGTACGGGGCGAGCGTCTATCTGCATCACCATGTGCCGCATGACGCCGCCATGCCGTGGGGCGCAGACCGCCCGGAGGACGTCGTCGCCTCCGTGCGGGAGGCGCTCGGCGACCCCGATGGCCAGGTCCTCGCGGGTCCCGGTGACCTCTCCGACCCGGCCGCACCCGCCGAACTGGTCGCCACGGCCGCCTCGGCCCTGGGCGGACGGCTGGACATCCTGATCGCCAACCACGCGGTCAGCGGCTCCGACGGCACCCTCGACCAGATCGACGCCGCCATGCTCGACGCCCACTGGGCGGTCGACACCCGCGCGGTGCTGCTGCTCGTCCAGGCCCACGCCCGGCTGAGGCCGGCCGGCCCCGGCGGCCGCGTCGTGATGATGACCTCCGGCCAGGACCTCGCGGGCGGCATGCCCGGCGAGATCGCCTACGCCCTCCAGAAGGGCGCCCTCGCCTCGATCACCCGCTCCCTGTCCACCACGCTCGCCGAGCAGGGGATCACGGTGAACACCGTCAACCCCGGCCCCGTGGACACGGACTACCTGACCGGCGAGGCGTACGAGGCCGTGGCGGCCCGCTTCCCCGCCGGCCGGTGGGGCATGCCCGACGACCCGGCCCGCCTCATCGCCTGGCTGGCGACGGACGAGGCGGGCTGGATCACCGGTGAGGTCATCAACTCCGAGGGCGGATTCCGGCGTTGAGGCGGCGCGCCCGGGTCGGTGCGCCCTGGTCAGCGCGCCGCGTCAGAGGCGGGCCAGCTCGTCCACTAGGTCGTCCAGGCCCAGCGAACCCTGGGACAGGGCCGCCATGTGCCACGCCTTGAGGTCGAAGGCGTCGCCGCGCCGCTCGCGCGCCTTCTCGCGGCCGAGCAGCCACGCCCGCTCGCCGAGCTTGTAGCCGATGGCCTGACCCGGAATCGTCAGATACCGGGTCAGCTCGCTCTCCACGAAGTCCGCCGGACGGCTGCTGTGCGCGCCGAAGAACTCCTGCGCCAGCTCGGGAGTCCAGCGCTCGCCCGGGTGGAACGGGGAGTCTGCCGGGATCTCCAGCTCCAGGTGCATGCCGATGTCGACGATGACCCGGGCGGCCCGCATCATCTGCGCGTCGAGGTAACCGAGCCGGTGCTCCGGGTCGGTGAGGAAACCGAGCTCGTCCATGAGCCGCTCCGCGTACAGGGCCCAGCCCTCGGCGTTGGCGCTCACCATGCCGACGGTGGCCTGGTAGCGGGAGAGGTTCCCGGCGATGTACGTCCACTGCGCGAGCTGGAGGTGATGGCCCGGCACGCCCTCGTGGTACCAGGTCGAGACCAGGTCGTAGGCCGGGAAGCGGGTCTGGCCCATCGTCGGCAGCCAGGTACGGCCCGGACGCGAGAAGTCCTCCGACGGAGACGTGTAGTAGGGCGCCGCGGCACCACCGGGCGGGGCGATGCGCGACTCCACCTTCCGCACCGGCTCGGCGAGTTCGAAGTGCGTGCCGTCCAGCTTCTCGATCGCCTCGTCCATCAGGCCCTGGAGCCACTCGCGGACCTCGTCGACGCCCTCGATGTGCTTGCCGTGCTCGTCGAGGTGCGCCAGCGCCACCCACGGCGTCGCGGCGCCCGGCAGGATCTTCTCGGCCTCCTTCTTCATCTCGCCGAGCAGCCGGTGGTACTCGGACCAGCCGTAGGCGTACGCCTCGTCGAGGTCGAGGTCGATGCCGTTGAAGTAGCGGGCCCAGCGGGCGTAGCGCTCGCGGCCCACCGTGTTGGGCGCGCCCTCGATCGCCGGCGCGTACACGTCGCGCAGCCAGTCCCGCAGTTCCACCACGGCGGCCGTCGCACCACGTGCGGCCTCGTCCAGCTCCGCGCGCAGCGACTCGGGGCCGTCGGCCGCGAAGTCCTCGAACCAGCCGCGGCCCTCACCGGTGTCCGCCCACTCGGTGAGCTGCTCGACGAAGGTGGCCGTCGGGCGCGGGGCCGCGTACAGCTTGCGCTCCAGACCCAGCGTGAGCGACGCGCGGTAGCCCGCGTACGCGGCCGGCACCGCGCGCAGCCGCTCGGCGATCGCCGCCCAGTCCTCGTCGGTCTCGTTCGGCGTGACGGTGAAGATCTCGCGTACCGAGTGCGCGGGCGTGGCCATGTTGCCGACCGCCCGCAGACCCTCGTCGGCGTCGTGCACGGCGAGTTCCGCGGTCAGCCGCTCCCGCAGCAGGCGCGCGCACCGGCGCTCGATGTCACTGTCCGCGCCGGGCAGGCGTTCGGCCTCGTCGAGCCGGGCGAGGGTGGCCCGCTGGAGCTGCGCGAGCGCCTCCTGGCCCGCGGGCGAGAGGTCGGGGAGCCTGCCCGAACTCTCCTTCACACCGAGATACGTACCGGTGAACGGGTCGAGGGCGATGAGCTCGTCGACATACGCGTCGGCGACCTCGCGGGGCAGCGGGCTCTTGGTCTCTGACATGCGGTCCATCCTCATACGGCGACCGCTACCGCGTCAGCCCGGTTCGACCGGGCCTTGTCCCGAGTCAGCCTGATTTCGCTGAGGGCGTGCTTCCCGGGGCGTCGCGTGGCAGCAGCGGCCCGCAGTCCCACTGCTGGAAGATCAACCGGGTCTCCACCCGTGCCACTTCGCGCTGGGACGTGAACTCGTCCAGCACCAGCCGCTGCAGATCCGCCATGTCCGCCACCGCGACATGCACGAGGTAGTCGTCGGGCCCGGTCAGATGGAAGACGGTCAGCGACTCCGGCAACGCCCGGATCCGCTCCACGAACGGCCCCACCAGCTCCCGCCGATGCGGCCTGACCTGCACGGACAGCAGCGCCTGCAGCCCTCGGCCCAGCTTGGCCGGATCCAGCCGGAGCTGATGGCCGAGGATCACGCCCGAGCGGCGCAGCCGGGTCACCCGGTCCAGACACGTCGACGGCGCCACGCCGACCTGCGCGGCGAGGTCGCGGTAGGTGGCCCGGGCGTCGTTCTGCAGAAGCCGCAGCAGATGCAGATCGACCGGGTCCAGTACGACGGATTCGGCCATTGGCCGAACGTAGCACGGTATGTGCCCGCACACCCCCGGTCGATGTTCACTCTTCGCTCATGGATCCAGCGAGCAGAGAGGCATACGACGGCATGCACGGCTATGACGACATGCTTACCGCCCCCAGAGCACTCGCCACCGAGGCCGTGCACGCCGGCCGCGACGACCTGGCCCGGCAAGGGCTGCACGCCCCGCCGATAGACCTGTCCACCACCTATCCCTCCTACGACAGCCGCGGAGAGGCCGCCCGCATCGACGCGTTCGCCGCGACCGGCGCGGAGCCGGACGGCCCACCCGTGTACGGGCGCCTCGGCAACCCGACCGTCGCCCGCTTCGAGACGGCCCTGGCCCGGCTGGAGGGCACCGAGGCGGCGGTCGCCTTCGCCAGCGGGATGGCGGCGCTGAGCGCGGTTCTCCTGGTACGGGCCTCGATGGGCCTGCGCCACGTCGTCGCCGTACGCCCCCTGTACGGCTGCAGCGACCATCTGCTGACCGCCGGACTTCTCGGCTCGGAGGTGACCTGGACGGACCCGGCCGGCATCGCGGAGGCACTGCGTCCGGACACCGGCCTGGTCATGGTCGAGTCCCCGGCCAATCCCACGCTCGCCGAGGTGGACCTGCGGGCCGTGGCCCACGCCTGCGGCTCGGTCCCGCTGCTCGCGGACAACACCTTCGCGACGCCAGTGCTCCAGCGCCCGGCCGAACAGGGCGCACGGCTGGTGCTGCACAGTGCGACCAAGTACCTCGGCGGGCACGGGGACGTCATGGCCGGCGTCGTCGCCTGCGACGAGGAGCTCGCCGGACAGCTGCGGCAGATCAGGTTCGCCACGGGCGGCGTACTGCACCCGCTGGCCGGATACCTGCTGCTGCGCGGCCTGTCCACCCTGCCGGTACGGGTCCGCGCCGCCTCCGCGACCGCCGCCGAACTGGCCGGCCGCCTCGCCGCCGACCCGCGCGTCGCCCGCGTCCACTACCCGCGCATCGGCGGCGCGATGATCGCCTTCGAGGTCCACGGCGACCCGCACGAGGTCATCGCCGGCGTCCGCCTGATCACCCCCGCCGTCAGCCTCGGCAGCGTCGACACCCTCATCCAGCACCCGGCGTCCATCAGCCACCGCATCGTGGAGGAGGACGACCGCCGGGGTGCCGGGGTGAGCGACCGGTTGCTCCGGATGTCGGTGGGGCTGGAGGACGTGGAGGACCTGTGGGCGGATCTGGACCAGGCGCTGGCGCGCCCCGTCAGGGGCGCGGGGCTGTATCGCTCGACAGTCGCCCCGTAACCCCCAGGGCGCCCTCCGGCTCAACCGGCGGAGCCAACCGCGCCGTGATGACCAAGGTTCCCTCCTCGATCTGATAGTCGAGGGGGAGCCCCAGTCCACGCATCGCCGCCACCATCCCGGTGTTGGAGGCCTGAGTCACGGCGTACACACTCTCGCAGCCCGCCTGTACCGCCATCCCCACCAGCCTGCGCAGCAACTCCGCACCGATCCCGCGCCGCTGCCACGCGTCCTCGACCAGCAGTGCGACCTCCGTCTCGTCACCGTCCCACAGCAGGTGTCCGAGGCCGACGACGCGCCCCGACGCGGTCTGCACGGCGAGCGTGCGGCCGAACCGGGGGCTGAGCAGGTGGTTGAGATACCGGTCCGCGTCGCCGATCGGCCCGTGGTAGCGCATGCCCAGCGTCCGCGCCGAGCACCGCTCGTGCATCTCCTTCGCGGCCGCCAGATCACCGGTGTCCGCCCGGCGCACGGTGATGTGGTTGCCCTCGGGCAGCGTCAGCACGTCCTGGCTGCGCGGCACGCGCGGGCCCAGCCGGGCGTCCAGCTCCACCAGTGCCCGTGCCCGCGCGAACTCGGTCGGCGTGAACGGCAGATACGGCCGCTCCACAGTGATCACTCCACCTTCCGGCGCACGCAACCGCATCACGGTGTCCTCCAGAGCCCCTTCCATGGGCACCGGCTCGGGCCCCCGGCCGCCTCCGGCCGGTACGGCGGGCAGCGAACGGATGGTGCACCGGCCCAGCAACTGCCGCAGCGCCAGCGGCAGTTCCGCCGCGTCCAGGGCGGTACGCGTGGCGAGGCCCAGCACCCGGGTCGGCGCGTCCACCAGGTCGTGGGCGTCGGCCCGCTCGATCCAGGTGCCCGCACCGCCGGCCATCGACACCGCTCGGGTGATCTCCGCCGCCGTCAGCCGGCCGGGCGCCCGCAGCAGGAACTCGTCCACCGTGCCCTCGGCCAGCGGATGCGTCTGCAGGCTCAGGATGTCGACCCGCTGGTCGGCGAGTGCCGTGCACAGCGCGGCCAGTGACCCCGGTTCGTCCTTCACCGTCGTCCGCATCCGCCACAGGGCACCGTCCTCGGACACCGGCGCGGTCGACTCCCGCGACTGGTCCGACGGCCCGGCCTGCTCCGCGGAGCGGGGCCGGGCACCGGTATCGCCCGTCGGGGGTGCGTGACCGTGGCGGCGTGCCCACCATGTGTGGAAGCCCACCGTGGCGACGAGCACGGCCGCCGAGACCAGCAGCAGCGCCGGTCCGTCGGGCCCGTGCCCGATCATGTTGGCCACGGCGTCGGCCACCGCCACCGCCGTGAACAGGGCGGCGAGCTCGATGACGTCGCGCCGCCAGTGGTGTACCGGACGTCCGTGCCTCGCACGCGTCACATCAGACATGTCTCGACTCATGCACCCACTGTGAAGGAAGGGTGTTGCGTGATCACGAACGCTTTGTGACCGACCGGTAAAAAGCCCTTATGTCTGGTTTGTGATCTCCGCTGTCGCTCTCCGGTGGGCCTCGGTGGCCGCCGCAGCCCGCGCACCGGGGGATGACACCGGTGCGCGGCACGGCTCCAGGCTACGGGAGTTACTGACCGACCCGGCCCGGCTGCAGGACCTGTGTGAACAGCACGGTGCCGTCGGACTCGCGCAGTCGCACCGTCAGTTCGCCGCTGTCGCCGTCGATGTCGACCTCGCCGAAGAACTGGTAGCCGCCGGCGGGCGAGACGTTGGCCGTCGTCGGCGCCTTGATGAACACCCGCTCCGGGCCGAAGGTGCTGTCCAGGGTGTTCGCCGGGAAGGCGCCCGCGTTGAGCGGGCCGGAGACGAACTCCCAGAACGGCTCGAAGTCGGTGAAGGCCGCCCGCGACGGCTGGTAGTGCTGGGCCGAGGTGTAGTGCACGTCGGCGGTCAGCCAGACCGTGCCGGTGATCCTGCGGTGCTTGATGAACCGCAGCAGCTCGGCGATCTGCAGCTCGCGTCCCAGCGGAGCACCGGGGTCGCCCTGCGCGACGGCCTCGATGTTCGGCTTGCCGTCGCCGGTGTCCGGCACCACCAGGCCGAGGGGCATGTCGGAGGCGATCACCTTCCACACCGCCCGGGAGCGTGCCAGCTCGCGCTTGAGCCAGTTCAGCTGCTCGGCGCCCAGGATGCCCTGCGCGTCGGTGGGCTGGTTGTCCGGCGAGTTGGCGTTGCGGTAGGTGCGCATGTCCAGCACGAACACGTCCAGCAGCGGACCGTGGTTGACCACGCGGTAGACCCGCCCGTCCGGGCGGCGCAGGGTCGAGATCGGGTAGTACTCCGAGAACGCCTGCCGGGCGCGTGCGGCCAGGACGTCGACGTTCTTCTCGGTGTAGCGGGTGTCGCCGAGGATCTCGCCGGGGTACCAGTTGTTGGTCACCTCGTGGTCGTCCCACTGGATGATCGAGGGGACCTGGGCGTTGAACCGCTTGAGGTTGTCGTCCAGCAGGTTGTAGCGGAAGTTGCCGCGGAACTCGGCCAGAGTCTCGGCGACCTTGGACTTCTCCTCGGTCGTGATGTTCCGCCAGGTGCTGCCGTCGGGCAGGGTGACCGATGGTGAGATCGGGCCGTCGGCGTAGATGTTGTCGCCGCTGCAGATGAAGAAGTCCGGGTCGAGCGCGGCCATCGCGTTGTAGATGCGGTAGCCGCCGAAGTCCGGGTTGATGCCCCAGCCCTGTCCGGCGAGGTCACCCGACCACACGAAACGCACCCCGTCGCGCCGCCGCGCGGAGGCCGTACGGAACGTGCCGGTGACCGGCTCGCCGGTGCGGCGAGGGTCGTCGGGGTCGGCGAGCAGCACGCGGTAGTGGATCTGCTCGCCGGACGGCAGGCCCCGCAGCCGGGTCGTGCCGGTGAAGTCGGTGTCCGCGCCCAGCAGCGGGCCCTGCCATCTGCGCGCGCCCCGGAACGACTCGGTGGCGGACGTCTCGACGATCATCCGGGCCGGACGGTCGGAGCGCACCCACACCAGACCCGAGTCGCAGGTCACGTCTCCCGTCTGCACGCCCCAGCCCGCCCTGGGACGCCCCGACAGGGCGAAGGCGGGCGCGGAGCCGAGGGCGGTGGGCAGGGTCAGGGCCGCCGAGGCGGCGAGCGAGCCGCGCAGGACGCTGCGGCGACCCGGGAGCGGACGGTGTGACATGGAGGCCTCCAGGGGCGGGATCCGGCCAGTGTGCAGTGCCACAACTACTGGTGCGCCGCAGCGCACACGCAAACCACAAGTGAACAACTGACCGCATCCGCATGGGAACTGGCGAGTCACGCGGGAGACATTCAGGCGTACGGTTCTCGTCATCTTCCTGGGCTTCCGGACACCTCCCGGCAGTTCTGCAACTCGTCGCACAGCCAAGGGGCGCTCGCCTCACGGTGCTGCCGCGACCGCCTGGGCCATCAGCCGTACGCCGGCCCGGATCCGCGAGGGCGGCAGATGCGCGTATCCCAGGACCAGCCGTACGCCCGGCTGCCCGCTGTCACCGGCACGCGCGTGTGTGTAGTCCGTCAGAGGGCGCACCGCCACCCCGGCCGCGGCCACGCGCGTGAGGAACCGTTCCTGAGGGCCGTACCGCTGCGGCAGTGCGGCGATGACGTGCAGTCCCGCGGCGATCCCGGTCACCTCGGCTCCCGGAAAGTCCTCCTCCAGGGCTCCGACCAGGGCGTCGCGACGCTCCCGGTACGCGCGCTGGCAGCGGCGCAGCTGGCGGTCGTAGTCGCCGCGCTCCAGGAACCGGGCGAACAGCGCCTGGTCCAGCGTCGGATGCCCGAGATCCATGGTCCGCTTGCGCTCGACGACCTCCTCGGTCAAGGGCTCCGGTACGAGCAGCCAGCCGAGCCGCAGTCCCGGGGCGAGGGACTTGCTGACCGACCCCGCGTAGGCGACCCGCTCCGGGTCGAGGCCCTGGAGGGCGCCCACGGGGGCGCGGTCGTACCGGAAGTCGCCGTCGTAGTCGTCCTCCAGGACGAACCCGTCGACGGACCGCGCCCAGTCGAGCAGTTCGGCACGGCGACGGGCGGAGTAGGCGATACCGGTGGGGAACTGGTGGGCGGGTGTCGTGACGACGGACCGTACGCCCGACTCCCGCAGCGGGGCGATGGCGAGCCCCTCGTCGTCCATGGGCAGCGGCACGGGGGAGACCCCGGCGGCGGCGTAGAGGGCGTCGTGCTGAGGGCTTCCGGGGTCCTCGACTCCGACTTCGCGCATCCCGCGCGCGCGGAGCACGAAGCCGAGCACGGTCGTCGCCTGCGACACCCCCGAGACGACCACGATGCGCTCGGGGTCAGCGACCACACCCCGGCGCCGGGCGAGCAACTCGGCGAGCGCCGTACGCAGCCGGGGGAGTCCGCGCGGGTCCGGATAGCCGAGCTCGTGGTGCGGCAGCTCGGCCAGCACCCCGCGCTGCGCGGCCGCCCACGCGGCGCGCGGGAACAGCGACACGTCCGGCGTGCCCGGTACGAAGTCGGCCCGGGCGTCGGCGGCGCGCGGAGCGAGGTCATGCGTGCGTGGCCGGGCGGCCCGTACGGCTCCGCCCACCCAGGTCCCGGCGCCCCGGCCGCTGCGCAGATAGCCCTCCGCCGTCAGCTGCTCGTACGCCTCGGTGATCAGCCCTCGCGACACCCCGAGGTCGGCCGCGAGATCCCGGCTCGACGGCAGCCGCGTGCCCGGCGCGAGCCGGCCCGACCGCACGGCCTCACGCAGCGCCGCCTGCAGCGAGCGACCACGCGCGCGTGCGGGCGCGGCCACGGCCGGCAGCAGCAACTCCCAGGCGGGGGAGCCGGCGTGCGGGCCCGGATTGGTCTCCGATGACGTCATGGAACTGGACCTTAAACCGGACCGCCGGGCTTCCTAGCGTCGCTGCCATGAACGCCACCACCACGCGCGGTGCCCTCCTCGCCGCCCTCGCCTGTGTCCTCGTCGGAGGTTCCTTCACCGCCAACAGCCTGCTCGGCGAGTACCCGTACGCCGGCGGCCAGTTCCTGCGCTACGGCCTCGCCTGTCTCCTGCTCGTCCCGCTGGCCGGGCGGGACGCCCCGGCCCGGCTGCGGGCGCTCGCCGTCCGTCAGTGGGCCCGCCTCGCGGTGCTGGCGGCCGTGGGCATGGTCGGCTTCAACCTGGCCGTCATCGCGGCCGAGCGCACCGCCGAACCGGCGGTTCCCGGTGTCTTCGTCGGCTGCGCGCCCGTGGTCGTGGCCGTCGTCGTCCCGCTGCTGGACGGGCGGCGGCCTCAACGCGGCGTCCTGTACGGCGCCTTGCTCGTCGCCGTCGGGGCGTTCACGGTCCAGGGCTGGGGCCGCACGGACACCGCCGGCCTCGCGTTCTCCGTGTGCGCACTGGTCGGCGAGGTCGGATTCGCGGTCCTCGCCGTGCCCGTGCTGCGGCCCCTGGGCCCGCGGCTGCTGTCCGCGACGGTGTGCGGGATCGCCGCCGTCGAGTCCGCCGCGGCCGGGCTGCTCCTGGACGGAGCCGCGTGGCTGCGGCGGCCGGACCCCACGGAGACCGCCGCACTCGTGTGGCAGGCGGTGATCGTGACCGTCGTCGGGTTCGTGTGCTGGTACATGGGCATGCAGCGGATCGGCGCCGAGCGCGCCACGCTCTTCTCCGGCCTCATCCCGGTCGCCGCCGCCTGCACCGCCCCGCTCGTCGGAACCGGCTCCTACGGCGCCGTCCAGGCCCTGGGCAGCGCCCTCGTCGGCGCCGGAGTCGCCCTGGGCTCCGGCGCGCTGACGCGCGCCCCGCGTGGATCAGCGGCTGCCGTCGAGGATGACGCGCGCGACGAGGGCCGGGTCGTCGTTCATCGGGCAGTGGCCGCAGCCGGGCAGCCGGACGAGGCGCGCCCGGGGAATGACCTGCTTGGCACGCACCCCCTGGCGGCGCACCAGCAGCCGGTCGCGGGTGCCCCAGGCCACGGTGACCGGGATCTCGGGGATGTCGTCGGTGAACCGCACGGTCCGGCCGGCCCGGAGGGTCTGGTCGAATCCCGTGGCCCGGGCAAGCGCGAGCGTCTCGGCGACCACGGCCTCGGGTGACCGCCGGCCGGGGCGGGCGTAGATCGTGCTCGTCAGGACCGTACGTCCGGCCGCCGACCTGGACAGCTGCTCGACCAGCGGCAACGGCAGCCGCTGGGAGATCTGCCGCATCGCCAGCAGCACGCCGAACGCGTAGCGCCGCTCGGCCTCGGACCAGAACCCGGCGGGGGAGAGGGCGGTGACAGTGCGCACGAGTTTCTCGCGGCCCAGCTCCAGGGCGACGAGACCGCCCAGCGAGTTGCCGACGACGTGCGGCCGGTCCAGCTCCATGGCCTCGCAGAAGGCACCGAACACGGCCGTCGTCGTGGCCAGGTCGTAGGAGAGCTCGTCCGGCAGGCCCGGGGACGCCCCGAACCCGGGCAGATCCACGGAGATCACGTCGCGCTCGGTCGCGAGGATGTCCACCACCGGGTCCCAGACCTGCCGGTGGTGACCGATGCCGTGCAGCAGGAGCAGCGGTTCACCGCTCCCCACGCGCGCGTAGTCGACGCTCACACTCTGCGGGCCGCGCGCAGAGGGGACCTGGAAGGAGACGGTGGCGGACATGAGGTGCTCCTCGTCTGGGACACGCTGACGGACGGCGCTGGACAGCTTGTCAGCAATTGCTACCGACGGGTAGACCTTGCTGGTCGCCGATCACGGCGGAAGCGTGGAACCCAACGCTCCCCGCACACCTCGGTGTTGAACGCCACCGGCCCGGGGCCGGCCGATTTCGCCTGGACACCGCCGGACGCGTCGGCTGGGATGGTGCAGTGACCACCGAAACCGAGACCGACGTCTTCGAAGAGCACCGCCCCGTCCTCCTGGGAGTCGCCTACCGCATGCTCGGCCGCGTGGCGGACGCGGAGGACGTGGTGCAGGAGGCCTGGCTGCGCTGGTCCGGCGCCGACCGGTCGGAGGTGCGCGAACCGCGCGCGTACCTGGTGCGCATCACCACCCGCCTCGCCATCGACCGGCTGCGCCAGGTCAAGGCGCGGGGCGAGACCTACGTCGGCCCCTGGCTGCCGGAGCCGTACGTCACAGACTTCGGGGACACCGTCCCGGACACCGCCGAGCGGGTCGTCCTCGCCGACTCCATCTCCCTCGCCGTCCTCGTCGTCCTGGAGTCGCTCTCGCCCCTGGAGCGCGCGGTGTTCGTGCTGAGGGAGGCGTTCGGCTACCCGTACGCGGACATCGCCGTCATGCTCGACCGGGGCGAGGCGGCCGTGCGCCAGCTCGCCGGGCGGGCCCGCAAGCACGTCGAAGAGCGACGGCCCCGCTACGAGGTCGACCCCACCCAGCGCCGCGACCTCACCGAGCGGTTCCTGGCCGCGGCCGCCGAGGGCGACCTCGAGGGGCTCATGTCGATGCTCGCCCCGGACGTCCGTCTCGTCGGCGACAGCGGCGGCAAGGCCAAGGCGCCGCTGCGGGTCCTGGAGACGGCCGACAAGGTGGGCCGCTTCATCGTCGGCGTCGCCCGGAAGGGTGTCGCGGACCTGTCCTGGCGGTTCCTGGAGATCAACGGCGGGCCGGCGGTGCTGGCCCTGTCCGGAGGCAAGCCCGACGCGGTCTTCCAGCTCGACGTCGTGGACGGGCGCGTCCAGGCCGTTTACATCATCCGCAACCCCGACAAGCTGCGGTCCCTGGACGCCGACTAGATCCCAGCAGCGAGCCCCGCCCGTGAAGCCCCCGTCGTGTGACGGGGGCTTTGCCCGTACGTCAAAAAGTCGGTCCTGCGCCAACACGCCGTGAACGTTCCCGAGCGAGGTGCGCATACGGGTCGCAAGGGATGGAGGATTGGTATTGACCAAGGTTGAGGGCCGTCCTATGGTCGCAGAGAAAGTGCAACAACCTTTAATAAACAAGGGCGCTAAAACGCCGCTGGGCCACGGCGATTGCGGAGGACAGGGTGGGGACCACGCAGCTGGAATCGGTGCCGGAACCGAAGTACTGGCACCTGAGGACCGTGCTCAGTGAAGCACTGGACTCCGAATTCACCGTGGGCGAGATCCTGCCCAACGAGCGCGACCTGGCCGCCCGCTTCGGCGTCGCCCGGGCCACGCTCCGCCAGGCCCTGGAGCAACTCGAGCTGGAGGGCCGGCTGCAGCGCCGCCGCGGTGTCGGTACGACCGTGGCGCCGCCGCGCGTGGGCGTGGCCGTCGGAACCGAGCAGCACACCTGGCCGGGCGCGGCCGACGACGTCTGGCAGCCCACGGACTGCACGCAGGCGGCGCCGCCCGCGTCCGTCGCCGACGCCCTGGAGACCGGGCGCGACGAGCCCGTGCACACGGTGCGCCGCTCCCGCGTGACGCACGGCCAGCCCGTCGCCGCCGAGCTGCTGTACATCCCGCAGTCGTCGGTGCCCGACCTCTCCGCCATAGACGCCCCGTCCGGAGCGGCACGCGCGCGTGCCGTGCTGCGCGAGCTGCAGCGCCTGGAACTGGAGGGTCAGGAGAGCGCCGTCGAGCTGGGCTCGGCCCGCGCGGACGACGCCAAGGAGCTGGACCGGCTCCCGGGGGCGCCCGTTCTCGTCGTGACCACCCGCTACCTCGCCGAGGGCCGTACCGCCGCGCTGTCCGTCGCCACCTACCGCGCGGACACCTGCCGGCTGACCTTCGGCGACTTTGGCAGCGTGGAGATCCACCAGGACCCGGAGCGCCGGGCGTCCTGACCGCCGTACCGACACGCGTCCGGGCGCCCTGACGTCCGAACGGACATCTGCCTCGCGCCCCGGATCGGCTCCGGGGCGCGACGCGTTCGCCGGCACGCAGCCCGTTGCCCCGTGGTCGCCGATGAACGGCCGGCGACCGTCAGCGCCGCCCCGTAACCGTCCCCTCCACCGCGAACAGCTGCTCCTCGACGTGGTCGAGCGCGAGCCGGAGCGCGCCCGTCGCCACCGCAGCCTCGCCGAGCAGGGAGAGGGCGACCTTCGGCGGGCGCAGGCAGTAGCGGGCCAGCTCGCGGCGCAGCGGCTCCAGGACGCCGTCCAGGCCGGACGCCCAGCCGCCGACGACGACCAGCTCGGGGTCGAGGGCGAGGACCAGCGCCGCCACGTCGTGGACGAGGCGCTGGATGAAGCGGTCGACGGCCGCGCGGGCACTCTCGTCGCCCTCACGGGCCTGCGCGAAGACCTTGGCGACGGCGCGCTCGTCGAGCGGGCGAAGGGGCTCGTCCGTGGTGGACAGCAACGTCTCCGGGGTCGCCTCACGGCCCAGCAGATGCAGCGCGCCGATCTCTCCGGCCGCCCCGCCGAACCCCCGGTGCAACTGCCCGCCGATCAGCGAACCGGCGCCCGGGCTCAGCCCGGCCAGCACGAACACGACGTCGTCGGACTCGGTGGCCGAGCCCTTCCAGTGCTCGGCGACCGCTGCCGCGTTGGCGTCGTTCTCCACCAGGACCGGGCACTTGAAGGACCGGCTCAGCCGCTCGCCCAGCCGCAGCCCCGTCCACTCGGGCAGCGCCGCGCCGAGCCGTACGGTGCCGTCCGCCTCGACGATGCCCGGCGTCGCGACCCCCACGGCCCGCAGCGAGCCGCGTGCGACACCGGCCCGGCGCAGCAGCTCGGCCACCGCCGTACGCACCTTTTCGAGCCGCTCGTCGGCCGGAGCCGTCTCGTCCACGTCCTTGACGGTCGCGCCGAGCACCCGGCCGTCCAGGTCGGCGAGGAGCGCGGCGACCCGATGCGCCCCTATGTCCAGGCCCAGCAGATGACCCGCCTCGGCCCGGAACCGGAACCGCCGGGCGGGCCGCCCCTGACGCCGTACGACACTCTCGTCGGCCGCCTTCTCGACGACGTATCCCGCCTCGATGAGCCCCTCGACCACGCCCTCCACGGTGGGCCGGGAGAGTCCGGTCACCCGGGTGATCTCCGTCAGAGTCGCGGCGTCCGTGGCACGCAGCGCGTGCAGCACCACCGCGGAGTTGATCCTTCGCAGCAGCGAGGGATCCCCGCCGGTCAGCCGCGCCAACGTCCGTCCTCCCAGCTCGTGCGCATGTTGGCCGGATGGTACTCGCCATGGCGGAACCCGGCGAGTGGGGATCACACACCGACCGACAGCGGGCGGCTCACCCCGGCGCCACGAACCCCGACTCGTACGCCGTGATCACCGCCTGCGTGCGGTCCCGCGCCCCCAACTTCGCCAGGACGGCACTCACATGCGACTTGACCGTCTCGGTCCCGACCACGAGCCGGGCGGCGATCTCCGCGTTCGACAGACCCCGCGCCATCAGCCGCAGCACCTCGGCCTCCCGCTCGGTCAGCCGGGCCCGCTCCAGCAGGGCTCGGGCCGCCCGGTTCCCGTCGTCGTCGCCGTACTGCGCCGCGAGCCGGCGTACGGAGGCCGGGAACAGCAGGGACTCGCCCTCGGCGACGAGCCGCACCGCGTGCACGATCTCCGCCGGCCTGGCCCGCTTGAGCAGGAAGCCGTCGGCGCCGGCCCGCAGGGCCTCGTACACGTACTCGTCGTTCTCGAAGGTCGTCACGACGACAACCTTCGGCGGCTCGTCGAACGTCCGCAGCACCGCGCGCGTGGCCTCGATCCCGTCCAGCAACGGCATCCGCACATCCATCGCGACCACGTCCGGCCGCAGCTGCCGTACCAGCGGAATCACCGCCGCGCCGTCGGCCGCCTCCCCGACGACCTCGATGTCGGGCTGCGCCTCCAGCACGGCCCGCAGACCGGCGCGTACGAGCGGTTCGTCGTCGACGAGGAGAACGGTGACCGGCATCCGGCCAGCCTAGATCAACTCAGCGGCAGCTCTACGTGCACCTGCCAGTCACCGTCGTCGGGGCCGGTCCGCGCGTGGCCGCCCAGCAGAGCGGCGCGCTCGCGTATGCCGCGCAGACCGCTGCCTCTGCCGGGCCCGGGTATGTCGGCGGTGAGCGGATTGCGGATCTCCAGGGTGAGCGTGCCGCCCGTGACGGCGATACGGACCCGGGCCGGAACGGAACCCGCGTGCCGCAGCACGTTCGTCAGGGACTCCTGGAGGATGCGGTAGCCCTCCCGGGAGACCGGGCCGGGAACGGTGTCCAAGGGCCCGCTCATCTCGGCGTCGACCTTCGCGCCGGAGGCCCGCGCGGACTCCAGCAGGCGGTCGGCGTCCGTGAGCGTGGGCCGGCTGCTGACCGGCCGCTCCGACTCGCGCAGGATGCCGAGGACACGCTCCAGGTCCTCCAGGGCGGCCCGGCCCGTCTCCTCGATGGCGTCCAGGGCCCGGTCGGTGAACGCGGGATCACCGGCCGCGCGGGCCGCACCCGCCTGAACGACCGCCACGGTAAGGGCATGGCCGATGGAGTCGTGCAGTTCGCGGGCGATACGGGTGCGTTCCAGGAGCTGCTCGGTGCGCGCCTCGAGGGCGGCGAGGCGCTCCGCCGGTGAGGGGCCCAGGAGCCGTAGGGCGAGCGCGGTGATGAGGTGGCCCGAGGCGACCACGGTCACCGCCAGTGCGACCAGCGTCAGGGGCACGAGCAGCAAGTGCCACCACGGGTGACCACGGAGGAACAGCCCACCGTCCCCGAAGTCACGGCCGAACGGCGCCGACAGCAAGTCCACCGTGGCGAAGAGCAGTTGAGCGGTGACGATCGAGGTGGTGCAGCCGACGAGCAGCCGCGCCTCCAGCCACACGACGAGCCGTCCCCGGTCGCTCCAGGAGGCGGACGGCGCGACGACGATGTCGGCGCTGCCGCTGTCGGGACGGTGACCGATCAACAGCAGCCTCGCCTGCAGCCCCTCCACGGTGCGCATCGCGGGCACCAGACCGGCGGGGGCGAGCGCCGCGGCCGCCGCCACCCAGATCCACCACGCTTCCTCGACGAACAGCCACATGCTCGGCCACACGATGGCGACGAGCAGATGCAGCCAGCGTGTGTACGTCACCGCCCGTCCGAACGGGCGCAGCAAGCGGGTCATTCCGTCATCGTGCCAGCCGCCACTGACAACGGACCTCCCCCGCACGGGGGAGACGATCTCCACCCGCGGGGGAGGACCCGCCCCGGCCCCGGCGGCCAGGCTGCTGCCATGACCAGCATCGAAGTCCAGGCCCTCACCAAGGAGTTCGGCACCCGGCGCGCCGTGGACGACCTCACCTTCACCGTCCTCCCCGGTCGCGTCACCGGCTTCCTCGGCCCCAACGGCGCCGGAAAGTCCACCACCATGCGACTCGTGCTCGGCCTCGACCGGCCGACCTCCGGCACCGCCACCATCGGCGGCCGCCCCTATCCGACCCTGCGCGAACCCCTGCGCCACGTCGGCGCCCTGCTCGACGCCGGAGCCGCGCACGGCTCCCGCACCGCCCGGGACCATCTGCGCGTCCTCGCGGCGAGCAACCGCATCCCGAGCACGCGCGTCGACGAGGTGCTGGAGGAGACGGGCCTCGCGTCGGTGGCGCGGCGCCGGGTGAAGACGTACTCGCTGGGCATGCGCCAACGGCTCGGCATCGCCGCCGCACTCCTCGGTGACCCCGAGGTGGTCATGCTCGACGAGCCGTCCAACGGCCTCGACCCCGAAGGCATCGTCTGGATCCGGGAACTGATGCGGCGCCTGGCGGGCCAGGGCCGGACGGTCCTCGTCTCCAGCCACCTCATGAACGAGACCGCCTCCTTCGCCGACCACCTCGTGGTCCTCGGCCGGGGGCGCCTGCTGGCCGACACCCCGATGCGGGAGTTCATCCACGCGCGCGTGCTGCCGAGCGTGCGGATCCGCACCACGGACGACACCGCGCTCACAGCCGCCCTCGCCCGGCACGGTCACGAAGCCGTCCGCCACGACGACGGGCACTGGAGCGTGCACCACGCGCGCGTGGACGACATCGGCCGCATCGCCTCGGAAGCCAACGTTCCGCTCCTCGAACTCGCCGCCGAGGAAGGCACGTTGGAGCAGGCCTACTTCGATCTCACCGCGGCCGAGGCCGAGTTCACCGCCCAGTCCCAGGAGGCCTGAACCATGACATTCGCATCCGTGCTCCACGCCGAGTGGCTCAAGATCCGCACCCTTCGTTCACTTCCGGGAGCGCTGCTGGCCCTGTTCGCCGTGACCACGGCGTTCTCGGCGGTGGCCGGCGCAGACGGGAGCTCCGACCCGGAGTTCGACCCGCTGTTCACGGCCCTGTCCGGGATCCTGCCCGGCCAGATCGCGGCCATCTCGTTCGGCGCGATGGCCGTGTCGTCGGAGTACCACGGGGGTGCGCTCCGGCTGACGCTCGCGGCGGTCCCGCAACGCGGCCGCTGGTTCGCCGCCAAGGTGACGGCCATCGCCGTACCGTCCCTGCTGACGGGACTGGTCACCGCCGTCGCCGCGCTCGCCGTCGCACGCGCGGGACTCGGCTCCGCGGCGGACGCGCTCACCGGGGCCGAGCAACTGCGCGGCGTCCTGGGCTGCGGGATCTACCTCATGCTGATCGCCCTGTTCGCCGCCGGGCTCACCGCCGTGCTGCGCAGCGGAGTGGCCACGCTGTCCATCCTGATCCCGTTCATCCTCGTGGTGTCGTTCGTCATCGGCGACGCCGCGGGCACCGTCGCGGACTTCCTCCCCGACAAGGCCGGGCAGATCGCCCTGCACCACACGTACGACGGTACGCTCGGGCCATGGTCGGGACTGGCGGTGACGGCCCTGTGGACGGGGGCCGCGCTGCTGGCGGGGGCCTGGAGCGTGCGGCGACGGGACGCCTGATCCGCCGGCCGACGGACGTCAACCCTCCGTGTTCTCCTGAGCCCCGGCCGCCACCCGCAACCTGGCGAACTCCTCCGCCATCGTCGCCGCCGTCCAGTGCGCGTTGAGCCCGCTCGGATTCGGGAGCACCCACACGCGCGTGCTCCCGATCACCCGCTCCTGCGGACCCACCTGGGCCTTGCGGTCGTCGAAGGCCGCCCGATACGCGGTGACCCCCACGACCGCCAGCCAACGCGGCCGCAACCGTGCCACCTTGGCCGCCAGCAGTCGCCCGCCCGCGCGGTACTCCTCGGCACTCAGTTCGTCGGCCCGCGCGGTCGCCCGTGCGACGACGTTCGTGATGCCGAGCCCGTAGGAGAGCAACTCGCCCTGCTCCGACGGCTTCATCAGCCTCGGCGTGAACCCGGACAGGTGCAGGACCGGCCAGAAGCGGTTGCCGGGGCGGGCGAAGTGATGGCCGGTCGCGGCCGTCATCAGACCGGGGTTGATGCCGCAGAACAGCACATGGAGGCCGTCCGCGACGACGTCCGGGACGAGTCGGTCGCGGGCGGCCTCCAGCTCCGCCGGGGTGAAGCGCGTCATTCCGTGAGGAGTGTCGGCGACAGGGGCGTCAGAGGATCGCCCCGGGGGTGTACCCCGCCGCCTCCGGTCGCTGCTTCACGATCTCCTCGATCCGTCCCACGACGACGCCGACCTGGTCGGCCGCGGCCCCCGTGAACGACAGCTTGTCCGCCATCAGCGCGTCCAGCCCGTCGCGGTCGAGCGGGATGCGCTCGTCGGCGGCGAGCTTGTCGAGCAGCTCGTTGCGTTCGGCGCCCTGCTCACGCATCGCCAGCGCGGAGGCGACGGCGTTCTCCTTGATCGCCTCGTGCGCCAGCTCACGGCCGACGCCCGCGCGCACCGCGCCCATCAGCACCTTCGTGGTGGCGAGGAACGGCAGGTAGCGGTCCAGCTCGCGCGCCACGACCGCCGGGAAGGCACCGAACTCGTCGAGCACCGTCAGGAACGTCTCCAGCAGGCCGTCCAGCGCGAAGAAGGCGTCCGGCAGCGCGACCCGGCGCACCACCGAGCAGGACACGTCGCCCTCGTTCCACTGGTCGCCCGCCAGCTCGCCGGTCATGGAGGCGTAGCCGCGCAGGATGACCATCAGGCCGTTGACGCGCTCGCACGACCGCGTGTTCATCTTGTGCGGCATCGCGGAGGAGCCGACCTGGCCCGGCTTGAAGCCCTCGGTCACCAGCTCGTGCCCGGCCATCAGCCGGATCGTCTTGGCCAGCGACGACGGCGCCGCCGCCAGCTGCACCAGGGCGGTCACGACCTCGTAGTCGAGCGAGCGCGGGTAGACCTGGCCGACCGAGGTGAAGGCCTGCGAGAAGCCCAGGTGCTGGGCGATCCGGTGCTCCAGGTCGGCCAGTTTGCCCGCGTCCCCGCCGAGCAGGTCGAGCATGTCCTGCGCCGTGCCCACCGGGCCCTTGATGCCGCGCAGCGGGTAGCGCCCGAGCAGCTCCTCGACCCGGCCGTACGCCACGAGCAGCTCGTCGGCGGCGGTCGCGAACCGCTTGCCCAGCGTCGTCGCCTGGGCGGCCACGTTGTGCGAGCGGCCCGCCATGACCAGCTCGCCGTACTCGCCGGCCAGCTTGCCCAGGCGGGCCAGCACGGCCACCGTGCGGTCGCGCATCAGCTCCAGGGAGAGCCGGATCTGCAGCTGCTCGACGTTCTCCGTGAGGTCGCGGGACGTCATGCCCTTGTGCACGTGCTCGTGCCCGGCGAGGTCGTTGAACTCCTCGATCCGCGCCTTCACGTCGTGCCGCGTGACCTTCTCGCGCTCGGCGATCGAGGCCAGGTCGACGGTGTCCAGGACACGCTCGTAGTCGGCGATCGCCTCGTCCGGCACCTCGATGCCGAGGTCCTTCTGGGCGCGCAGCACGGCGAGCCAGAGCTGCCGCTCAAGCTTCACCTTCTGCTCGGGGGACCAGAGCGTGGCGAGCTCGGCGGAGGCGTAGCGTCCGGCGAGGACGTTCGGGATGCGGGGCTTGGCGGGCGCAGAAGTCACGTGCACGGAGTCTACCCGGCGTCCGGATGGGCCCGGATCGTCCCCGCGGCGCACAGCACCCCAGGTCAGGGGTGTTCTGGACGCGATCCTTCCGCCGGTCCGCGAGACGGATGCGAGGACGGACGCCGCAGGGTTCCACACGTCGCCGATTTCGGCCGTACCGAGCATGGCCATTCGAGTGAAACCGACTGCCGCACACGGGCGATCGGGTGAATTCCCGCTGGGTCAACGCGTCGTGGTTTCCCGGGGCCTCCTTGTCTCGTTCATAGTCTGCAGGTCGTGGCGAGTGTGAGCGTGTGGCATCACGGCTCCTGCGATGACCTTGCGAATCCCGCCAATCCGCAAGATCGCGTCAATGATCGACGTCGGCTTCCCCATTCCGCCTGAGAGAAAGACAACGAGAATGCGACAGGCCTTGAGCAAGGGATTGATCGTGGCCGCCGCCGCGACAAGCGCCCTGTCTCTATACGGCACATGCGCGTCCGCAGCCCCACGCATGCACGGGACCGTGGTGAACTCCGCTTCTGCACTGTCGGGTCATGCGGATCCATGGGACTCGGACGGCCTGGACGACCTGGACGGAAAATTCGCCGAGATGCAGGAAAAAGTCGGCGAGATGCAGGACAGATTCTATGACCTGAATGACAAACTCGGCAGTTTCCACGAGGCGGAGTCCGATTCCGGACACGACAGCTCGGGACACGACACCTCCGGACACGACACCTCTGGCTACGGCAACTCCGGATACGGCAACTCCGGGTATGGCCACGAGAAGCCCAAGGACCATGGCTATGGCCATGAAAAGCCCAAGGACCACGGTTACGGCCACGAGAAGCCGAAGGACGACGGCTACGGCCACGAAAAGCCGAAGGACGACGGCTACGGTTCCGAGAAGTCGAAGGACGACGGCTACGGCTACGGCTACGGTTCGGAGGAGCCGAAGGACGACGGCTACGGCTACGGTTCCGAGGAGCCCAAGGACGAGGGCTACGGCTACGGCGACGAGGAACCGAAGGGCTACGGCGACGACGGCTACGGCCACGAGGAACCCGAACCCACACCCGAGCCCAGCGAGCCACCCCACGAGCCCGAGCCGACGCCTCCTCCGGCCGAGCCCGAGAAGCCGGACCACCCCAAGATGCCCGAGACCGGCGCCGAGAGCGTCATCGCGGGTGTGGCCGCCAGCGGGGCGTTGCTGATCGCCGGCACCGTCCTGTACCGGCGAAGCCGGGCCGCGTCCCGCCAGTAGCCCCCAGTAGCGCACGGATGCCGGGGGACGGTCCCGCACCGCGCTGCCCATGGCACGTGCGGTGACGGCGGGCCGCCCCTGGCCGCCGGTCCTGGCCCCGCGGGTCTACGCCGCGGGGCCTTCGTACGGCAGCAGCTCGGGCCGCTTCGCCGGCAGGCCGTCCCCCGACGACCGTCCCGTCAGCCGCCGTCCGATCCACGGCAGCAGATGCTGCCGGGCGAACCGCACGTCCGCCGCCCGCCGCATGGCCCACCCGGGCGGCGCCGTGGCCGGCATCGGGGTACGCCACTCGGTGTCCTCGGGTTCGTAGCCGAGCGTCTGCCACACCGCCTCCGCGACCCGCCGATGCCCCTCGGGCGTCAGATGCAGCCGGTCCACGTCCCACAGGCGGGGGTCGGCGAGCGACGGGGCACCGTACAGGTCGACGACGACCGCGCCGTGCCGCTCGGCCAGCTCGTCGACGCAGGCGAACAGCTCCTCCATGCGTGGCCGGAACCGCTCCAGGACCGGACCCTGGCGGCCGGGGCTGCGCATCAGCACGAGCTGCTTGCAGGACGGGGCGAGCGTCTCCACGGCCTGCTCCAGGAGCCCGCGCACCCGCCCCATGTCGCACTTGGGCCGAAGTGTGTCGTTGAGACCGCCGACCAGCGTGATCACATCGGCCTCCATCGCGGCCGCCACGCCGACCTGCTCCTCGACGATCTGCCCGATCAGCTTCCCGCGCACCGCGAGGTTGGCGTACCGGAAACCGGGCGTGCGGGCGGCCATCCGCCCGGCGAGGAGGTCGGCCCAGCCCCGGTAGGAGCCGTCCGGGAGCAGGTCCGACATGCCCTCGGTGAAGGAGTCGCCGACCGCGACGAGGCTGGTGTGTGCGGGGTTCGTGTGCATGGCGACACAGATGGTATCCCGGGCTCCATACCCGCCGGTCGGTCGGTCCGGTTTCACCCGGGCCGGGCCCCCGGGCACCGCCTGAATCCGGCCGTCAGGCCCGCTGCCCGAACAGCTCCCGCAGCACGTCCTCCATGGTCACCACTCCCGCCAGCCGGCCGTCGCCGCCCAGCACGGCCGCCAGGTGCGTACGGGTGCCCCGCATCGCCGTGAGCACGTCGTCCAGCCTCGTGCTCTCCCGCACGCGCGCGATGGGCCGCATGTCCCGCACCTGGAACGGCACGTCCCGCGGGGCGGCGTCCAGCGCGTCCTTCACATGCAGATAGCCGACGATGCGCCGGCCCCCGTCGACGACCGGGAACCGGGAGAACCCCGACTCGGCCGAGAGCCGCTCCAGCTCCTCCGGCGTGACGCCCACGCGCGCGTAGACGACGCGTTCCAGCGGGAGCACCACGTCGCGCACCGGTCGGCGGCCCAGCTCCAGGGCGTCGTGCAGCCGCTCCCGCGCGCGCTCGTCGATCAGGCCGGCCTCGCCGGAGTCCCGCACCAGCCGGGCCAGTTCGGCGTCCGAGAAGGTCGCCGTCACCTCGTCCTTGGTCTCGACGCGCAGCAGCTTCAGCAGCCCGTTGGCGAAGGCGTTGATCGTGAAGATCACCGGCCGCACCGCCCGCGCCAGCGTGACCAGCGGCGGACCGAGCAGCAGGGCGCTGCGCACCGGCTCGGCCAGCGCGATGTTCTTGGGCACCATCTCGCCGAGCAGCATGTGCAGATACGTCGCCAGTGTCAGGGCGATCACGAAGGACACCGCGTGCCCGGCGCTCTCCGGCACGCCCACCGCGTGGAACACCGGCTCCAGCAGGTGCTCGATGGCGGGTTCCGCCACCACACCCAGCACCAGGGTGCACAGCGTGATGCCGAGCTGTGCCGCCGCCATCAGCGCGGACACGTGCCGCAGACCCCACAGCACGCTCTTGGCGCGCCGGTCGCCCTGATCGGCGTACGGCTCGATCTGCGAGCGCCGCACCGAGATCAGCGCGAACTCCGCGCCCACGAAGAAGGCGTTGACGACCAGCGTCAGGAAACCGATGAAGAGCTGTACGGCGGTCATCGCCCGTCCTCCTCCTTCTCGTGCTCGGCCAGGTCGGCCGGCGGCGCGTGCAGCAGCACCCGTGCGGCCCGGCGGCCCGTGGCGTCCACCACGTCGAGGAGCCAGCCGGCGACCTCGACACGGTCACCGACGGCGGGGATGCGGCCGAGTTCGGTGGCGACCAGACCGGCCAGCGTCTCGTACGGCCCCTCGGGCGCCCGCAGACCCACGCGGGCGAGCTGGTCCGACCGCGCCGAACCGTCGGCCGAGAACAGTGCCCGGCCCTCGTCGTCGCGCCCGGCGTGGGCCAGATCGGGCGTCTCGTGCGGGTCGTGCTCGTCGCGCACCTCGCCGACGACCTCCTCGACGATGTCCTCCAGCGTGGCCACGCCCGCCGTGCCGCCGTACTCGTCGATGATCACTGCCATGGTGCGCTTGCCCGACAGGCGGTCGAGGAGCCGGTCGACGGTGAGCGTCTCGGGCACGAGGAGCGGCTCGCGCATCAGCTCGGAGACGGGGACACGGGGCCGGCGTTCCGCGGGCACCGTCAGGATGTCCTTGATGTGCGCGGTGCCCACGACCGAGTCGAGGCTGCCGCGATAGACCGGGAACCGGGACAGCCCGGTCGCCCGCGTCGCGTTCGCCACGTCCTCGCAGGTCGCCTGTGCATCGAGGGCGACCACCTGGACGCGCGGGGTCATGACGTTCTCCGCGGTCAGATCGGCGAGGTTCAGGGTTCGTACGAAGAGCTCGGCGGTGTCGGCCTCCAGGGCCCCCTCGCGGGCGGAGTGCCGGGCGAGGGCGGCCAGTTCCTGGGGTCCGCGCGCGGCCGCCAGTTCCTCGGTCGGTTCCACGCCGAAGCGGCGCACTATGCGGTTCGCCGTGTTGTTGAGATGGGTGATGAAGGGGCGGAAGACCGCGCTGAACACGCGCTGCGCGTTGCCGACCCGCTTGGCCATGGTCAGGGGCGAGGAGATCGCCCAGTTCTTGGGCACCAGTTCGCCGACGACCATCAGGACGACGGTTGACAGGGCGGTACCGATCACCAGCGCGATCGAGCTCGCCGTCGAAGGGGAGACGCCCAGCGACTCCAGCGGACCCGCGAGCAGCGCCGCGATCGACGGCTCGGCGAGCATGCCGACGACCAGGTTGGTGACGGTGATGCCGAGCTGCGCGCCGGAGAGCTGGAAGGTCAGATTCCGTACGGCCCTCAGCGCACCGACGGCGCCGCGCTCGCCGCGCTCCGCGGCCCGCTCCAGCTCGCTGCGCTCGACCGTGGTCAGCGAGAACTCGGCGGCGACGAAGGCACCACAGGCGAGCGACAGCAGGATCGCCACCAGAAGGAGGAGCACTTCGGTCATCGGGTCACCTCTGTCCCATGGTCGGACAGGGTGGGGAGGATCGCGCGATGTCGTCTACTGGGAGGCTCGCCCATGGGCGGACGCTCACACCTTTCATTGGAGAACCGAAGTGGTCCTCCAATCGTAAAGGATGGGCAAAGCATGTCGGGCGGTGATCAGTAGGTGAGGTGCTTCACCCATCGCCGCCACTGCTCCTCGGGCGCGTACCCCGCCGCGCGCCAGGTATGGTGCGCGATCTCGTTGCGCTGCAGCACCATCGCGTCGCCCCGGCGCCCGCCCAGCCGTACGAACCTCTGTTCCGCGGCGGTCAGCAGAGCCGAGCCGATGCCCCTGCGGCGCCGGTCCGGGTGGACGGCCAGCCGGTACAGGTGACAGCGCCAGCCGTCGAAGCCCGCGATCACCGTGCCGACCAGCTCGCCGTCCAGCTCCGCCAGGATCAGCGCCTCGGGATCGCGGGCGATCAGCCGCTCCACGCCGTCCCGGTCGTCGCTGATGCTGGTGCCTTCGGCGGCCGTCTTCCAGAAGGCCAGCACGGTGTCGAGGTCGTCGGCCGTGGCGGCCCGTGTCCCTGGATCAGTCATGGTGCGATCCCATCACCGTCGATGAAACGGGACGCCTGAATTCCACTATGCGGACGGCTACTTGCCGCGCAGCCGCTCGATCACCGGCGCGAACGCCTCCATGTACGGCTCCAGAACGGTCAGGTAGGAGAACCCGTACCGCTCGCGCTGGGCCAGCACCTGTTGGGTGATCTCCGCCAGGGTGCCGACGAGGCCGATGGGCAGCGCCAGGATCTCGTCCAGGGTCAGGTCGGGGATGCGCTCCAGGAAGGGCTGCACCGCGGCCTCGCGGTCCTCGGTGACGATGACCATCTGGAGAAGAAGGTTGAGCTCGGCCGGTTCCTCGCGGCCGGCCGCCAGCTCGCCGTAGCGCGCGACGCGCTCGTCGAGCTCCTCGGCCGTGATCGGCGCCAGCTGTCCCGTCGCACTCCCCGGGACCGTGCGGGCACCCGTGAACGCCGCGATGTCCGCGTGCTCGGCGGTCAGCCGCAGCATGCGGTCGCCGTTGGCGCCGACGAGCAGCGGCACGCCGGGCTTCTGCACCGGCTGGGGCTGGTGTTCCCCGGAGGCGAGCAGCCGCTCCAGCTCCTGGAGCGTGTGGCGAAGATGGTCCACGCGCTCGCCCGGCGACCCCCACGGCAGACCGGCCGTGTCGTGCTCCGCCCGTACGTAGCCGGTGCCCAGCCCGAGTTCGAGGCGGCCGCCCGTCAGAGCGTCGGTCGTGGCCACCTCCCGGGCGAGCAGGGCCGGGTTCCAGAACCCCGCGTTGAGGACGAAGGTGCCCAGCCTGGGCCGCTCGGTCGCCTCGGCCGCCGCGACCAGGGCCGGGAACGGCGCGGGCATGCCCAGATGGTCGGGGACCAGGATCACGTCGTAGCCGAGCTCCTCGGCCCGGCGGCACTTGGCCCGCCACTCGTCGGCCGGGGCGGGTGTCATCAGGTTGACGCCGAAGCGGAACGGACGCGGACTCACCGGTTGCGACATGAACTCTCCTCACCTGCACGGGACTTGAGTGCCTGCCGCGATTCCATCACTCGTGTGCGATGGCCGCCAGCACATTCATGCGCGATGCACGCAACGCCGGCAGCAGCGCCGCCACGACGCCCACCACGGCCGAACCGATCACCACGGCGACGATCGTGCCCCAGGGGATCGCCAGCGCCGTCATGCCCTGCAGTGCCAGCACCTGCTGGGTGCACACGCCCCACACCAGCCCCAGCGCAAGTCCCAGGACGGCGCCGAACACGGCGATCACCACCGACTCCAGCCGGATCATCCGCCGCAGCTGCCGCCGGGCCAGCCCGATGGCCCTGAGCAGCCCGATCTCCCGGGTGCGCTCGACGACCGACAGGGCGAGGGTGTTGACCACGCCCAGCACCGCGATGATGATCGCGAGCCCGAGGAGGGCGTAGACGAGGTACAGCAGTACGGCGATCTGGTCGTGCACCAGGTCCTTGTAGTCGGCGATGTCCCGGACCTGTACCTGCGGATACGGGTCGAGCGTCTTCTCGAGGCCGGCGCGCAGGTCGTCGTCGCCGGTCCCGGAGGCGGCGTTGACGTACACGGCCGCGTCCTGCCCGCCCGGCGCGTACTTCTCCAGCGTGGCCAGGCCGAAGTAGATCCCGCCCTGGCTGCCGAACCCGTCCGCGGACTCCTGGTCGGTGAGTGCGCCCACCGTCAGCTCGGCCCGCCGGTCGCCCCGGAACTCGACGGGGAGCGTGTCGCCGACGCGTACGCCGTGGTCCTCGGCGAAGTCCTTGTCCATGGCGAGGTGCCCGTCCGCGAGCGCGGCCGCGGAATCGCCCTGGGCGTAGGTGATGTTCGCGACCTGGTCGAGCTCCGGTTCATAGGCGGCGGCGGTCGTCTTCACGCGGTCGCCGTCCGGGAGGCGTACCGCGATCGTCGTGAACTGCGAGCGCACGACCAGCCCCACGCCCTCGGTACCGGCGATCCGGTCGGTGACCTCCCGGGGGAAGGGCACGAAGTTGCCGTTCTGCACCACGAAGTCGGCGCCGAGCGTTTTGTCGATCTGCTCGTCGAACGACCTGGTCATCGAGGCGCTCGCCACCGACATCCCGCCGACCAGCGCGAGGCCCACCATGAGCGCGGCCGCCGTGGCCCCGGTCCGGCGCGGGTTGCGCAGGGCGTTGCGCTGGCTCATCCGGCCGATGGAGCCGAACAGCGCGGGGAAGGCCCCGCCGAGCACCCGGATCACGGGCCGTACCAGCAGCGGTCCCGCGATCACGGTCGCGATGAGGGTCAGCAGGACGCCGAGACCGAGCAGGGAAGCCGCCGACGACGTCTGCGACGACACGGCACAGCCCACCAGCGCCGCCACGCCGGCCGCCCCGACCACCGAGCCCGCGACCGCGCGCATCCGCAGCGGCCGTCCGATGTCGGCGATCTCCGCGTCGGCGAGTGCGGCCATCGGTGACACACCGGCCGCGCGCCGGGCGGGCAGGTAGGCCGCGACGAAGGTGACGCCGAGGCCGACGACGTACGCGGTGAACGGGGTCACCCACCCGACGACCATCTCGTCGGCCCGGATGTTCATGCCCATCAGGCCCATCAGCTCGATGAGGCCGACGGCCAGCCCGATGCCGGCGGCGAGACCCAGCGTCGAGCCGACCAGTCCCAGCAGCAGAGCCTCGGTGAGGACCGAGCGCCGCACCTGGCGCCGGTCGGCGCCGAGCGCCCGCAGCAGGCCCAGCTCGCGGGTGCGCTGGGCGATCAGCATGGAGAACGTGTTGACGATCAGGAAGACGCCCACCAGCACGGCGACGCCGGCGAATCCCAGCATCACGTACTTGATGATGTCGAGGAAGCCGCCCAGCTGCTCGACGTCCGACTCGGCCTGCTCCTCGGCGGTGCGCAGCTCGTAGGCGTCCGTGTTCAGCTCGGCCGCCACACGCCGTTTGAGCTCCGCGTCACTGACGCCCTCGGCCGCGTCCACCGAGATGCCGGTGGCGCCCCGCGGGTCGCCCAGCAGCTTCGTCCGCGCGGTCTCGGTGTCGAAGAAGACCAGGGCGGCACCGGGGTTGGTGGTGGTGAAGGTGACGATCCCGACGACCTCGACCGGGAAGGAGCCCTCCTGTCCGATGACCGTGAGCCGGTCGCCGATCCGCACGTCCTTGCCGTCGGCGGTGTCCGCGTCGATCAGCACCTGCCCGTCGCCCTCCGGGGCGTGGCCGGAGGTGAGCTCGACGGGGCTGCGCTCGGTGGGGTTCCAGGCGGTGCCGATCGTCGGGGCGCCGGTGGTCGGGCCCACCGACTCACGGTCCTCGTCGGCGACCGTGATGCCGTCCACGTCCACGTCCGCGCGGGCCGCCGAGACGCCGTCGACCCGGGCGATGCGGTCGGCGAGTGCGGCCGGCAGGGTCAGGGTCTGTCCCGACGGGATCGTCTCGTCGAGGGTCTCCCTCGGGGTGACGGTGACGTCGGCGGCCGTGGAGGCGAAGAGCCGGTCGAAGGTACGGCTGACGGTGTCGGAGAAGATCAGGCTGCCCGCGACGAACGCCACGGACAGAATCACCGCGAGGGCGGAGAGCAGCAGCCGCCCCTTGTGGGCGAGGAAGCTCCGGAGCGTCGCCTTCAGCACGGGGTCAGCCCTTCTCGGGTGACTCGGGCGCGGGTGGCGAAGCGTCGGCGGGTATCGCTCCCGGCGCGGGCCCGGCGTCCTCGAACCGGCTGCGGATCACATCGAACCGCTTCATGCGCTCGAGTACGGCCTCCGCCGTCGGCCGCTCCATCTCGTCCACGATCCGCCCGTCACCCAGGAAGATCACCAGGTCGGAGTGGGCGGCGGCGCCCGGGTCGTGGGTGACCATGACGACGGTCTGGCCGAGCTGGTCCACGGCATCCCGAAGGAAGCCGAGCACCTCCAGGCCGGCCCGCGAGTCGAGGTTGCCGGTGGGCTCGTCGGCGAAGATCAGCTCGGGCCGGGAGGCCAGCGCCCGGGCGCAGGCGACGCGCTGCTGCTGGCCGCCGGAGAGCTGGGAGGGCCGGTGCCGCAGCCGGTCGCGCAGGCCCAGCGTGTCGATGACCTGGTCGAGCCACTTCTCGTCGGGCTTCTTGCCGGCGATGTCCATCGGGAGGGTGATGTTCTCGGCCGCGTTCAGGGTCGGGATGAGGTTGAACGACTGGAACATGAACCCGATCCGGTCCCGGCGCAGCCGGGTCAGCTCGCGATCCCGCAGCCCGGTGATCTCGGTGTCGCCGAGCCACACCTGGCCCGCCGAGACGTTGTCGAGGCCGGCGAGACAGTGCATCAGCGTGGACTTCCCGGAACCCGACGGCCCCATGACCGCCGTGAACCGGCCGCGCGCGATGTCCACGTCCACCGCGTCGAGGGCGAGTACGGTCGTCTCGCCCGAGCCGTACGCCTTGGTCAGACCGCGGGCGCGGGCCGCGATCCCGTCGGCCGACGCGGGGTTCGGGGCGTGCTCCGCAGCTGCTGTGGGCAAGACCGCCTCCTCGCGGACGTAACGGACACCTCGTCCCCGCCGAGCGTAATGTGATCCACCGCACACCCGGTATCCGCCGAAGGTCCCGGTCGGTCTCCGTCCCAGGTCGGGCCCCTGATATCGATGTAAGGGGCACGCTCTGTCCGTGCGGTCGCACCCTTGCTGTGCTAGCACCATCGCGCTAGCTTCGAGGTATGGCGAAGACCCAGTTGAACGTGAGAGTGGACGAGGGCACCGCCCGCGCCGCCCGTGAACGCGCCCTGTCCCGAGGCATGAGCGTCAACCGGTACATCGAGGAACTGGTCAGACAGGACACCGGTGAGGTCGGCCAGACGTTCGTGGAGGCCGCCGCGGATTTCATGAAGCAGTACGAGTCGGTGTTCGCGGAGGAGTTCGGTGCCGACCGCGAGGGTACGCGCGAAGGTCGCCACTGATCCGTTGAGCAACAGCGACCTGCACATCGACCTTGCCTGGCTCCTGATGCTCGCCGAGAAGAGGACACCGGGAGATCCCCAGGTCACCGACTGGGGAGCTCTCGTCGCCGCCGTCGCACGCCATCAGGCCGAGATCTTCGACGTCCCCGTCTACGACAGCCCGCACGCCCGAGCCGCCTCCCTGCTCCAACTGCTCATCCACATCCCCGCGCTGGAGCGCTCCAACGCCCTGTTCGCGTCCGCCGTCGCCTACGCCTATCTCGTCGCCAGCGGCATCAGGGTCGTCACCTCGCCCGAGCGGGTGCGTGACCTGGCCCTGCTGGTGCGCAGCGGTGAGGCCTCGGTGCACGACATCGCGCGGGAACTGCGGCAGTGGAGCCTGTGAGCACCACTGACCACACTCTGATCACTCGCTGATCCGGGGCCGCCAGGCCGTGCCCAGCACGCAGTACGACGACGGGAGCGCCGGCCCCTTCTCCGGCATCATCACCCGCCGGTAGGGGCCGAGCTCGAACCCGGCCGCCCGCAGCGCGGCGACCGGCTCGCGGGAGAGATGGCAGCCGCCGCTGACCAACGGCCACACGGTCCGGTCCAGCGCGCGCTGCGTGAAGTGCATCGCGGGCCCGCCGCCCCGGCCGTGCTCGAAGAACCGCACGACACCGCCCGGCCGCAGCACCCGCCGTACCTCACCGAGCGCCCGCGGCACGTCCCGCACGCTGCACAGCACCAGCGAGAGCACCACGGCGTCGAAGGCCTCGCTCTTGACCGGCAGCGCCTCCGCCGCGCCCGGCACGACGTCCACGGGCACCCCGGCCCGCAGCGCGGACTCCACCGCCAACTGCCGCAGCAGGCGCTCCGGTTCGATGGCGACGACCTCCGAGACCGCGCTCGGATAGTGGGCGAAGTTCAGTCCGTTGCCCGCGCCGATCTCGATCACCCGGCCGGACAGCCCGGCCAGCAGCCGGTCACGTACACCGCCCATCCCCGCCTTCGTCTCGGCGTTGACACTGATCCGGGCGTAGAAACGGGCGAACAGCGGGTGGTGCACGGCATCCCGTGACACCTTGCCGGAGCCGGCGGACCGCAGGGCCATGGGGACCTCCCGGGCGGGATGGGACTCACTCCCGATTGTCCCCCGTAAGGCGCCGACGCACCCCCCCGCTGTCGCGTTGCCTCTCCTGCCGCCCCGACTCAGCCGATGAAGTCCCGGACCTGCTCGTACACGCCGTGGTCGTTGTTCATGTCGGTGTGCGAGACGCAGCCGACCTCGACGTTCGTCGCGCCGCTGAGGATCGCGGTGGTGTCAGGGGTGAGCGCGTCGTCGCAGTTCGACCAGTAACTGGCGTACGACACGCTGCCCGGGGTCTCGTCTCCCGAGTTCAGGGCGGTCAGGAACGAGCTGCCGGTGTTCATCTCCGCGCAGGAGGTGTACAGCCACGCGCACCACGAGGCGGTGGACGTGCCGTGGTTCACGCCGGCCGTCGAGACGAAGTCGTCCACGTACGACGTCCCGCCGAGGTTCTTGAGGTAGTAGCGGGAGCTGAGGGCGCCCATGGAGTGGACGACCACGTCGACCTTCGAGGCGCCGGTCCGGGCGAGGACGTTCCTGATCTCGGTCGAGAGCTGCTGGGCCGTCGTCGCGTTCGACTGGGTCCAGTCGTACGAGAAGGCGTCCAGTTCGGAGGAACTGTAGCCGTCGGCCTGGAAGTAGCCGATCCAGTCGTCCCAGCTGCTCGCCGAACTGCTGAGTCCGTGCACGAAGACGACGGGGTCGTGAGTGGCGGCGTGCGCGGGTGTGGGGGAGAGGGACAGTGACAGAAGGAGCGAGGTGGCCAGGGCCGAGACGGCCGTGGCGATGCGACGCGTGGTGCGCTGCATGATGCCTCCTGAAACGTGTGGGGTTGTCAGGAGTGTCGAGCCGGGTCTACGCGCGCCGCATCGGCGAAATCGCCGGTCTTTACGGTTCAATTAACTCGCCAGTAACGTCATTTGTGTGGTGACTCCGGTGAACCCCCAGCCCCTCGACCGCACTTCGCCACCGCGGCTCACGGGCGACTGGCGACAGCAGGCCGCCGCCCTTCCGGAAGGCGTCCGGGTACGGGTGCTGCGTGCCGTGCACGGCGATCCGCGCGCCGCCGCCGAACTGGCCGCGCGCCTGACCGACCGCCAGGCGACCGGCGTCCAGCCGCTGCCCACCGACCCGGCCGAACTGGCCCCGTCGCTGCTGCGGGAACGCCGGGCGGAGATCAGGGCGTTGCCGGACGACACCCGCCTCCTGCTGCTCCTCGCCGCGGCCGACCAGTACCCCGTCCCCACCGACGCCTTCCCGCGCGCCGTCATGGCCGCCCGCCTCGACACCCGGCTCCTGGACGCCGCCGAGGCGGCCGGGATCGCGCACGCGGGAGCGGGCGGGGTGGTGTTCCGCGACGCGTGGACGCGGATCGCGGCCTACGAGACGGGCTCCCCGGCCGACCGCCGCGATGTGCACCGCCTGCTGGCGCGTGTACTGCGCGGCGAGGACGAGATGCCTGGGCGTTCCTGGCACCGGGGTGCGGGGGCAGTCGGCCCCAGCGCACGGCTGGCGGCGGAACTCGGCGCCGCCGCGGGCAGGGCGGGGGACGCGGGGCGGCTGCCGGTGGCGCGGGCGCTCGCCGAACGGGCCGCGGCGCTGAACCCCGACCCGTCCGGGCGGAGCCGCCTGCTGGCCCGGGCCGCCGGGTACGCGTGGCGGTCGGGCGACGGGGACCGCGCCCGCAGGCTGGCGGCCACCGTCTCCGACGACGCGTTGAGCGGGGTGCTGGCCCTTCGGGCGGGGAACGCGACGGAGGCGTTCGACGCACTGCTGATGGGGGTGGTGCCGGCGGGGGCGAGGGGCGTGGATCCGCCGGGGGCGGCCCACCTCCTCGCCCGGGCCACCGAAGCCGCCATCTACACGGGGGACATACGCCGACTGCGTGAGGCGGCGCGGGTCGCCGATCGGCACGGTGTGGTGGCGCCCGGGACGTTGACCGGGCTCGTGGCGGCTTTCGACGGGCGCTACGAGGACGCGCGGGACCTGCTGAAGGCGGCTGCCGGTCGGTGCGGTCCGGGGGGTGACCCGACCGTCCTGATCCACGCCGGGATCGCCGCGCTGCTCCTCGGCGACCACACCCGCGCGGCCACCGCGACCGTCCGCGCGGCCGCCGCCGCAAGGGCGCAGGGCACACCCGTGACCGTGCCGCAGGCCATGGAGTTCCGCGCGTACGCCGACTTCTGGACCGGGCGCCCCCGGGCCGGCGAGGCCGCCGCGGCCGACGCGCTCTGGCAGGCTCAGGCCACCGGTCAGGACAACGGCGCCTGTCATCTGCAAGCCGCCCTCGCCATGTTCGCGGCGCTCACCGCAGACGCCGAGGTCTGCCGCGAACGCGCCGCGACCGCACGGTCGTACGCCCTCGCCCACGGCCTGGGCCTGCCTGCCGCCCTGGCCCAGTGGGCGCTCGCCTTCCTCGACCTGGGCAGTGGCCGCTTCGCCGCCGCGGCCGCCCGGCTGCGCGCCCTCGCCGGGTTCGGCCCCGGTCACGGCCACCGGGCCATCCGCCATCTGGCCACCCCGCACTACGTGGAGGCCGCCGTCCGGACCGGCGACACCCGCGTCGCCCGTGTCGCGCACGCCGACTACCACCGGTGGGCGAGCACCGTACGCAGCCCCGACGACCTGGCCCTGAGCGCCCGCTGCCGCGCCCTGCTCGCGCCCGGCGCGGAGGCGGTGGACCACTACCGCACGGCCCTCGATCTGCACTCCCACGGCACGCGCGACTTCGAACGAGCCCGCACCGAGCTGCTGTTCGGCAGCGCACTGCGCCGACTGCGCCGCCGTACGGAGGCCCGCGACCGCCTGCACAGCGCCCTGGAGGCCTTCGACTCCTTCGGCGCCCCGCACTGCGCGGCCCAGGCCCGCACCGAACTCCGTGCCCTGGGCACCCCGGCCGCCCCCGCACAGCCCGGCCCCGAGACCCTCACCGCCCGCCTCACGGCCCAGCAACTCCTGGTCGCCCGCATGGCAGCCGAGGGCGCCACCAACCGCGAGATCGCCGCCCGCCTCGCCCTCAGCCCGCGCACGATCGACCACCATCTGCGAGGCGTCTTCACCCGCCTGGGAATCCGCTCCCGCATCGAACTGGTGCGCCTCATCGCCGAGAGCGAGGCCGGCTAGGCCGTGTCCGCAAAGTCCCGCCCGCCCTCCGGGCGGACGACGGGACTTTGCGGACACGACCTAGGAGCCCGACGGTGCCCATTCGTCGAAAAAGACGCGGGCCAGTCCGGCGAGATTCCGCGGACAGGCCCAGATCTCCGCCTCCTGGGGGTCGCCCCGCTCCGGGAAGACCAGCGCCTCCAGCGCGAGTCGAAGGTCGGCCGGCTCGTCATCGAGCGGCAGGTCCTCATACGGATGCTCCTCGTGGGCACAAGGCGTCCGGCCCAGAGCACGCTCGACCGCGCCCAACGCCTGCAGCAGGCGCGCCTCGGCCGCCGCGTCCGGACGCCCGTAGATCACGTGGGGCCCGGTCAGTACAAGACCGAGGGTCCACGCAGCGGTGTCCGGAGCGTCGGCCGCCACACTCGCCTCGACCTTCCTCGCGCATTCCAGTACCGCGCGCGTCGCGTCGCCGAGGTGGTAACCCTCCCGGATCTCGTCCCAATCGGCGATCAGGTCGTCCCACTCGGCGGGGGTGGGAGGCCCCTCGCGATCGTCATGCCGGTCGTCGACCGTGTCAGCGTTGGCCATGATCAGAGGATGGCACGAGGGTCTGACAAGCACCCCTCAGGGCGTCTCCCGCCCCCGGAACGCCTCCGCGTCCCACGTCCCGAAAAGTCGCGGCGCCAGCCAACCCGGCGCCGCCGCACGGAAGTCGGCGGGCGCCAGCGCCCCGGATCCCGCCGGCACCGCCCCCAGCAGCGGTGCCTCCGCCACCTCCGGCAGATCCGCCACATTGCAACGCGACGCCAGATCCGGTGACTCGGGCCAGCTGCCGATCACCACGCCCAGCAGATCCAGCCCCCGGCCGCGCAGTTCACGCGCCGTCAGCTCCGTGGTGTTCAGGGTGCCCAGCCCCGCCGACGCCACCACCAGGACCGGCGCGGCCATCAGCTCGGCCGCGTCCGCGAGTGTGCCGCCGGCCTCGTCGAAGCGGACGAGCAGACCGCCCGCCCCCTCCACCAGCACCAGATCGTGCCCGGTGGCCAGCTTGGCGGCCGTCTCCGCGATCTCGTGCGGCCGGACCGCCTGCCGGCCGGCCCGGCGCGCGGCGGTCGCCGGGGCCAACGGGTCCGGATAGCGGGCCAGTTCGGCCGTCGTCACCGCGCCCGCGAGCCGCGCCACCTCGTCCGCGTCCCCGCGCTCGTCCGGCCGTACGCCCGTCTGCGCGGCCTTCAGCACCGCCACCGAGCGCCCCGCCGCCACCGCCGCCGCGGCGACCGCGGCGGTCGTGACCGTCTTGCCGACCTCCGTGCCCGTGCCCGTGATCACCAGTACCGGCATGTCAGCCCTCCCGCGCCGCCGCGCACACCGCGCGGGCGATCCGTGCGATGTCCGCGGCGCCCGTGACGTACGGCGGCATCGTGTAGACGAGGTCGCGGAACGGCCGCAGCCACACGCCCTCGCGTACGGCGGCCGCCGTCGCCGCCCGCATGTCCACCGGGTGGTCCAACTGCACCACCCCGATGGCCCCGAGGACCCGTACGTCCTTCACACCCGGAATGTCCACCGCGGGCGCCAGCCCCTCCCGCAGCCCGGCCTCGACCCGCTTGACCTCGGCGAGCCAGTCCTGCCCGAGCAGCAGCTCGATCGAGGCGCAGGCGACCGCGGCCGCCAGCGGATTGCCCATGAAGGTCGGGCCGTGAGCGAGCACCGGCACCTCGCCCCGCGAGATGCCGTCGGCCACGCGGGACGTGCACAAGGTCGCGGCCATCGTCATATAGCCGCCGGTCAGCGCCTTGCCCAGGCACATCACATCGGGCGTCACCGCCGCGTGCTCCGCCGCGAACAGCGCGCCCGTGCGCCCGAATCCGGTCGCGATCTCGTCGAACACGAGCAGCACGTCGTGCGCGTCGCACGCTTCCCGCAGCACCCTCAGATACGCGGGGGAGTGGAACCGCATCCCGCCCGCGCCCTGCACGACCGGCTCGACGATCACCGCCGCCAGTTCGTGCGCGTGCCGCCCGATCAGCGACCGCAGACGGTCGGCGTACGACTCCTCGTACTCGGCGGGCGGCGGGTCCGCGAACACCTGGCGCTGGAGGACGCCGGTCCACAGCTCGTGCATCCCGCCCTCGGGATCGCACACCGACATCGGCTGCCAGGTGTCGCCGTGGTAGCCGCCCCGCCAGGTCAGCAGCCGCTGCTTGCCGGGGCGGCCCAGCGAACGCCAGTACTGCAGGCACATCTTGACCGCGACCTCGACCGACACCGACCCGGAGTCGGCGAGGAAGACGTGCTCCAAGCCATCGGGCGACATGTCGACAAGGAGCTTCGCCAGCCGTACGGCGGGCTCGTGCGTGAGCCCGCCGAACATGACGTGGCTCATGCGCGACAGCTGCCCGCGCGCGGCCTCGTTGAGCACCGGGTGGTTGTAGCCGTGGATGGCCGACCACCAGGACGACATGCCGTCGACCAACTCGCCCGAGCCGTCCGCCATCCGCAGCCGCACCCCGCTCGCCGACTCCACGACGAGCGGCTCGACGCGGCCCGGCATGGGGCCGTACGGATGCCAGACGTGCCGCCGGTCGAGCTCCAGCAGCTCGGGCACGCTCAGATCGGACGGGCCGGGCGCGGCAGGCGTAGGGTTCGGGCCGTGCGCGTCAGGCATTGGGCGCGAGGTCCGTTCCGGCGCCCCGGCGGCGTACGGCGACCAGGTCGGTGCGCGGCTCGTTGGCCGGCGTGCCGGCAGCGGCCGTACCGCAGACACCGCCCTCCGTGTGCGACCCGCACCCGGCACTCTCGTGCGATCCGCAGCCCGCGCCCTCGTGGGACCCGCAACCCGCGCTCTCGTGCGAGCCGCACCCGCCCCCAGTCGTCGCCGCCCGGTGCTCCGGGAGCGTCACCTGGTCGGTGCCCTCCACCTCGAACCCGGCGTCCGCGATCATCTCCAGGTCGGCCTTGCCCGCCTGGCCCTCGCTGGTGAGGTAGTCGCCGAGGAAGATCGAGTTGGCCAGGTGCAGGGCGAGCGGCTGCATCGTGCGCAGATGGACCTCGCGGCCGCCCGCGATGCGCACCTCGACATCGGGGCACACGAAGCGGACCATCGCCAGGATGCGCAGACAGCGCTGCGGGGTGAGGTTCCACTCCTTGGCCAGCGGCGTGCCCTCGAACGGGATCAGGAAGTTGACCGGCACCGAGTCCGGGTCCAGCTCGCGCAGCGAGTAGACGACGTCGACCAGGTCCTCGTCGCTCTCGCCCATGCCCGCGATGAGGCCGGAGCAGGCGGACAGACCGGCCGCGTGGGCCTTCTGCACGGTGTCGACGCGGTCGGCGTAGGTGTGCGTGGTCGTGATCTCCGCGTAGGTGCCCTCGGAGGTGTTGAGGTTGTGGTTGTACGCGTCCGCGCCCGCCTCGCGCAGCCGCTCGGCCTGGCCGTCGGAGAGCAGACCGAGGCAGGCGCACACCTCGACGCCCTCGTTCTGGTCCTTGATCGCCTTGATGGTGTCGGAGACACGGTCGACGTCACGGTCGGTCGGGCCGCGCCCGGACGCCACCAGACACACCCGCTTGGCGCCACCCGCCAACCCGGCGGCCGCCGCCTTGGAGGCCTCGTCCGGCTTGAGCCAGGTGTACTTCAGGATGCCGGCCTCGGAACCCAGCCGCTGGGAACAGTAGGAGCAGTCCTCGGGGCACAGGCCCGACTTCAGGTTGACGAGGTAGTTGAGTTTCACCCGTCGGCCGAACCAGTGCCGGCGCACCTTGCCGGCCGCGGCCACCACATCGAGCAGGTCGTCGTCGGAAGTGGCGAGGACGGCCAGTGCTTCCTCGCGGGTCGGCAGCTCGCGCCGAAGCCCCTTGTCCACCAGCGTGTTCAGCAGGTCCATGGGAGCTGATCCTGACGTACGGAGTGGTCCCCAGCCAAGGAGACTTTGCACAACCCTGTCGATTCGATGTGTGGGTATTGCCACACCGTACGCCGTCGATCGTGCGGCTAGTGTCTGTGCACTGCCTACAAAAGCCCGGAGGAGTCATGGCGTTCGGCTGGATCGACGAACAGGCGGAACTGCGCCGCCGCGCCGGACTCGTACGGACCCTGCGCCCCCGCCCCGCCGACTCGCCGCTCCTGGACCTCGCGAGCAACGACTACCTGGGCCTGGCCCGCCACCCCGAGGTCACCGAGGGCGCGGCGCGGGCCGCGCGGACGTGGGGCGGCGGCGCCACCGGTTCCCGGCTCGTCACGGGCACGACCGAACTGCACACCGAGCTGGAACGAGAGCTGGCCGACTTCTGCGGCTTCGAGGCGGCGCTGGTCTTCTCCTCCGGCTACGCGGCCAACCTCGCGGCGGTCACCGCGCTGGCGCCGCACGGTTCGCTGATCGTGTCGGACGCGGGCAACCACGCCTCGCTGATCGACGGCTGCCGGCTGGCCCGGGGCACGACCCAGGTCGTCGCGCACGCCGAGCCGGACGCGGTGCGCAAGGCGCTCCGGACGCACGACGGCTGCGCGGTCGTCGTGTCCGACACCGTCTTCTCGGTCGACGGCGACGCGGCCCCGCTGGCCGGGCTCGCCGAGGCGTGCCGGGAACACGGAGCCGGGCTGGTCGTCGACGACGCGCACGGGCTGGGCGTCCTGGGCGACGGCGGTCGCGGCGCCCCGCACGCGGCGGGGCTCGCGGGCGCGGGCGACGTCGTCGTGACCGTCACGCTGTCGAAGTCGCTGAGCAGTCAGGGCGGCGCCGTCCTGGGGCCCGCCCGGGTGATCGAGCACCTGGTCAACGCGGCCCGGACGTTCATCTTCGACACGGGCCTCGCCCCGGCGTCTGCGGGCGCGGCCCTGGCGGCACTGAGACTGCTGCGGCGGGAGCCGGAGCGGGCGGCGCGGGCGCGCACGGTGGCACGCGAACTCCACGCACGCCTGACCGACGCGGGTCTGGAGGCGGTACGTCCGGACGCCGCGGTCGTCTCCGTGCGCGCGCCGTCCCCGGAGGGGGCCGTGGCCTGGGCGGCCGAGTGCCGGGCGGCGGGCCTCGCCGTGGGCTGCTTCCGTCCTCCTTCCGTCCCCGACGGCATCTCACGGCTGAGGCTGACCGCCCGCGCGGACCTCTCCGAGGGGCAGATCGAACGCGCTGTACGAGTGATCCGCGAGACACGACCATGAGTCGGCGTGACACGGCCGTGCCAACACAACAAACGGAACCGATCGGATCCGATCGATCCTGATCAGAATTCGGATCTGCTGGGACTCTCGGGACCGCCGGGGCAGTCAACCGCCAGGGCAGTCAACCGCCGGAACAGTCCAGGAGTGTCTGGGCTGTCAGGACTGGAACGCGGCAGTGAAACCCGCCCAGCTCTCGGGGGAGAAGAGCAGCGCGGGTCCGGCCGGGTCCTTGGAGTCGCGCACGGCGAGCAGTCCGGTCCAGGGACCGGAGTGCGTCCGTGCCGTCTCGACGCAGTTGTTCGCTCCGGTGCTGTAGCTGCTGCGCAGCCATCGCGCACCGATCAGTTCGGTACTTGGGGTGACGTTCCGAGGCAGTGCGGTCATGGTGCCTCCTTACGCGCCGCCGGCTAGCGCGGCGATGTAATCCAGCGATTCCTCGGGCGAAAGGGCGTGGATCCGAAGGGCGTTGAAGGCCTCCGTGTAGGCCTGGAGGTCTTCTTTCCGTTCGAGGTAGAGGCTACTCGTCAAGTGGTCGAGAACAACCACATCCAGATCAGAAGTGCTCGAAAATGAGAAGATAACGAAAGGCCCGGTGATGCCGATATGCTCCCCGGCCTTGAACGGCAGGATCTGCAACCGGACTTGGGGCAACCGCGCCGCCTCCACCAGCCGCCCCAGCTGCCGTGCCATCACCTCCGGCCCGCCGATCTCCCGGCGCAGCACCGCCTCGTCGAGCACCGCGCTCAGTTTCAGCGGCGGATCGGCGTGCAGCACGTCCTGCCTGGCCAGCCGGACCGCGACCAGCGCGTCGAGCCGTTCGTCGGCGGAGTCGGCCTCGTCGGCGAGTCCGCTCACCGCGGCCCGGGTCACCGCCCGGGCGTACTCCGGCGTCTGCAGCAGCCCGGGCACCACGGAGGTCTCCAGCGTGCGCATCGCGCTCGCCTGGGACTCCAGGCTGATGAAATCCCGGTACGTCGGCGGCAGCACTCCGCGGTAGGCGTGCCACCAGTGATGCCGGCCGCCCCCCTCGTCGGAGCCCGCCAACACCAGCAGCAGCTCCCGTAGTTGGGCGTCCCGTACGCCGTACGCGTCGAGCAGTAACCGCACATCGGCCGGCTTCACCCCGCTGGCGCCGGTTTCGATCCGGCTCACCTTGGACTGGTGCCAGCCCACCAGCCGGGCCGCCTCACCACTGGTGAGCCCCGCTCCGGTGCGCAACGCGCGCAGTTCCGCGCCCAGTTTCCGGCGGCGCACCGCGGGACCGTGCTGCATGGAGAACTCCTTACTCCAACCGAGCCGCCCAAATACGGTCTGCCGTCGCAGAGTTCACCGCTTCGAGCGACAGATATATGCATATCTTGGTGGATCGCCACCCCTGACGGGCGCGGTAATGGCAGTCTGGCGACGAAGCACCAGTCCGGGACCGTACTCGAACCATCCGCTCCGTGTCGGACTGCGGTCCCGTGGGAAAGGGACGACGTCGCCATGGCAGATCACCTGGAAGCATCCGTCACTCTGCCGAGCGATCCCGCCTCGGTCTCCGCGGCCCGGGCCTACGTGGTCTCCACCCTCGCGGAGTGGGGCCTTCCGCCGGACACCGAGGAAGCCGAGACCGTCCGGCTGATCGTGTCCGAACTCACCACCAACGCCGTACAGCACACCCTGGGGCAGTCACCCACCTTCCGGGTGGACATCGAGCTCGACCGTGACGAGACACTGCGCATCGGGGTGACCGACAGTCACCCGCGGCTGCCCCGGCGGCTGCCGGCCGCCGTCCAGCAGGACAACGGGCGCGGCCTGGTGATCATCCGCTGGCTGACCGCGGAGTACGGCGGCAGGCTGAGGGTGCGGCCGACGCGGGACGGCGGCAAGACCGTGTCCATCGAGTTGCCGTGGACCGTTCCGGCGGCGAGCGCTCCGCGGGAAGCGCCGTGATGGGTCGTCTTTCGTCTGCGGCGCCGTCGTGGCTGGTCGCTCCCCCAAGTTTCTCGACTTCGCTCGAACAGGGGGGACCCCCATCGCGGCGGAGCCGCATATCGATACAGCCCCGCGCCTCTTGAGGGCGTTGCCGAACCGGAGTGGACTTGGCCGGCCGCGCTCAGGCCTGCTGCTGGGCCCGGCTGAAAGTGCCCCGTAGCAGCGCTCGGAAGGCGTCCGCCGCGGGGGCCGTCTCGTCGGAGCGGAAGGCGACCGAGATCGTACGGCGCAGCTCTCCACCTTCCAGCGCCCGCACCCCCACCGGCGTCACCGACGTCCGCGCCACCATCTCCGGTACCACCGCGACCCCGAGTCCCGCACTGGCCAGCGCGCACACCAGGAGGTAGCCGGGGGTAGGGACCAGGACCGAGGGTGTGGCCCCTGACCGGGCCAGGGCTGCCTCGACGTCGCGTCGGGCCGGGGCGTCCGGCGCCATGCTGATCAGGGGCTGGCCGGCGAGTTCGGTCAGTGGCAGCCGGGCGGTGCCGCTGGTGAGGGCGTGGCCCGGGGCGGACACCAGGACCAGCTCCTCGACGAGGATCGGCTCGATACCGACGGAGGACGGGAGCGGGGCCGGGGCACCGCGCTGGTACGCGTGGGTCAGCGCCAGATCGACCTCTCCGGCCGCAACGGCGGCGACACCGGCCGACGGTTCGTAGTCGGCGACGGTCAGCTCCACGTCCGGATGCGCCCGGCGGAAAGCGCTGAGGACCGGTGGCAGCAGATGGATGCCGGCGGTCTGGAACGTGCCGAGCCGGAGCGTGCCACCCGAGAGACCGGTCAGCCGGGCCAGTTCGTGCCGGGCCCGCTCCAGTTCGTCGAGCACCCGCCGCGCCCGGGCCACCAGCAGTTCGCCGGCCCCCGTCAGCCGTGCCCCGCGGTGGTGCCGTACCAGAAGGGCGGTGCCCGCCTCGCGCTCCAGCTTGGCCAGTTGCTGGGAGAGCGCCGGAGTGGTGTAGCCGAGCCGCTCGGCCGCCCGGGTGATCGAACCCGCCTCCGCGACCGCCACCAGGGCGGCGAGGCGGGTCGGGTCGTACATGCGATTCTCCAGAGAGCCTTAAGGGATGCTTTAGGGTCTCCCAGAATATTCGACATACCTGCTGAAGGCCTTCGCGCGGCACTCTGGCCGCATGGACGCATCGCTCATCGCCTTCACCGGGGTCTCCGCCGGCCTGGTCGCCATGCCCGGGGCCGACTTCACCGTCGTCGTACGCAACGCCCTCGTCTCCCGCCGGGCGGGCATCGCCTGCGCGCTGGGGATCGGGGCGGGGCTGCTGGTCCATGTGACGCTTGCGGTGGTCGGGGTCGCGGCGGTGCTGGCCGCCGTACCGGCGCTGTTCCGGGCGCTCCAGGTGGTGGGCGGCGCCTATGTGCTGTACCTGGGCGTGCAGACGCTGCGGCAGCGGCACACCGACGTGGCCGACACGCGGGAGGACCCCACCGCGCGACCGCTGCGGCAGGGCTTCGTCACCAACGCCCTCAACCCGAAGGCGTCCCTGACCTTCCTCAGCGTGCTGCCGCAGTTCGTGCCCGCGGGCGCTCCCGTGCTGCCCAGGACGCTGTTGCTCGCCCTGATCGTGCTCGCGATCGCGCTGGTGTGGTTCCAGGTGGTCGCCCTGCTCGTGGACCGCCTCGGCAGGTGGCTGCGCAGGCCGCGGGCCGTTCGGGCGGTCACGCTCGGCACGGGCGCCGCGCTGACGGCCTTCGGCGGGGCGCTCCTGGCCGGGCCGGTGCTGGCCGTCGTCTGAGGGCGTACCAGGCGCCGCCGGGCCGACGGGGGATTGCCTTGCATGCCCTTGAGGGCCCCGGGGGGGGGGGGGGGGGGGGGGGGGGGGGGGGGGGGGGGGGCGCCCCGGGGGGGGGGGGGGGGGGGCCGGGGGGGGGGGGGGGGGGGGGTGGGGGGGGGCGGGGGTCTTGGGAGGGTGCTGCCTGATGTCGGGCTTGAGGGCGACGAACTTGCTGG
>NZ_JBITES010000019.1:0-223275 GCF_044455405.1 Streptomyces sp. NPDC051243 | reverse complement strand
ACCACCGGGGGGGGGGGGGGGGGGGGGGGGGGGGCGGCGCGCCCGGGGGCGGGGGGGGGGCGGGCGCCCCGGGGGGGGGGGGCCGCGGGCGGCCCCCCCCCCCCCCCCCCCCCCCCCCCCCCCCCCCCCGCCGCCCACCTTCGGACTCACCCCTGTCAGAAAGCCCCCTGTCAGAAAGCCGAGGTACCGTCATGCGCCGCAGACTTCTCGCCCTGGTGGCAGCGCTCTCCTCACTGCCGCTGGCACTCGCCGCCGCCCCGTCCGCCCACGCGGCCGACCCGACGACCATGACCAACGGGTTCTATGCGGACCCCGACTCCAGCGCGAAGCGATGGGTCGCCGCCAACCCCGGTGACGGCCGGACACCCGCGATCAACGCTTCCATCGCCAACACACCGACGGCCCGCTGGTTCGGCTCCTGGAGCGGCACCATCGGCACCGCCACCGGCGCGTACGTGGGCGCCGCCGACGCCCGTGACAAGTTGCCCATCCTCGTCGCCTACAACATCTACAACCGCGACTACTGCGGCGGGCACTCCGCGGGCGGAGCCTCCTCGCCGTCCGCCTACGCGAACTGGATCGCCCAGTTCGCGGGCGGGATCGCGGGCCGCCCGGCCGTCGTCGTCCTCGAGCCGGACTCCCTCGGGGACTACGGCTGCATGACCCAGGCGCAGATCGACGAACGCGAGAGCATGCTGACCGGAGCGCTCGCCGAGTTCAACCGTCAGGCCCCCAACACCTGGGTCTACCTCGACGCCGGCAACCCGGCCTGGGCGAGCGCGGCGGTCATGGCCCGGCGCCTTCACGAAGCGGGCGTCCGGCAGGCCCACGGTTTCTCGCTCAACGTCTCCAACTACCTGACGACGGCCGAGAACACCGCGTACGGCAACGCCGTCAACAGTGAACTCCGCGCCCGGTACGGCTACACCAAGCCGTTCGTCGTGGACACCAGCCGCAACGGCAACGGCTCCAACGGCCAGTGGTGCAACCCTTCAGGCCGCCGTATCGGCACCCCATCCCAGCTGGGCGGAGGCGCCGAGATGCTCTTGTGGATCAAGGTTCCGGGCGAGTCCGACGGCAACTGCGGCGTGGGAGCCGGCTCATCGGCCGGCCAGTTCCTCCCGGAGGTCGCCTACAAGATGATCTACGGCTACTGATCCGAACGCTGATCAGCGCCAACCGCGCCACGAGGTGATCTGAAAAACTTGCCGACTCGCGGCAACCCTGTGCGGAACCTGTGACGACAAGGAAGCGGATCCGGCCAGTTCCGGGCCCGGATCCGGCTTTCCGCTGTTGAACAGGATGCGAGGAGAACGTCTTCGATCTTGCCGAGGCGAGAACGACGCGAGCCTCTCGCCGTAGGTGTCGCCGTCCTGGTTCCTCCGGACGTCCGACGGATCGAAGCGCTTCAACAAGCCGCCCACACCACCGCGACACCGACCTCGTACGACGGCGAGCGAGCAGGGCCCGAAGGCCCCGGCCCCGTCGCTGGGGCACCCCTGGCGTCCCCGAACGCACCGGTCGGAGCGCCGTGGAGCAGAGGCCGATCTAGGCTGGAAACAGCCGCTGGAAACCAGCCCTGACGGGCACGGCTGTCCGGACGGAGGCATGGCGCGTGGAGATGGCCGGCAAGCAGGACGCCCCCACTGCCGTGGCCGTGGTGGACCCGGGCGGCATGGTGAGCGGCTGGAGCGAGGGGGGCCGGCTGCTGCTGGGCTGGACGGCGACGGAGATTGTCGGCCGTCCCGTGACCGACCTGCTGGTCGAGCCACCGCCACCCGGCTTCCCCGAGGGCTACGGCACAGGCCCCGACCCCACGGGGTTCCTCCCCCTGCGCCACCGGGACGGTTCCACGGTGGACGCCGTGCTGACGGCTCATCCGCTGCTGGGCCCCGACGGGCGGCCGCTGGGTCACGTGGTGACCGTCCAGCGCTGGGGACGGCGCCCGGTGATCGCCGACCGGGCCTTCGAACAGTCTCCCTTCGCTCTGGGCGTTTACGACCCTGAGCTGCGGTTCCTGTGGATCAACGCCTCCTCGGGCCGGGTGATCGCGCACTCGGAGGAGCAAGTGCTCGGCAAGAAGTACCGCGATCTGTTTCCCGAATTCGACCGCGAGCTTTTTCCCGAGAGGGACGACAAGCCCTACACCGACGCGCTCGCCGAAGTGGCGAGGACGGGCGAGGCCACGCGTCTCATCACCGTCTTCCGCCCGCTCGGCAGCAACTACGCCAACGCCTGGGCCACCAGCATCTGGCCGGTCCGGGATGCCGAGGGCAGGGTCCGCGCGGTCGCCAACTGGGGATTCGACATGAGCGCCGAGTACTGGGCCCGGCAGCGCCTGCTCATCCTCAACAAGGCCAGCGGCGGCATCGGCCGGACACTCGACGTGGCCGGCACCGCCCAGGAACTGGCCACGACCCCGGTGCCAGGATTCGCCGACCTCGTCAGCGTGGATCTCTTCGACGAGGTGCTGCGCGGAGAGGAGCCGCCCTCAGCGTCCGCGTTCACCCCCGGCGAGCCCCTCGCGCTCCGCCGTGCCGCCCAGCACAGCGCGAAGGAGGACACCGACCGGGCTCCCGGGCCGCCGATGCCGGTCAGTCACCCTCCCGGTTCCGTCGCCGCCCGCTGCATGGCCACCGGCAGGTCCACGGTCGAGCTCGCGGCTGAGCCCGGCCAGGGCGGCGAATGGGCGTTCGGGCCCGGGCTCGCCGCCGACCCGGCCCACTGGCCGCCGGGCAACCCGTTGATCGACGCGTCCATCGCCGCGGACGGGCTGACCGGCCGGATCACCGTGCCGCTCCGGGCGCGGGGCGCCCTGCTCGGGGTCGTCACCTTCTCCCGCCTGGACCGGCCCGAGGCCTTCACCGCCGACGACCTGATCCTCGCCGAAGAGCTGACCGCCAAGGCAGCCGTCGCCATCGACAACGCCCGCCGGTACTCGCGCGAGCGCACGACCGCGCTGACCCTGCAACGCACCCTGCTGCCGCAAGGGCTGCCGAACCAGGAGGCGGTCGAGGTGGCATCTCGCTACCTGCCCGGCGGGACCGGCGCAGAGGTCGGCGGTGACTGGTTCGACGTCATTCCCCTGTCCGGCGCCCGGGTCGCCCTGGTCGTCGGCGATGTCGTCGGTCACGGGCTGCACGCGTCGGCCAGTATGGGCCGGCTACGCACAGCGGTCCGCACCCTCGCCGACGTCGACCTGCCGCCGGACGAACTGCTGACCCACCTGGACGACCTCGTCCTCCACCTCGCCAGCGACCTCCAGCCCACGGGCCAGTTCGAGCCGACCGGCGAGTCCGGGGCCACCTGTCTGTACACCGTCTACGACCCTGTCTCCCGGCGCCTCACGCTGGCCAGCGCCGGCCATCCCCCGCCGCTGATCATCTCCGCGGACGGCACCAGGACCCCCGTACCCGCCCATCCGGGACCGCCGCTCGGCATCGGTGGGCTGCCTTTCGAAGCCACCGAGCTCGAGCTGCCCGAGGGAAGCCTGCTCGCCCTCTACACCAACGGACTGGTGGAAAGCCGCGAGCGCGACGTCGACCAGCGGATCGCCGAACTGCAGCGGGTCCTGAACCACTCGGCCACCTCCCTGGAGGCCCTGTGCGACACGGTGATGGACGCCATGCTCCCCGAACGCCGAACCGACGACGCCGCCCTGCTGCTCGCTCGCACTCGCGCGCTGGATCCCCACCATGTCGCCGACTGGGACGTCGAGCCCGACCCCGCGCAGGTGCCGCGCGCCAGGAAGTTCGCCGTCGATCAGGTGGATGACTGGGGCCTGGAGGAGGCGGCGTTCGTCACCGAACTGGTCGTCAGCGAGCTGGTCACCAACGCCATCCGCTACGGCGAGCCGCCGATCAGGCTACGGCTGATTCGCGACACCTCCCTGATCTGCGAGGTCTCCGACGCCAGCAACACCGCTCCGCACCTGCGCCGGGCCCGCGCCTTCGACGAGGGCGGCCGAGGCCTGTTGCTCGTCGCCCAGCTCACCCAAGGGTGGGGCACCCGGCACACCACCAACGGCAAGACCATCTGGTGCGCGCAGACCTTGCCCCCAGGCTGAGGCGCACTGAGAACCGACGTGAAGGCAGTCAGGGTCCGGGGTCAGGGGTCAGCCGAGTCCCCTGGCCCCCCGGACCTCCGGGGCACGAGCGCGATGAAGAGCGCGCGGCTCGGCCGCGGAGCGCCCCGAACCGGCGCCGTCGCGAATCTCGATCGCTCCCACCATGTGTACGGGCGCACACCATTTTGTCGAAGCGCTTCGAAGCCAACCAACGCCCGGCCCGTTGGCGCGGCCCGAGCACCCGCCTCGAGCAGCTCATGAGCACGCGCCCCATCCCTGCCCGAGCGGGACCGGGAGAGAACCCTTCTACTGTGTGCGCAGTGAGCAACGCCCGGTCACAAGGAACGCCATGCGCGACAGCCCCACCCCGGCGCAGTCGCCGGGAACCAGCCGCAGCACCTCGGCGACCATCCCGCCGAACATCCTGCGCTGCCTCACCCCCATCACCCGACGACCTGCCGGTGCGTGGTCGCCCGCCCGTCGGCCCGAGTGACGGTCCAGGTGCCGTCCTGGTTCTTGTCCACACTGCGGGCCCCGGTGCCGAACTCGATCCGGTCCCTGAGCCCGTATGCCTCGGCGAAGGAGGTCAGATAGGACAGGATCTGCCGGTGCGGCGGGTAGTCGGCGAAGTGGTCCGGCATCGGATAGCCGCCGAATCCGGAGAGGCTCTTGCTGGAGATGAAGTGGGCCGACTCGTACATCGGGCTGCCCGGGTTGTCGATGTCCCACAGCCCGCCCGGTCCCGTGTGGCGCTCGATGTGCGTGTACGGCAGGTCCCGCTCGGCCAGCGCCCGTGCGACCGCCAGCCCTGCGGGTCCCGCACCGATCACACAGGGGTCGTACTGGTTCTCACTCACCGGTCGGGCTCCTTTCCCTGATCTGTCACGTTGTGGGGAACCTATGCACCGGGCGGCCGGCGGGAACTGACCCCTGCGGCCACAGAGGGGACCGCAGCGGCCAGCGGGAGGCCGCAGCTGCCGTGAAGCGGCCACCGCCCCTGTTCTGCGTCAGGGGTGGTGGCCGCTTCACGGCGTCGAGCCGTCGGACAACCGGACTGAAGTGCTCACCTGGTCTCGGCGGCGGACCGGCCGAGGCCGCGCTCGGCCGATGCCTTCGGGCCACCGTCATCCGGAGCAGGGGCAGCGAGGCGAGGAAGGTCCCGAGCGCCAGGACGAGGCCGAGCGCGTCGGCTCCGGCGGCGTCGAGGACGGCTCCGACGGCCAGCGGTCCGATGCCGGTGACCAGGGCGCCCGCCCCGCTGAGGGAGGCGACCAGGCGTCCGGTCGGGTCGATGAGCGCCGCGGCGGCGAGCGTCTGCACCAGGACGGCCAGTTGGCAGGCCTGCCAGAGGACCGCCGCGACGGTGAAGAGCACGGGGTCGTGGGTGAGGATCAGGACCGCCATCGCGAGGGCTTGCGCCGCGACGAAGACGGCCATCGACCGCATCCGTCCGAAGCGCCGCGCCGCCACCGGACCCACCGCCGCGCCGACGAGCGCCACGACGCTGGAGATCGCGAGGACGGCCGATACGGCCGAGTGCGACATTCCGGTGTGCTGACGGCCCAGGACCGAGGCGTACGACCACGCGCCCTGGGTGACGGCCCACAGGAGCGCGGTCCCGAGGAGGAGAACCACGGACGGCTTGGCCGCGGTCGACTCGCCCGTACCGGCGGAAGCGGCGTCCGTCGGCGCACGACCGGCGGGGTCTTCTGGGAGTCGGCGTATCAGTGGCCAGGCGACGAGACAGCACAGCGCCATGAGCAGGAAGCCGGTGCCCGCCCCGAAGTCGTGGTTGGCCGCGGGAACGCCCATGATCAGCAGTGCCGTCGCCCCGACCACGCCGGAGATGGTGACGGCGGACGCCTTGTCGGCGTCGTCGGTGGCGGCGAGCGCGGCCGTGGCCGCCGCGTAGACCGCGCCGAGCCCCGCGCCGAGGACCAGGTTGGCCAGGATCAGGGTCACCGGGTCGGTGACCGCCGCTGCCCCCAGGAAGCCGACGCCCGCAACGGCCAGGCCCACACGCGTCATCCGCACCCGCCCCGGCCGCGCGGCCCGCTCGGCCAGCAGCAGCGTGACCACGGCGGTCGCCATCAGCTGGGTCGCGGCGACGAGTCCGGCGCCGGAGTCCGACATCGCGAAGCGCGAGGAGAAGTCGTCGACGAAGACGGGCATCACGTTCGCCCCGCCGTTGCCCAGGGTCACTCCGGCGATGAGTGCCACCGCCATACCGAAGGTCAGGGCGGAGCCGCTGCGGGCGTTCACCGGCCGTTCCCTGGCGAGGAGTTGGGGACTACCATCGTTCCTGGGCGGAGCGCGAGTGTGCAACGAGCATGGGAGCCTCACGAGTCAGGGGCACGAGCCGCGTTTCGGACGAGGGGCAGGAGTGGGGGGAGACGGTCAGCCGGCCCAGACGTCTTCCACGTAGTGGCCGGATTCGGTCAGGGCCGCCAGCCAGGAGGTGGCCTCGTCGTCGCCCGCGCCCGTGCGGTCGCGGTAGACCGCCATGAACGCCACCCGGACGATCGCGAGATTCTTCCTCGCGGGCTTCGACGGACTGACGATGCAGCACCTCTCAGTGCCGGACGAGGAAGCCGAAGCGGTCTGCATGCGGGCGCTGATCTCCGCCGTCCTGGCCATGGCCTGAGGACACCCGCGACCGGCGGCCGCCGGGAAGGTGACGTCGCCGCGACCGGCGAACGATCTGCGGCTCCTCGGACATGAGCCGGCACGCCTGGGCACGCCCTTCATCCGTCTCGCCGTGGCCGTGGGTCGTGGCGCCACCGAGTACACATGTCATGTTCTTGTCATTGGCGTTCCACGGGTGCATACATCCTATGTATAGCGCCCATCGACCGGAGCAACTCCCAGAAGTACCGCCACTGTGGCGCAACTTGGTCGCCACTCTGGACAACAGTCACGCCTCCCCTGCTAATACATCCCATGTTCCTCGTCGCACTGCGCCATGCGCCAACATCCGGGCGCCCCTCCGCAGACCTGCTCCGAACCTGAGCCGCAGCACCGTCCGTGCTGTTCTGTGAACAGTCAGGAGACCACCTTGTCCGAACCGATCAGTCGCCGCACAGTGCTGACCGGCATGGCAGCCACGACCGTTGCCGCAGCCGTCTCGCCGACGCCGGCGACCCCCGCCCACGCCGCCCCCTTCCCCGAGCCGCTGCCCCTGCTCCCACTCCGGATTCCTCAGTTGGACCTGGGCATCGAGCAGCAGTCCGACGAAAAGATCCAGTGGCTGCGGGACGCAAAGCTCGGCATGTTCATCCACTGGGGGGTCTACGCCGGCCCGGCCAAGGGCGAGTGGTACATGGAGAACGCCGCCATCCCCCCGGAGAACTACCGGAAGTACGTCACCGATGCCACCGGCGAACAGTTCACCGCCAGTGCGTACAACCCTGCCGACTGGGCGCAGCTGGCCAAGGACATGGGCGCCAGGTACACCGTCCTCACGGCCCGTCACCACGACGGGTTCGCGCTGTGGCCGTCCAGGCACCCGAACGCCTGGCACAGCGGACAGGCGCCCCTGCAGCGCGACTTCATCGGCCAGTACGTCACCGCCGTGCGCGACGCCGGGTTGAGGGTGGGTCTGTACTACTCGCCGTTGAGCTGGCGCTACCCCGGCTATTACGACGTCCGCGGTACCAACTGCCTCCCGAACAAGTGGGGTTACGTCACCGATGCCGCGCACAAGGAGAACGCGCGGATCATGAAGAACGAGGTGTACCAGCAGGTCAAGGAACTGGTCACCCAGTACGGCAAGATCGACGACCTGTGGTGGGACGGCGGCTGGCTCGGCCAGCAGGGTACCGACGCGGACGCCGCCTTCTTCTGGGAGCCCGGTAAGTTCCGCGACCCGCCAACGAGTGGCCCGTGGACGCCGCCTTCAGCGAGACCGACCCCGCCACCGGCAGGCCGCTCGGCTTGACCGGCCTGGTGCGCAAACACCAGCCCGACATCGTCACCACGCTGCGCTCCGGCTGGATCGGCGACTTCACCAGCGAGGAAGGCGGTTCCGTGCCGAGCGGCCCGATCCGCACCGGCCGGCTGGCGGAGAAGTGCTTCACCATCGGCGGCGCCTGGGGCTACACGGCCGGCGCGTCCGTGATGAGCTTCGGCGACATCATGAACATCCTGGTCAACGCCTGGGTGCGCGACATGACCGTCCTCCTCAACGTCGGCCCCGACCGCACCGGCACGGTCCCCGCCGACCAGGCAGCGGCCGTGCGCAGGGTCGGCTCCTTCCTGTCCACCTGCGGCCAGGCCGTCTACGGCACGCGCGGCGGACCGTGGGAACCGGTCGACGGACAGTACGGCTACACGTACAAGGACAAGACCTTCTACGTCCACCTGCTGCCCGGCTACAGCGGCACCTCCTTCACCACCCCGTCCACCGCGGACGCCAAGGTCACCCGCGTCTTCGACGTCGCCACGGGCACCGACCTGCCGTACACCACCGGCTCGGACGGCACCGTCACGATCACCGGCATCAACCGCACCCGCATCCCCGAGGACAGCATCGTCGGCGTCACCCTGGACCGAACCGTGCAGCCGACCGACATCGCCGCCGGCAGCACGGCGACGGCCAGCAGCGAGGAATCCTCCAAGGGCAACACCGCGGCCAAGGCCGTCGACGGCTCTACCGCCACCCGCTGGTGCGCGAACGACGGCAACACGGGGCACTGGCTGAAGGTCGACCTGGGCTCGGAGAGGTCGCTGACCGGAAGCCGTATCGCCTGGGAGTCCCCGGCCACGAACTACCGCTACCGGATCGAGGGTTCCACCGACAACGCCAACTGGATCACCCTGGCCGACCTGACCGCCACCACCGGCACCAGCCAGGTGCGGGTCTGCGTGTTCCGCGCTCAGGCACGGTATGTACGGGTGACGGTCACCGGGCTGCCCTCCGGCGTGTGGGCCTCGATCCGCAGCCTGGAGGTCTACGACCGTCCCGTCGGCGCAGACGCCGGCACCGTGCGCCTGGTGAACCGCGGGAGCGGCAAGGTGCTGGACGTCAGGGACGCCTCGTCCGCCGACGGGGGCGCCGTCGTCCAGTGGCCGTGGAGCGGTGGCACCAACCAGCAGTGGAAGCTGCTGCCGAACGCCGACGGCTCCTACCGGCTGTCCAACGTGCGCAGCGGCAAGGTCCTGCAGAGCCCGGGCGGCTCCGCCCAGGGCGACGGAGTGAACCAGTGGACCGACGACGCCGGCGACAACCAGTCATGGAAACTGGTGCCCTCCCGGACCAGCGGCTACTACCAGCTCGTCAACGTCCGCAACGGCTGGTGCGCCGACGTCAAGGACGCCTCCACCGCGGACGGCGCCCCCGTCATCCAGTGGCCCGTCACCGGCGGTTCCAACCAGGACTGGCAGATCCTCGCGGTGTGAGCCGCCGGGACGCTCGGTGAGGGAGAGGTTGTCCGGCCCGGATCGTCTGGCGTTCCGGGCCGTGCGGTCACGGCTCGCCGTTCCTCCGTGGCACCGCGCGCCGCGTGGACCGGCGAGGGAGCAGCACCGGTTGCGCGAGCCGACGCCGGTCCACGCCGCTGCGGCCGTTGATGACAGCGATCAGCAGGTCGACCGCTTCGGCGCCCACACTGTCCGGGCGGAGGCTGACGGTGGTGACCGGCGGGGTCGTCGTCGCGTAGTCCGGATCCTCGCTGATGCACGCCACCAGCAGGTCCCCCGGGACCCGAAGGCCCTGGCGGCGAGCGGCGGCGAGGATGTTGTGGCCGGAGTCGGAGTAGACGCCGATGACGGCGTCCGGTCGCGGTTCGTGGTGGAGCAGCCGGCCGACCGCGTCCTGTTCGGCCGTGAAGCAGTCGGGCAGCGAGGCGTACTCCTCGACGAGGGCGGGCACGCGGCGTTCGTCGCACCAGGACCGGTAGGCTACGCGCTCTCCGCCGAGGGCGCCGCCCCCGCCCGTCTGGGTCGCATCCACCCGCGGCACGGCTCCCCTTGGATCTCCGGCATCGCGCAGACCGTACTGGCGGTCGTCGTCACCGCCGTCTTCGCCGCGATCGGCGCTCACCCCTACAACCAGTTCCTGCTGTGGGTGAACACTCCGGGCGTGGTAGGCATCCTCGCGCTGCAGACGCTCGCGGCCTGCGCCGTGGCCGTCTTCTTCCGCCGCAACCCCGGCGCCCACGGGGCGGGACGGCTGCGCACGGTCGCCGCACCGGTGGCCGCCGCGTTCCTCCTGGCGGCGATGGGGGGGCTGGTCTGTACCCGCCTCCAGCTCTTCACCAGTGCCGCACCGGCCGTCAACTGGACACTGGTCGCGCTCACTCCGGCCGTCTTCGCGACCGGCGCGGCGCTCGCCCTGCGGATCCGCCGCAACCGGCCCGACGTCTACGCCAGGCTGGCCACCACGGACGTCGACTCGGTGTGAGCGAGGGCACGAGGCCCCGTCGCGGAGGGCGAAGTGACCGCGGCGGGGCCGCCGAAGCCTGAGCGACGCGCCTCACTCCCCCGGGCGGCAGCACGCCGGCGCACGGGTCCGCGGACAAGGCGCCCGGGCAAGGGAGGCAGCGGGCCGTCGGCCGGCTCGGGCGAGCAGGCCGGGCGAAGCCAGGCGGAACGGGCCCGCCCCGTGAGCCGGGCGAAGCCAGGCGGAACGGGCCCGCCCCGTGAGCCGGCCGTTCGATGCGCAGGTCATGGCCTGCTAGCCGACGGCCGACGGCCGACGGCCGACGGCCGACGGGCAGTGGGGGCGGGTTCGCCCAGGGACACCACACGGCTCGCGCGGGCCGGTACCGGAGCCGGACTGCGTCACGCCCCGGCGGCCTCGATGAACTCGCGCACGGCGGTGCTCGGGTCACCCGAGCGGACCAGAGCCTCACCGACCAGAACCACGTCGGCTCCCCAACCGCGGTACTCCGCCACGTCCTTCGGGCCCGTCACTCCCGATTCCGCGACCCTGACCGTGCCTTCCGGGATGGCCGTCACCAGGTCGGCGAACACACCGCGATCCACGTCCAGCGTTGTCAGGTCCCGCGCGTTGATGCCGAGGAGCTCGGCTCCCGCGGCAGCGGCGCGCCGCACCTCGTCGGCCGTGTGCGCCTCCACGAGCGGCGTGAGACCCAACTCCTTGCACAGTCCCATGAGATCGGCCAGTTGGCCGTCGTCCAGCGACACGACCATGAGAAGCGCAAGATCGGCGCCGTGTGCGCGGGCTTCCCACAGCTGATAGGGGTCGACGATGAAGTCCTTGCGCAGGACGGGCACGTCGACCCGGGCACGTACGGCGTCCAGGTCGGCGAGAGAGCCGCCGAAACGCCTGCCCTCGGTCAGCACACTGATCGCGGCGGCACCGCCGGCCGCGTACTGAACTGCGAGGGATGCGGGGTCGGGGATGTCTGCCAGCGCACCCTTGCTGGGGCTCTTGCGCTTCACCTCGGCGATGATGGACACCCCGGGCGCCCGGAACGCGGGCAGCGGGTCGATCGCGGGTGCCGCGTCCGCTGCCCGGGAGCGCAGTTCCGCCAACGGCGTCGCACGCTTACGCTCTTCCAAGTCTTCGCGGACTCCCGCGAGGATCCCGTCAAGGACGCTCATCGTCGTCTTCCTCTCGATTGTCTTCGGTCAAGTGTCGTGTCCCGGCGACCATGGCCGCCGGCCGGGGTCGTCCGTGCGGACACGGGTGCGGGCAGCAGCATGGTGCCGAAGCCCCGGGCTTGCCCGGCCACGCCCTCCCCGCTCCCCTCGCTCTTGAGCCGGATGCCGCCGCAGGCGGGGCTCAGGCCAGGCCGAACCGCTCGGCGTGCACTTGCCGGCGGGGGACCTTCAGCCCGCGCAGAGCGCTGAGCACGGCCGAGGTCATCGCGGGTGGGCCGCAGACGTACACGTCGCGCTCGGCCATGTCGGGAACCAGCGCACGCAGGTTGTCCGGCTCGAACGGCGAGTTCCCCTCACCCGTACGGCCGGTGAGCAGGTGCAGCCGTCCGCCGCGCGCAGCGACCAGGGCTCGCACCTCGTCGACCAGCACGGCGTCGTTCTCGCTGCGTACCCGGTACAACACGACGACATCGCCGGCCGGTTCCTCCTCCAGCAGGGCTCGAACCGGCGTGATCCCCACGCCTCCGGCGATCAGCAGTGCGCCGGGCCTCGTGCGATGCAACGAGGTGAACGCCCCGTACGGCCCCTCGACGAACGCGCGGCTCCCGACCGGGACCTGCCGCAGGCCGGCGCTGGTGCTGCCGACCGCCTTGGCGGTCAGGCGCAGGGTGCGGCCGTCGGGTGCCGCCGACAGCGAGAACGGATTCGCCAGCCACCAGTGGTTGTGCCCGGGGAACCGCCAGATGCAGAACTGGCCCGCCCGGGCCGGCAGCTTGTCGAGGTGGCGGCCGGTGACGCGCACCGAAACCACGTCGTCCGATTCCGCCACCACCTCCACGACCCGGAATCCGTGATAGGCGTTGCGCCACAGAGGCAGGACGATCCGGCCCGTGACCAGGGCACCGAACGCGAACAGCCACAGGGCCCACCAGTAGATCATCGCGGCCGCGGAAGAGCTGAAGGTCGTGGTCTCCTGCAACTGGTGGACGAACGCCAGCCCCAACGCCAGGTACAGCAGCAGGTGCAGGCCGTGCCAGGTCTCGTACCGCAGCCGCTGCCTCACATACCGGGCGGAGACCGCGGCGACCACGACGACGATCGCCGCGGCCAGCATCCCGAGCAGGGAGGCCGGCACTCCGGCCAGCGCGAAGAACGTCTTCGTCATCGACGCGTCATCGAGCCTCGCATAGCCCAGCACCACCAGCACGGCGTGGGTGAGGAGGGTCCACAACAGGGTGAAACCGACCCACCGGTGCCACACCGTCAGCCGGTCCATGCCGATACGACGGTCGAGCCACGGCAGCCGGGCCACCAGCAGCAGCTGGAACAGCATCAGCACGGCGGCGTGCAGGCCGAAGAACTTGGCGACCGTGAGCACCCCGTTCTTGCCGGTTCCGGCGGTGAGGAACAGAACCTCGACGATCACCAAGTTGGCGATGACGAACGTCCACAGCGCCCACCGCGCCGCAACGACCGGAGATATGGTGCTCTGCCGCACCTGTGAAATCGTCGCTTCCACCGCTTCTCCTCTTGTCCGGGTGACGCACTCGCGCTCGGCCTCCGCGAGGTTGCGAGGAGTCTCCCAGCGTCCTCACCCGACAGGGCCCCGATCGCGGCAAGAATTCGAACTTCGCTCCTCGACCGGCGGCGGCCCCGGCTGCCATCGCTGGGTAGGTTGAGTGATCAAGGCCTTGACCACAAGCCGTCGGCAGCACTGCTCACCGGCAGCCATACATGGGATGTTCGCGGGCCAGTCCCACGAGGGACAGAGCAGCCAACTGACCGTACTGGCAGCGGTGTTCATGCGAAACGGCGCAGACCTCGCACCGAGCCGCCGATCGCAGATTTCCTGCATTCATGGGATGTCCCAGCCGGGATCGTGGTATCTATACGGTGCGCTCACAGCGCAAGAGGCTCCCCCACCCACGTCGTTCTGCCAGTACGTCAGGCGGCCGCCGACGCCGGAGGAAAGGCACTGCGGCCGAGTTGCTGACACGAACGGCGATCAGCCCCGCTGATTCAGCAATCACTCGCAGAAGAGGACGCTGCATGAGAAAGCCCTGGGTCCGCCCCCTGATCACGCTTGCCGCCGTCGCACTCGGGGTGACGGCGGCAGGTGTGACCCCTGCCTCCGCCGCCCCCACCACGCCCTTGCGGGTCATGCCGTTGGGCGACTCGATAACCTGGGGCGTGGGAAGCAGTACCGGCAACGGCTACCGCGCGCCGTTGTGGGACAAGCTCGCGGCGGACGGCCATCCGCTGGACTTCGTGGGCACGTTGCGGGGCGGTTCGATGTCCGACCCCGACAACCAGGGCCACTCCGGATACCGCATCGACCAGATCGCCGCGCTCGCCGACGCCTCGCTGACCCGCTACCGGCCCAACGTCGTGACACTGCACATCGGCACCAACGACCTTCAAGGGGCGTCCGAGGCCAACACCGCCATCACCCGGCTGAGGTCGCTGGTCAACCAGATCACCGCCGCCGCCCCCGACGCAACCGTCCTCGTCGCCTCCCTGGTCGTGTCCACCAGCCCCTCGGAGGAGCAGCACCGGGGCACGTACAACCAGGCCATCCCCCAGATCGTCCGGGACGCACAGGCCGCGGGCAAACGCGTCGCCTTCGTCGACATGAGCAGCCTGACCACGGCCGACCTGGCCGATCCCCTGCATCCCAACGACTCGGGCTACCAGAAGATGGCCGACGCCTTCCACCGCGGCGTCCAGGCCGCGGACAGCGCCGGGTGGCTGAGGAGCCCCGCCCCCGCCCCCGCCCGCGTACAGTCCGGCATCACCGGCAAGTGCCTGGACGTCAACGGCGCCGGCACCGCCGACGGGACCGCCGTCCAGACGTGGAGCTGCGGTGACGGCGCCAACCAGTACTGGTCCGCCTACACCGACGGCACCCTGCGCTCCATGGGCAAGTGCCTCGACGCCGCCGGCGGGGCCACCGCCAACGGCACCAAGGTGCAGCTCTGGGCCTGCCACGGCGGCGCCAACCAGGTGTGGCAGCCCTACAACGGCGGCTATCGCAACCCCGCCTCCGGCCGCTGCCTCGACGTTCCGGGCGCCTCCACGACCGACGGCACTCAGCTCGTGCTGTGGGACTGCAACGGCGGCGCCAACCAGAAGTGGACCACTCTGACCGCCGGGTGACCTCGCAGGCCCGGCGGTGCGGCCAACTGGCGCGGCAGTGAAAGGCGCACGTGGTACGCGGTGCCGCTCCGGGGCTGCCGGCGATGCGTAACCGCCCGCACGCCGAGCAGTCCCGCCGCCGCCCCCTGCTCGTCCGTATCGCCACCGCCCGGAGGGCGGTACGACGCTCGACGCGCGGGCCCCGCTGGAACGCATCCCCGTGTTCACACGGGAAGGGGCCGACGTCGCGGCACGGCTCAGTTGAATCCACTCACCACGGTCTGTCCAGCACCGCGTCGGCGGTTTTGAGCACCAGGTCGTGCTCGCGTGTCAGCTGGGGCCTCAGCGACAGTACGCCGCCGGGCCCCGCGCACCGGATCGCCGGGAACACGCTGACGTCCGGTCGGTCGACGAGGTCCCCGGTCACCATCGCCAGACGGATCTCCGGCCCGCCGTAGGCGCTCAGCCGCAGATCCCACAACGCCTCTTCCCCGGGATGGAGTTCCGCCACGACGTCGACCGGCAGGGCGATGCGGAAACGGCCGTACCGATCAACATGACAGGAAGCGTCTATGAGGTGACCGCCGTTTGCCTGGAGCCGGGCCACGAAGCGGTAGTGGTGCGCCCGCGCCGTCTTTCCGTGGAGCGAGCCCGTCAACCGGATCGCCTCGTCGTCGACTTGGACCGCCGACACCTCCGCGTGCGCCGGCCGGAGCCAGGTGCGCACAGCGAGGCCTCCCTCTTCGGTCGGGTACGGGATCCACGTCCGCCCTCCCGCGTCCGCCGACCCGAGAGCCGCCGGATCCAGCAGGCGCGCCGTCTCGACGAGCCCTGCGCGCAGTGGGCGCCGCCTGCTGCCGCTCGCGCGTTGGAGGAACACGTCCCAGTCGCCCTCGGCGAGTTCCCAGTGACGTTTGTCGAGGACGGCCCGCGCGCGGCCGTCGCCGGCCGTGTCAGCCTGTTCGAGTGGCAGCTGGGGAGCGTCGGCGCTGCTCTTGTTGCGGGGGTGCAGGACCAGCTTCCATGCACCCGGGGCCAGTTGGTCCGCGGACGCCTCAAAGGCAAGCGAGCCTCCCGGCATGACCTGACAGCTGACCGTGACCGGCCGGCCGATTCGGGCAACACCCAGGCCGGGCAGCCGAGTTCGCCGCAGCGGTCGGGCCGCGGCTCTCGACGACCGGCGCACCGGCTCCGGCCGAAGGGCGGCGAACAGGGCCTCGTACTGCGCGGCTATGTACTCGGGCCGGAACTGTTCGGAGTTCCGCCGGGCCGCCGCTGCCATCCGCCTGCGCTCGGCCTCGTTCTCGATCAGGCGGCAGAGCGCGTCGGCGAGCGCGTCCTCGACCGGCCCGTGGTCCGCGACCAGGAGGCCGTCCTCGCCGTGCGTGATGATCTCGCGGGGCGCGTGGTCGCAGTCGGTGCTGACCACCGGGAGCCCGCAGCTCATGGCCTCCACGACCGACGTGCCGGACGGTTCGCTGCTGCTGGACACCACGGCGAGCGCACCCTTGGCCCATTCCGGGTCCATGGGAGTGCGAGCGCCCATGAGGAGGACGTTGTTGTACAGGCCGCGTTCCTCGATTCGGCGACGCAGCCGGAGCCGCTCCCGGCCGCGTCCGTAGATCCGCAGACTCCAGTCCGGGTGCACGGCCGCGACTTTGGCGAACGCGTCCACGAGACGGTCGTAGCGCTTCGTCGGCGTCAGCCGGCCGGCGGCCAGCACGATCCGCGACTCGCCGGTGGAGGGCTCGGTGTCGGGGACGGGACAGCAGACCGGGATGCGCGTCACCCGTGTCCGCACGCCGGAGTGCGCCGCACGGTGGGCGCGCTCGTCGGCCTGGGACAAGGTCACGTAGGCATCGAGGCGGGAGACGGCCGCGTCCAGGTCGCTCAGTAGCGCCGTCCCGTGCGCGGCACGGCCCGCGTACTCCTGGCCGAGGCGGAGATAGTCGGTGCGTCCGCGCTCGGCCAGGAAACAGACGAGGTAGGGGCGCGTCGCGATCACCACGTCGGCGTCGGTGCTCCGGAGGTACGCGGCAAGGCGCGTCTCGCCGAGCCTGCTGGGCGGTGTCCAGCCGGCGTGGATGGCATCGTGCGGGCAGACGATTCCGGGCGATCGCAGGTCCGCCGCCTCCACCGCGGTCCGCCGGGAGGTGGGACGCAGATCCACCAGCGTTCGCGTCGTCACCCCGTCCGCCACTGCGAGCGACATCCGGTCGGCGGTCCGGTAGTAGGAGACGATCTCGACCTCGTGACGTGCCGCGAGTGCGGCGGCGAGGTTGGTCGTGGCGCGGACCGTGCCACCGATCGTGTAGGCGTTGTGGAGCAGAAAGCTGATCTTCACGGTCGCGTCACTCGTCAGAGGAGGCGATGAATGGGGAGGTGGGCCGAGGCACGGGAGTGCGGCCCTGCTCGGGGGAGTTCCACCAGGCCGTGCCGGCGGCGCGGATGGTGTTGGTGCCGCAGGCACCTCGCCGGCGTGCTTCAGCAGCGCCAGGTTCTCCTTTGTTCCTCCAGACCGCGAAGGCGTTGTCCTTCAGCAACTGCCGGTCGGACAGGGCCTGGTTCGCCGGCGCGGTCGCGGTCCTGGTCCTCACTCTGCTCATTCACGTACTCCTCATGGGTGGTGGCGTGCACCGCCATCCCACCTCGACCCCATGAGGCATTCACTCCGCCGATCAGCGGGACCACCCCCGCCGACAGGCCGGACTCGGGCCATCCGAAGGAGGGACGGCGCCACCAGCCGAATCCGCGTCCGCGCGGAAATTCGGCCTGGCGCCTCCCTGTCAGCCCAGCGACGACGTCGTGATCGCGGCGATGAACACCACCGACCACACCTCAATGGTCGTCACGATCACCCACGAACGCACCCGGCCACGAAGGCGTCGCGCCCGCCGCGGCCACTTGCCATGGCGGTGCGAGCGTCACAGCGCCGTGAAGGTCCACAGCAGGTTGCTGCTGCTGCCGTAGGTCCACTGCTTGGTGACGGAGCCCGACTCGACGTTGCCGCCGCCGTCGAGGACAAGGCCGGTGGTGCGGTTGGCGATCGAGTAGCTGGCGCCGCCCCGGTGGGTGATCGTCCACTGCTGGTCGGTGCCGCCGTTCCAGGGGGCCTGCCTGGCCGCGGAGCCGTCGGAGGTGGCGCCCCAGCCGTCGGCGACCATGCCGTTGGTGCGGTTGACCAGCCGGTAGTAGCCGCCTGAGACCGCCTCCGCGTGCCACTGCAGATTGGGGCTGCCGTCCCAGGTCCACTGCTTGAGGTTGGAACCGGAGGCCACGTTGCCGCCGCTGTCCAGGGCGAGGCTGTTGGTGACGTTGGTGATCCGGAAGTACGTGGCCGGGTTGAACTGGACTCTCAGGGAGGTGATCTGGTCGTTGTTGCCGGTGACTCGGAGGTCCGCGTTGTCGGCGGTGAAGGTCCAGGAGGTGCCGGTGAAGCTGTCCCCCGAATAGCCGATCACCTGGTAGCCGGGAGCCGGACGGAGGGAGGAGATGGTGCGCGCGCCGAGGCCGGCCGCGGTCAGGTCCGCCGCGGTGTAGTCGCCGACGGTGAACGGGGCCGAGCGGCCGGTGTAGTTGACGTCCGTGAAGGCGACGGCGCCGGTGAGTGGCAGCATGCCGGGGATCGTGCCGGAGAAGGCGAGCTTCAGGACGTAGGCGTGCGCACTGTGCGGGGCGGAGGAGGGCAGGGTGACCGTGAGGCCGGAGGGGTTCTGGGTCGGTGTGGGCAGGTCGATGTAGGTGCCGGCGGTGGAGCCGAGGAGCTTCACCGAGGTCAGCGACTGGAGGTTGATCCGGTCCGTGCCGAGGGTCTTGATCGTCAGTGAACTGCCGGGCCAGCCCAGGACGGTGGCGTACAGGACGTTGTCGGCCTTGTTGCGGGTGAAGCGGATGTCCTGCGCGGTGCCGGCCGTCGGATTGGTGAAGGAGCCGCCGCCCATCTTCGTCGGGCCTTCGCCGTACACCGTCCAGGCACGGGTCGAGTAGATCGACTCACCGAAGCGCTTCAGGTAGTCACCGATGCCGAGCAGGATGTCCTTCTGCGCCTGGGGGATGGTGCCGTCGGCCATCGGCGCGATGTTCAGCAGCACGTTGCCGTTCTTGCTCACCCGGTCGATGAACGAGTGCAGCATCTGCTGGATGCTGTAGTAGCCGATGCCCTGCGTGTAGCACCAGCTGCTGTTGGAGATGCTGTCGTCGGTCAGCCAGTACGGGGTGGTGAGGTCGGCCGGGCCGCCGCGCTCGTAGTCGAACACCTCGCCCTTGCCGTTCATGCCGTCCTTGTACGTGGTGACGACCTCACGACCCCAGCTGACCGCCTGGTTGTAGTAGTACGCCAGGAAGTTCAGGCGCTGTTGCTCGTCGACGGCGTCCAGGTTGAAGTCCTGCCACAGGATGTCGGGTTGGGCGCGGTCGACGACCTCCTTGAGCTTGTCGAACCAGAGCTGGTTCGCCGCGGTCGGCTCCAGCTGTCCGTAGAGCTTCTTGAGGCTGGGGTCGGTCTGGGCGGGGGCGTGCTCGTAGAAGCCGGTGAAGTTGTACGCGTGGTGCATGGCCACCAGCAGCTTGAGGCCCTTGGCGCGAATGGCCGTGGTGAAGAGCTTCAGCAGGTCCAGTCCCGGGCCCTTCTTCACCGAGTTCCACTCGTTGACCTGGCTGTCCCACATGGAGAAGCCGTCATGGTGTTCGGCGACCGGGCCGGCGAACCTGGCGCCGGCGTCGACGAACAGCTGCACCCACTCGTCGGGGTCGAACTTCCCGCCGGCCGACTTCAGCTTCGGCGCGAACTTCACGAAGTTGCCCGCCAGGTCCTGAGCGCCGTTGATGAAGTTGTGGTACGGCCACGCCGATGGCTGGCCGTAGGTCGCGATGTGGTGCTGGTTGGCGCTGTCGCCGGCCCGGTACATGTTGCGCGGGTACCACTCGTTGCCGAAGGCGGGAACGCTGAAGACCCCCCAGTGGAAGTAGACACCGAACTTGGCGTCCTGGAACCACTCCGGGGCCGGCGGGTGCTGATCGACCGAATTCCAGTCGGGCGTGTAGGTGCCCGGTGCCGCCTGTGCGACGCCGGCCCCGAGGCCGCCGCCGGCGACGGCTGCCGCCACTGCACATGTGGCGGCGGACAGGAGCTGGCGTCTGTTGAGAGAACTCGGCATGAGGACATCCCTGGTGTGGGGGGGGACAAGGGGACTGGAAGTACTGGGGGATGCGACGTCAGGGTTCTGGAGCGGACCGGATGTTACGCATGAAGGTCGACCATGTGACGCTCCGTTGTCAACGGGCGTGCAGGGATGAATAGGCCCTGTCGACTCGCTTTTTCGCCCGATATGAGCGCGATCTCCCCATTCGTTCGGCGCCAGACATGGAATGTTTGGCGAGCGCATCATGGAATGGGAATCGATTTGGGCGCCCGACCACCCTGCCCGCCGCCGCGGTCGGCTTCCCGTACACCCATCCCCGTATCATCAACGTCACTCTCGGCATGCGGACTGCGGAACGGGTCGGACGAAACGTGGAACTCCATGATCAGCGCGTCCCCGACGCCCTCTGGGACGATCTCCACGCTCAGGGGCTGATCAGGTCGGACGTGCTCGTGGGGCGCGGTGGGGGGAGGGATGCGCGGTGTCTTTGACGGACAAGGCCATCGAGCAGATTCGTGAGCTGATCCGGACCGGTGCGCTGCCTCCGGGGTCGAAGCTGCCGCCGGAGCCGGACCTGGCCGCCCAGCTGGGACTGTCCCGCAACCTCGCCCGGGAAGCGGTCAAGGCACTCGCCGTCGCGCGGGTCCTGGAGGTCCGGCGAGGCGACGGCACCTATGTGACCAGCCTGCAGCCGAGCCTGCTCCTGGAGGGTCTCGGCGGTGCGGTGGAGCTGCTGCAGGGCGACTCGGTCGCCCTGCGGGACCTCATGGAGGTACGGCGGCTCCTCGAACCGATGGCCACGGCACTTGCCGCCACCCGGATCACCGACGCCCAGCTGGCCGAGGTGAAGCGGCACCTGGACGCCATGCGCGAGGCCCGCGACGACGTGGAACAGCTCAACGCCCACGACGCCGCCTTCCACCGCACCGTCGTTTCCGCCACGGGCAACGAGACCCTCCTCACCCTCCTGGAAGGGATCTCCGGCCGCACCCTGCGCGCCCGCATCTGGCGCGGTCTGGTCGACGACCGGGCCGCGGCCCGCACCCTCGCCGAACACGAGGCGATCTTCAATGCTCTGTCCGCCCGTGACCCCGCCCTCAGCCAGGCGGCCGCACTGCTGCACGTGAGCAACACCGAGCAGTGGCTGAGGGAACACCTGCGCTCGGGCGAACCCCTCCCCTTCGGGACGACAGCGCCGAAGTGACGGGGCGGCCGCCCCCGGCACAGCCGTACGACGCCTCCCTCCTCGACAGCTCAACTCCGAGCCCTTACCCCGCGTTGGCCGGCTTGGCCAGGGGTCGCAGACATGGGGCACGTCAGCGCACCAGGCGTACTTGCCCTCACGCTCCTTTCCTACACATCCAATGTCTGGCCCTGCTGCCAGGGTGCCGATCGGGCGCACATCCGGAAGTTGACCCGCAAGTAGGTCAGGAATGTCTGTCACAAGACTAGACAGGAACAACGTGCGTATCCGTTAATCCATCCCATGTATCAGTGGAGAGGACCCGTGGTTTCCAGAACCCTGGGGAACCGGGGCGGAGTTCTGATGTGAGCCCGCACACCAACGACCAAGCAGTCGCTCTCTCCTCACCGAAAGGCGCATGATGTCTTCCTCCGTCAGCAGACGGCGCCTCCTGCAAATAGCCGGGGCCACCGCCGTCGCCTCTACCACTGGATCCTTAATCGGCAGTTCTCCCGCCCACGCGGCGATCCCGCCCGCAAGGGCCGACATCGGGGTCTCCGCGCACCCCTTCGCACTCGACCAGGTCCGGCTCACCGCAAGCCGTTGGCTGGACAACCAGAACCGTACGCAGAACTACCTGCGGTTCGTCGATGTCGACCGGCTGCTGTACAACTTCCGCGCCAACCACCGGCTGTCCACCAACGGCGCGGCTGCCACCGGCGGCTGGGACGCGCCGGACTTCCCCTTCCGCACCCACGTCCAGGGGCACTTCCTCACGGCATGGGCACAGCTGTACGCCGTGACCGGGGACACCACCTGCCGGGACAAGGCAACTTACATGGTTGCGGAGTTGGCCAAGTGCCAGGCCAACAACGGCGCCGCCGGTTTCAACGCCGGGTACCTCTCCGGCTACTCCGAGTCCGACTTCACCGCTCTCGAGCAGCGGACCCTGAGCAACGGCAACGTGCCGTACTACACCATCCACAAGACCCTCGTCGGCCTGCTGGACGTGTGGCGCCACATCGGCAGCACACAGGCCCGGAACGTGCTGCTCGCCCTGGCGGGATGGGTCGACTGGCGCACCGGCCGGCTGACCAGCCAGCAGATGCAGGCCATGCTGGGAACCGAGTTCGGCGGCATGAACACCGTGCTGACCGATCTCTACCAGCAGACTGGCGACGCACGGTGGCTCACTGTCGCCCAACGGTTCGACCACGCCGCGGTGTTCGACCCGCTGGCGTCCAACCAGGACCGGCTGGGCGGACTGCACGCCAACACCCAGGTGCCCAAGTGGATCGGGGCCGCCCGGGAGTACAAGGCCACCGGCACCACCCGCTACCGGGACATCGCCACCAACGCCTGGAACATCACCGTCAACTCGCACACCTATGCCATCGGCGGCAACAGCCAGGCGGAGCATTTCCGCGCCCCGAACGCCATCGCCGGCTTCCTGAACAAGGACACGTGCGAGAGCTGCAACACCTTCAACATGCTCCTCCTCACCCGGGAACTGTTCGCGCTGGACCCGAACCGAGCGGCACTGTTCGACTACTACGAGCGGGCATGGCTGAACCAGATGATCGGCCAGCAGAACCCGGCCGACGACCACGGCCACGTCACCTACTTCACGCCACTCAACCCGGGAGGCCGACGCGGTGTGGGCCCGGCGTGGGGCGGCGGCACCTGGAGCACCGACTACGGCACCTTCTGGTGCTGCCAGGGCACGGGCCTGGAGATGCACACCAGGCTGATGGACTCCATCTACTACCGCAGTGACAACACCCTGATCGTGAACCTGTTCGTGCCCTCGGTGCTCAACTGGTCAGAACGCGGAATCACGGTCACCCAGACCACGACATACCCCGTCAGCGACACCACGACCCTGCAGGTCACCGGCAACGTCAGCGGAACCTGGGCCATGCGCATCCGCATCCCGAGCTGGACCACCGGGGCCACCATCAGCGTCAACGGCACGCAGCAGAACATCGCCACCAACCCCGGCAGCTACGCCACCCTGAGCCGCTCCTGGAGCTCCGGCGACACGGTCACCGTGCGCCTGCCCATGCGGATCGTCATGCGAGGGGCCAACGACAACACCGACGTCGCCGCGATCACCTACGGCCCGGTGGTCCTGTCCGGCAACTACGGCAATTCCGCGCTCACCTCCCTCCCGACACTGAACACGTCGTCGATCACACGGACCAGCAGCAGTTCGCTCGCCTTCACCGCCACCGCCAACGGCTCCACCGTCAACCTGGGCCCCTTCCACGACGCGCACGGCCACAACTACACCGTCTACTGGAACGCCGGCGGCAGTGTCCGTCTGGTCAACGTGGGCAGCGGCCTCCTGCTGGGCATCCAGAACATGTCCACGGCCGACGGTGGCCGCGCGCTGCAGTGGTCGGACAACGGCACCGCCGACCACGACTGGTACATGATCACCGACGGGAACGGGTTCCGCTTCCGCAACGCCCACAGCGGCAAGGTGCTCGGCGTCCAGGGCATGTCCACGGCGGACGAGGCGACCGTCCTGCAGTGGTCGGACACCGGCACCGCCGACCACCGATGGACGCTGCTCGACCAGAGAGACGGTACGTACAAGATCCGCAACGAGAACAGCGGCAAGTTGCTCGCCATCGCGAACAACTCCACCGCTGTGGGCGCGTTCGCAGTCCAGGACTCGGACGACGGTACCGCCGACAACCGATGGCGCATCGTGAGGAACTGAGATCCGCCCCGCAACCAGGTCTTGGTCGCTCTCCGCCCTTCATTTTTGCTCGATTCTTCGACCAACGTTCGACATACCGAACCCAGTTCACCCAAGGAATGAGGTCCCGTGCTCAGACATACTTTCAGCCGCAGACATCTGCCTGTGCTGCTCGCGGCTTTGGTCGCTTCGGCGGCGACGCTCGTCGCCAACCCTGCTCAGGCGGCCACCACCAGCGCCGTGCGCGGCGTCGCTTCCGGCCGGTGCCTCGATGTGCCGGGCGCCAACCAGACCGACGGCACGAACGTGCAGATCTGGGACTGCCACGGCGGGACCAACCAGCAGTGGACGCTGACGGACAACAACCAGCTGACTGTGTACGGCAACAAGTGCCTGGACGTTCCGGGCCACGCCACCACGGCCGGTACCCGGCCGGTGATCTGGTCCTGCAACGGCGGTACCAACCAGCAGTGGCGGGCGAACGCAGACGGCACGATCGTCGCCGTGGAGTCCGGTCTGTGCCTTGACGTCAGCGGCGGCGCCACAGACAACGGCACGGCGGTGCAGCTGTGGAACTGCAACGGCGGCAACAACCAGAAGTGGACCGGCCTGTCCGGGACGTCGCCCACGTGTTCCCTTCCGTCGACGTACCGGTGGACCTCAACGGGTCCGCTGGCGCAGCCGGCGAACGGGTGGGTCGCGCTGAAGGACTTCACCGCCGTGAGGTACAACGGCCAGAACCTGGTCTACGCGACCACCTCTGACGGATCGTCGTGGGACTCGATGGCGTTCCGCCCCTTCACGAACTGGTCGGACATGGCGACGGCCACCCAGACCGGGATGGCCGAGGGCCTGGCGGTGGCGCCCAAACTGTTCTACTTCGCGCCCAAGAACATCTGGGTGCTGACCTCGAACGGGTGGGGCACCCAATGGCCCTTCGTCTACCGCACGTCGAGCGACCCGACCAACCCCAACGGCTGGTCCGCCCCGCAGCCGCTGTTCACCGGCAGCCTCCCCGACGGCAGCGCGATCGACCCGACCATGATCGCCGACGGCACGACCATGCACATGTTCTTCGCCGGTGACAACGGCAAGATCTACCAGTCGACCATGCCGATCGGGAACTTCCCGGCCAGCTTCGGCTCGTCGTACACGACGATCATGAGCGACACGGTGAAGAACCTGTTCGAGGCGCCGGAGGTCTACAAGGTCCAGGGCCAGAACCAGTACCTCATGATCGTCGAGGCTCGCGGTGCGAACGAGGACCGCTTCTTCCGCTCGTTCACGGCCACCAGCCTGAACGGTCCGTGGACCCCGCAGGCCGCCACCGAGTCCAACCCCTTCGCCGGCAAGGCCAACAGCGGCGCCACCTGGACCAACGACATCAGCCACGGTGACCTGGTCCGCAACAACCCCGACCAGACCATGACCATCGACCCCTGCAACCTGCAGTTCCTCTACCAGGGCCTGGCCCCCAACCAACCGCCGAACACGCCCTACATACAACTGCCGTACCGGCCGGGGCTGCTCACCCTGCAGCGCTGACCCGCGAGCACGTGATCACAAGCTCATGACCGTCCCCCTCAGGCCCGCAAAGCGGCTCCCGCTTTGCGGGCCAGGAAGGCCACACCCATGGTCCCCATACACAGACGACTGCTGCGTCTCCTCACGGCCACCGCACTGACGCTCACCGCCTGCGTCACCGCCTCCGTCGGCACGACCGCCGAGGCCGCACCGGGCAGCCCCGCGCTCACCCCGCCGCTGGGCTGGAACAGTTGGAACAGCTTCGGATGCGGGATCACCGAGGCGCAGGTCCGCCAGGCCGCCGACGCGATGGTCTCCTCCGGCATGCGCGACGCCGGCTACCAGTACGTCGTCGTCGACGACTGCTGGTTCGACCCGCAGCGCGACAGCGCGGGCAACCTCCGGGCCAACCCGACCAAGTTCCCCAGCGGAATGAAGGCGCTCGGGGACTACATCCACAGCAAGGGCCTGAAGTTCGGCATCTACCAGGCGCCCAACGAGAAGACGTGCGCGCAGGGCGTGGGCACCTACCCCGGCTCCACCGGCAGCAAGGGCCACGAGGTCCAGGACGCCAACACGTTCGCCTCATGGGGCGTGGACTACCTCAAGTACGACTGGTGCTCCGGCAGCGGCACCCTCAGCGAGCAGGTCGCGCAGTTCACTCTCATGCGCGACGCCCTGCGCGCCACCGGCCGCCCGATCGTCTACAGCATCAACCCCAACAGCTTCCACGCCCCCACCGGTGACAAGTTCAACTGGGGCGAGGTCGCCGACCTGTGGCGGACGACCGAGGACCTGCTCGACATCTGGCAGAACAACAACACCAACAGCTACCCGATGGGCGTCGGCAACGTCCTGGACATCACAGCGCCGCTGGCCGCTCAGTCGGGCCCGGGCCACTGGAACGACCCCGACATGCTGGTCGTCGGCCGACCCGGCCTGTCACTGACGGAGTCCCGCTCCCACTTCGCCCTGTGGTCGCTGATGGGTGCCCCCCTCATGGCCGGCAACGACATCCGCACCATGTCCGCCGACGTGAGCGCGATCCTGCGCAACCCCCGCCTGCTCGCCGTGAACCAGGATTCGCTCGGCGCGGGCGGACGCCGGGTGCGCGACGACGGCAACACCGAGGTGTTCGCCAAGCCCCTGTCCGACGGCTCGGTCGCCGTCGGCCTGCTCAACCGGGGCGAGAGCACCGCGACCGTGACCACCACGGCCGCACAAGTCGGCCTCACGGGCGGATCGTTCACCCTCACCGACCTGTGGACCGGCGGCACGTCCAGCACCTCCGGCCAGATCTCGGCCAGCGTCCCCGCGCACGGCGTCGCCGTGTTCAAGGTGACCGGCGGCAGCCCGCTGGCCGCGACCACCTCGCGGCTGCGCGGTACCGGGTCCGGCCGCTGCCTGGATGTGGACCTCGCCTCCACCGCGGCCGGCACGTCGACGCTGATCTGGGACTGCCACACCGCCGCCAACCAGCTCTGGACCGCGTGGGCCGGAGGCGAGATCCGGGTCTACGGCGACAAGTGCCTGGACGCCTCCAACCAGGGCACCACCAACGGCACCCGGGTCATCATCTGGCCCTGCAACGGCCAGAACAACCAGAAGTGGACCAGGCAGGCCGACGGGTCGATCCGCAACGTCCACGCCGGGCTGTGCCTGGACGCCGAAGGGGCAGGAACCGCCAACGGGACCCCGGTCGTCCTGTGGACCTGCAACGGCCAGAACAACCAGAAGTGGACCACGCTCACGTAACCCGCCCCCTGCCCAAGCAGGCAGAGGCCCGTCGGGAAGGGGGGCAGTCCCACGACAGCAGGCCAAGCTGCGGGGACTGCCCCTCCCTCGGCCGCAGACCCGGTCATCCTCGGCAACGGCGACGTTCCCGACGTCCGTCTGGAAGCCCCCGGCTCCGCGGGCGACCCGGACACGCAGTACCGGCACATCGTGACCGAACCGAACGGCGGCCAGACGCTGCTGAACAAGTCGGGCGGGGCGCGGCAGCCATCTGGACCGGGAACGCGACGGCCGGACAGAAGATCGGGCAGTGGGTGGACAACAGTGCCACGGGCAGCTGAAACCTCGTCAAGACCGCCGACCGGTTCTACAAACTGCAGTCCGTCAAGAACCCGAATCCGTACCTGGCCGGCGCGTCCGCCGGGGCGCAGCTGACCCTGCAGAACTCGCTCACGGACGGATCCCAGGACTGGGAGCTCGTCCAGTAGGCGCGATTTCCACGTAAGTTCGCGCGTACGTATCCCTGTCTTACCTTCGTGTCGCCCCGTGCCGCAAGTGACCGCACGGGGCGCACATCTGTCTCGCGGCGGTTTCCAGCAAGGGGAGTGAGCTGCTCCCGGACCGCCCCCGCTCTTCACTCATTGATTTCAGAGCATGATGAGCAGACGTGTATTCGGCTTGAGCTTCCTGTTGACCGAACGACTCTGTACGTATACCTCCAGCTTGGGGTTGTTCCCCGCTTTCACGGAGACGGTTCCCCGGACGTCCGCACCGAAAAGGAGACTGCGTGCCGCGTCGCCCGTATAGGCTCGGTCGGTGTCCTTTTCGACCACGATGACTTCCTTGTTCTGCTGAACCTGAGCACGGGCGCCCAGCTGGTAGTAACACGAACCACGTTCGTACGTCACGCCTGGATGCGAGTTGACGAAGGTGCGTATCTCGGCCTCCTTGTCGACCTTCAGGAGCCGGTACTTGTCGGCCGGAATCGGTTCGAGGTTCGCCCGCACTTCGTCAACCGATATGTCCTGACCGACGGCGAACAGGTTCTTCGTGCCGCGCACCCCCTGCTCGCGCCCGCGCAGGAAGCTGGTGGCGGCAGCGCGCACGGTGCCGATCGCCTCCTCGACGCCCTTCTGGGAATCCGCGTCCCAGATCGCGATGTTCCCGGCCGGGAAACCGTAGTTCTGGGCTGTCCGCTTGGCCAGGGAGTTCGGCACGAGGATCGCCGAAGTCCAGTGACCCGGGAGCCCGCCCATCTTCGCCGTGATCCTGTCGAGCCAGGGGCCGAGGATGGCCATGTCGCCGTCGTGCCGCCGGTCGCCGCCGGAGGCGTTCTCCTCGCCGTCCGTCACTACGATCTGGAGGAAGCTGTGCTCGCCGTATTCCTCCCAGATGTGACCCAGATCGTCAAGGGACTTCAGAGAAGCCTCGATAAGGGCCGTAGCGCCATTGTCGACCTGGTACAGCCCGCGCATGGACGGAAGATGCTTCACGTCCATGTCCCAGACCAGATTCTCCACCCTGTGGTCGAAGGAATAGAGGCTGATCCGGGTCTCGTGGCCGAGGCTGTCCGATTCGGCCTTCAGCCCTGCCACGAACTCGTCCACAACTCGAATGAGTTGACTCTCGTGCGGACGCATTGAACCCGAACAGTCCACCACCAGCGCGACGTGATTCACCTTGTGCTGGATCTTGTTTGCGGGCATGTTTGTGCTCCCCCTTCGAGGCTCCCCGAGTGATGTCTCCACTCTATGGGGAGGCACTGACAACGGCCTTTGACGCTCAATCACCTGCCCGTATCCAGCGCTGCGTCCGGCACCCGTGACACGCCGGGCGATCGCGGTCTTCCCGCTCGCCGCTGACGGGGTGAACGATGAGGAGCAGGAGGCCCGTCGCACCGTCGCGTACCGGCTCTGCGCCTATGACGGCCTGCCCCGCTCCGTCCGTGTGTCGGCGGCTGCCGCGTTGGAGGCTGTATCGATGACGGCGTGCACGCCGAACGTACCCGAGCGCGGTGAAGGAGCTGTCGCTCGCGGTGCACGAGTGCCACAGCCGCCGTGTGCTGCAGAGTGATGCCCCGGACACCGGCTGACCGACGACGCAGCGGGTCACGGGAGAACCTCCTGAGCAGACCGCACCACCCAGGACCCCGGGCAGCCCGGCATACGGCTGCGCCTGTAACGGCGCTCTCCCTTGCCAGTACGTTGGGCCGTACGCACCCAGTACGTGCGGCCGGGCGCGCAAGGACGAATACAACGGGGGGGTTCCATGATTCGGTCGCTCCTACGACGTCGCCGGGCGGCCTCGGGCTTCCAGCACCGCGTCGGTGACCTTCGCGGCTTCGTCCTGGCCGGCGTATTCGCCGAGTTCGCGTACGCGGGCGAGGAACTCGTGGTGCTGCATGGTTCGTCACCTCCGCTTGCCAGTGATCGCAGGGCATCGAAGGTGATGCCCACTTCCCCGGTACCCAGGTAGGGGTAAGCCTGTCAGCTCCGCACGACAGGCAACGGCGGCTTGTCCGGGCGGGCGGATGACCCCCGTCCGCCGCACTGCGGCGCTGGTGCGCTCCTCGCGGGCGGGGCCGGTCCGGTGACCTCCACAGTCGCCGGGCGCAGCAGGTTCTCGCCCAGCCGGTAGCCGGGACGCAGGACCGCCGAGCACACCAGGCCGTCCGCGGCGGCGCAGACGTGGTGGGTGAGGGCGTCGTGGCAGGCAGGATCGAACGGATCGCCCACCTCACCGAACGAGGTGACACCCAGCGAGCCGAGCTGCTCCTCGAGGGTGCCGGCGATGTCCTTCAGACCAGGCGTGAGCGGTTCATTGGCGCACGCCCGGTCGACGGCGTCCAGCACGGGCAGCAGCGCCCGGAGCACGTTGACCGCGGCGATCTCGCGCACGGCCAGTCGGTCCCGCCGGACCCGCTTGCGGTAGTTGTCGTACTCGGCCTTGACCCGCTGCAGGTCGGCGGTCTGCTCCTGGACCAGGCGCCGCAGATGGTCCAGCTCGGTGCTCTGCGGGCCGCTTCTGGTCATCGTCAGCCAGCCTCCGGCTTGTCGTCATCAACGATCTCGGCATCCACCACGTCATCCTCGGCCGGACCACCGCTCGTACCACCGCCCGCGGAGGCACCGGCCGGCTGATCGGCCTGGGACTGCTGATACAGGGCGGTGCCGATCTTCTGCGCGGCCTGGGCGGTGTGGTCAATGGCCTGCCGGATCGCGGCGGTGTCGTCGCCCTTCAGCTTCTCCTTCAGCTCCGCCAGCGCCGACTCGGTCTCGCTCTTCGCGTCCGCCGGGAGCTTGTCGGGGTTGTCCTTCAGGAGCTTCTCGGTGGAGTAGACGAGCTGTTCGCCCTGGTTGCGGGTCTCGGCAGCCTCGCGCCGCTTGCGGTCTTCCTCGGCGTGCTGCTCCGCTTCGCGGACCATGCGGTCGATGTCGTCCTTGGGCAGCGCCGAGCCGCCGGTGACGGTCATCTTCTGCTCCTTGCCGGTGCCCAGGTCCTTGGCGGAGACGTGCATGATGCCGTTGGCGTCGATGTCGAAGGTGACCTCGATCTGCGGCACACCCCGGGGGGCCGGCGGCAGGCCGGTCAGCTCGAACATGCCGAGCTTCTTGTTGTACGCGGCGATCTCCCGCTCTCCCTGGAAGACCTGCACGGTCACCGAGGGCTGGTTGTCCTCGGCGGTGGTGAAGATCTCCGAGCGGCGGGTGGGGATCGTGGTGTTGCGCTCGATCAGCTTGGTCATGATGCCGCCCTTGGTCTCGATACCCAGAGACAGCGGGGTGACATCGAGCAGCAGGACGTCCTTGACCTCACCCTTGAGGACACCGGCCTGCAGGCTCGCACCGACCGCGACGACCTCGTCGGGGTTGACGCCCTTGTGCGGGTCCTTGCCGGTCAGCTCCTTCACCAGCTCGGTCACGGCCGGCATCCGGGTCGAGCCGCCCACCAGGACCACGTGGTCGATGTCGGACACCTTGATCCCGGCGTCCTTGATCGCATTGTGGAACGGCGCCTTGCACCGCTGCAGCAGATCGGCCGTCAGCTGCTGGAACTGGGCGCGGGTCAGCTTCTCGTCCAGGTGCAGCGGGCCCTCCGCCGAGGCGGTGATGTAGGGCAGGTTGATGGTCGTCTCGGTGGATGACGACAGCTCGACCTTCGCCTTCTCCGCCGCCTCCCGCAGGCGCTGCACGGCCATCTTGTCCTTCGACAGATCCACGCCGTAGCCGTTCTTGAACTGCTTCACCAGGTGGTCGACGATCCGCTGGTCCCAGTCGTCGCCGCCGAGGTGGGTGTCGCCGTTGGTCGCCTTCACCTCGATGACGCCCTCCCCCATCTCCAGCAGCGACACGTCGAAGGTGCCGCCGCCCAGGTCGAAGACGAGGACCGTCTGGTCGTTCTCCTTGTCGAGGCCGTACGCCAGCGCGGCCGCCGTCGGCTCGTTGATGATCCGCAGCACGTTCAGGCCCGCGATCTCACCGGCCTCCTTCGTCGCCTGCCGCTGGGCGTCATCGAAGTACGCGGGCACCGTGATCACCGCGTCTGCGACGTCCTCACCCAGGTAGGACTCCGCGTCCCGCTTCAGCTTCTGCAGCACGCGAGCGGAGATCTCCTGCGCGGTGTACCGCTTGCCGTCGATGTCCCCGTGATCGGGGAAACGCCAGGTGTGGTCGCCCATGTGCCGCTTGACCGAGCGTGCGGTGCGCTCCACGTTCGTCACGGCCTGCCGCTTGGCCACCTCGCCGACCAGCACCTCACCGTTCTTGGAGAACGCCACCACCGACGGGGTCGTCCGCGCGCCTTCGGTGTTGGTGATGACGGTTGGCTCGCCGCCCTCCAGGACCGAGACCACCGAGTTCGTCGTACCCAGGTCGATACCAACCGCACGAGCCATCTGTGCGCTCCCTTCTCGTCCTCACCTCGTTCTTCGTCTCACCGGCCGGGAATCCACCGGACCGGCCCCGCACGCAGCGGCGGCTCGGGACGCACGTCCCCGAGGACCACCGCGTACCTCCACGCGGGCCGCACGGGCTCGGTGGGGACAGCTCCTCGATCAGGCACCTGCAGCGCTTGCTCGAGGCGCTGGTCGTAGGCCGCCCGCAGGTTGGGATCGCGCAGCGTCTCGTACGCCGCCCGAGCCTGGCCGAACCGCGCGGCGGTGTCCGCGTCCACGCGGGTGTCGGGGCGCAGTTCCCGCACCCGGGCGCGGAAGGCCGAGGTGATGGCCTCGGCTGTCGCCGAGGGCTGCACCCCCAGCACCGCGTACAGGTCGGATTCCGGCCCTCGCACCGGCACGTCCGGCCACCTCCTTACCCATGCTGAGCTGTGGTTTCTCACCTGCTTGCCTACCCTTCTGAGATAAAACTTGAGTCTTTCCTTGTCAAGTCTGGGCCCGGGGGTAATAGGGGAGGTATCCACGGGGGGTAATAGGGGAGGTATCCGCGGTACTGCGCAACGCAGAGCGGTGCAGTGGGCGAAGGAGTTGCAGCAGAGACCCAGGACCGCCGACCGTGGGCGGCCCACGGGGACACTGGGTAGCAGAAAGCGGGGTGCGGATCATGACACTGTTCCTCGCGACGCACTGGCACAACGGCTGGGCCGGGGTCGAGATCAAAGGCGTCCTGGACGCGGCCACGGCGCGAGAACTGCATGACTTCGCGGCCTCCGTCACCGCGCAGGCACCAGCACCTGATCCTGGACCTGTCCGAACTGACACATGCCGACGCCGACGGCCTCGACGCCCTGATATCCGTGCGGACGCTGCTGGACCAGGACCAGGGGAGCTACGGCTGGTATGCCCGCAAGGGCGCACAGATCGGCTGCTGCCAGAGCAGCGGCGCTGCTTCGGCTCCGCCCGTGTGCCCCTCTCTCGATGCGGCCCTGTCAGCACCCCGGCCGTTCCCGCACACCGGATGGGAGGTGCAGTGCAGTGATCACCGAAGTCGCCGTCGAACGTGTGGAGTTCACCTGCGGCTCGTGCCGGCACCGCTGGAGCGTCGACTACGACGTGCAGCGCCACCGAGATGCTCTCGACGCAGAGTGGGAGGTCTTCTGCCGCGACAACACCGCTGTTCCCTCCCCGTATACGCCGCGGGGCGCTCCGCCCTGCGAGCACTGCGGCCGCCGCTGGGTCGGACGCCTGGTGGCGCGCTGGCCCGTACCGCTGCCCGGCGACGCCGAGGCGCCACGCAGCCGTGTCCCGGGCGAGGACGGTCATCGTCCCGAGCGGCACGCTGCGCCGATGCCGCACGCCGCCGGTCACCCGCTGCCGCAGCCCAGCGCGCGAGCAGCGCAGCCGTCCACGAAGCCGTCCGGGTGATCCGGCCAGTGCGCGCCTGGGCGCTGCGACGGGACTTCCTCGGATGAAGAGCGGGCGTCACGATCAGCACTCATATGTGAGCTGCGGCATTGTCGGTCCACGCGGCCGGCCTCCACGATGACCGGACCGGACGAGGCCAAGGAGGCCGGTTTCTCATGGGTGATCATGTGCACGTGCGGCTCAGCCAGGGGCTGAGCGTTTCGGCCGAGGGAGTACTGATCGAGCACTCCCGTTGCCGGTACGGGGCCACCTTCACGAAGGTGTTCGACGCCGACGGCGGGGAGCCGGAACGCCTACCCGGGTCCTGATGCCGGCCCGCCGCCGACAGGCTCCTACGCCGGCGACTGTCCGCCGCTGTTGTCCTGCTCCGCGGCACCCGCCGATACCGGCTGCAGGTGAAGCCGTCCGTCGACGGCATCGACACGGACCCGGTCGCCTGGATTGAGGGTGCCGGACAGAAGTAGGTCGTCGAGCTCGCGCTGGATGGTGCGCCGCATCGGGCTCGCCCACGCACCAGCGTCCCGGACGGAAGCGGTAGCGGGGCCCGGGAGGCGAGCGCACAGCGCGCCACCAGAGCGGCTCCACGTGAACGTCGTCCACGGATGCAAGTGGCAGGCGCACGCCGCGGCGCCCCGCCGCCAGCACCCACCGCCACGGCAGACGCACCACCAGATCGCCGCCGTCGATGCGCAGCCGCGTCACGATGCTCACCTGCCTCTTCGGCGTCCAGGGCGCACAGCAGGCCCCGCGGACCTGTGATGCGCCGCGCCTGCGTACTGGGGAGCAGGGTCAATGGGCCATGCGGGCACCGGAGGCCGGCCCGGTCCACGTACCGTCCCGTGCACGGTGAAGCCCGCGCGATCGCGGCGAGCGGGAAAGAGCAGGACCGCCGCGCCCGCCGCGGAGGTCCAGGCGGTCACGTGCAGGGGGCTGTGGCGCTCCGTAGCGGTCGGTTGACCGCGGGGTACCAGCCTCACAGTGCGGCGGCGAGCAGGGCCAGGGGCTGCGCGAACACCGACTCCGCCTCCGCCGGCTCCCACGTGGTCACCGACCGACTGGCGGCCATCGACGCCGAGATCGAGCGGCTGACCCGCCTGCGTGGCCGCCTGGCGCAGCGGACGGGACGGGCGCAGGCCCTTCCATTTCTTCCCAGGTTCTTCCCAGGTTCTTCCAAGGCCCTTCCAAGGCTCTTCCAAGGCCCTTCCTGCGGCCCGGCATGCCGCTCCCAGCGCCGGGCCCCTGGCAGATCTCCCCTCCTGCCCGCCGAAAGCCCAGGTCAGCGGCGTACCCGGCGATGTGTCAGGTGGCGCAACAGTTCCGCAACACCACTATCCCTACCGGATGAGTATGGTTCCGGCCATGCCTCCGACCGACCGCATCCGAGACCACGCCGGCCAGGGCGCGACGACCGTCGCGGCCCACCGCGCGCGACGCCGGCTGCGCGCGGACCGGGCGCGCCAGCTCGCCGACCTGCTCCGCCACCAGATCCTCGTCGGCGGATACCCCGCCGGCACCCTCCCCCACGAGTCCACTCTCGCCACCGACTACCGGGCCTCCCGCAACACCGTCCGCGAGGCTCTGGACCTCCTGCGCGCCGAGGCCCTCGTGGAACGCCACCCCGGCGTCGGCACCGTGGTCGTGGCCCGCAAGTACCCCCACGGCCTCGACCGCCTGATGGGCCTCGCGGAAACCCTCCACGAGCACGGCCGGGTCACCAACGAGGTCCGCACCATGGGCCCCGCCCCGGCACCCCTCCCCGTCGCCGATCGCCTCCGCGTCCCATCCGGCACCGACGTCCTCTACATCGAACGCCTTCGCCGTCTGAACGGCCTCCCCCTGTCCCTGGACCTCACCTACATCCCCCTGGACATCGGCACCGCTCTGCTCGGCTGCGACTTGGAGAACACGGACGTCTTCCGCCTCCTGGAAGCCGTGACCGGCCAGCGGCTCGGCCACGCCGAGATCACCCTGGAGGCGGTCAACGCGGACGCCCATTCCGCCGCCGTGCTCCAGGCCCCGCGCGGTGCGGCCGTGCTGATGCTGGAACGCCTCACGCACCTGTCCGACGGCCGCCCCGTCGATCTGGAGTTCATCCGCTTCCGCGGCGACCGCATCACGATGAGCGGCCTGCTGCGCCGCTCCCTCTGACACCTCCTCACACCTCCCTCTTACCGAGTCCGACCTTCCTGGAGACAGCCATGCCCTTGGCGCCCCAGCGGGCTGATGTGCCCGTGACCATCGACGAGTCGAAGTGCATCGACGGCTGCACGCTCTGCGTGGACATGTGCCCGCTGGACTCCCTGGCCATCGACGTCAGCAGCGGGAAGGCGTACATGCACGTCGACGAGTGCTGGTACTGCGGCCCGTGCGCGGCCCGCTGTCCCACCGGAGCCGTCACGGTCAACATGCCCTATTTGCTCCGCTGATCCCCTTGACCTGATCCGGTGAAAGGCCGAACCACCATGAAACGCACGGCAGTCGCAGCATCCGCAGTCGTCCTTCTGCTCCCGCTCAGCGCCTGCGGCGGTGAGGCCGAGGCCGGCGACGGCTCCACGGTCACCGTCACCGTCGGCTACCAGTCCAAGACCATCAACACGGTCACGGCCGGCACCCTGCTCCGCTCCCTCGGCTACTTCGAGAAGCAGCTGAACTCGCTCGGCGACGGCGTCAGCTACAGGGTCGTCTGGCAGGACTACGCCACCGGCGCCCCCATCACCGCCCAGATGACCGCCGGAAAGATCGACATCGGCTCGATGGGCGACTTCCCGCTGCTCATCAACGCCGCCCGCGGCAAACAGCTCGGCCGCCCCACCCATCTGGTCTCGGTCACCGGCTACAACCTGCGCGGCGGCCTGAACACCATCGTCACGGCGCCCGACTCCGAGCTCAGTTCCCTGAAGGATCTGAAGGGCAAGAAGGTCTCCACGAGCGTCGGCTCCGCCGCCGACGGCACGCTCGTACGGGCCCTGCAACGCGCCGGCATCGACCCCGACAAGGGCGTCGAGAAGCTCAACCAGCAGCCCGCGGTGGGCGCTTCGGCCCTCGCCGCGGGCAGCGCGGACGCGCTGTCGCAGTTCGTCGCCTGGCCGGGCCTGCTCGCCCACCAGGGCAAGGCGAAGGCCCTGTACGACGGCGCGCAACTGAACCTGCCCACCTTCCACGGCGTCACCGCCCGCGAGGAGTTCGCGAAGGAGCGGCCGACCGTACTGGAGGCGTTCCTCAAGGCCCAGGCACAGGCCACCGACTACCTCAACGACCATCCCGTCACCGCCGCCGAGAAGGTCGCGGAGGCCACCGGCCTGCCCGCCGAGGTCGTCTACCTCTACAACGGCGCCCACGGCATCGCCACCTTCGACCCGGCTCTCAAGCCCCGGCTCGTCTCCGCCCTGAAGCAGGACGTGGCGATCCTGAAGTCCGCGAAGCTGACCGGTGACGTGGACGTGGACTCCTTCGTCGACGACCAGTACGTGAAGAAGGCCCTGGGGACGGCGTACGCCGAGCGGCTCGCCGCCACGCCCCCGGCCGCGGCGAGCGAGGTGTGGCCGAAGGGCTCCGCGCGGACGCGTACCTTCAAGTCGCCCGCCGAACTGTTGAGTTACGTGTCCGCCCACCGCGGTACCATCCGCGCCGCCTACGTCCCCGACGCCACCACCGGCACCCTGTGGTTCGCGGACAAGGCGGTGTGGGTGGCCGACGGGGAGAAGCTGCTGCCGTTCGTCGCTCCGGCGACCGCGCAGACCTACGTCGACGGTCACGGCGGCGCGAGCGTCGTCACCTATGCCGAGGCGCTGGAGCGGGCGTCGTGACGCGGTACGCGCTGCGCGGGCTGTCCCTGGCCGTCGGCCTCGGTCTCTGGCAGCTGCTGACCAGCCTGAACGTCGACGTCTGGCTGCGCTTCTCGCAGTTCCCCACGGTCACCGACGTGGCCCGCGCCTTCGCCGACCGGCTGTCCGGGCCCGACTACTGGACGGATCTCACCGACAGCCTCACCCGTATCCTCACCGGTTTCCTGCTGGCCACCGTGCTGGGTGTGGCCACGGGCGTGCTCGTGGCCCGCTCGCGGCTCGCCGAGGACCTGCTCGGACCGCTGCTGGAAGTCCTCCGCCCCATCCCGGCCATCGCCCTGGTCCCCGTGGCGATCCTCCTGTTCCCCTCCAACGAACAGGGCATCGTCTTCATCACCTTCACCGCCGCCTACTTCCCGGTCCTGGTCTCCACCCGGCACGCGGTGCGCGCGCTGACCCCCGTGTGGGAGGAGGCGGTGCTGACGATGGGCGGCGGCCGGTGGCGGATCCTCGGCTCCGTCGTCCTACCGGGCGCGCTGCCCGGCATCTTCGGCGGCCTGTCGGTCGGCATCGGCGTCTCGTGGATCTGTGTGATCTCCGCCGAGATGATCTCCGGTCAGTACGGGGTCGGCTACCGCACCTGGCAGGACTACACGGTCGTCGACTACCCCGGCGTGTTCGTCGGCATGGTCACGATCGGCGTGCTCGGCTGGCTCACCTCCACCGCCGTCGAACTGCTGGGCCGCCGCCTGACCCACTGGCTGCCGCGTACGTCGTACGTCCCCGGCGGACGGGCCCCACGCCGGGTGCGCGGCGCCACAGCCCTCATACCGGTCGGCCCCAGGACCAAGGAGAACGTGCCCCATGACCAGCTCGTCTGACGTGCGTTCCCCGGCCCGCACCGGTGCGGCGCTGACCCTGCACGGTGCCATCCTCGGACGGCCCGGCGCTCCCGTGCTCGACGAGGTGGACCTCCAGGTGGCGCCCGGCGAGATCCTCACCGTCGTCGGCCCCTCCGGCTGCGGCAAGTCGACGCTGCTGCGCACGCTGGCCGGGCTGCTGTCGCCCCTGGCCGGAGAGGTCACCCAGGACGCGGGCCCACTGGCGGATCCCTCCGCCGACCGTGCGCTGATCTTCCAGGAGGACGCCCTCCTGCCCTGGCGCACCCTGCGCGCGAACGTCGAACTCCCCCTCGCCATCAAGGGATTGTCCCGCTCCGAACGCCGCACCCAGGCCGATGCCTGGCTTGCCCGCGTCGGGCTGGCCGAACAGTCCCGGCAACTGCCGCACCGCGTCTCCGGCGGGCAACGCCAGCGCGCCCAACTGGCCCGGGCCCTCGCCGGAGCGCCCCGCGCCGTACTGATGGACGAACCTTTCGGCGCCCTCGACGCCCAGACCCGCGCCGGGATGCAGGACCTGCTGGTGGAGGTGCTGCACGGCACGGGCGCCACCGTCGTCTTCGTCACCCACGACGTGGACGAGGCCCTGTTCCTCGGCGACCGCGTGGCCCTGCTCGGCGCGGGCCGGCTCATCGCCGTACGGGACGTACCGCGCCCGCGTGAGCGCGCCGCCCACGACGATCCGGCGCGTATCGCCCTGCGACGCGAAGTCCTCACCTCACTCGGTTCTTGAAAGGCACCCCGGTGGACACCCCCCTGCAGATCCCGGCCCTCACCGACGCCGAGGAGATCAGCTGCGACGTGCTCGTGATCGGCGGCGGCACCGCCGGCACCATGGCTGCCCTGACCGCCGCGGAGCGCGGCGCGGACGTGCTGCTCCTGGAAAAGGCCCACGTCCGCCACTCGGGCGCGCTCGCCATGGGCATGGACGGCGTCAACAACGCTGTCATCCCGGGCCGCGCCGAACCGGACGACTACGTCGCCGAGATCACCCGCGCCAACGACGGCATCGTCGACCAGTCCACCGTCCGCCAGACCGCCACCCGCGGCTTCGCCATGGTGCGGCGGCTGGAGTCGTACGGAGTGAAGTTCGAGAAGGACGAGCACGGCGAGTACGCGGTCCGCCAGGTCCACCGCTCAGGTTCGTACGTGCTTCCGATGCCCGAGGGCAAGGACGTCAAGAAGGTCCTGTACCGGCAATTGCGGCGGCGCGAGATGCGCGAGCGCATCCGGATCGAGAACCGGGTGATGCCGGTGCGCGTGCTCACGGTGGAGGGGCGTGCCGTGGGCGCGGTCGGCTTCAACACCCGCACGGGCGCCTTCGTCACCGTACGCGCGGGCGCGGTGATCCTGGCGACCGGCGCCTGCGGCCGACTCGGACTGCCCGCCTCCGGCTATCTGTACGGCACGTACGAGAACCCGACGAACGCTGGTGACGGCTACGCGATGGCGTACCACGCGGGCGCCGAGCTGACCGGCATCGAGTGCTTCCAGATCAACCCGCTGATCAAGGACTACAACGGCCCCGCCTGCGCGTACGTCGCCAACCCCTTCGGCGGCTACCAGGTCAACCGGCACGGCGAACGCTTCGTCGACTCCGACTACTGGTCGGGCCAGATGATGGCCGAGTTCGCGGCCGAGGTGGCCAGTGACCGGGGCCCGGTCTACCTGAAGCTGAGCCACCTCCCGGAGGAGTCCGTCTCGGCTCTGGAGTCGATCCTGCACTCGACGGAACGCCCGACCCGCGGCACCTTCCACGCCGGCCGCGGCCACGACTACCGCACCCACGACGTCGAGATGCACATCTCCGAGATCGGCCTGTGCGGCGGCCACTCGGCCTCGGGCGTACGGGTGGACGACCACGCCCGTACGACCGTTCCCCGGCTGTACGCCGCCGGGGACCTGGCCTGTGTCCCGCACAACTACATGATCGGCGCGTTCGTCTTCGGGGACCTCGCGGGAGCGGACGCGTCCCAGTACACGCCGTACGAAGGGGAGTTGCCCGTTGACCAGCTCCAGGAGGCGCACGAGCTGATCTACCGCCCGCTGCACCACCCCGACGGCCCGCCGCAGCCCCAGGTCGAGTACAAGCTGCGGCGCTTCGTGAACGACTATGTGGCTCCGCCGAAGTCCGGCGCCCGGCTGTCGCTGGCCCTGGAGGCGTTCGAGCGGATGCGCACCGACATCGCCTCGATGGGCGCCCGCACCCCGCACGAGCTGATGCGCTGCGCGGAAGTGAGCTTCATCCGCGACTGCGCGGAGATGGCCGCCCGGGCCTCCCTGGCCCGCACGGAATCCCGCTGGGGCCTCTACCACGACCGACTCGACCACCCGCGTCGTGACGACGCGTCCTGGTTCCACCACCTCGACCTGCGCAAGTCCCCCACGGGCGCGATGGAGTTCACGGCACGTCCCGTGGCCCCCTATCTGGTCCCGGTCGACGAGTTCAGGCCGGTCGGCGGACCCTCCCGTCATCTCGGCGAGGTCCACCCGGAACAGGTGGCGATCGCTGGGGCCCGGGAAGCGGCGCCGGTGGTGATGCGGCAGGAGACCGCCGTGACCGGTACCACCGCCCACCCCGGTACCGACGCGGACGCGCCGACCACGCCACGCCTGCTCGAACTCCTCTCCCTCGCGGAAGACGAACCCCCGCTCCCCGCCCTCACCCCCTACCTGACCGACCCCGACCCCACCGTCCGCCGCACGGCCGTCACCGTCCTGACGGAGACGGTGCCAACGGGCACCGGACCCGCACTGGCCGCCGCGCTCACCGACACCGACGCCGGCGTCCGCGCCGCCGCTGCCGCCTCGCTGAGCGAACTGGTCGAGACGCTGGCCCCCGAACCGGCCCTGCGCGACGGCCTCACCGCCGCGCTGTCCGAAACGGACCCCGTCGTCCGCGCCGCCGCGCTGGACGCCCTGCGCGTCCTGCGCCTCGGAGACACCGGACTGTTCGCGAACTCCCTGTCGGACTCCGACATCACCGTCCGCATCGCGGCCGTGCGGGCGCTCGTGTCGGTCGACGCCGCCGCAGAGCTGGCCCGCACGGCGACCGCCGACCCGTCCCGCGAGGTCCGCGTCACCATCGCCAAGGCCCTGGCCACCGTGACGGGGAGACAGCTCGGCGACACCCCGCCGACCGGCCCCGGACCCGACCTGGTCCACTCGGCCCTGGCCGGGCTCACCGACGATCCCGACGCGCTGGTGCGAGCTGCCGCCTACGAAGCGCTGGGCACGTCCGGCTGCCCGGCTCCCCTGGCCGCACGCGCGCAGGCCGCCTTGTCCGACCCGGCTTGGCAGGTGCGGGTCGGCGCCGCCACGGCTTTGTCCCTCGCGGACCCCGGCCTGGCGGTTCCCGCCCTCGCCAAGGCCCTCGCCGACCCGAACGCCGACGTCCGCAAGGCCGCCGTGGTGGCACTGACCGGGCACCGCGCCACCGAGGACGCCCGGGCGGCCCTGGCCACGGCGACGACGGACCCGGACGCGGACGTCAGGGCCTACGCAGCCCGGGCACTGTGATGACGGCACCGTTGTGCCGGTGACGTCCCAGGCACCGGTCGCCGTCTCGGAGTCGTCAGCGATCACGCGGGGCGTCGTGGGCTCCCGGCGCAGACGAAGGGGACCTGAGCGGTGGGCCCCACATCCGCCACGGTGCGGAAGGGGTGGGTCCACAGTCCCTGTGCCGTGAGCTTCGGCAGGACGCCCTCGCCGAACCAGTAGGCCTCCTCCAGATGCGGGGAGCCGGAGAGCACGAACTCGTCGATGCCCAGCCGGTGGTACTCGGCGATCCGCTCGGCGACCTCGTCGTGGCTGCCGACCAGCGCCGTGCCCGCACCGCCCCGCACCAGCCCGTCGGGGCGCCGCGCGAGCCGCGTACGGATGTCCTGCACATGGCCGGTACCCGCCTCGGACTGGGCGTTACCGAACCGCTTTCCGGCCAGCACCTCGCCGAAGAAGAACTCCTTCTGCGCCTGTGTCCCCTGCCGGCGGAGCACATTGACATACACGAAGTGGCTCTGCGGGATCCGGGCGAGGCTGGCGTCGGCGGAGGCCAGCAGCCGGAAGATCTCCGCGAGTGTGTCCGTACGGACGTCCGCACCGCCGAACGGCGGGCACCGTCACCCCGAGCAGTCCGGACGCGGACAGCCGCGCCACCTCGGTATGCGGGAGCCGGCGGCGGGCATCCCGCTCGGCGGCGTCCTTGCGGAAGTCGGCGGCCAGTTCGGCGGCGACGGCGAGCGCTTCGGTGTCGCCGGCGAGCACCGTCGCGGCGCTCATCCGGCGGCCGCCAGCAGGGTCGGGCGGCCACCGAGGGCGAGCGAGAACTGGTCGGTGACCTGCGCCAGGGCCTCTGCGGGGGCCGGCGCGACGGTCAGGGTGCCGTCGTCGGCCACGGTGATGTCCTTGTCGAGCGTGAACCAGCCGGGCGTGATGTGGGCGGGGCCCATGGAGTTCAGCACGGGGCGCAGGGCGTAGTCGATGGCCAGGACGTGGGCGGTGGTGCCGCCTGTGGCCAGCGGAAGGACGGTCTTGCCCGCGAGTGCGTACTGCGGGAGCAGGTCCAGCAGGCACTTCAGCAGCCCGGAGTAGGCGGCCTTGTAGACGGGCGTGCCGATCACGATCCCGTCCGCGCGCTCGAACAGGGCGGTGGCCTCGACGATCGCCGGGTGGGCGAAGTCGGCGTGCAGCAGGGCGACGGGCGGGAGCGTACGGACGTCGAACGGGATCACCTCGTGCCCCTGGGCCCGGAGCCGGGCGTCCAGGTGGCGCAGCAGCCGGGCGGTGCGGGAGGTGGCGGAGGGGCTGCCGGAGACGGACAGGACGATGGCCATGCGAGGACCTTTCAGGAGTGCCGGGTGAGCTGCGGTGGTATGCCGGTGGCGGTCAGGCGTGGGCGGTGACGGGCTGGGACTCGGTTTCCTGGGCCTCCGGTTCGCGCACCAGGGGCAGCACCCGCTTGGTGGAGTCCTGCCACATGCCCTTGCGGTCGGCGGTGGAGGGGCCGGCCTGCTGGACGGCGTCGCGGAAGCCGTGGACGGCCTCGGTGTTGTCCTTGGCGACGATCTCGCGGTGACACCGTCGAAGTCCTTGCCGTTGGAGAAGTACCAGCCGGAGACCCGGCCCGCCCCGTGGCGCGAGCGGCGGTGGAATTGCCGCCCTGGAAGATCTCCGGGTGCGGGCGCTCGACGGTGTTGAGCGGCTTGGGCTTGAGGGGGAAGTCGGGCAACCGGTAGAAGTTCCCGGCGAGTTCGACGCGGTCCTCGGTCCAGATCTGGCGCAGGGCGAGGATGAACTCCTCGGAGCGGCGGATGGGGTTCCCCGGTTCGAGCGAAGCCGAGAACTGGGGGAGCTCGGCGTGCTCCAGCCAGGGCTCGCCCAGGGCGGTGAACTCGCCCTTGAACCAGCCCCTGACGACGTTGACGGCGAAACGGCCGTTCGACAGCTGGTCGGCGGCGATGGCCTTCAGGCGCTGAGTGGTCGGTGCGCTGCTCGATGGTGCTGGTGACCAGGCCTCCGCTGACGTTCGGCACCCGGTGGTCGAAGCGGACGGGGTCGGGTCCGGTCGGTTCGGGCATGGGGAACTCCTGGCATGACTGCGCAGGCGAAAAAGGCGCGTGCGCGACAGGGAAACGTGTTCAGGGATCGGGATTCAGGCGTGCGGGCGCACTGTTCCCGGCAAGGCCGTAATCACGACGGAAAACGGCCGGAGGTGGAATTCAAGAGCGGAGATCGGCGCGAGTGCGAGGGTTTCCCTCGGCGGCCGAGCTGGTGTGCTCAGACCCGACAGCGACAGCAGGAGCTGGAGACACGCGCGAGGTCGACATGGCGTCGCCGCGTGAGGTCCTGTCGCTTCATGCCTTCGATCAAAGCAGTGGGGGTCCGGCCGGTCAAGAATGCCCGGATGTCATTCCACATGCTGAGAGTCGCTATTCACGAGGTTGTGACAGGGATTCTCTTGAACGCGGCGCACGGTGAACGGCAGCCTCCTTGCCGTGCGTATCGAACAGCTCGAATACATCGCTTGCGTCACACGGTTGAGGTCGCTGCGGCGCGCCGCAGAAGAACTGCACCTGTCCCAGCCCGGACTCAGCGAGACCGTGCGCAACCTGGAGCCTGGTCGACGGGCGACGACGGCGTCACCGTCGTGCTCGGCGAGGGGGAGGAACTCGTCGTCGACGGCACCGTGGTGCGCGGACGGCACGCTTTCGGCGTCATCCCGGAACGCGGCGGCGTCAACGCCGTCTGGGGGGAGGCGTATACCCCGTTCCCCGAGCCGCGGCCGACCACCGTGGGCGCCACCGTCGAGGGGCTGCAGCGCGTCTTCGACGCCCCCGGTCGGATCCGCTTCCGCGTCGAAGGCCGCACCCTGGGTTTGACCGCGTTCAACGGGCACACACCGGGCAGCCTCATGGTGCTGTTCACCGATGCGGCATCGGGCGTGACCACGTATCCGGCCAACCGCGCCCTGCACATCGACGCACCGGGGCCCGACGGCACCGTGGTGCTGGACTTCAGCCGCGCCACCAACCTGCCGTGCGCCTGCGCCGACTTCGCGACCTGCCCGCTGCCGCCCGCCGAGAACCGGCTCCCGGTCGCGATCCACGATCACCTGGATCAAGTTCGACTCCGGCGCCAGCGTCAACCAGGCCTTCATCGGCAAGTCCCTCGACATCGCCGCGCTGGGCTCCAGCCCGTTCGCCCGCGGGGTGTCCGGCAGCTCGCCCGTCCCGTACAAGGTCGCGTGGATCCTCGACGTCGCGGGTGAGAACGAGGCCCTCGTGGCGCGCACGGCGACCGGCATCATCGGCGTCGCCGGGCTCAAGGGCAAGAAGATAGCCACCCTCTTCGCCTCCACCTCGCACTACAGCCTGCTCGCGGCGCTGGAGGCGGCCGGCCTCAAGCCGTCCGATGTCGAGCTCATCGACCTGCAGCCGCAGCCGATCCTCGCCGCCTGGCAGCGGGGCGACATCGACGCCGCCTACGTCTGGCTGCCAACCCTGGACGAGCTGCGCAAGACCGGCACCCAGCTCACCAGCAGCAAGGAGATCGGCGCGGCGGGCAAGCCGACCCTCGACCTGGCCGTCGTCTCGGACGACCTGATCGCCAGGGACCCACGGGCCATCGACGCCTGGCGCAAAGCGGAGGCCGAGGCACTGCGCCTGCTCATGTCCGACCCCGACGGCTCGGTCGAGGCCGGCGCGGCCGAGCTCGGCATCAGTGTCGCGGATGCCGGGGCACAGCTCGCCCAGGGGGTGTTCCTCACCCCGGAGCAGGTGGTCTCCGCCGACTGGCTGGGCACCGAGGGCAGCCCGGGCAAGCTGCTCACGTACGTGACCGACACCGGTCGGTTCCTGGCCGACCAGAAACAGACCGACGCCGCACCGTCCGAGGACATCGTCCGCACGGCGTTCTATCTCAAGGGGCTGTCCGATGTCCTCAAGTGAGCTCACCCAGGCCCCGGAAGAGGCCGACTCCGCGCGCGCCGGTTCCGTCCGTCTCGACCACGTCACCCACCTGTACGGCCGGGGCGGCGAGGCCTTCACCGCCGTCGGGCCTGTCGACCTGACCGTTCCGGCCGGGGAGTTCCTGGTCCTGGTGGACGCCTCCGGCTGCGGCAAGAGCACGCTGTTGCGGCTGATCGCCGGGTTCGAGCGGCCCACGTACGGTTCGGTGCGGGTCTCCGGCACCGAACCGCGGCCCGGCAGGGCGGCCGGGGTGGTGTGCCAGACGCCGCGGCTGTTCCCGTGGCGGACCGTGCGGGGCAACATCGACCTGGCGTTGCGGTACGCGGGTGTGGACCGCGCTCAATGGGCCGAGCGACGCGCGGAGTTGCTGGCCCGGGTCGGCCTGGAGGGCAACGAGAAGCGGCGTGTCCGGGAGATCTCCGGCGGTCAGCAGCAGCGCGTCGCCATCGCCCGGGCCCTCGCCGCCGAGAACCCGCTCTTCCTGCTCGACGAGCCGTTCGCGGCGCTGGACGCGCTGACCCGGGAGCGGCTTCAGGAGGACGTCCGCCGGGTGACCGAACGGACCGGGCGGACCGCGGTGTTCGTGACGCACTCGGCGGAGGAGGCGGTGTTCCTCGGCTCCCGCGCCGTGGTGCCGACCAAGAGCCCGGGCACCGTGGCCCTGGACCTGCCGATCACCCTGCCGCGCGGCGACGTCGACGCCGAGGAGCTGCGCGGCTCGCGCGAGTTCGCCGAGCTGCGCGCGCAGGTCTCCCACGCAGTCAAGGCAGCCGCGACGGCCGATCCCTTTGGGGGCCGCCGGGCTGCGCGCGGGAGGCTCGGCGTAGGTCTCCCGCAATGCCGGGTCTCCCGCTCACCTCCGGCTCCACTCCTGCGCGAGCAGTTCGTACGACCTCACCCGGTCGGCGTGGTCGTGGGTGATGGTGGTGATGAGCAACTCGTCGGCCCCGGTGGCCTCTTGGAGCCGCACCAGGCGGTCGGCCACCTGTCCGGGTGAGCCGACGAACTGCGTGTCCACGCGGTCCCGCACCAGCTCCCGGTCCTCGTCACTCCACTCGAAGGCCCGCGCCTGCTCCGGCGTCGGGTACTCGATGGCGCCCTCGGCGGTGCGGATGCTGCGGACCCAGGCCGCGTAGCCGGTGGCGAGCTCTCGGGCCCTCTCCTCGTCCTCCGCCACGACCACGTCGGCCGAGACGCTGACGTACGGCTTGTCGAGGAAGTCGGAGGGCTGGAAGAAGGCCCGGTAGCCGTCCACGGCCTCCAGCACGGTGGCGGGGCTGACGTGGTAGTTCGCGGCGAACCGCAGCCCCCGCGCGCCCGCGACCTCGGCGCTCTGACCGCCGCTGCTGCCCAGGATCCACACCTCGACGTCGGCGCCCTCACCCGGCACGGCGTGCGCCTCGACGCCGTCCGGGGACCGGTAGGTGCCGGCCAGCAGGGCGAGGATGTCGTCGATCTGCTCGGCGTAGTCCTGCGACTCGGCACCGGGCAGCAGGAGCAGCTTGCGCTGCAAGGCGACGCGGGGTGAGCCGAGGAGGCGTTCGAAGGAGAAGCGGGGCGGGATCAGCAGGCCGTTCGGGGCCCGGCCGTCCACGACGGGGGTGACGGTGGCAGGGGCTGCGGTCGTCTGTCCCGGCGGGCGGCCGCCCGAGCGGCCCAGGCCGAGATCGAAGCGGCCGGGATGCAGCGCGTCGATCAGGCCGAACTCCTCGACCGTGCTGAGCGCGGTGCGGTGGCCGAGCTGTACGGCGCCGGAGCCGAGCCGGATCGTGGAGGTGGCTGACGCGGTGAGCGCGAGGACGACCGCGGGGGACGTGCCCGCCACGCCCGGGTTGAGGTGGTGCTCGGCGAACCAGTACCGGGCGTATCCGAAGCGCTCGGCGTGCTGTGCCAGGTCGATGGAGTTGCGCAGGGCGTCGGCGGCCGTCGAGCCGGACGGTATCGGCACCAGGTCGAGGACGCCGAGGGGGATGTCAGGCATGGGCGGGCTCCTCGGTGACGGGCAGTACTGGTCCCCAGGTGAAGGGCGGGTCCGGGATGTCCCGCCGTAGTACAGGGGCGACCTCGGATTGGAACAGCTCCAGTGAGGCGCGGTGCTGGGCGTCCGTCAAACCGTTCGCGTCCGCGTGCAGGTGGAGCACGGTGTGCCCGAAGTGTTCGTGGTAGCGGTGCACCTTCTCGACGACCTGCTGCGGGCTGCCGACCAGTGCGGAACTGCGCTCCACGAAGTCCTCCACGGTCTCGAAGACCACCGGCAGGCCGAACTGCTTCTGGAACGCGAGCGTCGACTCGAAGATCGGCCGGTACACCTTGAGCGCTTCCTGGGATGTGTGGGTCACGAGGAGCCCGGCGCTGCCGGCGCCGACTGCGATCTTCGCCGGGTCGTGGCCGTAGAACTCCCAGCGCTCGCGGTAGTACCTGATCAACTCGGCGTACGGCTCGAGGGGGTTGGTGACGTTCGCCGAGAACAGCGGGTCGCCGTAGCGGGCGGCCAGGTCCACCGACTGCTTGCTGGTGGCGCTGCCGTGCCAGACCCGGACGGGCTGCTGGTAGGGCCGCGGCAACACCTCGGCGCCCGTCAGCGGAGGGCGGAAGCGGGTCGCCGCGGTCACCTTGTCCTGCCGCCAGATCTGCCGGAACACCTCATAGCTCTCGGCGTTGCGCTCCCACTGGTCCTCGGGTGTGACGTGGAACAGCTCGCGCTGGGCGGCGCCGTTGCCCTTGCCGATGATCAGCTCCAGCCGTCCCTCGGAGAGATGGTCGAGGGTGGCGTAGTCCTCGTAGGCGCGCACGGGGTCCAGGAGGCTGAGCGTGGTCACGGCGGTGAACAGCCGGATGCGTCGGGTCAGTGCCGCGATGTGACCGAGGACGACGGTCGGTGAGGAGGAGAGGAACGGCCGCTCGTGCCGTTCCCCCACACCGAATCCGTCGAAGCCGAGTTCCTCGGCGAGCAGGGCGTTGTCGAGGACCTCGCGGAAGCGGTCCTGGGTCGGCTTGTGCACCCCGGTGATCGGATCCGGCCGGTGCACGATCAGGGTGATGGCGAGGAACTTCACGACGCTGCCCGTGCGTCACGGATGTCGTCGATGGGGGTCCCCCCGCTCGAGCGAAGCCGAGAGTGGGGGAGGGCCAGGCCGAGGTGGTCGCGCAGGGTCGGACCCTCGTATTCGGTGCGGAACACGCCCTGTTCCTGCAGGAGTGGGACGACCTTGTCGGCGAACTCGTCGAGGCCGGTCGGGGTGATGTGCGGGACGAGGATGAAGCCGTCACTTGCGTCGGCCTGCACGAACTCGTTGATGGTGCGGGCGATCGTCTCCGCCGAACCGATGAAGTTCTGCCGGTTGCCCGTCTCGATGACCAGGTCGCGGATCGACCAGTTGTTCGCGGCGGCGAGCTCGCGCCACTCGCGGGCGGTGGCCAGCGGGTCGCGGTACATGCGGACCTGGGCGCGGCCCTTGGAGATGTGGTCGTCGCCGACGTCCGGTTCGATGTCGGGGAGCGGCCCGTCCGGGTCGTAGGAGGACAGGTCCCGGTTCCAGACGAACTCCAGGTGCTTGAGGGCGGTGGCGCCGCTGACTTGCTGGCGGCGCACCAGCTTGGCCAGTTCCTCCGCCTCGGCGTCGGTGTCGGCGAGGGTGAAGGTGGCGGCGGGCAGGATCAGCAGCTGGTCGTGGCGGCGGCCGTACTTGGCGAGGCGCTTCTTGACGTCGGTGTAGAAGGACTGGCCCGCTTCGAGGGTGGCGTGCCGGCTGAAGATCGCGTCGGCTTCGGAGGCGGCGAACTCGCGGCCCTCCTCGGAGTCGCCGGCCTGGAAGATCACCGGGCGGCCCTGCGGGGAACGCGGCACGTTGAACTGCCCGTGGATGTCGAAGTGCTGTCCGGTGTGGACGAAGGCGCCGGCCTTGGCGTCCCGCAGGAAGGTGCCGGTCTCCTGGTCGGCGAGGATCTCGTCGCCGTGCCAGGAGTCGAAGAGCTCGTTCGCCGTGGCGAGGAACTCCTTGGCGCGGGAGTAGCGCTCCTCCTGCGGCAGGAAGCCGCCGCGGCGGAAGTTCTCGCCGGTGAAGGCGTCCCAGGAGGTGACGACGTTCCAGGCGGAGCGGCCGCCGGAGAGGTGGTCGAGGCTGGCGAACTGGCGGGCCACCTCGTAGGGCTCGTTGAAGGTGGAGTTGATGGTGCCGGTCAGGCCGAGGTGCTCGGTGACGGCAGCGAGTGCGGCCAGGACGGTGAAGGTGTCGGGGCGGCCGACGACGTCCAGGTCGTAGATTTTTCCGCCCTGTTCGCGGAGCCTGAGCCCCTCGGCGAGGAACAGGAAGTCGAACTTGGCGCGTTCGGCGGTCTGCGCGAAGTGGACGAAGGAGCCGAACTCGATGTGGCTGCCGGCACTCGGGTCGCTCCACACGGTGGTGTTGTTGACGCCGGGGAAGTGGGCGGCCAGGTGGATCTGCTTCAACGGCTTGCTCATGGTCGTGGTCGTCCCTCCGGCTCAGGCGGTGGCAGCTTCGGCGTAGCGGCTGGCGGGGCGGGCCAGGCCCAGCAGGCCGCGCAGGGTGTCGGCCTCGTAGGCGCGGCGGAAGGCGCCCCGGCGCTGCAGTTCGGGGACCAGCCCGCGGGTGATCGCCGTGAGGTCGTGGCCTGCGACGGCGGGGCGCAGCCGGAAGCCGGTCAGCCCGGCGCTGTGCAACTCCTGTAGTACATCGGCGAGTTCGGAAGGCGTGCCGGTGAAGATGTGGGCGTCACTCGTGTACGGCTGTCCCGCGAGCGCGTCGAGCCGTTCCCGGCGGGCGGTCGCGACAGCCGGGTCGTCGTCGAGGAAGACCACCAGGTCGCCGAAGACGTACAGGGGCTCGGCGCCTCGCCCCGCCGCGTTCTGCTCGGCGCGGATCTGAGCGACGATCGCGCGGGCCTCGTCGGTGTCGTACGGGGTGACGTAGCCGATGTCGGCGGCGCGGGCCACGAGCCGGTACGGGACGGTGTCGTGGGCGAGGGCGCTGACGATCGGCTGGCCCTGTGGTGGGCGGGGCGTGATGGAGGGGCCCCTGACGCTGAAGAAGCGGCCCTCGAAGTCGATGTAGTGCAGCTTGTCCCGGTCGATGAAGCGGCCGGTGGCGGCGTCGCGGATCTCGGCGTCGTCCTCCCAGCTGTCCCAGAGGCGGCGCACAGCCTCCATGTGATCGGCGGCCTCGTCGAAGAGATCGGCGACCAACTGCCGGGTCTCCGGGTGGTCGTAGGCCTCGATGCGCGGGATGGTGCGGCGGCCGAAGTGCGCGGCCTCGTTCGGGCGGGCGGTGATCTGCACCCGCAGGCCGGCGCGGCCCTTGCTGACGTAGTCGAGGGTGGCGATGGCCTTGGAGATGTGGAACGGCTCCGTGTGGGTGGCGACCACGGTCGGAACCAGACCTATGTGCCGGGTCAGCGGTGCGACGCGGGAGGCGATGAGGACCGCGTCGAGGCGGCCGCGGACCTGGTCGGTGCGCTCGTCCGGGTCCAGGAAGTGGGAGGACTGCGGGCCGAGGCCGTCCTCGATGGTCACGAAGTCGAGCAGACCGCGCTCGGCCTCGGCGACCAGATCGGCCCAGTACCCGGCGGTGAAAAGGTCGCGGGGGCGGGCCACCGGCTCGCGCCAGGAGGCGGGATGCCAGCCGGTGCCGTCCAGGGCGACAGCAAGGTGCAGGGAGGGGGGAGTTGTCGAGGACACGAGTGGGTGCCTTCCTGGAAGTCCGTGACGAGAACGCCGGCCCCCGCAGACAAGGGGAGGCAACGGCGGTGAAGGAACGGGTCAGGAACAACAGAGCGCGCCGGCAACGCGCTGGAGGTCTATGTGGGGCCGGGAATGGAGGTGGACGGCGTGGAATATGGGCGTCACGTCCACCACCTCCGTCCTCAGGGTCATGCGCGTCGGCGCCTGGCACATCTCGTCATGAGTCACAACGCCCCGGCTTCGCGCGATGTTCCGGCCGCGGACGAGCCGGGTGTGCGGGCGGCGTCGCAGGGGGTCATCCCCTCATGTCTAGCAGGCAGTTGAGGGCTAGATCATTGCAGGTGCATGAAATTCCCTTCGGGTTCGTTTCGGTCGGGGTCGTCCGACGGGAAGCGCGTCACAACCCGACAGGGTCGCGGACCGGCACGACCACACCTCGCTCGGCAGGCGAGCGGCGGCCATTGGCGGATCCGACCAGGCGAAAGCCGTCCTCGGAGACCGCGTGCGCGCTGCCCACGAGAACATCGGGCGTCCCGCCCAACCGATGACGCAAGGCGGTCAGCGTCAGCGGTCCCCGGCCTCCCGGCGCGTGGCCAGGTCGGCGGCGAGGCGCTCGACCCGGGCGCGGATGTCGTCCCGGATGGCCCGTACACCGTCCAGGTCCTGGCCCGCGACGTCCTCCACCGGCCAGTCCTCGTGCCGCTGCCCGGGCAGCACGGCGCAGGCGTCCGCGCCACTGGTGGTCACCACCACGTCGCTGACGCCGACGGTCTCGTCGGTCAGCTGACGCGGAGTACGCCCGGCGAGGTCGATGCCGACCTCCGCCATCGCCTGCACGACCAACGGGTTGACCCGCTCCCCCGGTTGCGGGCCCGCGGAGCGCACGCGCACCTGGTCGCCGGTCAACTCCTCCAGGAAGGCGGCGGCGATCTGCGACCGTCCCGCGTTGTGCGCGCACACGAACAGCACGCTGGGCCGGGGCTTCGACTCGGACATGGGCATGATCCTTCGACGGGGCTCTCGACCGCGACAGCCCCGGGCGGGGGCACTGCCACGCTGGCATACAGGACGCTAGCGGCAGGGCCGCCGGTCGGCTCCGGGGCAACGGATCATTTCGCACACCGTTCATACCGGCTCGTCCGCCGTCCGGCGAGGAGCAGGCCCACCACGGCGATCCCCATCCAGGTGGTGAGGTAGAGGAAGGCTGCCGTCGGGGATACGGCGCTCCACAGAACGCCCGCGACGGCGCTGGCGGCCAGGTTGCCGAGGGATTGGACCGTGGCGAGCATGCCGAAGGCGGAACCGCGCACTTCCTTCGGGGCGAGGGCGGCGACGGCGGAGTGCTGGGCGGTCTCGACCGCGCCGATGCCGATGCCGGCCAGGAGGAACGGGAGGGCCAGGACAGAGACAGCAGTCGTGTTGACGGTGAGCAGGCCGTAGGAGAAGGCGAACGCGGCGACGCCGCCCGCCAGGACGAGGATGGGGCCGCGGGCGCCAAGTCGGTCGGAGAGCCGTCCGGCAGGTACCGAGGCGACGGCGGCGGCGACGTTGTAGGCGGTGTACAGGCCGAGCGCGATCGTGGTCGCGGCCTTCGTTCCGTGTCCCGGCGCCAGCAGCTCCGAGGCCCGCAGGATCAGCAGCGTGGCGGCGACGTTGCGACCTCGAACGCCGCGACCGCGCCCATCAGCCTGCCCAGGTCGCCGGACAGCACGGGCCTGACGCGGATCTTCAGGGGGACGCGGCCGCGGATTTCGGGGCGCGGGGTCCTGCGAATGGCATACACGATCGCCGCGGCGGCCAGCAGTCCCGGGATGACGGACAGGCCGATCGCCCCTTGCACGCCGATCCAGGCGACCAGAACGAGCGCCAGGAGGGGCCCGAAGATGGCGCCGAGGTTGTCCATCATGCGCTCGAACCCGTACGCCCGACCGTACGCCCCCGCCGGGACGATGTCGGCCAGCAGCGCGTTGCGGGCCGGAACCCGAAGCCCCCGGGCCGTCCAGGCCGCGGCCCGCAACACGCCGACCTGCCACACCGCCGTCGCCCCTGCCGTGGCGGCGCCGAACACGGCCGTGGCCGTGTAGCCACCCACCGCCACCTTGCGACGCCGGGCCGGGTCGTCCGCCAGCACGCCACCACCGAAGCGAGCCGCACCCGCGAGCGCGTCGGAGACGCCCTCGATGGCTCCGAGAGCTGCCGCCGGCGCACCGAGCGTGGAGGTGAGCAGGCTCGGCAGCAAGGCGGTGGGAATCTCATGGCCGACGTCGGCCAGAAAGCTGGCGGAGCCGATCCCGCGGACGCCCGGCGTGAGCCACTGTTCCCGGGCGCGGGCGGCGGACCGAGTGCCGGGCGAGGTCCCTGTCATGGCGGGCAGTCTGCCGGGCAGCCGGAGCGCTGCCCAGTGGACGATCCCACCAGCGGACGCCCGACTGGTCTGAGATCCCTCCGAGCCCGGGCTCAGGCCGAGTGCGGTGCTCGCGACAGCCGACCGCTACGACGCAGAGCCCGGTGATGGCGAGGGACACTCCGTGGGCGGCCGCACCTGGTGCCGGTGCCGCTCACAGCGTGCCGAACAGGCGCGCGGCGTTGCGCAGGGCGTGCGTCGCCACCCGCTCGCCGAGGACGAGACCGGCCTCGTCGGCCGAGCGGGTGTGAATGCCGGAGTACACGCGGGCGTCCACGTTCTCCTGGGACAGTCGGCTCCAGGTCGTGTACGTGCGGGTCACTCCGGGGGCGGTGGGGCTGGTCAGCCGGAAGGGGGCCGTGCGCGGCCCGACGAGCGCCGAGAGGACCGCTTCCGCGGCGCCCGAGTACGTGTTGTGGCCGCTGGGGTAGTCGGGATGGGCCGGCGTGGTGTGCAGCGGCGTCCATGCGGGGTCGGGGTCGATCGAACCGGCACGGATGGCCGTGACCGGGCGCCACCGCAGATAGGCGTACTTGCTGTCGGAGGTGGCGATCTGCGTGTCCACCAAGGCGACGTGGAACAGCGCTACCAGCCTGGCCCGTCCGGCGCTGGAATGCGGTGCCCGGGCGAGGGCCACCCGCAGTGGCTCGGTGTACAGCGTCAGTGAGGATCCGAGCCAGAAGGTGGCGGTCTCTGTCTGCCTCTCCGTGCGTACGGTGCTGTCCACCGCCCCGTATGCACGGACTTCGGCCAGATCGGCGCGGTAACGCGCGGAGCCCAGAGCGGGCGGGGCGGGCAGCCGGTACTGGTCGGGGCTGTCCAGCAGGAAGGGCCGCGCGAGCCGGTTGCCGTACTGAGCGGCCGGGGCGTACGCGGGCGGGGTCGGCTGCCACACTCCAGGAGCCGCCGGTGGGACGGTGAACGGCGCGTTGACCGAGGCCGGGTCGAGGCCGTCCCCCTCGCGGGCGCCGAGCACCAGCCGCGCCTGGCGGGCGCCGGCCGCCACGCCTTTCGACTCGGCCGCTCCGTCGGGAACGGCCTCCAGCGTCGTGCGCAGAGCGGCGTCCAGTTCCTGAGTGCGGGAGGGGACCAGCGCCACCAGAGCGTCGTGTACGGCGGACGCCAGGGCCGCGTCCTGGAAGTCGCCCCGGTCGACGTCTGACGGCACCTGACGGGTGGCTCGGGCCGCCGCGAGCCAACTGACCGCCCAGATCCGGCTGTTCGTGATCTGCGTCGGGGCGCCGCCCGCCGCGATGGTGGCCACTGTCGTGTCGTACCAGTCGAGCGCGACGGACGAACGCGGCTGCTCCTCCACCACGGCGGCCGCGGCGGACGGGACGGTGACGGAGGCGGCCAGCAGGACGGCCGAACCCAGCGCCACCAGGGCGGGACGGAGGGGATGACGGGTTCTGAACGGTTTCACGCGTACTCCTTCGCGGATGTGCGGATGAGCGGTGGTGTTGTAGACGCTGGTGAGTGGGGGCTAGGTCGTGTCGTTTGGATCATCCCGGCGTCGCGGGCCCTGGCACGCGCATCTGCCGCGTTGTCGTCACTCGCCGACTCCCCCAAGCTCTCGACTTCGCTCGAGCAGGGGGGACCCCCATTGCGTCGACTCCCTCCTCCGCCTTGCAGCTGCACGCACCAGACTCCGCTCGGGTCGGCTGAAGGGCGCAGCACCTCACAGCCGGCCTGATCCAAACGACCGGGCCCAGGTGAACTCGCTTGCGAGGCTAGGTCGTTGCGGTGGTTGTCGTGGAGTGCGTCAGCGGGCCGGCTCCCCGTCTCCGTCGTATCGGCCGGCGGCGCGGGGCAGGCCGAGGTGGTCGCGGAGGGTGCGGCCGGTGTAGTCGCCGCGGAACAGGCCGCGTTCGCGCAGCGCCTCCGGGTCACGTCCGGCCCCTCCGTCACCCGGCGCTTGCACGTCGAGGGTGACGGCGATGGGCGGGCGCCCCTGGGGTGGGCGGGGAACGTGGGACGGGCCGCGGACCGAGACGTGCGGACCTCGAAGTCGATGTGGTGCAACCGGTCCCGGTCGATGAAACGGCCGGTGGCGGCGTCCCGTGTCTCCGCGTCGTCCTCCCAGCTGTCCCACAACCGGACGGCGACCCCGGCGGCGTCGGCCGCCTCGGCCCGCAGCTCGGCCGCGGGCTCGACTCCGCGGCCGCCCACAGCTAGGGCCTCGGCCTCGGTGCTGGAGACGTCGACCAGCCAGCCGGCGCTGCCCTCGCTGACGTGGTCGAGGGTGGCCGGGGCGGTGGAGGTGCGGAAGGGGTCGGTGTGGGTGGTGGTCACCGTCGGGACCAGGCCGATCCTGCTGGTCAGGGGCGCGGCGCGGGCGAGTGCGGCCACCGCGTCGAGCCGGCCGGCGCTGTCGCCGGGCGGTGGGGACCCGTCGGGGCGGTGGCCGGTCCCGTCGAGTGCGACGGAGGGGTGGAGTTCTCGGGACATGACCTCGTGTCCTGTGCTCGTGTCCGAAGGCAGGGGTGCGCAGTCGTCGTACGGCCTGCGCACCCCGGGTCGGCTACTTGTTGGTCCTGGGCAGGCCGGGCGGGTTCATCTCGGACTTGGTCACGGCCTCGTCGGACAGGCCCCAGCGCTCGAGTACCTTCGCGTATGCGCCGTTGTCGATAACGTGGTTGAGGGCGTCGGCGAGCGGCTTGACCAGGCCGCTGTCCTTCTTGGTGGTGGCCGCGATGAGGCCCTGGAGGGTGGAGCCGGCGCCCGAGTACGTGCCGACCACTTCTGTCTTCCCGGTGGTGGCCGCGTGGTAGGCGGCGGTCGGGTTGGGACCGAGGTAGAGGTCGATGCGGCCGGACTGCAGGGCGAGGTAGGTGTCGCTGTCGTTCTGGTAGTACTTGATGTTCACCGGCTTGCGGCCGGCCTTCTCGTTCTCCTTGCTCCACTCGATGAGCAGCTTCTCCTGGTTGGTGCCGCTGCCCACGGCGACCGTCCTGCCCGCCACGTCCTCGGGCCCGGTGATCTTCAGGCCGCTGCCCTTCTTCGCCTCGAAGCCCAGGTTGTCCTCGCGGTAGGTGGCGAAGTCGTACTTCTCCTTGCGCTCCTCGGTGACGGTGATGTTGCTGAAGCCCACGTCGTACTTGGCGCTGTCCAGGCCGACGAAGATGTTCTCCCAGGACACCGTGTTGATGTGCAGCTTGAGGCCGAGTACGTCGGCGACCAGGGAGGCGATGTCGGGCTCGACGCCGATGACGGTCTTGTTGTCGGTGGCGTAGAAGGTCAGCGGCGCGGCGGAGCCGGACGAGTCGACGATCTCCAGGGTGCCTCTCTCGCGGATCTTCTCCGGAACCTCCGCGGCGATGGAGTCGACCTTGTCGGTGGTGATGCGGTTCTGGCCGGGACTGACGTTGATCTTCGTCTTGCCGCCCGACGTGGCCGCGACCTCGGTCGTGCCGCCGTCGTCGGGGTTGCTGCACGCGGCGAGGACGAGGGCGGTGGCGAGTCCGAGCGCGGCTGCGGCAGTGCGGCGGTGGGTGATCGAGGTGGACATGGTCGTGCTCCTTGCTACGGAAAGGGGGTGAGGGTCGGTCAGAGGACCTTGGACAGGAAGGCGCGGGTTCGCTCGTGCTGGGGGTCGTCCAGGACGGCCGCGGGCGGGCCCTGCTCCACGACGACACCGCCGTCCATGAACACAACGGTGTCGGCGACCTCGCGGGCGAAGCCGATCTCGTGGGTCACGACGATCATGGTGGTTCCGGTGCGGGCCAGGTCCTTGATGACGTCGAGGACTTCGCCGACCAGTTCCGGGTCGAGCGCCGAGGTGGGTTCGTCGAAGAGCAGCACCTTCGGTTCGAGGGCGAGCGCGCGGGCGATGGCCACGCGCTGCTGCTGACCGCCGGAGAGCTGCCGCGGGTAGGCGTCGGCCTTGTCGGCGAGGCCGACCCTGTCGAGGAGCCGGCGGGCTGTCTCCTCCGCCTCCTTGCGTGGGCGGCGCAGGGCGGAGACGGGGGCCTCGATGAGGTTCTCCAGCACGGTCAGATGGGGGAAGAGGTTGAAGTTCTGGAAGACGAACCCGATGTGGGTGCGCTGCTTCAGAACGTCCTTCTCCTTCAGCTCGTGCAGCTTGCCCCCTGCGCGGCGGTAGCCGATGAGCTCGCCGTCGATGCTGATCCAGCCGCTGTTGACCTTCTCCAGGTGGTTGATGGTGCGCAGCAGCGTGGACTTCCCGGAGCCGGACGGGCCGAGGATCACGGTGACCTCGCCGGCGCGGACCTGGAGGTCGACGCCGCGCAGTACCTCCAGCGGGCCGAAGCTCTTGTGGACTCCGTGGACGTCCACCATCACGTCGTCGACCGTCGGCGTCGCGTCCTTGACGGCCACCGTCACGTCGCTCATCGGCTGTCTCCCAAGGGCTTCAGAGGTACGACGGGCTGGTTGCGCTGGGCGGCGGCCGCGCGCAGGGTGCGGACGAAGCGGCGGGCGCGCTGGAGCGGGGCGGGCGGCGGGGTGCGGTCGGCGCCGCGGGCGTAGCGGCGCTCGACGTAGTACTGGGCGGCCGAAAGGAGGGAGGTGAGGACGACGTACCAGGCGGTGGCGACCAGCAGCAGCGGGATCACCCGGCCGTTGCGGCCGTAGATCACCTGTACCTGGTAGAAGAGCTCGCCGATGGACATCACGTAGACCACCGAGGTGCCCTTGAGCAGGCCGATGATCTCGTTGCCGGCGGTGGGCAGGATGGCGCGCATGGCCTGCGGCAGCAGGATCCTGCGGATCTGCCGCAGCCGGGGAATGCCCAGCGCGGCGGCCGCCTCCAGCTGCCCGTGGTCGACGGCGATGACACCACCGCGCACGATCTCGGCGGCATAGGCGGCCTGGTGCAGCGTCAGCCCGATGACAGCGGCGCCCATGGTGCCGATGATGCTGTTGCTGTCGACGGACCAGAACACCGGGCCGAAGGGGATGCCGAAGCCCAGCTCCTCGTACAGGGCGCTCAGGTTGAACCAGAACACCAGCTGGACGATCATCGGAATGGACCGGAAGATCCAGACGTAGGTCCAGGCGACGGTCTGCAGCACCGGGCTGCGCGACAGCCGCATGAAGGCCAGCACGGTGCCGAGGAGAAAGCCCAGCACCGTGGCGTACGCGGTGAGCTGGAGGGTCACCCACACCGCCTGGACGATCGTCTCCGACAGCACGTAGTCGCTGAAGACACCCCACTCCCAGACCGGGTTGGTGGCCAGCCCGTGCGTGAACTGGGCGACCAGCACGATCACGACGACGGCCGCCAACCAGCGGGCGTAATGGCGGGCGGGTACGACCTTGAGCGAGGCCGGATCGTCCGGCGCGGGCGGAGCCCCGGGGCCGGTGCCCGGGGTGACCGCGCCGGGCGGCGCAGTGTCGGTGGTGGATGGCAGCGTGGACATCGTGGACGTTCCTGCTCAACTCTCAGGTGTGCTCGGGCGGGTTGATCCGCGACGTGTCGATCGCGGAGGCGGAGGTGCCCCACTTGGCGAGGATCCGGGCGTAGGTGCCGTCCTTGATCAGCTCGTCGACGGCAGCCTGGAAGGCCTTGGTGAGCGGGGAGCCCTTCTTGAAGGCGAAGCCGACGTCGAGGCGGTGGAACTCGCCGAGGAAGGTGGTCTGGGAGGCGTCCTGTGCCGCCTGGTAGCGCAGGCCGTTGATGGTCGACATGATCACGTCGATACGGCCCTGCTGGAGCGCGGTTAGGGTCGCCGCGTTCTCCGAGTAGACCTTCACGTCGTACGGCTTCTTGCCCGCCTTCGCGCACACGCCCTTCTGCGCGGTGAGGGTCGCTTCGAAGGTGGTGCCGGCGCCGGTGCCGATGGTCAGCCCGCACAGCTGCGTGAGGTCGGTGACCTTCGACGTGAGCTCGGTGTTGCCCTTCTTCACCGCGAAGCCCTGGCCGTCGTTGATGTAGGTGACGAAGTCGATGGTCTTCAAGCGTTCGGTGGTGACGCCGAAGTTGCCGGTCCCGAAGTCGTACTTGCCGCTGCCCAGGGCGGGCAGGATCGTCTCGAAGGAGGCGTCCTGGCGCTCCAGCTTCACGCCGAGGACCTTGGCCACCGCGTCGGCGATGTCGATGTCCTGGCCGGCGGGTGGCTTGTCCTGCCCGTTCGGGTAGTACGCCCCGGGCGGGAATCCGACCGAGCTGCCGACCCGCAGCGCGCCCGCTTTGCGGACGTCGGCGGGCAGCAGGGCGGCGGCGGAGTCCACCTTGTGTACGGCGGCGACCGGGTCGCCGGTCGGCGCGGGGGATACCTGAGCGCCCGCCGGTGTGGTGCCGGAGGTGTCGCCGGAGCCACAGGCGCTCAGCGCCAGTACGGGCAGCACAGCGATGGTCGCGGCGATGCGCAGGCGGGTTCTGATCGGGCGAGGGTTCACAGGTCGGCTGCCTTTCCCGTGCGTGCTGTGCGTGCTTCGGCCGGCAGATGCTTCTCGAAGGGCAGCGGGCCGATGCTTTCCGGGTCTGCCTCGGTGTCGAACAGCGGTGTGTAGCCGGTGGCCAGGTACAGGCCGCGGGCCTCGGGCTGGCGCGGGCCGGTGGTCAGGTAGATCCGCCGGTAGCCGCGTGCCACCGCCTCGCGCTCCAGCTCGGCGACGACGTGCCGGGCAAGGCCACGCCGCCGGTGGGCGGAGTGCGTCCAGATCCGCTTCAGCTCGGCCGTGGTCGCGTCGTACCGCCGGAAGGCGCCGCCCGCGACGGGCTCGCCGCGCTCCAGCAACAGGAGAAGCAGGCCGCCGTAAGGTTCGGTGAACTCCTCGTCGGGGTAGCGGGAGATCTCGGCATGGGCGTCCTTGCCGTAGCGCGTGGAGTACTCGTGGCCGAGCTCGCGCAGCAGGGGTCTCACGCGCGGATCGGAGACAGGGACATGAAGCACTGTCACATCCACTGCTGCCGACGATGGTTGGGCTACGGAGGTCATTCGCCCACCGCCGCAAGGGCTTGCGTCCCGCGTGCCGCCCGCTCGGCGTCGCGCTTGGCGACCTCCTCGCGGACGATCGGGATGACGTACCGGCCGAAGTCGATGGCGTCGCCCAGCAGGTCGTAGCCGCGGGCGGAGAGGATGTCGACGCCGAGGTCGTAGTAGTCGAGGAGCGCCTGGGCCACGGTCTCGGGCGTGCCGACCAGGGCGTTGGAGTTGCCCGCGCCGCCGGTCGCTGCGGCGGTCGGCGTCCACAGGGCCCGGTCGTAGCGCTCCCCCGCCTCGGCGATGGCGAGCAGCCGCTGCGAGCCGACGTTCTGAGGTGTTGCAGCCTGCGGCTGCGCGTGCCCGTTGTGGCGCTTGGTGATCGCCTCACCCCTCTCCTTGCGCGCCTTGATCGCGCCGACCGTGCGGTGGGCCTTCTCCCAGGCCAGCTCCTCGGTCGGGGCGATGATCGGGCGGAACGCGACCTGGATGCGGGGCACGTCGGTGCGGCCCGCGGCCTTCGCGGCGGCCTTCACGTTCTCGATCTGCTCGGCGGTCTTCGCCAGCGGCTCGCCCCACAGGCAGTAGATGTCCGCCTCGGCGCCGCCCGCGGCGTACGCGGCAGGGGACGAGCCGCCGAACGAGACGTTCGGGCGGGGCTGCTGGACGGGGAAGACGTCGCTGACGAAGTCGTGGAAGCGGTAGTGCTCGCCCTCGTGGTCGAAGGGCTCGTGGGTGGTCCAGATCTTCTTGACGACCCTGATGTACTCGCGGGTGCGGGCGTAGCGTTCGTCCTTGGTGAGGGTGTCGCCCTCGCGGCCCTGTTCGAGGTCGTTGCCGCCGGTGATGAAGTGCACGGTCAGCCGGCCCTCGCTGATCTGGTCGAGGGTGGCGAAGGTCTTCGCGGCGAAGGTCGGGTACGAGACGTTGGGCCGGTGGGCAAGCAGGATCCGCAGGTGCTCCAACCGGCTCGCGATGTACGCGGCGGCCGGTGCGGGGTCCGGCGAGCCGGAGCCGTAGGCGAACAGCACCCGGTCCCAGCCGTGGTCCTCGTGCGCCCGGGCGAGCCTGAGCGTGTACTCCTTGTCGAACGCGGCGCCGGAGCGCGGCGTGGTCTCGGAGCCGTCATTGGTGGCGGCGATGCCGAGGAACTCCACAGGCATGGGCATGGCCTTTCAGGGATTGCGGCGGCACGCAGGCATGGCGGAATCGCCTTGCGTGCGGGCATGAGTGAACAGCCGTCAGGCAGACGGGTCGGTGCGGTCGTGACGACGCCGGGCGTCGGGAGAAGCAGAGCTGCGGCAGCGCGCGTGGGAAGAGAACTCGGCCCGCGACGGGGTCACCGAGGGAGGGGAGGGCCGGTCAGACGGCCCGCTGCCGAGTCAGGCGCAACACGCGGCCGACCACACCCGACCGAAGTCGATGTGATCGCGCGAGACCAAGCGCTGCTGGGCAGTCATGCGACTAATTGAGCAGTACATCGTGGCGCTCGTCAAGCAGCGCCCGGATGCCGGGCCGCCTGGACAGGCGCTGCCCAGGGCGCTGTTGACATATCGATGCCCTGGGCACATACGATCGACAGCGGATCGGCTCCGCCCCGCGCGGCAGCCTCCCCGGCCGCGTTGAGGGACGTGGCGAATGTGACGACGCCGAACCCCGGCCGCACCGTACGCACGCGGCGCCTGTGCCGTTGCGCTCCCCGCGAGTGCCACCGGGTGGTCATCCACGCCTGCGATCCCCTCCCCCGGAGAGCCTTTCGATGGTCACGCCTTCCGAAGTCACGCCGGCCCCTGCGACGAACCCCCCGAAACGGGCGAGCGCGCCGGGCCCCGACGTGCCGCGCATCGTGCCGCGCCGGAACGTCGGCCGGTGGCTGACCGCCGCGGTCGCGCTGCTGCTGTTCGCGATGGTGCTCAACTCCGTCGTCCGCAACGACGCCTTCCAATGGAACGTGGTGGGCCGGTACTTCACCACCGCCGCCGTGCTCGACGGACTGCTGCTGTCCCTGTGGCTGACGGCTGTGGTGATGGTGCTCGGATTCCTGCTCGGCACCGTGCTCGCGGTGATGCGGCTGTCGGCCAACCCGGTGCTGCGCACGCTGAGTTGGGGCTATGTGTGGATCTTCCGGTCCACGCCTCTGCTGGTTCAGCTGCTGTTCTGGTTCAACATCGGCGCCCTGTACCCGACTATCGGCCTCGGCATCCCCTTCGGCCCGCAGTTCCTCACCGTCAAGACGGTCAACCTCCTCGGCCCCATCCTGACCGCCGTCATCGGCCTGACCCTGCACGAGACCGCGTACGCCGCCGAGGTCGTGCGCGGCGGCATCCTCTCCGTGGACTCCGGGCAGACCGAGGCGGCCCAGGCACTAGGGCTGAGCAGACGCCGCACCCTGCGCCGGATCGTCGTCCCCCAGGCGATGCGCTCGATCGTGCCCACGGCCGGGAACATGCTGATCGGCACGCTCAAGGGCACCAGCATCGTCAGCGTGCTGGCCGTGCACGACCTGCTGTACTCGGTGCAGCTGATCTACAACCAGACCTACCAGGTGATCCCGCTGCTGATGGTCGCCACCCTGTGGTACATCGCGGTCACCACGGTGCTGAGCGCGGGCCAGTTCTACGTCGAGCGGTACTACGCGCGCGGGGACTCCCGCGCCCTGCCTCCGACCCCGCTGCAACGGCTGCGCGGCCATCTGACCGCCGTGCGCCACCGACTGAGCGCGGCCACGGCCGCCGACGCCCGCCCGGCGATCGGCGGTGACCGGTGAGCAGCACCCCTTCGCCGGCCGTCCTGGTCGTCGTCGGCGCGGGGCCGCGCGCCACGGGCCTGCTGGAGCGGATCGCCGCCAACACGCCCGAACTGTGGGACGAGTCACGGGAGTTGAGCATCCACCTGGTGGACCCGCATTCGCCCGGCCCGGGACGTATCTGGCGCCACGAGCAGTCGGCGCTGCTGCGGATGAACTCCATGGCCGAGGACGTCACCCTGTTCACCGACGAGTCCTCCATGATCGACGGCCCCGTACAGCCGGGCCCCTCGCTCGCCGAGTGGGCCGCCCAGTTCTCCGGCCGTAGCCCGCGCCACGTCCCGTACGCCGAACCCGCCGACCCGGAGGTGCTCGCCGAACTGCGCACGCTCGACGGGGCCGACTTCCCCACCCGCCGCGCCCAGAGTGCCTACCTGGACTGGGTGTTCCGCCGGGCGCTGGCCCAACTGCCGCCCACCGTCACGGTCGAGTGGCACCCCGCCACCGCGACCGCCGTCACCGGTCCCCCGGACGGCCCGCAGCAGGTGCACCTCGCCGACCGTGCCACTCCCCTCACCGCCGACCTGGTGATCCTGGCCCAGGGGCACCTCGGCTCCACGCCCGCCGCCGAGTACCGTGACCACGCCGCCTTCGCCCGCCGGCACGGCCGCTTCCACCTCCCGCCCGAGTTCTCCGCCGACGCCGACCTGTCCGCACTACGACCCGGCGAACACGTCATCCTGCGCGGCTTCGGGCTGGCATTCATCGACCTGATGACCCTGCTCACCGAGGGCCGCGGCGGTAGGTACCGCACGGAGGCCGACGGCACCCTCACCTACCTCCCGTCCGGCCGCGAGCCCGTCCTGCACGTCGGATCGCGGCGCGGAGTGCCGTACCACTCCAAGACCCGCTACCGCCTCCAGGGCCCCCGGCCTCCGCTGCCGCGCCACTTCGGGCCCGAGACGATCGACGCCCTGCTCGCCGAGGACCGCCCGCTGGACCTGCGGTGCGACGTGTGGCCCCTGATGGCCAAGGAGATCGGCTTCGGCCACTACCACGAGCTGTTCCACGCCCACCCGGAACGCACCGCCCTCCCTTGGCCGGACTTCGTCGCCGCCTACGACCGCCTGGGCTGGTACGACGACGAGATGGCCGGCCTCGTCGCCACGGCCGTGCCCGATCCGGCGGACAGGCTGGACTTCGAAGCCCTGGACCAACCGCTGGACGGCCTCGCCTTCCTCACACCGGACGCCTTCCAGGACCACCTGCGCGATCACATCGCCCAGGACGTCACCCGCCGCGAGAACCCGGAGTTCAGCGCCGACCTGGGCGCGTTCCTCGCCCTGCTGTCCGTCTACGGCCAACTGCCCCGCCTCGTCGCCTCCGGTCGTCTCACCGCCCGCTCGGTCGCCGACGACCTCGACGGCTGGTGGCACGGCTTCTTCAGCTTCCTCGCCTCCGGGCCGCCCGGCTTCCGCCTGCGCCAACTCCTCGCGCTGTCCCGGGCCGGCATCGTCCGCTTCCTGGGGGCGGGTATCCGCGTCGCCACCGACGAGACGAGCGGCACCTTCACCGCGACCAGCACCACCGTCTCGGGCCACACCACCCACGCCACGGCCCTGATCGAGGCGTACCTGCCGGGCCCCTCCCTGGACCGCGCCGAGGACCCACTCCTGCGGGGCCTGTACCGGGGCGGCGCACTCGCCGAGGAGGTCATCGCCGACCCCGCGCACACCCACCGCTCCGGCCTGCTCGCGGTCTCCCCCGAGGACGGCCACGTCATCGATCCGTCCCTCGGCGGCCCCCATCCCCGCCGCATCGCCCTCGGCGCCCCCACCAACAGCCGGGCCGTCGCCGCCTTCGCCCGCCCCCGCACCAATGCGCCGGCCTTCCGCCAGAACGACGCGGTCGCCCGCGCGCTCCTGCGTGCCCTGAGCCCCACCGAAGCCGAGACGGCAACGTCACCGGTGGACGGCCGACCTCTCAGAGTGTGAGACCTTCCCTACTTTTCCTACGGAATTACTAGGGAAGCCTTGACTGCGTCCGCCGGGGGTGCGCAGGATGATGAACATGTCCCGTAAGCAGCAACGACTCGTTCGTCGTCGGCATGTCGACTTTGGTCACGTCGTCAGTGCCGCCTGCTGCCGCGCGTAAGGCACGCGACTCGCACGTTCGCCCGTGCCACTCCGCTCCCACCTTCCCTGGCGATCAGACGGCACCACGAGGTGCACCTGATGGCCCGACACACTTCTGAGGGACAACCGCCATGACCACGGCACTTCCGGCCCAGGCCACCACCCCGCACGATTCACCCCTCTCCGACCCACCCCGTCTTCGCCTGGTGGGCGATACCGCTCGGAGAGACATCCAGGGACACACTGCGGCGCCGCTCGTCGGCTACCTCCTGCTCGTCCCCGAGGGCACCGATCCCAGCGAGCTCTTCGCCAAGGACAGGCCACGGCCCGAGATCCGACCGGTCGACGCCACACCCTCGCCCCCTGCCCGGCGGACGGCGGACGACGTCGTCCGCATCGATCCGGAGCGACACGTCGCCGAGGTGGACGGACGCGAACTGGACCTCACCTACTTGGAGTTCGAGCTGCTGGCGCATCTCGTTCAGCATCCCCACCACGTGCAGACGCGTGATCGGCTGGTGGCCGCCGTCTGGGGCTATGACCACATCGGCGACGGCCGCACCGTGGATGTCCACATCGCCCGCCTGCGCCGCAAGCTGGGCCAAGCTCACCGGCACCGCATCGTCACCGTTCGGCGCGTGGGCTACAAGTATGTGCCCGACCTGCAGGAGAGCCCCAACGCCGCGCTCTGCGCCCGGCCTTGAGAAGATCACTTCCACAGATCCTGCCTTAGCGCCGTCCCGAGGTGCCCCAGCTGAGCGAGGCGGGACTGCTGACGCTCCTGACGCCCCTCAGTCAGGGAGGCGGCGAGCTCGGCTGCCACTACTTGCTGCCGTGGAGCGCCGGGCTCGTCGTCGGGCTTGCTCTCGCCGCGCAGGCAGAGGAGTGATCCGCAGCTGAACAGTGGTGCTCTGGCTGCAGTTTCGCGCGTGTTGGTCCTGCCCGCCTGATCGCGAGGCGGGGATGTTCGGGGACAGCGATTCCGGAGATCGAAACCGCAATGGGCAGTCACCACGCCACCGCCCGTACAGAGCTTTGTGAACGCCGCGCTTCATTCCCATGTCGGACCGTTGAGAACATATGACGCATACGCAAGCGACATTGACCTGGCTGGATTTCGCTGCAACTCTCGTGGCTGTGAGCAAGTCCGAGACCCTCGCCGCGCGCCTGCACGTCGACCTGCGACGTCAGGCCAGCGCCATCTGTGCCGCCGGTCGCCGCACTCACTGACGGGCACAGCTCCCCTTCGCTCCATTTCACAGTCGGTTTCTGCGCAAGCCGCTGCTTTTTCAACAGACGTCGGCCCTCGTCATAGCCATTTCTGCTGAGGGCGCTTCTTCGCCGTTCGACGTCTGCCTTTTCCTTTCTCCGCTTCCCGAACAGGACCCTTCCATGGCCACGACGGCATCGACCCGACGTCACTTCCTCACCCTTCTCGGTCTTTCGGCGGTGTCGGTGAGCTGCGGCACGACCGCGTCCGGGACACCGGCTGCCAAGGACCAGACCAAGACGCTGAGATACCAGGGCTGGGCCGGTCAGGTCACGTTGCCCGAACTGGCCGAGGATCTCGGCTACCTGGAGGACGTGAAGCTGAAGTGGGTCGGCAACACGATCAGCGGACCGCAGGACATCCAGTCCGCGGCCACGGGTCAGGTCGACTTCGGCGGCGCGTTCAACGGCGCGGTCGTCAAGCTGGCCGCCAACAACGCGCCCATCAAGGCCGTCATCAGTTACTACGGCGCCGACAAGTACGCCTACAACGGCTTCTACGTCCTCAAGGACAGCCCGATCCGCTCGGCCCGGGACCTGATCGGCAAGAAGGTCGGGATGAACACCCTCGGAGCCCACTCCGAGGCCATGCTCGACATCTACCTTCAGCGGGGCGGTCTGTCCCAGGCGGACATCGACAAGGTCGAGCCGCTCGTGGTGCCTCCGGTCAACACCGAGCAGTCCCTGCGCCAGAAGCAGATCGACGTGGCCGTACTCGGCGGCATCCTGCGCGACAAGGCCCTGGAAACCGGCGGCATCCGCCCACTGTTCACGGACTACCAGTTGCTCGGCGCGTTCAGCGCCGGCACCTACGTGATGACGGACCGCTTCCTGAAGCAGAACCCCGACACGGCCCGGACCTTCGTCACCGCCGTGGGGCGGGCCATCGAGTGGTCCCGTACCACTCCGCACGAGGAGGTCGTCGACCGGATGACGGAGATCGTGAAGAAGCGCGGTCGCAACGAGGACACCGCACCGCTGAAGTTCTGGCGGTCCTACGGAGTCGCCGAGACGGCGGGCCGAATCACCGGCAAGGAACTCCAGTTGTGGATCGACTGGCTGGCCGAGCGGGGCGACATCAAGAAGGGCCAGGTCCCTCTGTCGGACCTCTACACCAATGAGTTCAACGCCTACAAGAAGTCCTCCGCCGCGAAGAGCGGGAGCTGATCCCATGCCGGAAGCCACCACGCAATCCACGACGCCCAAGATCGTGTTCGAGGACGTACGGAAGGACTTCACCGTAAAGGATCGGACGAGGGACGGGCAGGCCATCCGGTTCACCGCCCTCGACGGCATCGACCTGGAGATAGGGGACGGCGAGTTCGTCGTCCTGGTCGGTCCCAGCGGCTGCGGAAAGTCGACGCTGCTGGAGTTGCTCGGCGGCCTCACCCAGCCCACTGGCGGGCGGATCCTGCTGGACGGCGAACCCGTCACGGGGCCCGGACTGGACCGGGGCATCGTGTTCCAGCAGTACGCGCTGCTGCCGTGGCGCACGGCGCAGGGCAACGTCGAGTTCGGCCTGGAGGCCACCGGCGCGCCACGGCGCCAACGTGCCGCACGCGCCCGGGAGTTCCTCGAGCTGGTCGGCCTGTCGGGGTTCGAGGAGCGGCATCCGCACGAGCTGTCGGGCGGGATGCGGCAGCGGGTGGCGATCGCCCGCAGCCTCGCCTACGACCCCGACGTCCTGCTGATGGACGAGCCGTTCGCCGCGCTGGACGCCCAGACCCGGGAGTCGCTGCAGGACGAACTGCTGCGCATCTGGCAGCGCACCGGCAAGACCGTCGTCTTCATCACCCACAGCATCGACGAGGCCGTCCACCTGGGACAGCGCGTCGCCGTCATGACGTCCAGGCCCGGCCGGATCAAGCAGATCGTGCCGGTCGCGCTCGGCTCCCGTACGGCGACGGACGACCTCCGCTCCAGTCCCGAGTTCGCACGTCACCGCCAGGAGATCTGGTCGCTGCTGCACGACGAGGTGGCCAGGGCCCAGCAGTTGGAGAAGGAGGAGGCCTCCGTATGAGCGCCACGACCGGCACGACCGCAGAGAAGGCCGACGCCACCCACGCGACCACCACGACCGACGCGACGAACACGACAGAAACCCTCCAGGTACCTTCCCTCACCAAGTCCGCCGAGTCCGCCACGTCCCCTGAGGCCGGCACCTCCACAGCGACCACGCCCGGCGTCTCATCACCCCCGGACGTGCGCCGGGCTCCCCCCATTACGGCCCGTGTGCGCCGGACGGCGCTGCGGACGGTCCGCCGACTGCCGCACCTGCTGCTGAAGGGGGCGACCAGGTCCGCGGCCGTCGTGGCCCTGCTCCTGCTGTGGGAGATCGCGCCACGAGCCGGTCTGGTGGACCGGACCTTCCTGCCGCCGTTCAGCGAGGTCGCCGACGCCTGGTGGGGGCTCGCCACCGACGGTCAGCTCGCCGACAACGCGCGGGCAAGCCTGGCGCGTTCGTTCAGCGGATTCGGTATCGCCGTCGCCGTCGCCGTACCGCTCGGACTGCTGATCGGCTGGTACCGGCCGGTCGCCGACCTTCTCGGACCCCTCCTGGAGGTGTTCCGTAACACCGCGGCGCTGGCCCTGCTGCCGGTGTTCGTACTGCTGCTGGGCATCGGCGAGACCTCGAAGATCTCCATCGTGGTGTACGCGTGCACCTGGCCGATCCTGCTCAACACCATCAGCGCGGTCCGCCACGTCGACCCGACCCTGCTGAAGCTGGCGAAGTCGATGGACCTGTCCGCGCCCCGGCTGTTCCAGAAGGTCATTCTGCCGGCCTCGGTGCCGGTGATGTTCACCGGTATCCGGCTGGCCGGCGCGGTGTCGATCCTGGTGCTGGTCGCCGCCGAGATGATCGGTGCCAAGGCGGGCCTCGGCTATCTGATCAACGCCTCGCAGTACAACTTCGCGATCCCGCAGATGTACGCGGGCATCATCACGATCTCCGCCATCGGCGTGGTCTTCAACCAGTTCCTGGTGACCGTCGAGCGACGGCTCAGCTCCTGGCGCGTGCCCGCGGGCGGCTGACCCGCCCGCCATCGCCCCTCCCCTCTCCGCCCTCTGCTCCTCCCCCTGTCATCCGCTCCGCTCGCCGGCCCCCGATCCGAGGAACCCCATGACCGCGCCCAGACCCCGTCAACTGCACCTCAACGCCTTCCTGATGAACGCCGGCCACCACGACGCCGCCTGGCGACACCCGCGCACCCAGCCCGAACGCGTCACCGACCTGCGCTACTTCCAGCAGCTCGCGCAGACCGCCGAGCGCGGCCTGCTCGACTCCGTCTTCCTCGCCGACGGACTCGCCCTGTGGGGCAAGGTCCGCCACAACGCCCTCGGCGGCTTCGAACCGCTCACCCTGCTGTCCGCCCTGGCGGCGGTCACCGAGCACGTCGGCCTGATCGCCACCGTCTCCACCACCTTCAACGAGCCCTTCCACACCGCCCGCAAGTTCGCCTCCCTGGACCACATCAGCGGCGGCCGGGCCGGCTGGAACATCGTCACCTCAGGCACCGTGGACGAGGCCCGCAACTTCGGGCAGGACGAGCACCTGGAGCACGCGCTGCGCTACGAGCGGGCGCGGGAATTCGTCGAGGTCGCCACCAAGCTGTGGGACAGCTGGGAGGACGACGCGATCCTGCTCGACCGGGAGAGCGGCATCTACGCCGACACCGACAAGGTGCGGGAGATCAACCACCGCGGGGAGTACTTCGGGGTACAGGGCCCCCTGAACGTACCGCGCGCCCCTCAGGGATACCCGCTACTGGTACAGGCCGGTTCGTCTCAGGACGGCAAGGAGTTCGCCGCCCGGTACGCCGAGGCCGTCTTCACCGCCCAGCAGACCCTCGCCGACGGCCAGGCCTTCTACAAGGACCTCAAGTCCCGGCTCGCCCGCTACGGCCGTACCGGGGACCAGCTGCTGGTGCTTCCCGGCATCGCGCCCGTCATCGGCTCGACGGAAGCCGAAGCCCGGCTCCTGGAGCAGGAGTTGACTGACCTTCAGGTGCCTGAGTACGGGCTCGCCCAGCTGTCCGGGATGCTCGGCACCGACCTGACCGGACTGCCGCTGGACGGACCGCTGCCCGATCTCCCCGAGGAGCGGGACATCAACGGCAACAAGAGCCGCTTCACTCTCGTCGCCGAACTCGCCCGCCGTGACGGGCTCACCCTGCGCGAGCTCATCGCCCGCCTCGGCGCCGGACGCGGTCACCGTGTCTTCGCCGGCACTCCCGAGCAGATTGCCGACGAGATCGAGGAGTGGTTCACCGAGGGCGCCGCCGACGGCTTCAACATCATGCCGCCCCATCTGCCGGGCGGTCTGGAGGACTTCGTCGACCACGTCGTACCGATCCTGCAGCGGCGCGGGCTGTTCCGTACCGAGTACACCGGCCGCACCCTGCGCGAGAACTACGGCCTTGCCCGCCCCGCCAACCGGCTGACCGCGACAGCCGTGGAAGAGGAGGTGGCCGTATGACCGGTCTCGACCTCACCGCGGACGTCCTGGTGGTCGGCGGCGGCCCCGCCGCCACCTGGGCCGCGCTCAAGGCGGCCCAGGACGGGGCGGACGTGGTCCTCGCCGACAAGGGCTACTGCGGCACCAGCGGCGCCACCGCCTCCGCCGGAACGGGCGTCTGGTACGTCCCCCCGGAGCCCGCCGCGCGTGAGACGGCCATGGCGAGCAGGGAGGCCCTGGGCGGCTACCTGGCCGACCGGCGCTGGATGGCGCGGGTGCTAGACCAGACGTACGCCGGGATGAACGAACTGGCGGCGGCAGGGCGCTATCCCTTCCCGACGGGACCGGACGGCAGGCAGCTCAGGAACGGACTCCAGGGGCCGGAGTACATGCGCAGGATGCGGATCCGGGTGCAGCGGGCCGGCGTGCGCGTCCTCGACCACAGTCCGGTCACCGAACTGCTCACCGATCCCTCCGGGGCGGTCGCCGGGGTCCGGGGGCACCGGCGGCAGGCCGGTCAGGCGTACCGGGTGCGCGCCGGGGCGGTCGTCCTGGCCACCGGTGGCTGCGCGTTCCTCAGCGGTGCTCTGGGCTGCAACGTCAACACCGGCGACGGCGCGCTGTTCGCCGCCGAGGTGGGCGCGGAGATGTCCGGGATGGAGTTCTCCAACGCGTACGGCATCGCTCCGGAGGGAACCTCCGTCACCAAGACCGCGTTCTACTCCTTCGCGACCTTCTATCGCGAGGACGGCACGGTCCTGGAGGGCGCGGCCAGTCAGGGCGGCCGGTCCGTGATCGCGAAGGCCCTGCTCGGCGAGAAGGTGTACTGCCGCCTGGACCGGGCGGACGAGGCGGCCCGCAAGGCGATGCGGCTGGCCCAGCCGAACTTCTTCCTCACCTTCGACCGGCTGGGCATCGACCCCTTCGCCCAGCGCTTCGCCGTCACGCTCCTCGCCGAGGGCACCGTGCGCGGAACCGGCGGCATCCGCATCACCGGAGACGACTGCTCCACCACCGTTCCCGGACTGTATGCGGCCGGCGACGCGGCGACCCGTGAGCTGATCTGCGGCGGCTTCACCGGCGGCGGCAGCCACAACGCGGCCTGGGCCATATCCTCCGGCATCTGGGCGGGCCAGGGCGCGGCCCACCACGCCCGCTCGCTCGGCGTACGCGCCGCCACGAGACGCCTGGTGGCCGCGGGCGGGGCCGGGCTCCGGCCCACCGGGAAACCGGGTCCGGACGACGACTTCCGGGAGGTCGTCGCCGCGGTCCAGGCAGAGGTGCTGCCGTACGAGAAGAACTACCTGCGCCACGGCGACCGCCTCACCGCCTCGCTGGCGGTCCTCGACGGCGTCTGGGAGCAGTCGCGCGCCTCCCTGCACGCCGAGGGCGCGGACACCATACGGGCACGGCAAGCGGCGGCGATGGCGGCACACGCCCGCTGGATGTACATGGCGGCGCTGGCCCGTACCGAGACCCGCGGCATGGCCAAACGGCTCGACTTCCCCGCGCAGGACCCCGGTCAGCACCACCGCATCACGACGGGCGGTCTGGACCGGGTGTGGACCCGTGTCGAGCCCCTGACGAACACGTCAGCGGCGTCAGCCGCACCCCTGGAGGTGGCTTCGTGATCGAACTGGTCTCGGCGGAACGCTGCATCGCCTGTGACAAGTGCATCAAGGTCTGCCCGACCGACGTCTTCGACCGAGGCGAGGACGGCATCCCGGTGCTGGCCCGCCGCGACGACTGCCAAACCTGCTTCCAGTGCGAGGCGAACTGCCCGGCCGACGCGCTGTACGTAGCGCCCCTGACCAGCCCGCTGCCCGACGACGCCACGGCCCGGGACGAGGACCACCTGGACCGTACCGGCCTGCTCGGCAGCTACCGCCGGCACATCGGCTGGGGACGCGGCCGCACACCCGGCGCGCTGCGGGCCGTCGGCCCTCCCCTCGGCCCGCCGGGGACCAAGGGAACCTCACCGCCCATCACCTCGTGACCACCTGACCGATCACATCCCGACCGATCACATCCCGACCGATCGCCCTTCGAAAGGACACCCGAGCATGACCACCAGCACCGCCTTCGACATCCGGAAGATCGGCGGCCGTATCGGCGCCGAAATCCTCGGCGTGGATCTGTCCACCGACCTCGACCCCGCCGTCGTCACCGAGATCAACTCCGCGCTCCTGGAACACAAGGCGCTCGTCTTCCGCGACCAGGACCTGGACGACGCGGGCCAGCTCCGCTTCGCCTCCCTCTTCGGTGAACTCACCACCGCGCACCCGACGGTCCCCTCCGTCGACGGCCAGCCCCACATCCTGCCCGTCGACGGCGACGAGGGGATCCGCGCCAACCAGTGGCACACCGACGTCACCTTCGTCCGTACGCCCCCGAAGGCGTCCACGCTGCGCAGCATCGTGGTCCCGCCCTACGGCGGCAACACGCTCATCGCCAACTCGGCCGCCGCGTACCGGGATCTGCCCGAGCCGCTGCGGGAGCTGGCGGACAGGCTGTGGGCGGTGCACACCAACGACTACGACTACGCCGCCCCGAAGAGCGAGAAGGCGGCCGAGCACCGCAGGCGGTTCGTCTCCCGGAAGTACCGCACCGCGCACCCGGTCGTCCGCGTCCATCCCGAGACCGGTGAGCGCGGGCTGTTCGTCGGCGGCTTCGCCCAGAGCATCGTGGGCCTCGGCCCGTCCGACTCCCGTGACCTGCTGCGTATCTTCCAGTCGTACGTCACCCGGCCCGAGAACATCGTGCGCGTGGCCTGGACACCGGGCGACCTCGTCCTGTTCGACAACCGCATCACCCAGCACTACGCCCCCGACGACTACGGCGACCTGCCTCGCCTGCTGCACCGGGTGACCGTCGCGGGCGACGTCCCGGCCGGGATCGACGGCACCCTCAGCCACGTCGTCGAAGGCGACGACGCCGCCCACTACACCCCGGCCACGGTCTGAGCTCGGCACCCGCCACGCGGTACCGGGTGACCGTCGCGGGCGACGCCCTGACCCGCCTCGCCCGCGACACCCCGGCCCTGTGCGCAGGGCAGTTGGCGACCACGGGGCCTCCTCCGACGGCCGGCTCGGCCTCGTCGCCCTGATCGACGAGGCCGTCGCCGCGCTCGCACCGCACTGACGAGCGCCGTCCCCGCGCGGCGCTGCATCGGACTCGCGCTCGCGGGCAGCACCTCGGAGTCGGCCTCCTCGGCGCGTTCGTGTCCTCCGCCCGGCGGGCGCACGCGCCCTTCGGGAAGCGGCGCGTCACCAGCTTCCAACTCGAAGACGCCTCACCGGGCCGTTGTCTCGCCCTCCCGGCAGCACGGGCGACCGCGCACTGCTGACGTGCGTGCACCACGGGAACGGCCTGCCGGCTCCGTCGTCTACAGCGGCTTCGGCACGGCGCACGCGGAAACCGCGCCGCTGTCGCCGCAAGTGGCCGTTGTCGTCGGTCTTGGAACTCCTGGCGCAATGCCCCCCGTACATGCCGAGTGCTGGTGCGCGTGCATCATGACGGCAGCCGATGCGAGTGTGGGGAGCGGGGATGACCGAGGGCGGCACTGTGGATCTCATCCGCCTGGCTGACGGGGAGAGCAGTCTTGAGGTTCGGGTCCTGGGCCGCACCATGCCCGGGGTGTTGCAGTGGCACGACTTCCTCGATGCGGAGATCGTTGTCACGAGCGGGTTCGCCCAGGGACGCTTGGATGTGTGTCTGGCCCCGGATGACTTGGACAGTTGGTCACAGGTCCTGGGCACGCTCGCCGCTGGGCGGGATGCCGTCTGGATGGATGACGGGCGTAACCCCGAGATCCGGTTTGAAATGTCCGTCCAGGACGGGTTTGCCGCGGTTGTGGTGAAGGACGCCGCTGGATCGGGGACATCGGTCCGTGTCCCGGTGCGGCTGGCCGACAACTGGGCTGATGACCAGCATGAACAGCTGCAGAGTGTCCGGGCGACCTGGCCGCAAGAGGTTGTGGAGACCTCCTTCGGCGTCTACGAGTGGCGGCGCTGAGATGTCGAAAGCCGACGCCGGCGGATGAGCGCGCGGGCCAGGGCGAGGAAGGCTTCACGGATGTCGTCGCGGATCTCCCAGCGGATCCGCAGGCGGCGGAACCAGTGCAGGTGGGCAAAGGCGCGCTCCACCACCCAGCGTCGGGCGCCAAGTCCGGAGCCGTGCTCAGTGCCGCGCCGGGTGATGACCGGCTTGACGCCGAGGTCCCAGGCGAGGCGGCGGTACTTGTCGTGGTCGTAGCCGCGGTCGCCGAGAACGATGTCTGGACGGCGCCGGGGCCGGCCGCGCTTGCCCCGCACGGGCGGCACGGCCTGCAGGAGCGGGATCAGCTGGGTGACGTCGTTGCGGTTGGCGCCGGTCAGGGTGGCGGCGAGCGGTATGCCGGTCGCGTCGGCGATCAGGTGGTGTTCACTGCCCGTCCTGCCCCGGTCGACAGAGCTTCGTCCCGTCTTGGCTCCCCCTTTGACGCGCGGATGTGGGAGTGGCCTGGGCTCGGGCCTGATGGCGGCGTCGCCAGTCGGACCAGCCGAGCCGGTGGGCTGCACCGTGCACGGGCCGAACGATGAGCGTGGTGAACAGTCGCTGGATCTCGTTGCAGGTGAGCGGGATCAGCCCGTCCGGGGCGGAATGGCGGGCGTGTTCGTCCAGTCCGGCCAGGCCCTTTCCGCACTGGAAGGTCTCCTCCACCCGCCATCTCGACCCGGCGACCCGGCGACCCGGCGACCCGGCGACCCGGCGACCCGGCGACCCGCACCAGCGTGGCCGAAGGCACCGCAGCCGGCGACCAGCAACGGTAGTAAGCCAGTTCACCGGTGGTGCGGTTGCGGCGGATCAGCAGTTGGTGGCCGCCGAGGCGGGGTTCTGCCAGGTCGATGACGGCCCAGTGGTAGAAGCGGTGCCCCTTGCCGCCGGCCCCTGCCGACTGCTTCAGCCAGGCCCACTTCGTCACCTTCACGGCCAGGGCATCCGCACGGAACTTCCCCGCGCCCGTGGTGACTTCGGCCGAGCGTGCAACGGCGAGCACGTAGCCGACCTGGCGCTCTTCCAGCGCGGCCCGCAGCTTGGGGCTGCCGCCGTACACCTCATCGCCCGCGACCCAGCCCACACGGTGCCCGGCGTCAAGGAACCGGCCGATCATGCGGGCGGCCAGCTCCGGCTTGGTCGCGAAGACGGTGTCCTCGCCCAGTCCGGCCGCCCGGCAGCGGTCCGGGTCGCACGTCCGCGAGCGCGGGACGTACAGCTCGCGGTCGATCGCCGCGTGTCCGCGGCGGCTGGATAGACGAGGTGGACAGCGACCTGAGCGTTTTCGATCCTCCCGGCCGTGCCGGTGTACTGGCGCTGGACACCCACGGTGTGCGTGCCCTTCTTCACGTCCCCGGTGTCATCGACGACCAGCACCGCATCGTCTCGAACGCCTCCTGCCAGCGGGCAGGGTCTACGCTGTGACTCGCGGCCACCGCATGATCTTCAGTCTTCACACACCGATGATCAACGGTGGCCACGCCCGTCTTCACCGCCCCTCGGTCACGACGTGCGAAGACGGGGCCGCATCCCTTCCGTGTCCCGCACGGGGCACGCAGCGTTCGCCCGCCGTCTCGTGCCAGGAGGACACATGCAACGCGGTGAAGTCTGGTGGGTCGACTTCGATGAGCGACGCCCGGTCCTGCTGCTCTCGGACGAGGAGTCATCCGGGTTTCAGGCGATGCAGGTCGTTGCGCCAGCGGGCGTCGACATCAGCGGCCTGGGCGTTGAAGTGGCCGTAGGAGCCCCGGAAGGACTGCCCTTCGAAGGCGTGCTGCGGTTCGCGTTCCCGCGTCCAGGCTTCACTCCGTGCACATGGCTGACCACCGTGGCCCGGGACGACCTGATCGAGCGGGCGGGCGTGTTGTCCTCCGTGAAGCTCAGCGAGGTTGGAGAAGCCCTCCGTGCCGCTGGACAGAGGAGGGAGTGGACCCCGATGACGGCTGCCAGGATCAGCGAGATCAAAGATGCCCGCCGTCTCGAAGGACTCGAGTAGCGGACGCCTGTGCTGCCCAGCTCGATCTCGTCGACGGCCGACCGCTGCCCCTCTCCACCGCACTCCAGCAACAAGATCACGATCTACGGCCGGAGTATTGGCCGACTTGGGTCCGTTGTGGCATGAACGGCGTTCTGACTGAAGCACGCGAGGGTGCGGCATCGGGTGTACCTGCGACCGGATGCCCCGTAGGCCTAGGGAGCTTCCCTCGCGTCTGTGGGATGGCGCCTCGTAGTCAGCCGACGATCGCGGTGTCGCTGCGATGCCGCCGAAGACGTTGAGCTGGTGGGTCTACTCCTCACCTAGTGTGTCGGCGTGGCGGGGTGAACCAGCCGGTCATCTGACGGCCGTCCGTGGTCGTGGGCGGCGGCTCGGGAGATGCCTGGCGGCGCGGCCGAGCGAAGCCTGCATGATGGAGACCGAGTCGGTGTCAGTGCCTCCGGATACGCTCCGGGCATGCTTTACGGGATCCCGCTTACTGACGACACGTTGATGAACTGTGATCAGTGCGGTGCCATCTACAAGTACGGGGTGCGGGGTCGGGTGAGGGGGCATTGCCTGGGCTGTAGCCCCATGGCGCGCCAGGCACAGCGGTACAACCTGACGGTCAAAGACGTGCACGCCATCCTTGACGTCCAGGGGCACGTCTGCGCCTTGTGCAGTCAGGGACCTCAGGAAGACGAACCCCGCTCGTACTGGCACATCGACCATGACCACAATTGCTGTGGGTCTCAAGACTGGACATGCGGCCGGTGCGTCCGAGGGCTGCTATGCATCGGATGCAACGCGCGCGGAGTCGCCTGGTACGAGCGCCTACCGCGCAACCGGCAAGACTGGCAACGCATGAACGATTACCTGGCGAACCCTCCGGCGCACCGCTGCCTTGAAACCCGACAGTTCCGTGTGTTCCTGGGGTAGCGCCACCCGACAGGCGCCGAATCAGCTGAGGTCCAGATCCGTCGTGAAGCCAGCGCTGGCGAGGCCAGTCGCGGACTGCTCCTCGGGTTAGGCACCGGCTCTGGACCAGATGAAGAAGCGGCGGTGAGCCGTCGATTTCGAGATGCCGAAGCAGGGCGGAGAGCCCGCCAGGCGCAGCCGCTGCCCAGGACGTAAATGATGGTGGCGAACAGCGTCTAATCAGGCGTGTCCTGCGTTCTGCCGCCCTGCGGCCGCACTTTCGTCGGCGAGATCAACGGCTTCTCGCCCGCCTCGTCGGTGAGTTTGTCGATCGCGGTGAGGATCGCTTCGGGGCCGTGCGTGTCGACTAGAGGTTGTCCCACAAATGATCTATGGACACCCGCAATGGTCTGCGTGGACCGTCGGTGATCCACTTGGGTCCGCCAGTACGCTGCCTGCAGTGCGCATGGTGTCCCCATGGTTTCCCGGCCACTTCCTCGACGGATTGTTGCCAGGAGATCCCGGAACGCGGATTCGGCTTGTGCGGGAATCAACACGGGAGCAGAAAAGCAACCTCCTTTCGCGTCTTTGTTGTGCGGGAGTGCTCTGCGTGTTTCATAGCAGAGCCGTCTGCGGTGCGCGACCATACGGACGCCGACGCATCAGCATCATCGGCATTCTGTGTGGATCCACCGAGACGGAAAGAAGGACGGACGTGTCCGGCAGCGAAAGCGAGAACCCAGCAATCCCCTCCCCGACCCCCACGCCGACTCGGCCCAGGACAAACCGGGACTGGTGGCCGAATCAGCTGGACCTGCAGATTCTCCACCAGCACTCGTCCCGCTCCAATCCGATGGACGAGGGCTTCAACTATGCGAGAGAGTTCGCGACCCTCGACCTCGACGCGCTGAAGCAGGACGTCTTCGAGGTGATGACGACGTCGCAGGACTGGTGGCCTGCCGACTACGGCCACTACGGGCCCCTCTTCATTAGGATGAGTTGGCACGCCGCGGGCACGTACCGGGTCGCCGACGGCCGGGGCGGTGGCGGCAGCGGCGCTCAGCGCTTTGCCCCCCTCAACAGTTGGCCGGACAACGCGAGCCTCGACAAGGCGCGCCGTTTGCTCTGGCCGGTCAAGCAGAAGTACGGCCAGAAAATCTCCTGGGCCGACCTCCTGGTCTTCGCGGGCAACTGTGCCATGGAATCCATGGGGTTCAAGACGTTCGGATTCGGCTTCGGGCGAGAGGACATCTGGGAACCCGAGGAAATCTTCTGGGGGCCCGAGGACACCTGGCTCGGGGACGAGCGCTACAGCGGCGACAGGGAACTCGCCACTCCCTTCGGTGCCGTGCAGATGGGACTGATCTACGTCAATCCGGAGGGGCCCAACGGCAACCCGGATCCGATGGCCGCCGCCCGGGACATTCGCGAGACATTCGGGCGCATGGCGATGAACGACGAGGAGACGGTTGCGCTCATCGTCGGCGGCCACACCTTCGGCAAGTGTCACGGCGCCGTCGATCCCGCGTACATCGGTCCGGAACCCGAGGCCGGCCCCATCGAGCACCAGGGCCTCGGCTGGCGGAACACGTACGGCAGCGGCAAGGGCGCCGACACGCTCACGAGTGGGCTCGAGGGTGCGTGGACCGCCGAGCCGACCCGGTGGGACAACGGCTACCTGGACAACCTGTTCAGATACGACTGGGAGCTGACGACGAGCCCCGCCGGTGCCAAGCAGTGGACTCCCACGGATTCTTCGGCCAAGGGCACGGTGCCCGATGCTCACGATCCGTCGAAGAGGCACGCCCCGATGATGCTGACGACGGACCTGGCGCTGAAGCTGGATCCGGTCTACGGCCCGATCGCGAAGAGCTTCCACGAGAACCCGGACAGGCTGGCGGAAGCGTTCGCCAAGGCGTGGTACAAGCTGTTGCACCGCGACATGGGACCCGTCACGCGCTACCTCGGCCCGTGGGTTCCCGAGCCGCAACTGTGGCAGGATCCGGTCCCCGAGGTCGATCACGAACTCATCGGGGACGAGGACATCGCCGCCCTCAAGAGCAGGATCGTCGCCTCGGGACTGTCCATCTCCCAGCTGGTCAGCACTGCTTGGGCGTCGGCAGCGAGCTTCCGCGGCACCGACAAGCGTGGCGGGGCGAACGGGGCACGGATCCGACTCGCGCCGCAACGGGACTGGGAGGTCAACCGCCTGCCCGAGGTGGCCGAGGCGTTGCAGAGGCTGGAGCAGATCCGGCAGGACTTCAACCGCTCGCATGACGGCGGAACGAAGGTCTCGCTGGCCGACCTGATCGTCCTCGGCGGGTGCGCGGCCGTCGAACAAGCCGCGCAGAGCGCCGGGTACGACATCACGGTCCCGTTCGCACCGGGGCGCACGGACGCATCGCAGGAACAGACCGACGTGGAGTCGTTCGCCGTGCTCGAACCCAGGGCCGACGGGTTCCGCAACTACCTCCGGTCGGGAGAGAAGCTGTCGCCGGAGACCCTCCTGCTGGACCGCGCCAACCTGTTGACGCTGACCGCTCCCGAGATGACGGTGCTGATCGGCGGCATGCGGGTCCTGAACACCGGCTTCAAGCGATCCCCACACGGCGTCTTCACTCAGCGGCCGGAGACATTGACCAACGATTTCTTCGTCAACCTGCTCGACATGGGCACGGAGTGGAAGGCGTCGGCCTCGGAGGAAAACGTATTCGAAGGCCGGAATCGCACCACGGGCGAGCTCAAGTGGACCGCCACCGCGGTCGACCTCATCTTCGGTTCGCACTCCCAGCTCCGGGCCGTCGCGGAGGTCTACGCGTCACAGGACGCGGGAGAGAAGTTCGTGCGTGACTTCGTGACCGCGTGGGACAAGGTGATGAACCTCGATCGCTTCGACCTCTCTTGAGCCCGATGTCCCGGTCGGGGCAGTGACGCGGATCGCTCAGAGCCCCCCCCGGTCACTCCCGTGGTGGGCACGCGCACTCCACCCACAGCCGCGTGCCCGCCGCACGTCGATTGAAGATGGGATCCTTCGTGCCGTGCCGGACCTGAGAATCCGGGCGAGGGCAACGTCGTCCGGTGTGGCGTCGGCGTCGCCCCTGAAATCCCCTCCTGTCGTACGACTCCGTCCGCCCTCAGACGGCGGCGGGCTGACATCCAGGTGCCCGACCAGCTGCCGGCCACACGGCGCCGCCCACGCCACCGTCACCGCCGCCGCTTGATCACTTCCGTCCCGCGTACAACACCCGAGTTCCCGTCGTGAACCGGGCGAGCGCGTCCGGCAGGGGGTCGACGCCGACGCCCGGGGCGGTCGGTACGGGTAGGTGGCCGTCCTGGAGGACGAAGGGTTCGGTGATGTCTTCGGCGAAGTAGCGGCTGGAGGCGGAGGTGTCGCCGGGGAGGGTGAAGCCCGGGAGGGCGGCGAGTGCCAGGTTGGGGGCGCGGCCGATGCCCGTCTCCAGCATTCCGCCGCACCACACGGGCACGCCGTGGGCGGCGGCCACGTCGTGGATGCGACGGGCTTCCGGATAGCCGCCGACGCGGGCCGGTTTGACGTTGACGACCCGGCAGGCGTCCATCGCGATCGCGGACGCCGCGTCGCGCGCGGAGTGGATCGACTCGTCGAGGCAGACCGGGGTGGCCAGCCGCTTCTGGAGCTGGGCATGGGCGTGGAGGTTGTTCTCCTCCAGCGGCTCCTCGATCAGCAGCAGCCCGAAGTCGTCGAGCCTGCGCAGGTGCTCGGCGTCGGCGAGCGTGTAGGCGGTGTTGGCGTCGACCTGGAGCGGGAGTGCGTCACCGAAGCGTTCGCGTACGGCGCGCACCGGCTCGATGTCCCAGCCCGGCTCGATCTTCAACTTGATGCGGAGGTAGCCCTCGGCGAGGTACCGCTCGACGTCGTCGAGGAGTTCGGGCACGGAGTTCTTGATGCCGACCGAGACGCCGGCCGGCACCCGTTCGTGGACCGAACCGAGAAAGGTCGCGAACGACATCCCGCAGGCGCGCAGTTCGGCGTCCAGGAGGGCGGTTTCCAGGGCGGCCTTGGCGAGCTCGTGGCCCTTGACGGAGGCCATGGCGGTGGTGACGAACGCGGTCGTCGGCTCGGGCAGGGCTGCGACACGCGGCAGCAGGAAGTCCCGGATGACGATCTCGGCGCCGGCGACGAACTCCGAGCAGTACAGCGGCTGCGGGTCGGCGGCGAACTCCGACCAGCCCTCGGCCTCGTCGGTCACCACATGCAGCAGGAAGGTGTCCTTGCTGGTCATCGTCCCGAAGGAGGTACGGAACGGGGTGACGAGCGGGATGGCGACGTGGAGCAGTTCGACGCGTTCGAGCTTCATTCCTGCTCCTCGGAAGCGGAATCGGAGGGGTCGGAGGGGTCGGAGGGGTCGGAGGGGTCGGAGGGGATCTTGGAAGTGGCCGGGGACGGGCGGCGGGTCAGCAGGTACCAGCCGTCGCGGGACATGGCCGTCGCGCGCAGGCCCTCGCCGTACGCCTCGGTGAAGATCTCACGCACGGCGTGCCGCCAATCGAGCGCGAGGGCCGGGTCGGCGGCGCGCAGAGCGACGATGTCCTCGGGCACGCGGCACCACAGCCTGTCCGTGTCGCGCAGGGCGAGCGGGCCGCCGTCCGGTGCGCGGCGCACGACATGGGCGGCCGAGCGGCCCTCGCCGGGGTCGTCCTTCCGTGCGGTCCCGGACACCAGGTCCCACACGACGGTCAGCCGGTCGCTCTCGTCGCCGTCGTTCACACCGTCGCTCATCGGGCCGTAGAAGTCGACCAGGTACTCGCTGCCGACGGCACCCAGCTTGACCAGGTTGAAGCGGGCGTTGCGGCTGACCAGCGGGTCGAAGGTCCAGCGCATGGTGGTGGCGCCCCGCTCCAGCGCCCACAGCCGCTGCGCCTGCTTGACCGCGAAGCCGACGCCCCGGCCGGACGCACTCGCCGCGGCCACGAACGAGTACACGTCCCGCTCGGCGGGTGGCCCGAACACCACTACCGCCGCCCCGGCCGGCCGGTCACCCGACGGCACGGCGGGGTACGCCGCGTGCACCGCGCCACCGGCGTGCACCAGGCTGTGCAGCACCTCCGAGGGGTAGGGCGGGGTGGCACGCGGCGTCTGCCACACATCGGCGAAGAAGTCGGCCACCGCACGAATTCCGGCCACGTCGTGCACCGTACGGACCGTGATCCCGGCGGTACGGGCCGCGGCGTCGGCGAGGGCGCCCACGTTCGGCGTACCGTCCGCCGTACCGGTCCCGGCGGTGGAGCTCGTCACAGCTGTCATGCCCTGAGTCTCCGGGGCCACGACCTGTCGGCCATTGTCCTCATGCACAATGAAACCCGAGACCTCTGTTGCGATCAGCCAAGGCCCTCAGCGGTCACCGTCCGATAAAAATGCCGATCGTCCTCATGTGACCGTCACCCACCGAAGAGACCGCCCCCCATGGACGCCTGCACCCTCGAGGAACTTCTCGACACCCTCGGCGAGCCCATGTTCCGTGTGCTCACCACCCCGGCCGGCCTCACCGCACCCGTCTCGGAGGTCCTTCTGTACGACGCCGGGGCCCCGTTTCCGCGCAGCGCGCCCGGCGCCCTGCTGCTGTGCGTCGGGGCGCGAGCGGGTGAGGTCGAGGCGCTGGCCCGCGAAGCTGCGGCGGCCGGAATGGCCGGGCTCGTGGTACGGGACAGGGACGGGCAGCCCGACACAGTGGCGGCGGCGAGGGCCCACGGCCTCGCGCTGCTCGCCGTCGACGAGGAAGCCGCCTGGCACCACGTCCATCTGCTGCTGGCGTCCGCGATCGGTTCCCGGCCCGGCCCGGCGGGCGGCGGGGCCGCCTTCGGGGACCTGTTCGCCCTGGCCAACGCGGTGGCCGCGGCCGTGGGCGGTGCGGTCGTCATCGAGGACACCCGCCAGCGGATCCTGGCCTACTCCACCGTCCCCGGGCAGGCCGTCGACGAGGCCAGGCGGCAGGGCATCCTGGGCCGCCAGGTACCGAGCAGCCCCGAGAACACCGAGCAATACCGCGTCCTGTTCGCCGCCCCCGGACCCGTGCGCCTCGCCGCGCTCGACGGCGACGAGCTGCCGCGACTTGCTGTCGCGATCCGCGCGGGCGGCGAGACGCTGGGGTCGGTGTGGGCCGTCGACGACGGGCACCTCGGCCCCGATGCCGAGGAGGCGCTCGCCCGGGGCGCGTCCACGGCCGCCCTCCTCCTGCTGCGGGCCCGGGCAAGCGAGGAACTGTCCCGGCACCTGACGAGCGACTCGCTGCGCCGTCTCCTCGACGGCACCGCCGATCCCGCCGGCGCCGCCCACCGCCTCGGCCTCGCCGCCGACGCCCCGGTCCGTGTCGCGGCCTTCGCACTCGACGGAGCGGTGTCCGCGCCCGACGGGGAACAGACCGCGCTGCGGCTGCTGGACCTCGTACGGCTCCAGTGCGAGGCGCGCTACGGGCGGCACGCGTGCGTGCTGGTGGACGGGAGGGTGTACGCGCTGCTGCCGGTGGCCGGAATGGGGGTACCCCCTGCTCGAGCGGAGCCGAGAGCTTGGGGGAGCGGTGGGGAGCGGCACAAGCGGCTCGTCGAGGACATCGTGCGCCGCGCGGGTCAGGCGCTGCGGGTGCCGGTGCGGGCGGGGCTGGGTGACGTCGTCGCGGATCTGGCGGCCGTGCGCGGCTCACGGGAAGACGCCGACCTCGTCCTGCGGGTGCTCGGGCCGGACGAGGATGTCGCTGCCGTGACCGACGTACGCCCCCGCGTCACCCTGCTCCGGCTGCGTGAACTCATCGGCGAGCAGCGGGAGCTGACGGAAGGATCCTGGCGGGAAGTGCTGGCGTACGACGCCGAGCAGGGCACCGACTACGCCAGGACCCTGGTGTGCTGGCTGGACGCCGGATGCGACATGGCGCGCGCGGCGAAGCTGCTCGCCGTGCACCCCAACACCTGCCGGTACCGCATCAGGCAGGCGCAGCAGCACCTCGGCATCGATCTGGACGAACCGGACGAGCGGTTGGTGCTGTGGTTGCAGCTGCGGACGCTCGGTGGCCTGCGGGGCACCGGCCGGTGATTCCCACCTGCGGGCAGGCCGTAGGTGGGAATCACCGGTCGGCGTTCAGCCGCTCAGCCAGGCCGCCAGCCGGGCCTCGCACTCCCGCAACTGCCCGACGGGCACGTACTCCCCGGCGGTGTGCGCGAGCGTCGGGTCGCCGGGGCCGTAGTTGAGCGCGGGCGTGCCCAGCGCGGCGAAGCGGGCGACGTCGGTCCAGCCCAGCTTGGGGCGGGGGGTGGCACCCAGGACCTCGACGAGCGAGGCGACCGGGCCCTGTCCGAGCCCGGGCAGGGCGCCCGGCACGACCTCGGTGACCTCGACGTCGTACTCGGGGAAGAGGCCGCGCAGATAGGCCTCGGCCTGCCCGGCCGAACGGCTGGGCGCGAAGCGCAGGTTGACCGTGATCACGCAGGTGTCGGGGACGACGTTCTCGGCGATGCCCGCGCGCACGGCGACCGCGTTCAGCCCTTCGCGGTACTCCAGGCCGTCGATGACGATCCGCTCGGCGCTGTGGTCGTCGAGGCGCTGGAGCACGGCGGCCGCCCGGTGCGCGGCGTTGACGCCCCTCCATGAGCGGGCCGTGTGCGCGCGCTCGCCGCGCACCGTGATGTCCGCGTTCAGCACGCCCTGGCAGCCCGCCTCGACGCCCGCGTCGGACGGCTCCATGAGGATCGCGAGGTCCGCCTTGAGCAGCTCGGGGCACTCGGCGGCGATGCGGTTCAGGCCGTTGCGGTCACCAGACACCTCCTCGCACTCGTAGAAGACGTACGTGACGTCGCGCACCGGTGCGGTGAGGGTGGCCGCGAGGCGCAGGGCGACGGCGACGCCGCCCTTCATGTCGCACGCTCCGAGCCCGTGGAGCAGCTCACCGTCCAGCCGGGAAGGAAGGTTCCCGGCGGCCGGGACGGTGTCCAGGTGGCCGCCGATGACCACCCGCTCGGCGCGGCCCGAGTCGGTGCGGGCCACGAGGGAGTTGCCGATGCGTTCCACCGTCAGGTGCGCGCAGCCGCGCAGGGCGGACTCCACGGCGTCCGCGAGAGCGGCCTCGTCCCCGCTCTCGGAAGGGATGTCCACCAGGGCCCGCGCAAGATCCACCAGGTCGTCGGTCGGGTTCAGCGAGGCCATACGACGGTCTCCTCCTGCGGAGCTGCCGGCCAGTTCAGCCGGGAGTGCTTGATGCCGTAGAGCGCGTAGATCGCGAACCCGACCACCATCCACAGCCCGAACGCGATCCAGGTGTCGGCGCCGAGCCCCCACATCACATAGCCGCAGCACAACGTGCCCAGCACGCACGTCACCGGCGCCAGCGGCACCCGGAAGCTGCGCGGTGCGGCGGGGTTGCGCCGGCGCAGGATCAGCACGGCACAGTTGACCAGCGCGAACGCGAACAGGGTGCCGATGCTGGTGGCGTCGGCGAGCGCGCCCAGCGGCACCCGTGCGGCGAGCACCATGACGAACGCGGACACGATGACCGTGTTGGCGCGGGGTACCCCGGTCTTCGAGTGCACCTTGGCGAACACTGGCGGCACGAGACCATCGCGTGCCATCGAGAACAGGATGCGGGTCTGCCCGTACTGCACGGCGAGGACGACGCTCGTGGTGGCGACGACCGCGCCGACGGACAGCAGGATCGGCCACACGTTACCGCCGCCGACCGAGCGGACCAGCACCTCGCTCAGAGTGGCCTCGGTACCGGCGAACTTCTGCCACGGCATGGCGCCGACCGCCGCGATCGCCACCGCGCAATAGAGCGCCGTGATCAGCCCGAGGGAGAGGAGGATGGCGCGCGGCAGGTCACGCTGCGGGTTCTTGGCCTCCTCGCCGGCCGTGGACGCGGCGTCGAAGCCGATGTACGAGAAGAACAGGGAGGCGGCGCCCGCGCTCACACCGGCCATGCCGAGCGGGAACAGCGGCTGGAAGTTCCCGGCGCGGAACGCCGTGAAGGCGACGGCGCAGAACATCACCAGGGCGGCCACCTTCACCGCCACCATGATCGTGTTGACGAGGGCGCTCTCGCGTGCCCCGCGCAGCAGCACCACCATGGCGAGGACGACGATCGCGGCGGCCGGAACGTTCAGCACGCCGCCCGCGCCGGGCGGGGCGGCCAGCGACTCCGGCAGCGTCCAGCCGACGGTGAGCTCCAGCAGTTCGTTCACGTACTGGCCCCAGCCGACCGCGACGGCGGCGACCGAGACGCCGTATTCCAGCACCAGACACCAGCCGCAGACCCACGCGACGAGTTCGCCGAGCGTGGCGTAGGCATAGCTGTACGAGGATCCGGCGCCCGGGATCATGCCCGCCAGCTCGGCGTAGGACAGGGCGGAGAACAATGCGGTGATCCCGGCGAGCACGAAGGAGATCACGACGGCGGGGCCCGCCTCGGGCACCGCCTGGCCGAGGACGACGAAGATTCCGGTGCCGAGGGTGGCGCCCACGCTGAGCAGCGTGAGCTGTGTGAGCCCCATCGTCCGCCGCAGCCCACCACCACGGGCCTCGGCTACCAGATCGGCGACGTCCCGCCGCCGCGTCAACCTGCTCGCAGTGCCGACCTCACCCGCGGGTGTTTGCGGTCTCGTCTGCACAGTGTCCACGCGCCACTCCTCTCACAGCTCCCGTTCCGGCCCTTGATGATGCGGAAGGGCGGGGCGGGGAGGGGTGTGCGTGGTGGCCAGGACAGTGAGAGGCGCTTTGGCCTTCTGGCCAATGCCGGAGGTGGATGGGTTCGGCATTCCGAGGGCTGCGGCCGTCCGCGTGATCAACTGTCTCGGACCGGGGTATACGGTGGTCGGACCCCGGCGGGGTCGTGTCCGCGTGCCGGAACGTCCGGCGGCGAGTCGTGAGCGGGTCAGGCATGGAACTGGTTCGCCGGGACCGGGAGCCCGTGTCCGCCGCGTCCGCCCCCGAGCCGGGAGATGATCTGCCGGACCGTCAGCTTCTCAGGCACCGCGAGATCGATGATCAGTCCGGAACGGCTCTGCCGGCCTTCCGGCTTCGGCCTGGCGAGAATGAAGTCCGGTAGACATGCGTGGAGTTCAAGGACCGACGGCTCGGTCCTGGAGCGACGACCGCCTCGGACTCCCAGCCTTCCCGGGGTGCCTTGGCGACCCGGACAGCCCGGTCAGCAGGGTCAGTGGTTCGAGCCGGCCCGGCGACCGGAACTCGTCCGTGTTCGATGAGGGCGGGGCCGTCCGCGACGAACAGCGAGTCGAACTTGGCGCTCTCGGCCGGCTTCGCCGGCTCGATCCAGTGCCGCAGGTCGAAGTCGGCCCGGGGATTGCCGTGCGGGAGCCGCCACGCCGCCTCGTGGTGGCCCGCCTCCATGAGGAAGGCGTTGAGGTGGAGCCGCCGCCGTCACCGCCGTCGTACGCGATCAGGTGTTGCCCGGGTCCCTGGAGTCGGCCACGGAGCAGCTCCCTCACCACATCCGCGCCTCGCTGGGACAACCCGATCGGAGTAGGCAGACGAGACGCGAAGTGATCTTGTGGTGCATGCGACAGCCACGGCCGGACGATCCGCGGGCTTCGAGATCGTGCCCAAAGCCGAACCTACCGCTGGGGGACGGTGAGCTCGCGGCCACGGTAGAAGCCTTCCCGTTCCTCGACGACGTAGGGGGCCATGGCCGCACGCCGTTGCGCCTCCGGCTCGGAGGACCGCCAGGAGTCGCAGGCCTCCTGGGAGTCCCAGAACGACACCCCGGTGATCGCCTGTCCGTCCTCGGACCAGTACGCGAAAGCGCGACGCATGCCCTGAGGTGAGGTGGCCGGCTGCCAGGCCTTCTCGAAGTCCTCCAGGGTGCCGGGTCGAATGCGCCGCGTCGTCACCCAGACGAAGTGCTCTTCCACCGCATCCTCCTCCGCAACGCCGGTTCGGCTCGCCGAGTCCTCTTCGACCACCGTAGGCCCGCGGCACGTTCTTTGCCTGCGGTGGTGGACGCCGGCGCCGCCACCGCACTGCGCCGGAGCACCATCAAGGGGTGGGCGGAACACGACGCCGAGCCGCGCCTTTCCGGAAAGCCGACGACGGGGGTCAACGGTCATTGCCGGCGAAACCGACTGGACTGCAGCTTAGGGCACGTCACCAATGATCGTCGGGCGGGCGAGCGCCGCCCAGGGCATCACATGCCTCGGCTGGTGCATTCTCGGCGGTCATCGCTACGCGGAGGCTTCCGGCCCGGGCTCATGCGCGCTGCTCGCTTCGCTGGTGCGCCTGCCATGAGTGGATCCGCCCTTCCCCCTGAGATGCCCTGTGCGTTCAAGAAGGGCCCGGTGCGGAGGGACCGCGGTCGGAACTGAACGGCGGTACCGCCTCCGCGCCGCCCGTCACGTCTCCGTCTCCGGCCGCGGGCATGTTGACGGCCGGGCGGCCGTCCTCGGCGAGTACCACGATGGCGTCGTCCTCGCTCAGGGTCAGCGGCGCGGTCTTGGCGGGATTGAGGAAGATGCCGTAGGTCGGAGGTTCGTCGCTGTGCCGCGCGATCCGGTAGCCGATGGCTGTCTCTCCCTGTTGCCGGGCCGCCTCGATGACGGTGGCGAAGTTCGCCGGTGTTTCCGGAAGGAGGTAATTGGTGGCCGGCTTGAGGTAGATCTCCGATCCCGCAGGATCGAAGAGATCGGTGAATACGGCGTAGAGGTGGCGGTCCTCGACGAGTTGGGTCAGCAGGAGGCTGATTATCTTGGTACTGACGATGAAGTCGTCCGCCTTGGTGACCTGGGCGATCTCGCGGTTGGCGTCGTTGTTCATCTCCGTGACGATCGAGTACGGGCTGCCATGGCGGATGGCGATGTCGCGGAGGTGAAGCAGCGTCACCAGGGTGTGAGCGTCGGCCGATTCGGGGTCGATGTCGTCCTCGGTCAGGACGATGACGTTGCGGTATCCGTCCAGTCCCAGGGACTCCAGCGATGGCCGGAGGGTGGGTTCGCAGGGTTTGTAGCCCACCGTGAGGTTCTCCAAGTGCTCCTGGAGGTTGTTCTCGGGGCGTCGAGTCGCCGCGATGTCGATCAGCGATCCGGGCTCGACCAGGCAGTCCAGCAGCGTGATGATCTTTGCCGAGCGGGAGTTCCAGCCGATCATGAGCGTGCGGTCGGGTGTCGGAGGCCGGCCGGGGGCGGAGGTGATCGCCGAGCCGACGATCGTGGGCCGGGTGTCTGCCGGCCGGATGAGCAGGTCGTCCTCGGCCAGGACGAGCAACTCGTCATCGCCGGCGATGACCGTGTTCATCGGCGGGTTGACCAGGGACTCACCGTCCTTCCTGCGCAGGCCGACCGGGATGCCGAGATCGAATCTGTTGAGCGCCTCCCCGTACGTGGCGCCGGCCAGCCCGGCCACGGGATAGGGATACAACTCGTTGCCGACGAAGCTGAGCATTTCGTTGAAGACGGTGGACAGACCCGTCTGCCGGTGCGACTGCACGATGAGGCGGACGGCGATGTCGTCGACATCGATCACCAGGGCGTCCTCGCCGGCCGCGAGGCGGGCCGCCGCCAGGTTGGGCGACCTGCGCACGGCCGCAACGATGTTCGGGCGCGGGCCGCTCCAGGACCGGTTGTTCAGGAGCAGCAGGGTCTTGATGACATCGGTGTCCCCGTCGTCGGTGACCGGCGGCAGCACCATGACGGACTTGGCAGCGTCCAGACTCACCAGTTCCAGATCCGCCGGCTGAAGTGGGCTGCCGCAGCGGCAGATCACCCGCGTGCGTCCGGTGTCCGGGATCCTTCTGCGGATCTCGTCCTCCATCTCGACCTTGTCGCGCTCGGTGAGGATCACGACACACGAACGCCGCTCGCTCTGGTTGGCCTCGACCAACTCCGCGATCACCGTGAAGACTTGTTCCGACCAGCCGAGCACGACGGTGTGCTCGCGCTCGATCAGCCGGGACTTGCCCCGTCGCAGTTCGTGGATCCGGGCCTCCAGGCCGGCGGTCAGCACGCTGATGAGCGCGCTGACGATGAAGATCCCGCCGAGGGTCGCGGCCAGCATGAGGCCGAGGAATATCCGACCTCCGGTGTCCCCGCCCATCGTGCCGGGATCGAGCGTACGCAGCAGGCTCATCCAGGCCACGCCCAGCCAGCCGCCGTTCCTCTCGGTGTCCTCGTCGGTGAACGCGACCACCAGAGACGTCACCAGGACGATCAACGCGACGGAGGCCAGGGCCAGCCAGCCGATCAAGGCCTGCGTCCCGCGGTCCATCGTCCCGTCGAACCAGTACCGCAACCGCTCCCGCAGTCTCGCGCGCACTGCCGAAGACCTTCCCTCCGCTGCCGGTGGCCCTCCCCTGAGCGTCGTCATTCCTACCGTCGACACGATCACTTAATCGCGGGGACACAGGGGGTGCAGGCGAAGGAGAGGGCGCAGAGATGCACACAGCAGGGGATGAGCCGAACCGCTCCCGAAGTCACCACCCTTGTCGTGTCGCTTGTCCGGTACGGCGTGGACTGGGGGCCCGGGGAGACGCCAGGGTCCCCGGTAGCCGGCTTCCGGCGTCGCTCGAAACGGTGCATCATCGCGCTCGCCGGGTACGACGGCTGTGTCCTCGCGCTCAGCACCGCGTTCTCTCTGGTGCTGCTGATGTTCTGGCCGGGCGAGCCGTGGGTGTCGCCGCCTGCGTGGTGACGCTTCCGGCGACCCTGCCCTTCCTGATCGTCCAGCTGTCCGGGGCCGGGTCGCTGCTCACCTTCGCCCTGGGCCTCCCGCACGTGGTGGGCGCCAGGGTGGGCAGCATCGTCGACGTGTTCAGGGCCACCCAGCGGGGCAGCGGCGCGGGCCCCGCCTTCCTCCTCCGGCAGGGCGTGCGTCTGTACTCCGCGCGGGACGGGCCGCCGTGCGTCGCTCCCTGTCGTGGGCGGTCGGAGCGGTCACCGTGTTCCGCCGGCTCCTGATCATCATGGGTACGGGCGCGGCGGCGCCGGTGGGATCGCAGTCCATCACCGCGGCCGACCCACACGGCAGGACATCGGTGCTCATGCTCTCGCAGGTGCTCGGCGGGGCGCCCGGCTCCGCGCGCACGACGCTTCTCTACTCGGCTGTGGCGGGCATGGTGTTCCTCACCCTGCCTCCAGAGCTGGAACGTCGGCGTGCTGACCACTGTGGCCATCTGCATCGGGGCATCAGCGGTGACACCCGCTCTCACCTGCTGCTTGTTCTGACGGGGTTTCACGCGCACCCCCCCCGCTCGCCACCCTCTACGGCGGCGCGGCCTGCGTGCCGGTGCTGACGGCCTTCTCCCAGGCCGTGCCGGGCACGCCGTCCGCCGTCTCCCCCAACGCCGACTTCGCCCTGTTCCCGATGCAGTCCACCGGACTGGCACCGCGCCGCCGACAGCCTCGAGAGCCGGCGGCTGTACGAAGAGAGCGAGGCACGACTGCTCGATCTCCCGGAGGCAGCCCGTCAGGTCAGGCCCGCCCGACGGTGACTGGACGCTGCAGAACGAGGCCAAACCGGAGGAACTGGAGGAGCCGGACAACCCCGATTCCGGTGAGCGGCCGATGCAGTACCTGGAGCGGCCGCCCGCCTGCCTGACCGTGGACAAGCCGATGGTCGACGCGACCGGGAAACCGGCCGACGGCTCCTTCTCGCCGGGGAAAACGACCTCCAACCTGCCCGGCGACGCCACGCGTACCGACTACACCAACCCGGACGGCTCCGGCCTGCACGTCGTCACCGGGCGACGGGACGATGCCGTAACAGCGCATCTTGCGGTACCTCGTGGCGCGGGAGATGCCGAGGTCCTGGGCGGTGCGCTGGACGTTGGACTTGTGGTCCGCCAACCCGCGCAGGATGGCGTCGCGTTCCAGCGCCTCGACGGTGGTCAGGAACTTCTGCGAGGACACCCGGCCGCGGCCTGGTACGGGACGACGTCGCGGCCGTACTGATGGACGAGCCGCTCACCGTCATCGACCCGCAGGTGAAGCACCTGCTGCGGCGCAGGATCCGCGAGATCACCGAGCAGTTCAGGCCCACCGTGATCCGCACGGCACGACCGAGGTCCAGGCGGACGTCCGGCCCGAGTATGTCAAGATCGTCACGGATCCCGGTCCCCACACCTTCCCGGGCAGCTGGTCAGGACCAGGACGCCGCGGGAGGAGGGAGTCCCAGCGGGCGAGGAAATAGTGGTCCATCTGCCGCGTGCCAAGGTTGTTCCTTACGCGGACGGCCAGTTGGTACTCCAGTCGTCATGACACATCATCGAAGGAATCCCCATGATCTTCATCACCGCCAAGTTCCGAGTCCGTCCCGAGGACGCCGACCGCTGGCCCGAGATCACCGCTGACTTCACCCGGGCCACGCGCGCCGAGCCCGGCTGTCTGTGGTTCGACTGGTCGCGCAGTGTGGAAGACCCGGCGGAGTACGTCCTGGTCGAGGCCTTCCGCGACGACGAGGCCGGGGCCTCGCATGTGCAGTCCGCGCACTTCAAGGCCGCGCAGCAGACGTTGCCGCCCCATCTGGTCGAGACGCCGCGCATCGTCAACATGAACGTTCCGCAGGACGACTGGTCGCTCCTGGGGGAGATGGCGGTGCCCGGCCACGAGTAGCAAGGCCGGGGGACGGTCAGGTGAACGTGCCGGCCAGTGGTTGTTCGGTCCACACGGTCTTGCCCTCGCGGGTGTATCGGGTGCCCCAGCGCTCGGTCATCCGGGCCACCAGGAACAGGCCGCGTCCGCCCTCGTCGGTGGTACGGGCGCGGCGCAGGTGGGGTGAGGTGTGGCTGGTGTCGCTGACCTCGCACACCAGGGTCCGTTCACGGATCAGCCGCAGGGTCGCCGGGCCACTGGCGTAGCGATAGACGTTGGTGACCAGTTCGCTGGCGATCAGTTCGGTCGTGAACGCCAGGTGGTCCAGACCCCACTCGCTCAGCTTGGCCGAGATCAGGGCCCGGGCCCGGGCGGCGCTCTCAGGCTCCAGCGGCAGACGCCAGGAGGCGACGTCGCCCGGTGGCAGCATGCGAGTGCGGGCGATCAGCAACGCGACGTCGTCGGTGGGGCGCACGGGCACGAGGGAGTCGACGACCGCTTGGCATGTGCGGGAGCATGCAGCGCGTCCGGGCCTGCGTGGCCCTCGGGACAGCTCTGATCGCCCGGTGCGGGACGGCGTATGCCGGACCCCCCGATTGGCGTGCCCAGGGGCGACAGGTGCCGGTGAGGAGACTTCCATGGAAGACATGCCCCGACTCGACAGCGCATGCCCCCGCCCCCTTCGCTCCGCCGCGGCAGTGGGCCTGGTTGCGGCCCTGGCCGTCGGCTGTACCGGGGCCGGTGCCGACACCGCCACCACGGCCGGCCGTGCGGCCGTCGCGACGTCGCCGCTGCCCACCGTCCCACCCGCCCAGCCACCGCCGCAGCTGACCCGCGCCAAGGTCGAGACCGCGGTGAGCCAGCTGGACGACGTCGTACGGGACGCCATGCGCCGCACCGGTGTGCCCGGAATCGCCGTGGGCGTGGTGCACGACGACAAGGTGCTGTATCTGAAGGGGTTCGGCCTGCGGAAGGCGGGCACGAAGGACCGGATCGGACCGGACACCGTCTTCCAGCTCGCCTCGGTCTCCAAGCCTGTTGCGTCCACCGTGGTCGCCGCGGCCGTGGGCGAGAAGACGGTCGGCTGGGACGACCCGGTCGTCGACCACAGCCCTGGCTTCGCCCTGAAGGACCCATGGGTCACCCGCCATGTCACGCTGGCCGACCTGTTCTCGCATCGCAGCGGACTGCCCGACCATGCCGGAGACCTCCTGGAGGACCTCGGCTACGACCGCTCGTACATCCTGGACCACCTCCGCTACGAACCGGCGGCCCCCTTCCGTGCCCACTACGCGTACACCAACTTCGGGCTGACCGAAGCCGCCGTCGCCGCCGCGCGAGCAGCGGGGACCAGTTGGGAGAAGCTGTCCGCCGAGAAGCTGTACCGGCCGCTCGGCATGGACTCCACCAGCTCTTCCTTCGCCGACTACGAGAAGGCGGCCAACAAGGCCCTCTTGCATGTGAAGAGCGGGAACAGCTGGCGCGTCGAGCATGTGCGCGACCCGGACGCCCAGAGCCCGGCGGGCGGGGCCAGCTCCACGGCCTCGGACATGACGAAGTGGCTGCGCCTGCAACTGGGCAACGGCAGGTTCGAGGGGCGCCAACTCATCGACGCCGCCGCGCTGGAGCAGACCCACCTGCCGTACATGGTCTCCGAGCCGCCGCACTCGCCCGCGGGCAGGGCCGGGTTCTACGGGCTCGGCTGGAACGTGAGCTACGACGACCAGGGCAGGCTCAAGCTCGGCCACTCCGGCGGCTTCGCGCTGGGTGCGGCCACCAACGTCGCGTTGTTGCCCTCGGAGAAGCTCGGCATCGTCGTCCTGACCAACGGCGAGCCCATCGGCGTGCCCGAGGCGATCGCCAGCACGTTCCTCGACACCGCGCAGACGGGCGGGCCGACCGTGGACTGGCTGACGTTCCTCGGGCCGATCTTCAAGGAATCGCTGCACGGGGAGGAGTCGTCGGTCGACTACAGCAAGCCTCCGGCCTCGCCCGCACCCGCCAAGGCAAACAGTGCCTACACCGGAACGTACGCCAACGAGTATTACGGACCGATGGCCGTCAGCGCCCAAGGGGACGAACTCACCATGCAACTCGGGCCCAAGAAGCAACGGTTCTCCTTGCGCCACTACGACGGTGACACCTTCAGCTACCGCACCACCGGCGAAATGGCCGTCGGCCTGTCCGGCGTGACCTTCACCGTCGAGTCCGGCGGACGCGCCGGCAAGGTCCGGGTCGAGAACCTCGACACGACCGGTCTCGGCACCTTCACGAGGAACGACTAGCGTGCGGGCGAGGTCGGCCGGACACGGCGCGGGAGGTCGCGTCGCCGAGCGTCGCCTGCAGGCTTCTTGAGTCGCAGCGAGGTGGGGGCGGGCCCGAGAGGTCGGGACATCGACCGGGTCCGCCCCCGCCTGCCTACTTCGCTACCGGGCCGAACTCCTTGCGGGTGTCGACCGGCTTGCCGAACAGCTGCCACCGCTCGCCCTTGAACCGCATCAGCTGCATCGTCTCGATCGGGAAGGCGTCGTCGGGCCCGGTGGAGAGGGTGACCCCGGGCAGCAGCATGTCCACCTTCACGTCGTTCAGGTTGCGCACCGCGTCCCGCAGCCCCTCCCTGGTCGGGCACTTCATCGCGTCCAGCGCCTTGTGCAGGCTGGAGGCGGCGGCCCAGCCGTAGGCGTTGAACTGGTTGGCCGGGTCCGAGTCGGGCACGTGCTTGTGCAGCGCGTCCTTGTACACCTTCATCTCCGGGTCGTCGGCCCACTGCGGGTCGGCGGGGTCCTTGAAGTACGTCGCCGAGACCACGCCTTGGACGTTCTTGAACCCGACCGGCTGGAGCACCGTCGCGGACGAGGACACGTTGTTGACGATGTGCAGCGGGTTCCACTTGGTGTTCTTGGCGTCGGCGGCGAGGGCCTGGCTGCCGAACTTGGGCGTGGTGATGTTGAGCAGCACATCCGCCTTGGACCGGGCGAGGCTCGTCAACTGCGCCGAGACGGAAGGATCGGTCACCTCGTAGCTCTCCTCGGCGACCACCTTGACTCCGCTGCCGGCGACGGCCTCCTTGAACCCGCCGAGCAGGTCCTTGCCGAAGTCGTCGTTCTGGAAGAGGACCGCGACCTCGGCCTTCGGCTTCTCGTCCTTGAGGTACTTGGCGTACACCCGTGCCTCGGACACGTAGTTGGGCTGCCAGCCGATGGTCCAGGGGTGCTTGTCGTCCGTGCCCCAGACAGAGGCGCCCGTGGCGACGAAGGGCTGCGGCACCTTCTGCTTGTCGAGGTAGTCCCAGACGGCTGCCGTGGACGGGGTGCCAAGGCTCTGGAACACGGCGAAGACCTTCTCCCGCTCGACCAGTCTGCGGGCCTCCTCGACCGCCTTCGGCGGCTGGTAGCCGTCGTCGCGGACGATGAACTCCACCTTGCGGCCGTCTATGCCGCCCTTGTCGTTGACGTGATCGAAGTACGCGGTCACACCCTTGCTGATCGTGCCGTAGGCGGAGGCAGGTCCCGACAGGGGGTAGATGCCGCCCAGCTTGATGGTCTTGTCGGTGATGCCGGTGGTCTGCTGGCCCTTGCAGGCACCGTCGGCTGCGGTGTCCTGGGAGTCCTGCCCTCGCTGGCTGCTGCAGGCGGTTGCGGTGAGCAGAGCTGCGGCCGCGGCGGCAGCCGCCCGCAGAGCGGTGGTCTTGCGCATGCGATTCATTCCTTTTCCGTGCGGGGCTGTGCGCCCACGGGTTCGGCATCGGCAACTGCGGGATCCGCGGGGGTGTCCGTCGCGGAGGGTTCGGATGCGGCCTGGGACTCCGGCTGCACATCGGACGCGGACGCAGCCTGGGACTCCGGCTCCGCATCCGGTGCGGATTCGGCCTCGGGCGTCCGGTCGGGGGTGGCTGCGGGGCGGGGCAGGCGGCGGGCGACAGCAGCCCGGACTCGGCCCGGCAGACCGGCCAGTCCCGTCGGGGCCACGAACATCACCGTGATGATCAGCAGGCCGAACACCACTCCCGGTGCCGCCTCGCTGACGTCCTGGGACACGCTCGGGACGTACATCACGAACGCCGCCCCCAGCAGGGGCCCGTACAGCGAGCCGAGCCCCCCGACCACCAGGCCGGCCAGCAGCGTGATGGACAGGACGAAACTGAAGGAGTCGGGCGAGACGAAGCCGATCACCCACGTGTACAGACACCCGGCGACACCCGCGAACATCGCGCTCCACGCGAAGGCGAGGGTCTTGTGCAGCGACAGCCGTACGCCCATGACCTCGGCGGCGCTTTCGTTGTCCCGTACGGCGAGCAGTGCCCGGCCGACCCGGGAGCGCAGCAGGTTGCGGGCGAACAGCAGGGCCACCGCGGTGACGGCGAGGACGACGAGGTACAGCCACTGGTCCTCGGCCAGCCCACTCCACGCGGGCGGCTGCAGCTTGTCCACGGTCAGGCCCATGGAGCCGCCCGTCACCGGTTCCAGCCGCTTGAGCAGGGGCGGCAGGAACACCGCGAACGCGAGGGTGACCAGGGCCAGATACAGGCCGCGCAGCCGCAGCGCCGGCACTCCGAATCCCAGGCCGAGCAGAAAGCATCCGGCTGCCGCGACCGGCAGCGTGGCCAGGTGGCCGGTGTCGTACCGGTCGAGCATGACCGCCGCCGTGTAGGCGCCCGCCGCGAAGAACGCGCCGTGCCCGAGCGAGATCTGCCCGCCGAAGCCGACCAGGAGGTTCAGTCCCGCCAGCGCCACGGCGTACAGCAGCACCATGGTCAGCTGGAAGACCTGGAAGGGGGCGAAGTAGAACGGCGCGCCGACGGCGACCGCCGCCGCGAGCAGGACGGTGAGCGCGGCCCGCAGGCGCCGGGCGCGGTCCGTGCCGAGGGTCGCGATGATCGTGCTCATGCGCGTTCCACCGCCGCTCGTCCGAACAGGCCCTGGGGCCGCACCAGCAGCACCGCCAGGATGATCACGAGGGGGACGCCCACCTTCAGATCGGCGCCGATGACGTCGACGTACGCCCCGGTCAGGGTCTCGGCGACGCCGACGAACAGGCCGCCCACGACCGCGCCGACCGGGCTGTCGAAGCCCCCGAGGGTGGCGGCGGCGAAGGCGTAGATCAGCACTCCGCCCATCATGTTGGGCTCCAGGAACAGCAGCGGGGCGACGAGGACGCCCGACACGGCGCCGACCGTCGCGGCCAGCCCCCAGCCGAGCATCAGGACCCGGCCCACCCGGATGCCCGACAGCCGGGCGGAGGCAGGGTTGCAGGCGGCCGCCCGCATCACCAGGCCGATGGCGGTGTGCTGGAACAGCAGGTAGAGCAGGCCCATCACTACGGCCACCACGCCGATGATCCCGAGCGTGGACCAGTCCACGCGCACCCCGGCCAGGTCGAGCCCGCCGTCGGGGAACGGCTGCGGGAAGTCCTTCACGGTGAACGACCAGATCAGGCCGGCCAGCGCGTTGACGAAGATGAACAGGCCGACCGTGACGATGACGACCGTCAGCTCGGGTGCGCCCTGCACGGGGCGGACGACGATCCGCTCGACCAGCATGCCGCCGGCGAAGGACACCGCGAGGGTGACCGGCAGCGCCAGCCAGAACGGCATCCCGGACGCCACCAGCTGCCAGGCGACGTACGTCGAGAGCATGGCCAGCTCGCCCTGCGCGAAGTTGACGATTCCCGTGAACCGGTAGATCAGTACGAGGGCGAGCGCCAGGCTGGCGTACACCGCTCCGGAGCCCAGTCCTTCCACCACTTGCTGGAGAAGTTCGGTCACGGCGCTCACCCGGCCTTCCGGGCGCTGACGGAGACACCGAGGTACACCTCGGCGACCTGCCCGTCCTCGCGGATCTGCTGAGCCGGTCCGGACAGCACCAGGCGGCCGGCCTCCAGTACGTGCGCCCGGTGCGCGATGTCCAGCGCGAGCTGGGCGTTCTGCTCGACGACGACCACGGTGGTGCGTTCCTCCTCGTTGACGGCACGGACGATCTCGAACAGTTCGCGGGTGACGAGTGGGGCGAGCCCCAGGGACGGCTCGTCCAGGAGCAGCAGTGACGGCCGCAGCATCAGCGCCCTGCCGATGGCGAGCATCTGCTGCTCCCCGCCGCTGAGGCTGCCGGCGGCCTGCCGCGAGCGCTGGCGCAGCTTGGGGAAGTAGCCGTAGATCCGCTCCAGGTCGCCCGCCACCGCCGCGCGCTCGGCCCGGCGCCGCGTGCGCAGGTGGGCGCCGATGCGGAGGTTCTCCTCGACGCTCAGGTCGTTGAAGGTGCCCCGGCCCTCGGGCACGTGTGCCACACCGAGCCGGGCGGCCTGCTCGGGCGAGCGGCCCAGCAGCTCCGTACCGTTCAAGGTGACCGAGCCACGGCCGCGGACCATGCCGCACAGCGCCCGCAGCGTCGTGGTCTTGCCCGCGCCGTTGGGCCCGAGGATCGCGCACACCTCACCGCGGGCGACGGAGAAGTCGAGGCCCTGGAGCACGCGGGCCTGGCCGTATCCGGCGTGCAGGTCGGTGACCTTCAGGAAGTCCGGCTCCGCGCTCTCCGCGGACTCGGTGGTGGGCTCGCTCATGCGGCCACCCCCAGGTACGCCTCGATGACCGCCGCGTCGCGCTGGATCTCCTCCGGCGAGCCCTCGGCGATCTTGCGGCCGAAGTCGAGGCAGACCACCTTGTCGCACAGGCCCATCACGAATCCCATGTGGTGTTCGACGACCACGAGGGTGAGGTCGAAGTCCTCGCGCACCGACCGGACCAGATCCGCGAACTGGCCGACCTCGCCGTGGCTGAGCCCGTTGACGGGTTCGTCGAGCAACAGCAGCCGGGGCCGTACTGCGAGCGCCCGGGCGAGTTCGACGCGTTTGAGCGTGCCGAACGGCAGCCCTGCGGCGGGGTGGTCGGCGACGTCCGCCAGGCCGAGCCGCCGTAGCAGGTCGTCTGCCCGGTCACGTAGCTCCCTCTCCTCCCGCCGGACGCGGGGCAGCCGGAGCGCCGCGGCGAGGTGTCCGGTGCGCCCCCGGCTGTGGGCGCCGACCATGACGTTCTCCCGGACCGTGAGCCGCGGGAACAGGCCGAGGTTCTGGAAGGTGCGGGCGATGCCGCGCCCGGCCACGGCGTGCGGCAAAAGGGCGAGCAGGTCCTCACCGTCGAACCGCACCGTCCCCGCATCTGGGGTACAGCGCCTGGTGAGGCAGTTGAACAAGGTGGTCTTGCCGGCTCCGTTCGGTCCGATGAGCCCTACGGCGGTGCCCGGCTCGACGGTGAACCCGACACCGTCCAAGGCCGTGATCCCGCCGAAACGCACGCTGATACCGTCGACCGCGAGCATGAGTGACGCCCTTTCCGACGTGCTGGGGGGTGGGCGAGCGTCACAGTAGGTGGGGGTGTTCCGGGCGCACATTGGGTGTGAGCACCCAACTTCCGGGCCGCCGGACTGTGCGCCGCGCACAGGTCCCCGCGGATGTCTCACCCCGGGCCTGTTGACGGAGCACGAGGCGGGCGGCGACGATCGGCGCCATGCCTCGCGGTCCCGCTCCGGGCACCCCCCGACTCTCCGAACCGCTCCGCCGGGAGCGGCGGCGGATCCTGCACACCGTCCACGACCGGATCGAGGAGGTTGCGGAGACCGCCGTCGAGGTGATGCGCGCGGAGATCCCGTCGTACGCACTGCAGGACGAGCGGTTCTTCGACGACGTACGGGAGCAGGTGCTGGAGCACTACCGGATGCAGTTGGCGGCACTGGCCGGCGACCGGGACATCGCCCCCGAGGACCTGGTGTTCAGCCGCGCGGCCGCGATGCGCAGAGCCCGGGCGGGGTTCGCCCTGGAGGACTGGATCAGCGCCTTCCGTGTCGGGCGGCAGGTGCTGTGGGACGCGCTGCTGGACTGCGCGGGCACCTCCGCCGAGGCCCAGCAAGCCGCTCTGTCCCTGGTCACACCACTGATGCGGTACGTCGACTTCGCCAGCACGCATGCCGCGCAGGCCTACGTCGAGTACCAGCAGCACGTGGTGGCGGACGCGGACCGGGAGCGCCGGGACCTCCTGGACCAGCTGTTGGCCGGCGTGGCACCGACGCGAGGTCCGCTGTTCGCCGCGGCGCAGGCGTACGGCATCGGACCGCGCTCGCCGATGATGGCGGTCGTGGCGGTGTGCGTCGACACCGCCGGTGCCGCGGACCTCACCTCCGCCGAACACGGGTACGCCACCAGCGCGTCGATCAGCGTCGCCGGGCCCTGGGCCGGCAGAACGCTGGTCGTCGTGCGCCACGGCGAGGTGGTGACCGTACCCGTGGTCCGGGCCGGCATGGACGCGGAGGACATATGCGCCCACTTCGAGGCCGTGCAGCGGCGGCTCGCGCGGGCGGGGACCATGCTCTCCATGGGCATCAGCACCGTCGCCCAGGGCGCCGCCGAACTGCCGCGCGCGTACGCGGAGGCGCGGGCCGCCCTCGACCTGGTGCCGAGCGGGGGCGGGGTGTCGGCGCTGCCGCGGCTGTCCCCCTTCGACTACCTGGCGCTGCGCGCCGACGACCTCGCCCGTCAGCTGGTCGACTGCCGGGTGCGGGCGCTGCTGGAGGAGGACCGCAGAAGGGGCGACACGCTGGCCGCCACCATACGGGCCTTCGCGGAGGCGGACCTCAACCTGCGGCTGGCCGCCGACCGGCTGCGGATCCACCACAACACGGCGCACTACCGGTTGCGTCGCATCGAGGAACGCACCGGCCGCAATCCGCGCCGGATCGCCGACCTCCTGGAACTGCTGGTCGCCCTCGCCATCCGCGACGGGGCCGGGGAAGGTGAGGACGGCCGGTGAGCGGCATCGTCGAATCCGCTGGGACCGAGGCGGCACGTCAACTGCCCCAGGAGCACGGGAGCATGGGCCCGTCGGAGGGCCACGCCGGTCAGGACCGGACAGTCCGGCGTGCGCTGCTGGACGCCGCGCTGGAGGTGTTCACCGAGCGCGGTTACACCGATGCCGGCCTCAGTGAGATCGCGGCGCGCTCCGGCATCCCGGTGGGCAGCCTCTTCCAGCACTACGGCGGAAAGCGGGGGCTCTATCTCGCCCTCTGGGAGGAGTTCCGCGAGGAGCAGGAGCGCCGGACCGCGGCCACGCTGACCGCCGAGCGCAGCCGTGGCGTGGACGACCCCATCGCCCTCTTCGTGGCCGGAGCCAGGGCGTACCTGGAGGGTGCCTGGGACAACCGGCGGCTCGGCAGGCTCCTCGTGGAGGACGACGGCCCCGCAGGCTTCGACGCCCTGCGCCGCCAGTGGGACCGCGCGTGGGTACGGCGCAACGCCCGGCTCCTGGAGGTGGACGAGCGGCGACGCGCCGGCCGGGTGCGGGTGAGCGTACTGACCACCGTCATCGGAGGGGCGGCGCGTGAGCTGGGCGACTGCGGGGACGAGACGGAGGCCCGGGAGATCGTGGACGAGGTGTGCGGCATCCTGATCCATCTGTCGGCACCGCCCGGCTGAATCACCGGGCGGGGCTCATGGTGTGCGGCCTAGGTGTATTGATCACGAGCGTTGTTAACGCTGGGCGGGCTTGATCATGGCGAAGGCCCCCGTGTGTGGTGGAGGTGTCGAATCTTCACCGCACGGAGGCCTTCATGTCCCACCGTAATGCCCGGCTGACCGTTCACGGCAGGCGGCTGCTCGTCGAACGGGTCCGCGCAGGTCGCCCCGTCGCTCATGTCGCTGCGGAGATGGGCATCTCCCGTCCCACGGCCCACAAGTGGATCCGACGCTGGCGATCCGAGGGCGAACCGGGTCTCGCCGACCGCTCCAGCCGGCCCCGGACCACACCCCATCGCACCCCGGCAACTGTGGAGGCCCGCGTCTGCCGCCTGCGGCAGGACCGCAAACTCGGCCCAGCCCGCATTGGCCCGATCCTGGGCCTGCCCGCCTCGACGACCCACCGGATCCTGTCCCGCCACGGCCTGAACCGCCTGGCCCACCTGGACCGGCCCACCGGCCAGGTCATCCGCCGCTACGAACGCGACCGGCCCGGCGAACTCATCCACGTCGACGTCAAGAAACTCGGCCGGATCCCCGACGGCGGCGGCCACAAGATGCTGGGCCGCCAGGCCGGCCGGGCCACCCGCGGCGGCATGGGCTTCGACTACATCCACTCCGCCGTCGACGACCACAGCCGCCTCGCCTACAGCGAGATCCACGCCGACGAGAAGGCCGCCACCTGCGCAGCCTTCCTGCGCCGGGCCGCAGCCTTCTTCACCACGCACGGCCTCGACCGCATCGAGCGGGTGCTGACCGACAACGCCTGGCCCTACCGCAAAAGCTTCGCCTGGCGACAGGCTCTGGCCGACCTCGGCGCCACCGGCAAACTCACCCGCGCCTACCGGCCGCAGACCAACGGCAAGGTCGAACGCTTCAACCGCACCCTGCTCGACGAATGGGCCTACCTACGGCCTTACACCAGCAACACCGAACGCACCGACGCCCTGACAGACTTCCTCCACACCTACAACCACCACCGCTGCCACACCGCACTCGGCGGCCACCCACCCATCACCCGCGTGAACAACCCTGCGGGTCAATACACCTAGGCCCTGTCGTCTGGATCATCCCGGCGTCGCGGGGTCTGGTCGGCTCAAGGGTGCCGTACCTCATAGCCGGCCTGATCCAAACGACAGGGCCTACGCACCGATGGCGGCTCCCTGCCTGAACGCAAGCGCGTCACCGAGCAGTTGCCCACCGTCGATCACCATCGTCTCGCCGGTGATCCAACTCGCGGCGTCGGAGACGAGGAAGGCGACCGCCGAGGCGATGTCGGCGGGCTCCCCGATGCGCCCGAGTGCCGTCGAGGCGGACACGGCCTGCTCGTGCTCCTGCCACAGAGCCTCGGCCAGCTTGGTGCGCACCACTCCCGGTGCCACCGCGTTGACGCGCACCTTCGGCGAGAGTTCCAGGGCCAGCTGCTTCGTGAGATGGATCAGTGCGGCCTTCGACGCGTTGTACAGGCCGATGTTCGCCTCGAAGGCCATGCCGCCGACCGACGCGGTGTTGACGACCGCGCCGCCGTGCTCACCCATCCAGGCCCGGGTGGCCAGCCCCGTCCACAGGACGGGAGCCCACAGGTTCACGTCGAAGGTCTTGGCGAACCGGCCGTGGTCCTGGTCGATGACCGGTCCGAAGGCCGGGTTGGTCCCCGCGTTGTTGACGAGGATGTCCAGGCTTCCGAAACGCTCGAGCGTCAGGTCCACACAGCGCCGGGCCGCCTCTTCGTCGACCGCGTGCGCACCGACACCGACCGCTGTGCCCCCGACCTGGGCCGCGGCGGCCTCCGCCGCCTCCTGGGAGCGGGAGGTGAGGACGACGTTCGCCCCGGCGGCGGCGAGGGCCTGGGCGATCGCCAGCCCGATACCGCGGGAGGCGCCGGTGACGACAGCGGTGCGACCGGTGAGAGCGAGTCCTGCCATGTCAGTTCACCGCCGCCGCGGCCACGTCGCGGTACTGCCGCAGTTCCTGCTTGGCGATGGCCCGCTTGTGGACCTCGTCGGGACCGTCCGCCAGCCGCAGCGTCCGCAGTTGCGCGTACATGAACGCCAACGGGAAGTCGTCGGTCACTCCCGCTCCCCCGTGCACCTGGATCGCGCGGTCGACGACCTTCAGCGCGATGTTCGGGGCGGCCACCTTGATGGCCGCGATCTCGGTACGCGCTTCCTTGTTCCCGACCGTGTCCATCAGGTACGCGGCCTTGAGCGTGAGCAGGCGGATCATCTCGATGTCGATGCGCGCTTCCGCGATCCAGTCCTGGATGTTGGACCGTTCGGCGACCGGACTGCCGAAGGTCACCCGTGACTGCGCGCGCCGGCACATCAGCTCCAGCGCCCGCTCGGCCGCGCCGATGGCCCGCATGCAGTGGTGGATACGGCCGGGCCCGAGCCGGGCCTGGCTGATCGCGAAACCCTCGCCCTCGCCCTTGAGCACGTCCTTGGCCGGCACCCGGACGTCGGCGAAGTCGATTTCGGCGTGCCCCTCACGGTCCTGGTAGCCGAACACCGGCAGACCGCGCATCACCGTGATCCCTGGGGCGTCGATCGGGACGACCATCATCGACTGCTGCCGGTGCGGGGCGGCGGTGGGGTCCGTCTTCCCCATGACGATGAGCACCTTGCAGTTGCGGTGCAGGGCGTTGGACGCGAACCACTTGCGGCCGTTGAGCACGTACTCGTCGCCGTCGCGCTCCATCCGCAGCTCGATGTTGGTGGCGTCGGAGCTGGCGACACGCGGCTCGGTCATCGCGAAGGCCGAGGCCATCGTTCCGTCGAGGAGGGGCTTGAGGTATTTCTCCTTGTGCTCGTCGCTGCCGAACAGCGTGAGCACCTCCATGTTGCCGGTGTCGGGAGCGTTGCAGTTGCACGCCTCGGAGGCGATGTGGCTGCGCCCCATGATCTCCGCCAGCGGCGCGTACTCGAGGTTCGTCAGCCCCGGGCCCCACTCCGGGTGTGGGTGGAAGAGGTTCCACAGTCCGCGGCGGCGCGCCTGAGCCTTGAGCTCCTCGATGATCGGCGGGTGGAAGTGCGGGTCACCCGACGCACGCATCTGCTCGTGGTACACCGCCTCGGCGGGGTAGATGTGCTCGTCCATGAACTCGAGCAGATCCGCCCGGTACTTCTTGGCGCGGTCCGAGGTCTCGAACAGGGACATACGAACTCCTTACGGGGAGAGACGGAAATTCGGGGCGGGCGGAGAGGAAGACTCGCCCGGCGTACCGGTCACGGCTGAGCCAGCAGGGTCCTCTGATAGCGGCGCATCCCGCGCAGCCACCGGTCGCAGTCCGAGCTCTTCTGCCGGTACATCTCGAGAACGTCTTCGTGCGGCAGGATCAGGAAGCGCTCGTCCTCGATCGCGGCCAGGACGGCGTCGGCGACTTCGGTCGGCTCCAGGACGTCACCGGCGGACGTGACGGCTCGCGTCGCTGCTCTTCCCAGGGCGTCCCCGGAGTCCTCCCCGGAGGTCAGCATCCTGGTGTTCACGCCCATCGGGCACAGACAGCCGACCCGGACCCCGCGGTCGCCGTAGGTGACGCTCAGCCATTCGGCGAAGGCGACGGCCGCGTGCTTGGTGACGGCGTACGTGGCGGAGCCGATCTGGGTGAGCAGCCCGGCCGCCGAGGCGGTGCTGACGAAGCAGCCCTCGCCGCGTTCGAGCCACCCCGGCACGAGCAGCTTTGCCGCACGGATGTGGGCCCGCAGGTTCACGTCGATCGAGAGGTCCCAGTCCGGTTCGCTCACGTCGAGGCCGGGTGCCCCGGCGATGCCCGCGTTCGCAAAGTAGAGGTCGACCGGGCCGAACGTGCTGTCCGCCAGGTCGATCAGTTCCTGGATCCGGTCGGTGTCCGACACGTCGGCGCCGGCGCTGACGGTGCTGTCCGGATGATCGGCGTTGACCGTCTCCGACACCGCCCGCGCGGCCTCCTCGTCGAGGTCTGCGACGACGACCTTGGCACCCTCGCGGGCCAGCCGTGCGACCAGCGCGCTGCCGATGCCGCCACCTCCACCGGTGACGACGGCGACTCTTTGTGCGACGTTCACGGCAACCCTCTCCGACGACGGGGCGTGGTGTGCGTCCGACCTGTATAATTGAATCCGACGTCAAGTTCAATAGCTGCTGGCGCGGAAGCACGCGAGAAAGCCGCCCAACCCCAGGGGTTGAGCGGCTACGAGGCAGGCGGATCAGCGGTGGCCGGGGAACCGCAGGGCGTTCGCCCAGAGCCGGGTGACCGTGGACACGAGTTCCTCGAAGTCCACCGGTGCATCTCCCTCTTGCTCTTGCTCTTCACTGAGTACGAAGGCGTTGTAAGCCATGACGCTGACCATGCCGGACAGTGCACGGGACGCCATCATCGGATCGACCTCACGGTCTGCGACGCCCCGCGCCTGCAGATCGGCGATCCCGCGGGCATTGCGGCGGATGAACGCGTCCCCGCGCCGCCTTCGGAACTCACGGAACTCCGGCTCCACTTGTGCGACCTGCTCGAGCAATGCCATCAGCTTCGCGTTCCGCCTGTATGCCGCGAGATAGGCGCGGTTGCTCGCCTCGAGCACCGCATAGGGATCGTCGGTCCCCTGCACCCGGCCCATGCCGGGGTGCATCATGTCCTCCTGTGCCTCCAGGAGGACGGCGGCAAGCACCTCTTCCTTGTTGGCGAAGTAGGTGTAGAAGGACCCCGCCGCGCATCGGGCCTCTTTGGTGATGTCGGTGAGGCGGGTGTCGAGGTAGCCGTCCCGTTCGAACACCTTCCGCGCGGCCTTCACCAACGCGGCCCGTGTCCGCGCCCCGCGCTGCGTCGTAGGCGGCTCGCGAAGCTGCGAGAAGGGCGCCACAGGCGGTGCGGTCTCGCTGTCGGTCTCCTCGGGCGCAGTGGTGTCCATCCCCGGGACTTTACTTGAATCCGACGCCATAGTCACAAACCCCCAGGGGCCGCCGGGGCCGGTTGATGTCCTGGTCTCCGAGGTTCAGCGGGGGCGGACGGCAACATCGCCGGGCGCAGTGTCACGGGTCAGAAACCCACGGTCGATGGACCGCTTGAGGACTTCCCGGTCGGGTCCTTGGGCGATGCGTCGACGAACCGGACGATGCGCGGGATCTTGTAGGCGGACTGCCGCTCCCGGGCCCAGCTCGACACCTCGGCGGCACCGACTTCCGAACCGGGCCGGGCCGCGATGAGCGCGGCGACCTCCTCGCCGTAGTGGTCGTCGGGAACGCCGATGACGGCTGCCTCGACGATGTCGGGATGCTCGTAGAGCACTTCCTCGACCTCACCGGGGTAGACGTTGTAGCCGCTACGGATGATCAGGTCCTTGATCCGGTCGACGATGCGCAGGTCGCCGTCGGTGCCCGGCGGGCACTCGTCGCCGTCGTTGTCGAAGGTGCCGAACGCGGTGGTCTCGGTGAGCCCATGCCCTTCGAGGATGGCGCAGTCGAACCGGGCCTCGAAGGCCCGGGCGACCTCCCCGGGCAGCGAGGCACCGCCGGAGACGGCGACCCGAAGCTGGGTGAAGTCCGCCGGGTCCGCATCGCCCGCCGCGTGCAGCATCGCGTTCCACGCGGTCGGTACGCCGGCCATGATGGTGAGCCGGTCGCGGCCCGGCTCACCAGCACCGACGCGGGGTCGAACCGGGGCGGCAACGACATCGAGCCGCCCGCGGTCAGGCTCGCCCTCAGGATCACCGATGCCTGGCCGAACACGTGGAACAGCGGAAGTCCGGTGCCGATACGGTCTGCGTTCGATGCGTGGCTGCACGCGGCGCCGATCTTCCCGGCGGAGAGCAGGTTGCCGACCGTGAGTTGGGCTTGCTTCGGCCGCCCTGTGGCGCCTGAGGTGTACAGGCTGGCCGCCGTCTCGTGACGGTCCCGGTCGACGACGTCGCCGGGGGTCGCCAATGAGCACCCGGCGTCGCCGAGGAGGTACTCGACCGCGGCCCGGGTGACCATCGTGTTGGCCGGCATCACGCCACAGCCCGCGGCCTGAATACCGAGGTAAGCCACCCCGAACTCGGGCACCGACGGCGCCGCGAGCAGCACCCGGTCCCCGGGGGGGGGACAGTCCTGCGGCGGCCATAGCCCCGGCGTACCGTGCGCTCGCGCCGCGCAGTTGAAGGTAGGTCCACTGGTCCGCGTCGCCGCGCAGTGAGTTGGCCCGGCCTGCGCCTCAAGTCCTCGGCCGGTGTGGCTGGATGACCGACCTTGCTGAACCCGATCCGTCGATCGGTACGGTGGTGATACGGAAGCGTTCGGCGAGTTGGCGGCGGGTGTCGGCTGCACTGGTGTGCAGCACGCCCCCGATTCCGATCCGCGCCGCTCCGTCGAGGTTCTGCTGCAGATCGTCGATCATGACTGCCTCCACGGGGTCGATGCCGAGGCGTTCACAGGCGATCGCGTAGATCCGGCGGGAAGGCTTGCGGATGCCGACCTCGGAGGAGATGACGACCACATCGGCGACGGCGGCGAGGTCGACGCCGTCATAGGTCCCGGTTCCGAACGAATTGGACACCAGCGCAACGGGACAGCCGGCGGCGCGAAGCTCACCGAGCAGCGCGAGCATGTCCTGATCGATCGACAGTCCCGCTTGCATCCGGGCCGTGAGCCCCTCGGCCGGTACGTCCGCGCCGTGGGCGCGGAGGCGCTCGGCGAATCCGCGTTCGAAGGCTTCGGCGTCGATACGGCCGCACTCGTGGTCGGCAAGGAGGGTGCGTGAGGGCTGGTCCCGGGCGAGGAGCTCCAGCGGCAGGCGTGGGTCGCCGCCGAGTGAGGCGCCGAAGTCGGTGAAGGCCCTCAGCACGCTGGAGGTGATGACGCCGCCGAAGTCCACCAGGACCGCAATTCGGTCCTTCTCCTTGTCGTCCTTCCCCTCCGTGTCCATCAGACGACCTCGAACAGTCCGGCTGCGCCCATTCCGCCACCGACACACATCGAGATCACCACGTACCGGACCCCTCGGCGCCTGCCCTCGATCAGGGCGTGCCCCACCAGGCGGGCACCGGTCATTCCGTACGGATGGCCGACCGAGATCGCACCACCGTTGACGTTGAACCGCTCCGGGTCGATGTGCAGTTCATCGCGGCAGTACAGCGCCTGGGAAGCGAAGGCCTCGTTGAGTTCCCACAGGCCGATGTCGTCGATGGTGAGATTGTGCTGCTTCAGCAGCTTCGGAATGGCGAACACCGGGCCGATACCCATCTCGTCCGGCGCGCAACCGGCAACGGTCATGCCCCGGTAGACGCCCAGCGGTTGCAGGCCGCGGCGCTCGGCCTCCTTCGACTCCATCAACACCGAGGCCGAAGCCCCGTCCGACAACTGCGAGGAGTTGCCCGCCGTGACGCTGGAACGCGCGCTCACCTGGCCGTCGGGCAGCACCGGCGCCAGCCCGGCCAGGCCTTCGAGCGTCGTCGATGCGCGGTTGCCCTCGTCCCGGGTCAGGGTGACCTCCTCGTCCCGCACCTCCTGGGACTGCTTGTCCAGGACCTTCTTGACGCTGCTGAGGGCGACGATCTCCTGATCGAACCGGCCGGCCTCCTGCGCCGCCGCCGTGCGCTGCTGCGACACGAGCGCGAACTCGTCCTGGCGTTCGCGGCTCACGCCGTAGCGTTCGGCGACGATCTCCGCCGTCTGCAACATCGGCATATAGATGCCCGGCTTGTGCTCGACCAGCCAGGGATCCGTCATGCGGTGGGTGTTCATGTGGTCGTTCTGCACGAGGGAGATCGACTCGACACCGCCGCCGACAGCGACCTGCATGCCGTCCGCGACGATCTGCTTGGCCGCCGTCGCAATGGCCATCAGGCCCGACGAGCACTGCCGGTCGATCGTCATCCCCGACACGGCATTCGGCAGTCCGGCACGCAGAGCGGCCTGGCGAGCCACGTTGAAACCGGAGGACCCTTGCTGGACGGCACAGCCGAAGACGACGTCCTCGACCTCGTCTCCCTCGAGCCCGGCGCGCTGCACCGCGTGCGAGAGGGCATGGGCGGCGAGTTCCTGCGCCTGGGTGTCGTTGAACGCGCCGCGGTAAGCCTTTCCGATCGGGGTCCGTGCCGTCGAAACGATGACTGCTTCCCTCATGTCACCTCACTGCTTCCTGTTGATGGTGCCGTACGACAACTGAGGCGCCGTAACTGCTCATTGACCGCTTGGGCCGCTTGAGCCGCTTGCTTCGCCGACCGATGACATGAGCCATGGCCGCAGGGGGTGACGCAAACCGGCCTCCGGCTCGTTATAGTTGAATTCGGCGTCATGTTCAACCAAGGGAATCCGTCCTCCTGGCTTGACAGTCCTACCCTCTGACTGGAGGCTACCGACCAGTCGGTTTGAATGGGGTGAGCCGTGGCCGAGCTGAGCATCTCCACTGGTGCGGGCGTGTTCGACGCGATCGCGGCGGGTCCGCCCGAGAGCCGCCCGGTGCTGCTGCTGCACGGCTTCCCGCAGACGGGGCTGGTGTGGCAACGGCAGATCGCGGCACTGGCCGCGCAGGGCTACCGAGTGGTGGCACCGAATCAGCGTGGGTACTCCCCCGGCGCCCGCCCCGAGCGGCCCGAGGACTATCGCATCGGCCTGCTCGTCGACGACGTGGTCGCGATCACCGAGGAACTGGGCTGGGCGGCGTTCGACCTGGTCGGCCATGACTGGGGAGGCGCGGTGGCCTGGTGGACCGCGCACGCCCACCCTGGCCGCGTGCGCACCCTGACGGTTGTCTCGACCCCGCACCCGGGTGCTCTGGCCACCACTCTGCGCACCGACCAGGATCAGCGTGAACGCTCGCGCTACATGATCGACTGGCGCGAAACACCCGCGACCGAAGAGCGGATGCTCGCCCACGACGCCCAGGAGCTACGTGCCTTCTACGCCGGGAAGGTCCCGCAGGACAGCGCCGAGGCCTACGTGCGGCACCTGTCCCAGCCGGGTGCTCTCACGGCGGCGCTGAACTGGTACCGGGCCGGCCGCCCCGACGGCGCTATCGGCGTCATCGAGGTGCCCACCCTGTACGTCTGGAGCACGCAGGACCGCGCGTTCGGCCCGGCAGCCGCGAGGGAGACCGGACGGTGGGTCGACGGGCCGTACCGGTTCGAGACCCTCCACGGCGTCGGCCACTGGATCCCCGAGGAAGCGCCCGAAACGCTGAGCCGCCTGCTGCTCGATCATCTGCGAGCTCACGCCGAGTACTGAACCGCCGCTGACACCGCCGTTCGTCGACGCACCCCCTGAAAGGTGATCCCGTGAAGACAGCGCGCGCGGCCTGGCGCCGCCTCGAGCCCGTGCACGGCATGATCTACTTCGTCCCCGAGGGAAGGCGACGCTACGCGGACCTCGGACTGAGCGGAAGCACCGGGTACTTCGTCTCCCGAAGCGCCGCGTTCGGACGGGCGTCCGCCGAGCTGGTCATAGCGACCTTCTACAACTTCAACCCCGATTTCGTACGGCAGGCGGTCGCCGGGGCCTGGGACGCGACGACGCCGCAGCAGGTGCTGGACGCTCGGTACGCCGCCGCAGGCGAGGCCCTGCGGCGGGCGGGAATCCACGAGCTGCCCGCGCTTGACGAGGTCCTGGCGCTGACCCGCAACGCCGCCGAGGCCGCCTGCGAACATCCCCAGGGCCGCCCGCTGTTCGCCGCGCATGCCACCCTGCCCTGGCCGGAGGAACCGGTACTGCAGCTGTGGCACGCCCAGACGCTGCTCCGGGAGTTCCGTGGAGACGGCCATGTCGCGTGCTTGCTGAGCGAGGGCGTCGCAGGCTTGGAAGCCCTGGTTTTGCACGCTGCCACCGGTGAGGTTCCCGTCGGCTTCCTCAAGGCGAGCCGCGCATGGTCGGAGGAGGACTGGGCCGACACCGAGGAGCGCCTGCGCACGCGAGGCCTTCTCGACGGCGACTCCCTCAGCGCGGAAGGCGTACGCCTGCGTCGGCACATCGAGCACCGCACCGACCTCCTGGCCCTTCCCGCCTACGCCGCCCTGGGTGACAGCGACTGCGAACGTCTCGCCGAACTCGCCGGCCCGTTCGGCCGCGCTGTCGTCGAAGCCGGCCTCATCAAGCTCGGCTGACCGGGCACGGACCATGACCAGCCGACGAGTACGCGCCCGGCCGTACGCAGCTGTAGCGCGCCGTCACCTCAGCGGGTCTCATCGGGAACGACTGGCCGCGCCTCGATGAGTCGCGTGCAAGGATGCTGCCCGTGACCGGATCGTCTTCCTCGCCTGTCGCCGAGGGCACGCCTGGCAACGGCGGCCTGGGTTCCCGGGCCGCTGCCGTCCTTGTCTTCGGGTCCTCGGCGTCAGTCCTGGTGGTCGAGATCGTCGCCTTACGGCTGTTGGCTCCCTACCTCGGCCTCACCCTCGAGACCAGCACCATGGTGATCGGCATCGCCCTCACCGCGATCGCCGTCGGATCCTGGCTGGGTGGGCGCATCGCCGACCAGGTCAATCCGCGCCGGCTCATCGGCCCCTCGCTCGGGGTGTCGGGAGCGGTCGTGGCGCTCACCCCCGCCGTGCTGCGCACCACTGCGCAGTGGGCACCAGCGGTGCTCCTGCTGATCGCGTCGCTGACCATCCTCGTGCCGGGCGCGCTGCTCTCCGCAGTGACGCCGATGGTGACCAAGTTGCGGCTGACCAGCCTCGCCGAGACCGGCACGGTGGTCGGCCGGCTGTCCGGCGTCGGCACCGTCCTCACAGGCTTCGTCCTCGTATCGCGGTTGCCGGTCAGCGGCATACTGATCGGCCTCGGAACACTGCTGGTGGTCGGCGCGGCGCTGGTCGAGTGGCGAACACGCGGGTGGACCGGCACCCCTGCCCTCGCGCTCGTGGTCATGGCCGGCGGCCTCGCCACCACGGTCGCGCCCGGTGGCTGCGACACGGAGACCAAGTATCACTGCGTACGGGTCGTCGCAGACCCCGACCGGGACAGCGGCCGCACACTTGTTCTGGACGGCTTGCGCCACTCCTACGTCGACATCGACGACCCGACGTTCCTCGAGTTCACGTATGTGCGCGCCCTCGCGTCGGTGGTCGATGCCGCCTTTCCCGAAGGTGAGCCGCTTGCCGCCTACCATCTGGGCGGCGGCGGGCTCACCTTTCCCCGCTACCTCGCGGCCACGCGGCCCGGGACGCGCAGCCTTGTGTCCGAGATCGACAGCGGGGTCGTGCGCGTCAACCGCGACGAACTCGGACTGAGGTCAGAAGCCGGTATCGACGTACGCGCCGAGGACGGCAGGCTCGGCCTGCGGCGGCTGGCCACCGGCAGTCGTGACCTCGTCGTCGGCGACGCCTTCGGGGGCGTCAGCGTGCCGTGGCACCTCACCACGGTGGAAGCGATGACTGGCATACGGCGGGTGCTCACCGAGGACGGCCTGTACGTTGCCAACCTCATCGATCATGGTGATCTGGCCTTCGCACGAGCCGAAGCAGCCACCCTCGGCGAGACCTTCGCGCACGTCGCCCTCGTCGGCGAACCCACCGATATCGGCCTCGACCGGACCGGCACCCCCGAGGGCGGCAATCTGGTGGTGCTCGCCTCCAACCGGCCAGTCGACGTACGCGCGATTCAGAACGCGTTGGACGCCCGCCGAACCGGCTGGAAGATCGCCACCGGTGACGACCTCACCTTCTGGACCGGCGATGCCCGACTGCTCACCGACGACTACGCGCCCGTGGACCAGCTCCTCCAGCCCTCCAGCCCACGCAGCAGCCAGTGACACGACCCACGTCGAAGCAACGGCTACCTGGCCACTGCGCTGGGATTGCCTGATCAAGGGCTCAGCCGAACCGCAGGATGCGTGGTGCGAAGGTGCCCTCGGGACCGTCGGCGCGGCCGACCGACCACACCGTCGCCGTGCCCGGCACCGGCGCCGGCCGCAGCGTCCTGGAGTCCCCCTCCCCGGCCACCGCCGGTTCGCTGTACTCGGTGAACGACCGTCCGTTCCAGGCAAGGAAATCCGGCCCGGGGACCAACGGTGGAGTGCTGCCCGGCGGGCCCCACTTCTGCGAGCGGGCCACCGAGACCCAGCCCAGGGAGCCGGAATCGGTGGGCGCCAGTGAGGTGATCCCGCCGAAGTCGGTGGGCACGGTCACCCGGCTCCACGCCTGCCCGTCGAAGCGGACCAGCAGGGGTGGAATCGGTCGGCCCGGCGGGCCGCCGACGAACCCGGCCGTGCCGCCCGCCCACACCTCCGTCGGCGAGACCGCCAGCACGCTGCCCACGGCCGACCGCGGGAATCCGTCCACGATCGTCTGCTCCCACGCCTGCCCGTCCCAGTGCGACACGGCCGCACCCGAGTTGGTCTCGCCCGCGGCCCAGACGTCGTCGGCCGCCAGGATGTGCAGTCCGTACACGGATCCCGGCGGCACCGGCACGTCCCGCCAGCCGCGCCCGTTCCAGCGCAGCAATACCTGCGCGCCGCCCCGCGAACCGATCAGCCAGGTCTCACCGCCGCCGGCGACGGCTTTGGTCAGCACGACACCGCGCGGCGGTCGGCTCTCGTACCAGGCGATGCCGTCGAAGCGGAGCAGGTGGGCGCCGCCCGCCGCGTCGCGGCCGACCGCCCAGACGGCGGTCGGTGAGGTCGCGGCGATGGACAGCAGCTCTCCCTGCCAGCCGATCCCGGGCAGACTCTGGCGCTGCCAAGCGGTCCCGTCCCAGCGCAGCACCAGCGGGAAGCCCGGCGCCTCGCGACCGACGGCGTCGGCACCCACCGCCCACGCCCGGTCGGGCCCGAACGCCACAGCCTCGTTCAGCCCGGCCTGCGGGCGTACCTGTGCTGGGACCGGAACGTGTTGCCAGGACAGGGTTTCCGCCGCGGCTGAGCTGATGACGGTGATGAGGGTCATGGCGACAGCAAGGGCCGCGACGACAAGTCTGCGGGCCGCGGGAAGTCGGCGTGCCATGGTCAGCCTCCCAGCCGCTCGCTCATCAGGTTCGGCTTCGAGCCGTAGATCTCGACGGTCCCGAAGGACAGCAGTGAGAACCCTGCCCTCGCCATTTCACGCGGCTTGACGTCGATCGCGTTCGTGCGCTCCGGGCCGTAGGAGAAGGTGGTGCGGATGCCGTCCACCCGTGCGTACTTCGACTGGAACGCGCGGTCGCTGCGCACCGGCAGCCACAGAGCGCCGTCCGGGCCGCGCACCATGGCCTCGGTGTAGGTGTCGCCCAGCGGTGGGTAGGCGGTGCGCCAGGCGTGCCCGTTGAAGGTCATCAGGTAGGTGCGGGCCGCTCCGTCGGTGTGCTGGCTGCCGCCGATCGTGACCCGGCCGGACGGTTCGAGCAGGATCGTGTGCACATTGCTGTTCGGCGGCAGCGAGACCTTCGCGTCCCGCCACATTGTGCCGTTCCAGCGCAGGACGGTGGTCCCGGTGCTGGTGTCCGCCCAAGCCCATGCGTCGGTGGCGTTCCTCGCCGTGATCCCCATCAGGAACAGCACACCGTCCGGGCTGGACTGTGTGGTCCACCCGGAACCGTCGTAGTGCAACACCTTCAGCCCGGTGTCGTCCTCACCGACCACCCACGCGGCACCCGGTACCGCGGTGAAGTCCTGGTAGGTCCACAGGGTCTGCGGCAACGGGACGGAACTCCACCCTCCCGCCGACCTGCGCAGGATCTCTCCGGCTCCCGCGCGGTCGTGGAAGATCCACACCTCGTCGCCGACGAACTGCACCTCGCCGAGCCGGCCCGGCTCACCGGCACTGGGGAAGGTGGTGTCCCGGCTCCACGCCGCGCCGTCCCACCGGCACAGCATCGGCCGCAGTCCATCGGCGGCGTGCTCGTATCCGGTCGCCCACGCCTCGCCCGGCCCGCGGGCGGCGAGATCGGACACGGTCACCGGCGGAGCCGCCGCCGGCACCGGCAGCGGCGACCAGTTCGGCTTCGCAGCCGCGCCTGGCGTCACAGCCGCGGCCGGCGACACGACCGAGGCACACGCGATCACAAGGCAGCCGATGACCGCACGGAGACCGTTCACGAGACCCCCCAGATCGCGGAGGTCGCAGAGCTTATGGGCGTTCACTCAACCGTGAACAGACGGCATTCGGCCATCAGGCTTCTCTTTGGAGGCCCACCGTTTTGTGGGACTGGTTTCCTCCACCAGGACACCGCAGCCCGGGGCTACCCGATCGCCGGGGTGGACCACTCGCAGGAGAGCCGCCGGGTAACAACTGACCTTGCGGAACTCGTGGCGGGCCTGTTCGTGCGGATCGGTGGCCATGTGGAGGCTTTTGTCGGGAATGAACTGGTGGTGCATCCAGGCCAGAACGTCGGCCTCGTCGTCGAAAGGGCCGATGTGCAGCGTCTGTACGCAGACTCCCTCGGACGCCGCTTCGGCGTAGCGGGGTGAGGTGTTCGGGTCACCGTGCCGGGCGAGTCGTGGGGTCTCCCTGCCGTTACTGCGGATGGACTCACGAGACTCCTGCACCGGTCAGGGGAGGTACAAGGCGTCCCGGGGGTGTATCCAGGTTTCATGCGCGTTCGAGGACCTCACGGCAGTCATCGCCGATCACGGGAGACGCATCAGGCTCTGCTGGCGGTACCCCTCGGGCTCATCTTCATCGTCACGGTGGGTGACATCCTTGCTCCCCCCGAAGTGCACCTCGGCCCCTTCCTCGCCGCCGCTCCCGCCATCACCGCATCCTTCGCAGGCCCTCGCACCACCGGGTGCGTCGGTGCGGTCGCAGTTCTCGCTCAGGCCGTGATCGCGATCGTGCGCACCAGTCTCACCGACCTCAACCACAGCGTTCAGCTCACCGCACTCGTTCTGATCTCGGTGTTCGTCACGCTGTTCGCCCACCGGCGCGAACGACACGAGCAGGAACTGATGCAGCTGCGCTCGGTGGCGGAGGCCGCACAGCAGGTCGTGCTACGACCGCTGCCGCGACGCATCGGCCCGCTGCGCATCGCCTCCGTCTATCTGGCCGCCGAAGCCGAGGCACAGATCGGCGGCGACCTGTTCGCCGCAGCGCGTGCCGGGCAGGGAACCCGGTTCATCGTCGGAGATGTCCGGGGCAAGGGCCTGGAGGCGATCGGGGACGCTGCCCTCCTTCTCGGCGCCTTCCGCTCCGCCGCCCACCGGCAGGCCGACCTTGCCGCGCTGGTCGCCTACCTGGAGGGAACCGTCTCCTCGGACCTGGACGACCCCGAAGCGGCCCTGTCGGGACCCGGGTCCCACACCGAAGCCTTCATCACCGCCGCCATCCTGGACATCCCCGACGACACACCGGTCCTTCGTCTGATCAACTGCGGCCACCCACCGCCTCTGCTGCTGCACAGGGGCCAGGTCGTCTCGCTCGATGTGGACGATCCGGCCCCGCCCCTGGGGCTCACCGAGTTCACCGCCTCCCCCTTCGCCGCGAAAACCTTCCCCTTCGAGCCCGGCGACACCCTCTTGCTCTACACCGACGGCGTCATCGAGGCCCGCGACGGCTCGGGGACCTTTTACCCGCTGGCCCAGCGTATGAGCGCCGTTCCCCAAGGCGAGCCTCAGGAACTCCTGCGTCATCTGCAGCAAGACCTCCTCGCCCACACGCCGGGAGGGCATCTGGGCGACGACGCTGCCATGGTGGCGATCGAACGCCAGAGTCGCGGCAGGGCGCGACGCCGGCCTGATCCAAACGACAGGACCTAGGTCGTCCCAAGAGGGGGCCTGCGTTGGTGCGGATGATGTCCGCCGCCATCTCGGACGGCGGTGACGCGATCCCGCAAACGCCGGGGGGGCTACTGCTGACGTACTCCCGCTTCTGGATGCATTGCTCGATGAGCACGAGCGAACTGCGGCGCGTCGGCTTCAACTCCGCTACTGCCTTGCTCCGTGACTGTCCGAGGGCGGTTTGCCGCGACCGGACTGTTGGTTAGGGTGACGAGGAGTCGTCCAGGCCAGGACCGGGTGTCCGCGGGGCGGTCATGGTCGCTGGAGGGCGGGTCGGACACGACGGGGGGCTCGCGTTGGATCGCCTGGCCGGAGCGGAACTGGAAGTCGGCCCAGTCCAATTCCTGCTTGAGGGGTTTGTCATCCTGCTCGGTCCAGCCCCGCAGCGTCCGACGCTGCGCAGGGCTGACGAGGAGGTCACTCCCGCAGGCCGACCGGACGCGGTGGGCGTGTGACCGGCCGGCCGGCGCCCGCGGTGCTGCCCCCGTCGCTGCGCGCGTCGCTCGGCCTGATCGCGGCCCTCGCCGCGCTGGTGGTCGTCGTGCTCGGGGTCCTGTACGCCGGCCACAGCGAGCCCGGCAGGGTGGACAGGTGGATCATCCGGCCGACGGCGGACAGTGTGCGGCCGCCGTGGCGTTACGTCGCTCTGGCCACGGACTTCTTGGCAGAGCCAGTGGGAGCGGCGATGCTGGTCGTGGCCGGCGTGACGGGCTGCCTGCTGCTTCGGCGTTCTCGCGCGGCGGTGCTCGTCGTTGCCGGTGCCGGCCTGACCGTGGGGACGACGACGCTGCTCAAGTCCCTGGTGGGACGCACCATCCACGGCGACGGCAACCTGTCCTATCCGAGCGGGCACACCGCCTTCCTCACCGCGCTCGCCCTTGTGGCGGCGCTGCTCGCGACCAGCCGGCGGCCCAGCCTCGGCAGGACGGCCGGCACGTCGCTCGTGCTCGCCGCGGCGCTGGTTGCCGGCGCCGCCATGGGCTGGGCGCAGGTGGCCCTGGGCGCGCACTACCCGACCGATGTCCTCGGCGGCTGGTGCACCGCGCTCGCGGTGATACCGGTGACCGCGTGGTTGGTCGACCGGACGGCCGATCAGCTGGTCGACCGGACGGCCGACGCCGGTCGGCGAGAGCGCCTCTGACGCCACGTCAGGCCAAGCGGCGGAACACCGGCCGCACCGGGCGCCCGCCCAGCCAGGGAGTGGGATCGGCGGCGTCCAGTGCCTTCCGGTACGCCGCACATGCCTGGGCCACCACGTCGACGGTGTGATCGATGTCGGCGTCGTCGAGCGCGCTGCTCACCACGAACGACGGGGCAAGCACCCCGCCCGTGAGGAGTTGGCGCAGGAACAGGGTGCGGTACTGCTGCGACGGCCGCCGGTTCTCGTCGAGGGTGGCGTAGACCAGGTTGCTGGCCCGGCCCCGGACGACGATGTGATCGCCGACGCCCATGCTCGCCGCGGCGTCACGGACCCCGGCGGCCAACCGCTCGCCGAGGGCGTGCAGCCGCGCGGTGACGCCCTCCTCGGCGTAGGTGCTCTGCACTGCCATCGCCGCTGCCAGGGAGTGCGTTTCCGCACCGTGCGTGGTGGACAGCAGGAACACCCGGTCGCCGGAGTGACGCAGCCCGCCCCGCTCCATCAGCTCCCGGCGCCCGGCCAGGGCGGAGACGGCGAACCCGTTGCCCAGCGCCTTGCCGAACGTGGAGAGGTCGGGGACGACGCCGTACAGGCCCTGGGCGCCCGACTCGGACCAGCGGAAGCCGGTGATCATCTCGTCGAAGATCAGTACGCAGCCGTGCCGGTGGGCCAGCTCGCGCAGGCCGGCGAGGTACCCGGGCGGCGGCTCGGTGTGGGTGGCGGGTTCGAGGATCAGGCAGGCGACCTCGTCCTGATAGCGGTTCAGCAGCTCCTCCGTGGCGGCCAGGTCCCCGTATGGGAACGCCACGGTGAGGTCGGTGGTCGACGTAGGGATGCCGGCGGACATCGGTGTGGTGCCGATGAACCAGTCGTCGACGGAGAAGAACGGGTGGTCGGCGCAAAGGGCCACACGCGGGCGCCCGGTGGCGGCGCGGGCGAGGCGTACCGCGGCGGTGGTGGCGTCGGAGCCGTTCTTCGCGAACTTCACCATCTCGGCGGTCGGTACCGTGGCCAGGAAGCGTTCCGCGGCCTGGACCTCCAGGATGGACGGCCGGACGAAGTTGCCGCCGCGGTCGAGTTCCCGCCGCACCGCCTCGGTCACGCGTGGGTGGGCGTGGCCGAGGCTGACCGAACGCAGGCCGGAGCCGTACTCGATGTAGCGGTTGCCGTCGATGTCCCACACGTGCGCACCGCGGCCGTGGCTGATGACCGGGGCCAGGTTCTCGGGGTACTGGTCGTCGCCCTTGGCGTAGGTGTGCGCGCCGCCGGGGATCAGGGCGTGCAGCCGCTCGTTCGCCTGCCGCGACCGGGGCAGTTGGAATTCTTCGGTGTCCACGACGACCTCAACTCTCCGTGTGCTTGAGGACTTCGGCGAGGCTCGGTGCCTCCCGGTCCCGCTGAGACATCAAAGTGACCGGCAGCGGCCAGGGGATGGCGAGCTCCGGGTCGTCGTAGGCGATCGTCACGTCCTCGGCCGGGTCATGCGGGCGGTCGATCCGGTACGAGGTGTCGGCGGTGGCGGTAAGTGCCTGGAAGCCGTGCGCGCATCCCGCCGGGACGTACAGGGTCGCCTGTGTCTCGCCGGACAGCTCGAACAAGGCCTGACCCAGGTACGTCGGCGAGTCCGGCCGCAGGTCCACGACGACATCGAAGATCTGCCCGTACGAGCACCGCACCAGCTTGGCCTCGCCGGCACCGGAGCGCAGGTGCAGGCCGCGCAGCACGCCCCGGAACGAGCGGGACACGCTGTCCTGGACGAAGGCGCGCGGGTCGAGGCCCACCGAGCGGATCACGTCGGCGTCGAAGGTACGGCAGAAGTAGCCGCGTTCGTCGGTGTACGGCGTCGGCTCGAAGAGGAACGCGCCCGCGATCGCCGGGACTTCGGTCACTTTCATACGGCCTCCTGGCGGGGTCGGTTGTTCACGGGCAACAGGGCCGCCGTCAACTCGCGGAACTGAATGTGGAGTTGCCGGGTAGCGGCCAGGTTCCGGTCGGTCAGGGTCTGTCGCAGCTCCGCCGAACGCTTCTCCAGGTCCCGGAACTGTTCGAGCAACCGGTCGGCGTGGATCTCGCGGGCCGGGTGGCAGTAGGCGGCGAGGCCCATCCGGTCCATGAGTGCGTCGCTCTTCGCCGCGTAGCTGAGCGCGAGAGTGGGGGCGCCGACCTTCAGCGCGCAGACCAGGTTGTGATAGCGGGTCGCCACCACCGTGCCGGCGGCCGCCATCTCTTTCATCAGGTCGGCGAGTGAGGCGACTTCGGGTGCGGTGACCAGGGGGGAGTCCACCGCGTCGAGGATCGCGGCCACGACCGGGGAGTCGCAGGCATCGCCGGTGAGCAGCCGTACCTGCCTGCCGTCCTCGACCAGTGCGCGGACGAACCGTGTCGTCCCGTCCAAGTAGCGCCGGTGGATCTCCTCGGCCCGGGCACGGTCGTCGTTGCCGCCGTGGAAGTCCATGACGCCTACGCAGACGGAGCCCGATGGTGCACTCCCGCACGGTGTCGGCAGCGCGAAGGCGAGGTCCGGGTAGACCTTGTCGCGCGTGGTGTTCACCCCCATCGCCCGCAGTGCGTCACGGGACAGGTCGTCGCGGTACGAGCGATACGCGGCGAGCCTGGCCGACCAGCGGACCAGGGCCCGCGTCGGGCGGTGGTGAATCTCGTCCGCGCCGACGCCGACCAGCGCGACCCGGGTGCCCAACAGCCGGCCACTCGCGCAGAGCAGGAACAGCGCGTACGGGAAGCCCCACGGCCGCAGCGGCAGCGTGGCCTCCAGGACGCCCATGCCCGGCACGATCACCACGTCGTGCCGGCGCACCCAGGCGGCGGTCCGGACGGCGTCGACGAGTTTGCCCAGTCCCTTCGCCGCGATCGCGCCCGCACGTGACGCGGTCCGGTACTCCCCGCGGTACCAGTGCAGCCGCGTCGCGGGGATCCCGTAGCGAGCCGCGACGACCTCGGGTCCGCCGCACAGCGCGTCCACGACCGCCTCCGGGTGCTCGGCGCGGAGGTACCCGAGCACGGCCTCCAGCGACCCGTCGTTGCCGAGGTTGCCGGAGCCGAGCAGGCCGAACACTCCGACACGCACCGGGTTTTCGTCCGCGGACGTCACGCCTGCCTCCCTTCAAGACCTTCAAGACCTTTACGACCTTGACGTCCGGCGACGAGGGCGTCGACGGAGACGGTGAGCAGGTCCGGATCGACCGGCGCGCGGTCCTCGACCCGCTCACCGGCGCCCGGCCGGACCCGGCTGGTCATCCACGCGGCCAGGTGGCCGAAGCACGCGCGCCGGTCGGCCGGGGACAACGGCGCCCGCCGGATCGCCGCGACGAAGCCCCAGACGTACTCGGCGAGCAGCCGGGGCGTCGGGTGCAGCGGGCCCGCCCGGCGCGGGTCCAGGTTGACGCACCGGGAGCGCTTGGACGGGTTCGCCCGCTCGGCGCGGGTGGGGTGGTCGCGGCGGAAGTACAGCAACTCCGGGACCTGGTGGAAGGGCCCGTGCAGGGTGATCTCGGCGACGAACGTGCGGTCCGCGTGGTGGTAGCTGTCGTGCGGCTTCACCCGGCGCAGCACGTCGGCCCGCATCACCCCGTAGAAGTCGTCGCCGCCGGGCTCGAACAGCATGCTGCGAAACCGCTCGGGCGCGCTCGGCGAGGCGGTGGCGAGCGTGTACTCGTACGGGACCTTCACCTGGCCGTCGCCGTCGATGACCGCCTGGTCGGCGTGCGCGAGGATCACGTGCGGCCGCTCGTCCAGCGCCTCCACGCAGCGCCGCAGCAGATCGCGGGCGTAGAGGTCGTCGTGCGAGGCCCACTTGAACAGCTCGCCGCGGCACTCGGTGAACACGTAGTTGTGGTTCGGCGCGGCGCCGATGTTGTGGGGCAGCCGGAGGTACCGGATGCGTGAGTCCTGCGCGGCGTACTTGCGGCAGATGTCCTGGGTTCCGTCGGTCGAGGCGTTGTCGGAGATGACCAGCTCGAAGTCCTCGTAGGTCTGGCCGAGCAGGGCGTCGAGGGACTCGGCGAGGTACTCCTCGCCGTTGTAGACGGGCAGGCCGATGCTCAGCCGGGGATGGGCGGTCATGACGTCCTCACTTCGCGAATGGTCTTCTGGTGGTGCTCGCGCAGGGCGGACCGCAGCTGCAGCCACCACACGGCCGAGCCGCTGACGGTCGCGGCGGCGACGCCCCAGGCCGAGCCGACCGTGCCGGCCACGGCCGCCCCGCCGAGCCCGCCGATGACGTAACAGGCGGAGGCGAACAGCTGGCTGCGCAGGCTGCGCCGGGCCGCGCCGAGCGCGCGCAGCCCGGCCGCCGCGCCGGTGCCGAGCCCGGCGCCAGCGACGCCGAGCGTGGCCGGCACGATGAGCTCCGAGGCGGAGTGCCAGACACCGCCGAGCACCCACTCGCCGAGCCGGTCCGGCATCAGCAGCAGCGCCGCGCCCCAGAGCAGCGCTGCGGCGGCCTGCCCGCCGCCCAGCAGGAGACAGAACGTGGCCAGCCGGTGCGGGGCCCGCCGCAGCACCCGTGCCGCCTCCGCGACGGTGACCAGTGAAAGCCCCATCAGCACGGCGAGGAACGGGCCTTGCAGCAGTTCGGCGCCCCGGACCGCGCCCACCGCGCCGACTCCGGCGATCACGCCGAGGCCGTACGCCCGCAGCTGGCTCGCGCCGCTGAGGCAGGTGTTCTCGACCAGGTACCGCGTGCCGAGGTCGCGGTGCTCGCGGAGCCATTCGCGCACTCCGGTCAACCGGGGCCGGATCCCGGACTGGAAGCAGCCGTACACCGCGGCCACCGCGGCGGACCCGCCCCAGGCGAGCACGAAGGCGGCCACGCTGTCCACGCGGGCCGCCACCACCATGGCCGGGACGAGCGCGACGCCCCACACGAGGTCGTTGACGAACGCCTTCCGCCCGACGCCGGCGGCGAAGAACGAGTACCGCCAGGCGTCCTGCAGCAGCAGCCCCGGCAGCATGACGCCGAGGCAGGCGAACGCGGGCCCCACGCTGCCGCCGAGGCCCAGCCCGACCACCAGACACGCCGCGCCGATGACGGCACCGACGCCGAGCGCGGTACCCGACGACCGGGCCACCGCCCCGCGCCAGGACCAGCCCGGCACGCCGCTGAAGCGCACCACGAGCGGGTCGGTGGCCAGCCCGCGGGAGACGCTGAGCACCACGCCGTAGGTCACCCAGGCCAGGCTGAACACGCCGAACGCGGTCAGCCCGAGCGAGCGTGCCACGTAGATCCCCACCGCGAAGTTGGTCATGCTGGAGGCCGCCTGGTCGGCCAGTCCCCAGGACAGCCGGCCGACGACGGCCCGCCTGGCGGTCGCAGCCTTGGGCCTCGTCCTCTCCCCCTCGGTGGTCACCGGCGTCATGCCTTGATCAGCCCGGCGCCGTGCAGGGCGTCGGCCGCGGCGGCGACGGTCTCGAAGGGCAGCCCGGACCGCTCGGCGACGTCCAGCAGACTGTGCTCGCCGTCGGAGAGGTTGAGCACCCAGAGCATGGCCATCTGGGCCTGCTTGGTGTCGCTGCGGCCGCCGAGCGCGTCGTACAACCCGCGTCGGCCCAGCTGTGGTTCGCCGTAGGGGCTGAGGTTGACGTACCTCCGGTTGCGGTCGAGGACGGCGAACGCCTCGCGGCAGACGGCGAGCGTGTCGGCCATCGCCTCCGGGGAGACGAAGTCCAGGTTGTCCGCCGAGGTGTGGTACTCGGGATAGCCCGCGTACGGGGTGCGGGTGAGCGAGCCCACGCCGAGGTTGAACCCGGGTGAGCAGAACTGCCGCTCGTCGTAGCCGTACGGAGTGAACTCGGCGACGCGGTGGGGGCGTTCGGATGCGGCCAGCACATGCGCCATCACCCGGTCGATCTCGGCGTCGCCGCGTCTGCTCCGCTTGTACGTCAGCCCGCCCGGGTCGCCGGCACAGGCCAGCACGAGCCCGTGCTTGACCCGCGCCACCCGCTCCGCGTTGCGGGCCAGCCAGGTGATCGCCCCGATGGTGCCGGGCGCGAACAGGAACCGGTAGGTGTAGTTCGGCGTTTGCTGTGCCAGCGCCCGGGCCAGATACGTCGCCACCGCGATGCCGGCCAGGTTGTCGTTGGCCAGCGACGGGTGGCAGACGTGGCAGGAGACGATCACCTCGTCGGGGACCTGCCCGGGGATCACATGCTCGGCGTAGGTGAGGTGGCCGTCGGCGAGGGTGGAGTCGATGCGCACGTCGTACTCGCCGTCCGGCAGCGCGTCCAGGGTCTCCTGGGCCAGGCAGAACCCCCATTCCGGTTTGTAGTAGCTGGTGCGGTACGGCACCCAACTCGGATGGTCCGGCAGGGTGTGCAGGTGTGTGCGCAGCTCGGCCAGCGGCATGGTCGCCGACACCGGCACGCTGTAGCCGAGCACGTGCAGGCTGGACGCGGCGAAGTCGACGACCCGGTGGCCGGTGGCGTCGGCGATGTACGCGTCCCGGATGTTCCACTCCTGCGGCACCGTCCAGTCGAGCACCTGAGTCCCGGTCGGCACCTCGTGCACGTGCAGCGGGATGTACTCGCCGACGATGTCCAGGGTGGCGCGCACACCGTCGCCGGTGATGCTCCGGCAGAGCGGATACAGCCGCTCCACCAGCGCGTACATCTCGTCGCCGGTCGAGGTCGTCGGCTGGTCGCCGGCCGCCGTCACCGGCGCCACCGCAGGGTGTCGTCCACGGCACCGGCGTCGGACGCCGCGCGCAGCACGGCCAGGCGGGTGAAGCGCTGCTCGAAGTCCTCCTTGGTCAGCCCGTGCTTCCGGTAGGCGCCCGCGAGTTCGAGCGCGCCCCGCTTCACCGTCCATTCGCAGTCGAAGCCGGGTATCGCGGTGCGGAAGCGGGAGAAGTCCACCCGGTAGGACCGCGGATCGGCGCCGGTCTCCCCGGTGATCACCACCTTCGAGCCGTCCACCGCCTCGGCGACCTGCTCGGCGATCTCGGCGACCGTGACGTTGTTGATCTCGCTGCCGATGTTGAACGCACGGTCGTGCACCGCCTCCCGTGGAGCGGTCAGCGCGGCCAGGAAGGCCCGTGCGATGTCGGCGGCGTGCACCAGCGGACGCCAGGGTGTGCCGTCGGAGAGCACCAGCACCTCGCCGGACAGGAGTGCGTGGCCCACCAGGTTGTTCAGCACGATGTCGGCGCGCAGCCGGGGCGAGTGGCCGAAGGCGGTGGCGTTGCGCATGAACACCGGGCTGAAGTCGCCGTCGGACAGCGCGTGCAGGTCGTCCTCCACCCGCACCTTGGACTCCGCGTACGGCGTCACCGGGCGCAGCGGGGCGTCCTCGGTCACCAGGTCGTCGCCGCCGGCGGCGCCGTACACCGAGCACGTCGACGCGTACAGGAAGCGCTGCACCCCGGCGTCGCGGGCCAGCCGGGCCAGCCGTACGGACGCGTGGTGGTTGATGTCGTAGGTGAGCTCGGGCGCCAGCGATCCCAGCGGGTCGTTGGACAGGGCGGCCAGGTGGATCACGGCGTCCACGCCGGCCACGTGGTCGGCCGTGACGTCGCGCAGGTCCACCCGGTGCCCTGGTGGGTCCGCGGGCGACGGGCCGAGAACGCAGTCGGCGAACAGGCCGGCGTCGAGGCCGACGATCTCGTGGCCGGCAGCGGCGAGGACCGGGGCCATCACGGTGCCCAGATAGCCCTGGTGTCCGGTCAGTAGTACGCGCAAGGTTCAACCCCCCAGGTTGAGCGTGAGTTTGGTGACGGCGAACGCCTCGGCGTATCGCTCGTGGCATTCGATGCCGCGGATCCGCGCAAGACCGAGGAAGGCTTCTCGGTCGTACCAGGGCCGGTGCCGCTGCGAGGGGTAGTGCTCCTGCAGCAGCCGTACCTTCTGTTCGGCGATCTCCGGCGCCAGCGGCTGGTACGCCGCCGGACGGCCGAGATCGCCGTCCCACTTGACGATCTCGTAGCCGAGCACAAGGTGGTCGCGGAAGGCGGTGGGTATCAGCTTCGCCAGGCCGCGGTGATCCTGGTGCGCGTCATCGGTGCGCGGGGCCAGGATCAGATCCGGGTCGGTCTGCTCGCGCAGCTCCTCGACCGCGGCCTTGGCCTCCTCCCAGTGCGCGGGCATGCGGCCGTCCGGCAGCTTGTGCACGGTCAGCCGCAGGTCGGCGCCCGGGCAGAAGGCGGCGAGCGCGGCCTGCTCCTCCTGCTCGCGCTCGCTGCCACCGCCGGAGAGCACCAGCGCGTCGACGCGGATGCCCGGCCGCGCGCGGCACAGCGTCAGCAGCGTGCCGCCGGCGCCGATGGCGATGTCGTCGCAGTGCGCCCCCACCGCGACGATCCGGTCCGGGCTGCCGATGCTGAGCCGGATCACGCGCTCACCCCGGCGCTGTCCCGCTCCCACACGGCCCACGGGCGGTCGCCCCGGGCGTAGGCGGCGTCGAGCGCGGCCCGCTCCTTCACGGTGTCGGTCGGCTTCCAGAAGCCGCGGTGCTGGTGCGCCACGAGCCGGCCGCGCTTGGCCAGTTGGGCGCATCCGTCGGCGACCAGGTCCCCGTTCTCCGGTATGTGGTCGAAGACCTCCTGGCGGAGCACGAAGTAGCCGCCGTTCTCCCACAGCGGCAGTTCACTCACCGCGGTGATGCCGCCCACCAGGCCGTCCTCGCCCAGCTCCACGCAGTGGAACGACGACTGCGGCGGCACCACCATCATCGACGCGCCGGCGTCGCGCCGGGCGAACCGGTCGATCATCTCCGGCAGCGGGGCGTCGGTGAGCACGTCGGCGTAGTTGGCGAGGAACATCTCGTCGCCGTCCAGGTGGTGCCGCACCCGGCGCAGCCGCTCCCCGATCGGTGACTCGATGCCGGTCTGCGCGAACGTGATCGTCCAGTCCGACATGTCGGTGGACAGCAGCTCGGTCCGCCCGCCTCTCAGCACGAAGTCGTTGGACGTCGTCTCCTCATAGTTGAGGAAGAAGTCCTTGATGTGGTGGGCCCCGTACCCGAGACACAGGATGAACTCCGTGTGCCCGTAGTGCGCGTAGTAGCGCATGACGTGCCAGATCAGCGGTCGCGGGCCGACCATCGCCATCGGCTTGGGCACGTCGTCCGCGGCACCGCTGCGCATCCGCATCCCGTAACCGCCGCAGAACAGAACGACCTTCATCGTGTGACCTCGACAATGCTCAGTTCCGGGATGGGGAAGACCAGCCGGCCGCCCCAGTCGTGCACGAAGGACAGCTGCTCGACCAGTTCGTCCCGCAGGTTCCACGGCAGGACGAGGACGTAGTCCGGTTTGTCGGCGGCTATCTGCTCGGGCGGCAGGATCGGGATGCGGGTGCCCGGGGTGAATCTGCCGTGCTTGTAGGGGTTGCGGTCGACCGTGTACGGGAGCAGGTCGGGCCGGATGCCGCAGTGGTTGAGCAGGGTGTTGCCCTTGCCCGGGGCGCCGTAGCCGACGACCGTCTCGCCGCGCTCGGCCGCCTCGATGAGGAACCTGAGGAGATCCCGGCGCACCTTCGCCACCCGGGCGGAGAACTCGGTGTATCCGGACAGCTCCTGCAGCCCGGCGGCCTTCTCCCGGGCCAGTACGTCGGCCACCCTTCCCCAAGCTCTCGGCTTCGCTCGAGCAGGGGAGACCCCATTCGTCGGCTCGCCCGCCACCTCGGCCGGCCGGGCCCACAGCCGGATGGAGCCGCCGTGCGTGGGCAGCAACTCGACGTCCACGAGGGCCAGTCCGCCGCTCGCCAGGGCTCGGGTCGCGGACGCGACCGTGTAGTACTGGAAGTGCTCGTGGTAGATCGTGTCGTACTGGTTCTCCTCGATCAGCGTCAGCAGGTGCTGCACCTCGATCGAGACCCAGCCGTCGTCGGCGACCAGGGCGCGCAGTCCCTGGGTGAACCCGACCACGTCCGGGATGTGCGCGTACACGTTGTTGGCCACGACCAGGTTCGCCGGGCCGTGCTCGGCGCGGACGGCCGAGCCTGTCTCCGGGCTCAGGAACTCCGTGAGCGTGGGCACACCCGCGTCCCGCGCCGCGGCGCCGACGTTCACCGACGGCTCGATGCCGAGGCAGCGGATCCCGCGCTCCACCACGTGCCGCAGGAGGTACCCGTCGTTGCTCGCGACCTCGACCACGAAGGCGTCGGAGCCATCGGCGCCGAGGCCCAGGCGCTGTACGGCGTCGGCGACGAACGTCCGCGCATGCTCCACCCAGGAGGTCGAGTACGAGGAGAAGTACGCGTACTCCTCGAACGTCTCCTCCGGCGTGATCAGCGGCGGGATCTGCGCCAGCCAGCAGTCGGTGCAGACCCGCAGGTGCAGCGGGTACGCGGGCTCCGGCTGGTCCAGTTGGTCGGCTGCGAGAAAGCTCTCGCACGGTGGTGTCGCCCCAAGGTCGACGACGCTCGCCATCGCTTCCGAGCCGCAGAGTCGGCATCGTGTCATCTACTGTCCCCATCCCCCCTGCTCGCGCGGGTGTCCCCGCCGCGAGCCAGTGCTGACCGCCCCGCGATCGCGGTGCGGTACTCCTCAACGAGGCGCTCCAGCCCGACGGCCGGGCTGAAGCCCTGTTCGTAACGGCGCCGGGCCGCCTGGCCCATCTCCCGGTTGCGGGCCGGCTCGGCCGCGATCCGGCGTATGCAGGACGCGAGCGAGGCACGCTCGCCCGGCTGGTGCAGCAGCCCGGTCACGCCGTCCTCGACGAGTTCGACGAAGGCGCCGTGACCGGCGGCGACGACCGGGACCCCCGCCGCCATCGCCTCCACGACCACCAGGCCGAACGCCTCCAGCCACGTCGAGGGAGCCACCACGGCGACCGATTGCGCGATCACCTTCCGGCACTCCGCCGGGCCCAACAGGCCGACGTACCGCACGTCGTCCCGGCCCGCCGCCCAGGCGATCACCTCGCGCTCCAGTGGCCCCGCGCCGGCGATCACGAGCGGCACGCCCACACCGCCGCTCGCTGCGATCTCGTCCCACGCGGCCATGAGCAGCCGCACGCCCTTGGCCTCCGCGAGCCGGCCGAGACAGAGCAGATGCTCGCCGACGCCTGAGCGGCGGTCGTCCGGGTCGGGCACGAAGTTGTGCTTCACCGCGAGCCGCTCGGCGGGCATGCCGGCCCGTACCAGGACGTCGCGCTGCGCCGCGGAGATGCAGAAGAACCGCTCCACGCCGGACCACCACCGCCGCCGGTTGACCGACAGGCTGACCGCGAGCGGCACCGTCGCAAGGCGGGAGTTCCGGTAGCAGCCGTGCCCGACGGCGGGCAGCGGGGTCGCCGACCCGACGCACTCGGTGCACGGTCGGCCGTCCCGTTGCAGCGTGCCGGGCGGGCAGATCTGGGTGTAGTTGTGCAGCGTGGCGACGGCGGGCACACCGGCGTCGGCGCAAGCGGCGAGGACCGCGGGCGACAGGAGCGGGAAGACGTTGTGGACGTGGACCACGTCCGGCCGTTCGGTGCGCAGCCGGGCGGCGAGTTCCGCGCGGACCGCCGGGTTCCACGGCACCAGGAGCGGCACCGCGACCTTGCCGAGCAGGGACCGGGCGGCGATGTCGTCGCTGCGCCGCTCGAACACCTCGACCCGGTGGCCGGCCCCGCGCAGCAGCGCCACCTCCTGGTCGACGACCTTGTTCTCCCCGCTCGGCTGCGCCGAGGCGTAACGGTTGTGCACCACGAGGACGTGCATGCTCAGGTCACCTCCGATCTCCGGGCCCATACCGGGGTGCGTTGTCGAGGGACTTCGGGCGTCGCGAGAGGAGCGGTCGCGGCAGGTGCCGCCAACAGCGAGGCGGCCAGGGCCAGATGCAGCAGATACGGCGAGGCGTCGCCCAGGCCTGCCTCGGTGTACGACGCGACCGCGCAGTAGCTGATCAGGAAGATCGCGCAGGCCCTCTGCAGCGACGGCGGTCGCAGCAACGCGACGCCGCCGAGCACGATGATGATCGCCGCGACGAGGGTGACGCCGATCAGACCCTGCTCGTGGTAGACGGCCAGCCAGCTGTTGTCGATCGGCAGCCCGCCGAACGACTTGTCGCCCAGGCCCATGCCGAACACCGTCTCCCCGGTCGTCCGGGGCGCTGCCAGCAAGGCGTCCCAGACCTTGGCCCGACCGGTGAGGCTGGCGAAGTTCTCCTTGCTCTGTCCGCGCAGGAACCACGCCTGCAGCGCGGAGCCGAGCCCCACCGCGGCCACCGCGGCGCACAGCACCGTCCAGACGAAGAACCGGCGGGCGGCGGCGCTGGTCAGGACGAGCGAGCCGATCGCCGACGCCAGCCCGATGAACAGGCCGAGCGTGGCCGTCCGGGTGTGGGTCAGGGCGAGCAGGACGAGGGACGGCACGATGACGACCGCCGCGCTCGCCTTGTCGGTCCTGCGGCCCAGGACGAGCAGCACGGTGAGCCCGGTGATCACCGCGGCGTACTGTCCGATCTGCGGCGGGGTGAGCGGCCACAACGCGCCGACGAGGCGTCCGCCGTAGAGGTCGGGCAGGGCCGCGCCCGGTGAGACGGCCAGGCCGGCGGCCACCGACCCGAGCACCGCGAAATACATCCGGATGTGGTGCCGGACGAACGTCAGGCCGCCGTCCCACCAGCGGCTGAGCAGCCACAGCGTGCCGACGAAGAGAGCCAGCCGGGCGCAGCGGAACAGCGCGCCGAACCCGGACTCCAGATGCGCGCTGGAGATCACGCTCGGCACCAGCAGCAGGGTCAGCAGGAACAGGTAGGCGCCGGCTCGGATGCGCAGCCGGAGATTGACGGCGAGCGCCAGGGCGAACGCGGCGACCAGCGCGCCCATGGTGACCATCTGGATGAGGGAGCGGGGCAGCGGGACGATGGTCTTCGCCCCGGCGGAGCCGAGCGTGTTGAGGACCAGCAGCCCCCAGGCGATCCCGGCGGTCTTCGGTGTGGTCTCCCCGTGCACCTCAACCACCGGCCCGTGGGTCGAGGGTGCTGCCCGCGTCCTGCCGGTAGCGCTCGCCCTGCCACTGCCCGAAGCCGATCACCCGGCTCGTGTCCTGGGCGACGAACTTCCACGGTCCGAGGTAGACGTTGTCGTGCCAGCGGTTGCGCTGCTTGTGGGTGATCGCCTCGGCCACCTTCTCGCCCTGGTACGGCGACCAGTCCGGGTAGGTGCCGTAGTTGGCCAGCACCGCCATGCGGTCGCACTTCGCCGTGCACTTGACGACGGACTTGTCCAGCACGAAGCGGTTGTCGCGGATGTCCACGCGCTGGGTCTTCCACCGGCAGTCGCCGTAGAGCGGGGGCTTGCCGATCGCAGGCTTCGCGCAGCGGTCGGTGTCCTTCACCAGCAAGGTGCAGTCACCGGACGAGGTGTTGGCCGGGCTGTTGCAGAACCGGTCGGCGTTCTCCCAGAGGGTGATCCCGGACCAGTTGTTCTCCAGTACGTTCCGGTAGATCTCGATCTTGTCGGTGCGGGCCCGGATCCGTGGTTCGCCGCCGGATTCCGACACGTAGACGGTCGCGAACGGGAAGTTGTCGCCCGCTTTGGCCTCCCTGCGGCCCTCGACCCAGTTGTTCCGCCGGATCGTGTTGTTCCGGACGACCGCGTTGTAGCTGGTCTCGTAGATCAGGGCGGCACCGTCGTTGGCCTCGAGCACGTTGTTCTCGATGCGGAAGTCGTTGTTGTTGGTGTCCGCCCACAACCCTGTTCCGCGGTTGTCGTGCACCCAGTTGCCGCGTACGTCGGCGCCGTTGACGGCCCAGAACTTGATGCCTCCCGTGCAGCCGCAGCCCTTCCGCCGCCGCTCCCAGTCGCCGGTGTTGTTGCCCACGATCTCGTTGCCCTCGACCACCAGGCCGCTGATACGGCCGCCGGCCTTGTAGGCGTTCATGCCGTACTGACCGTTGCCGCGCAGGCAGCTGGCGCGGACCCGCTGGCGGGCACCGGCCATCAGCCCGGCGCCGGAGTTGTGCTGGATCGTCGCGTGCTCGATCACCCACCCGTCGGCCGAGTCATGGTTGACCACGCCCTCGTCGTGCGGCGCGACGAAACGCTGCACGGTCAGGTGGCGGATGGTGACGTCTCGGGCGGTGCCGCCGAACGCGTACTGGTTCTTCTTCCCGCCGTCGAACACCGCGCCCGGCGCACCGAGATAGCGATTCCCCTCCTTGGGAATGACCTGGGCGTAGCGGTCCGGGTCGAGCCTGTGCTTGCCCGGTCGAAGCCAGAACGTGGTGTTCGGCGGGCTGGTCCTGGTCTTCGCAGCCAGGTCGCCGACCACCGCGGGGTCCACCGTCACCGCACCCGCCGGCGCCTTCGCCGGCCCGGCCGCGGGCTTGGCGCACACCCGGGCCACGGGCGTGGACGACGGCGCGGCGGTCGGCTTCGCCCTGGCGTCCGGCGTGCTCTCACAGCTGGTCGCCGCCATCAGGGCCAGTGTCAGCGGTGCCGCCGCCAACGCCCAGTGCCGCCTCTTGATCCCCACGCGCCCCCCTAGCCGCGGAACCTGAGCACGGTGGTGAAGCCCTCCGCGCCGTCGGTGAAACCGGTGCCGACCAGCGTGGTGGTGGGTTCCTTGCGCCCGAATCCTGCGGAGTACCAGCCCAGCGGCGGGTCGGTCTCGCCGCGATGCGCCCGCCAGGACAGCTGCCCCGGCAGGTCGAGCACCGCGGAGCGGTCCTCGCCGTCCCGGGCCCAGGTGAGCACGGCCCGGTTGCCCGCCAGGTCCGCGGCGATCGCCGGGCCGAGGTGGAACGCCAGGCGTACGTCGCGGCGCGGGCCGCGCACCTCGTCGACGACCCTCAACTCCTGGCTCTCGGCGATCAGTTCGACCCGGCGGCGGTGCATGGCGGGCTGGTAGCCGTCGTGTTCGGCGGACCAGCGGGCCACGCCCTCGGTGGACGTGTCCACGGCAAGGACGCGGCTGCGGGCATGCCGGGTCCACAGGAACGGGCCGCCGGAGACGGACTGGTCACCGCCGTTCAGCTGCAGGGTGTTGTGGCCGAGGGTCGACCGGAAGTACTGCCGCCACTCGGGCTGCCCGTGGTAGCAGTACGTCCCCGGGTCGGCGAGCACGTCGACCCCGTCGTGCCGGACCTCCACGGAGAGCGCGTCCGCGTGGGCGTGTGCGGCGATGGACAGGAAGCCGTGCGGACCTGCGTCGCAGCGGCACCAGATCTCTCCAGGGCCGCGCAGGATGGTCATGCCCGCGTCGGCGAAGTGCGCGGGGCGGCTTGCCGGTCGGGTCACGGTCGGTTCAGTGGGTTTGACGAGCGCGGCCAGCAGCGGGGTGCGCACATCGGTGCCGGTCACCGCCGGCCACCAGGCGAGCCGACCGAAAACGGCATCCCCGGTGGCCAGCAGCGAGGCCCAGCGGTCGGTGCCCGCGCCGTCCACGACCAGACCGTGACCGTCGTCCGCGTCCCCCTGGCGCGGCGGCCGTAACCGGCTGTCCACGACGGCCGCGAGCGCGTCGGTCATCCGCAGCAGCACCAGCCGGATCGACGCGGGAACCGGCACGTCGGCTGCATCCGCCTCGGCCACCGCGGCCAGGCCCAGCTCCAGCACCAGTCCGTGATACTCGGTGGCCAGCTCGCGGTTGAGGCCGGAGCCGAAGGTGTTGCCGCGCAGATGCCGGTCCAGCGACCGCAGGGCGTCGGATCGCCAACGCGCCGAGGAGGGGAACCACGCGAACGCACAGGCCGCCGCGAACTGGCCGGCGGCCTCGGCGATGACGTGGTTGTTCGCCGACGACCCCCGGCTGGGGAAGGCGGCCAGCCAGCGCTGGTGGTGCCAGATCTGGTTCCGCGCCACCGGGTTGTCCTCGAACAGCCCGGCCGCGCCCGGCCATCCGTCGAGCAGCCGGCGGATCCACACCCAGGACAGCAGCCGGATGCCCAGCTCGATGCCGCTGATCCAATGGACGCCGCGCAGGGGCGGGTTGGCCGCCCACCACGACCGCAGGTGGTCGGCCACGCGCTCGGCGTACCGCTCGTTCCCGGTGATCGCGTAGGCGGCGGCGAGCACGGTGAGGTACTGGTGCCGGGACAGCTCCCAGATCTGCTTGATGTCCCCGACCGCGTCCTCGTTCCGGTACGGCACGTCGAAGGCGTAGCCCCACGGAGCGCGCCGCCCGGTCTTCGGGTCGCACCACCAGTCCGGGTCGACGAGGTCGTCACGGACCACCCCGAAGTACTCGACGTGCCCGTACATCAGCCGGTCCGCCTCGGCGATGAGACGCTTCGCGGCGTCCGGAGGTATCGCGGCGATCGTCCCGGCGGGCAGTACCGCGGTGAACCGGGCGTCGGTCACGCCCGGGCATTTCGGCCGCGCCGACCGCCACCGGCGCCTGCGCACCGTGTCGCCCACCCGGCCCGCGACCTCCTGCGGTCCCATCCGGGACAGCCGTCGCAGGTACCAGCCCGCGCTCATGGTCATCGGGGCCGCTCCAACGTCACCGGTGCACCGCCCGCCAGACCGGCCTGCACGGCGAGGGTGGCCGCCGTGGTGGCGAACAGCGACTCCAGCGGCACCGGCATCGGCCGGCCGGTCCGCACGGCCTTGACGAACGCGGCCAGCTCGGCGTTCTGGCCCTTGTCCCGGGCCTTGGGCAGCCGCGAACTGACCCACCGCTTGCGGCCGTAGACCGAGGCACGGACGAAGTCGTCGAGCCGCAGCGCCTTGCCGTCCGCGACCAGGTCCAGCGTCTCCTTGGGGAGGCCGGCCGGTCCGGTGGTGACGTAGCTGATGGTGGCGGTGGACCCGTCCGGGTAGCGGAGTACGACCTGGAGGTCCTCGTTGCCGGACGGGGCGACCGCGTAGACCGAGACCGGGTCGGCGTCGAGCAGCCAGCTCGCCGTGTCGATGAAGTGTCCGCCCTCGCCCGCGAACCGTGAGCCCTCGGTGCCCTGTCGGAGGTACCAGCTGCCGTGCTGCAGCCGGCCCGCGTTGACCAGGTAGCGCAGGTTCGCCGGTCCGGTCCGGGTGCCGAACCGCTTCTTGGCCTCCCGCAGCAGCGGCGCGAACCGGCGGTTGAAGCCCACCTGCAGCCGGTCGTTGCCGGACTCCTCCACCGCCGCGAGCACGACGGCCAGCTCGTCCTCGGTGAGCGCCAACGGCTTCTCCACGAACACCGTCTTGCCGGCCAACAGCGCCTTCCGGGTCAGATCGGCGTGCGAGCTGTGCCGGGTGACCACGAACACCGCGTCGATGGACTTGTCGCCGAGCACGGCGTCGAGATCGGTGGTCGCCTCGGCGAAGCCGAACTTGCGCTGCGCGTTGGCCGCGGACAGCGCCGTAGTGGTGACGACGGTCGACAACTCGACACCGTCGCGCTGTGCCAGGTGCGGCAGCAGCATCGACGTCGCGTAGTTTCCCGCGCCGACGAACGCGAGCCGCACCGGTGTCTTGGCGGCCCGGGCCGGACTCCGCTTCATGCTTTTGGTGGACACAGCCACCGCGGGCACGGCCACCGCCGGGGCCGCCGCTTCCTCCGCTGTCCCCTCCTCCTGGGGGTACCGGAACAGCACGGCCACGGCCTTCAAGTCGCCGTCTTTCAGACGCTGGTACGTCTCGACGGCGTCGTCGAAGTCGGCGACGTGGGAGATCAGGGGCTCGACGTCGACGCTGCCGCGCGCGAGGAGGTCGAGGAAGCACGCCAGGTTGCGGCGCTCGGTCCAGCGCACGTAGCCGATCGGGTAGTCCCGCCCCTCCAGCTCGTACTCCGGGTCGTAGCGACCGGGGCCGTAACTGCGGGAGAACCGGACGTCGAGCTCCTTCTCGTAGTACGCGTTCCAGGGAAGGTCCAGGCGGCACTTGCCGATGTCGACGACCCGGCCGCGGTCCCGGCTCAGCTTGGCGGCCAGCTCGACGGGCTGGTTGCTGCCGCCGCCGGGGGCCAGGTACACCTGGTCCACGCCGTGACCGCCGGTGAGTTCGGCGACGCAAGCCTCCACAGCCGCGGACGCGGGATCGCCGCAGGCCGCAGCCCCCAGGCGCTCCGCCAGCTCGCAGCGCACCGGGTCGGGGTCGACCCCGACGACGCGGACTCCCGAGGCGGCGAGGAGCTGCACCACCAACTGCCCGATCAGCCCGAGGCCGATGACCAGCGCCACCTCGCCGAGCTGCGGCTCGCCTTGGCGGACGCCCTGCAGCGCGATCGACCCGACCGTGCCGAAGGCCGCGTGCCGCGGCGCGAGACGGTCCGGCACCGGGACGTAGAGGTTCTTCGGCACCCAGTTCAACTCGGCGTGCAGCGCGTGCTCGTTGCCGGCGCAGGCCACGAGGTCGCCGACCTTCACGTCGTCGATGCCGGCGCCGACCTGTTCGACCGTCCCGCACAGCGAGTAGCCCAGCGGCGTGTAGGAGTCCAGCTTGCCCATCACCTTGCGGTAGGTGGCGGGCACGCCGTTGGTGGCCACGCTCTGCATGACCTTGGCCACCTGGTCCGGCCGGGAGCGGGCCTTGCCCAGCATCGACATACCGGCCTCGGACACCTTCATGAGCTCGGTCCCGGTGGAGATCAGCGAGTAGGCGCTGCGGACCAGCACACCGCCCGGCTTGCACCCCGGCACCGGAACGTCGAGCACCGCCAGCTCGCCGCTCTTGTAGTTCTGTACAACCTGCTTCACTCGAACTCCTCTGATTCCTAAGCCGTTGACCGAGTGCTCTGACCGGACCCAGAGGTCGCGTCGCGATACCAGTACTCGAGGGTCAGCACATGCCACAGATGCTTGGAGAAGTCCCGCTGTCCGGCGGCGTCCTCGGCGACCATCCGCTGAAGCGCGTCGCGGCGCAGGAACCCGGAGCGGACCAGCTCGCCGTCGTTGACCACCTCGCGTACCAGCGGTGCCAGATCCCGGCTCATCCAGGCACGCAGCGGGGCGCTGAACAGGCCCTTGGGCCGGTAGACGATCTCCCGGGGCAGGATCGAGGTGGCCGCCTCCTTGAGGACGGCTTTGCCCTGACGTCCGACGATCTTGCGGTCACCGGGCACGGCGAACGCCGCCTTGACCACCTCGACGTCCACGTACGGCACCCGCACCTCGGTCGACGCGGCCATGCTCGACCGGTCCGTGTACGCGAGGTTCAGGCCCGGCAGGAACATCCGCGCGTCGGTCAGGCACATGCGGTTGACGAAGTCGTCGAGGTCGTTGTCCCGGTAGGTGTCCGCGTGTTCGGTCAGTACGTCGTCGACCGTCCCGGCCAGGTCCGGATCGACCAGGGCGAGCAGCTCGGCCTGGTCGTACATGGTGTAACTGCGCCGGAACGCGGTCTCCTCCGGCAGATCGGCGAAGGAGAGGAACCGCTTCGCGAAGCGCACCGACCGGTAGCCGCGGCGGGACGTGGCGACCGGCAGCCGGTCCACGGCCGCGGACACCCCGCGCCGCAGGGGCCGCGGGACGCGCTGGTACCGCAGCGCGATCAGGTTGGCGAGGTGCTTGCGGTACCCGGCGAACAGCTCGTCGGCGCCCATCCCCGAGAGCATCACCTTGACCCCGGCCTCCCGGGCGGCCGAGCAGATCAGGTACGTGTTGATCGCGGCGGGGTCGCCGATCGGCTCGTCCAGGTGGTACGTCATCTGCGGCAGCAGGTCGAGCACGTTCGGGGCGATCTCGATCTCGTGCAGGTCGACGCCGAACCGCTGGGCTACCTGCCGGGCATAGCGCAGGTCGTCCGGCATCGCCTCGAACCTGGCGTCCTCGGCGCGGAATCCGATGGTGTAGGCGGAGATCCCGGGTCGGTGGCGGGCCGCCAGCGCGGTCAGGTAGCTGGAGTCGAGGCCGCCGGAGAGGAAGGTCGCCACGGGTACGTCGGAGAGCAGGTGTTGCCGGGTCGACTCCTCGACGATGGCGGCCAGGTCCGGCCGCTCACCGGCCCGGGCCCGCTCCCGGCCCTCGACGGCGACGTCCTTCAGGTGCCAGTACCGGCCGCGCTCCACCCGGCCGTCGGGCCGGCACCGCAGCCAGCTCCCCGGCGGCAGCTTCTCCGCCTCGCGGAACGCGCACCGGGAGTCCGGCACCCAGTAGTACAGCAGCGAGGCCACCAGCGCCGTACGGTCCACCTCCAGCGATCCGCCGGTCGCGGCGGCGAGCGCCTTGAGCTCGGAGGCGAACACCAGGCCCCCGCCGCGCCGGAGAAGGAACAGCGGCTTGATGCCCAACTGGTCACGGGCCAGCACCAGTTCACCGGTGCGCTCGTCGAAGATCCCGAACGCGAACATGCCGCGCAGCCGGGGCAGGCAGTCCGTGCCCCAGCGCCGCCAGGCCTCGAGGAGCACCTCGGTGTCGGAGGTGCCGCGGAAGCGTACCCCGGCGGCGGCCAGCTCGGCGCGGAGCTCGGGCGCGTTGTACAGCTCGCCGTTGTACGTCAGGGCGAGGCCGTCCGAGAGCATCGGCTGGGCGCCGGTCTCGGACAGGTCGATGATGGCGAGCCGGCGGTGCCCGAGCTGCACTTCGCCGTCACCGGCGGGGTGGCCGTACCGGCCCGACCCGTCCGGACCGCGGTGGGCGAGGGTTTCGGTGAGCCGGTCGGTCACCAGCTTCCCGTCCGGCCATCGGTAAGTACCTGCGATGCCGCACATGTCCTACCGCGCCTCCTGGTCGTTGTCCGTGCCCTGTGCGGCCCACATCGGCTGCCGCAGGACCTCCCCCACTGCCTGAACGGCGTGGGAGGTACCCCCACCGTTCTGCCGGGCCGTCCGCTCGCTCCGGCCGCGCAGCGCGGTATGCAGCCCGTCCCACAGCGTGCCGTCGGTCCGGTCACGCGGATCGGGGTCGATCAGCACCACACCGATCACCGGAATGCGCTGGTCCGCGAGCTGCCGCGCCACGGTGTGCAGCCATGCGGCGCTCGCGTGCCCGGCCCGCACGACGAGCACGGTCTGGGTGCCGAGGTACCGGAGGTCGGTCCACGCCGTGCCGGGCGCCACCGAGCCGACGCCGAGCCGGCGCTCCTGAGGAGACACAGCCGCGGCAGGCTCGCCACTGACCACGGTCGGGTCTCCCGGCTTCGGGCGGCGGCCTGCGAGCTGCGGGCCGGGCAGCCCGTCGACGATGACCACGGGCCTTTCCGCGGCCAGTGCCCTGGCGAGGTCCAGTGCGATCACGCTCGTGCTGCGCGCACAGCCCAGTTCCAGCAGCGACACCGGTTCCGCGGAACCCCGGGCGGTGCGGGCCAGGGTCGCGGTGAGCCGTTCGCGTGCCGCCCGGGTCCGTCGGCGCTGCCACAGCCTGCCCGAACGGCGAGGCAGCTCCGCGATGACCGAGGCGCCCAGGTTCGCCGCGATGTCCCGGCGCAGCACGGGGCGGTCCGCCACCACCGTGACGACCGCGGCCAGCGCGAGCCCGAGAACGAGCCCGAGGACGAGCCCGATCGCGGCGTTGGTGACCGTCGCCTCGGGCAGGGAATGCCGCACCGCGCGCGGGGCGTCCACGATCTGCGTGCCGGCGACGACCTTGGGCGTGCCGGTGCGCGCCTCCGCGGCACGCTGGTCGAAATCGGCGATCCGCGAGTTGAGTTCGGCCCGGCGGGCGAAGAGCGACTCGATGCTCGCCGACGCTTTCGGGTCGCCGTCCGGCGATCGGTCTCCGATCGCCTCGTTGACCTGGGCGAGCTCGTCCCGCATGCGGTCACGCTGGTCGAGCAGGGCGTCGGCCTCGGCCTTGGCGGTTTCCCCCATCCGCTTCACATGGTCCGCGACGAACGCGTCGGCCAGTGCCTTGGCCCGGGCCACCGCTTCCTCGTCGCTGTCACCTGTCACAGTGATCTGCAGCAGGTTGTTGGTCAGGCCGGCGCCCCGGTAGTCGCGCAGGAAGTCCTCAGGGTTTTCCGAGGACTTGAGGGACTGCAGGGCTTTCTCGGCGATCCGCGTGGTCCCCAGCAACTCGACGTCGGTGCGGATCAGCGTTCCGGTGTCGTTCGGCTGGTCCTCCTTGTGCGCTACCAGCACCTTGGTCACCGCGGTCGGCGGCGGCGGCAGCAGGACCGCCACCGCCGCGCCGACCAGCAGCCCGAGCAGCGCCAGGGCGTACCAGAGGCGGCGGCGCCTGCGCACCGCCACCACCAGCGCCTGCAGATCGAGGAGCGGAGCGGCTGCCGACGACTCCGAAGTCGTGCTCGTCGTCACACTGAACCTCCCGTCGCGTGGCCGCGAACGGCGAGCGCCCCAGTGGCGTGGTCCGAAGGCCGGCGGGCTGACCGCGCCGGACGGGCCCGGACCGTGCCGGCGACGACGATGCCGACGACCTCATGCCCGCCGTCCGCACACGCCTCGGCGATGCCGACGAGCTCCTCCGCGGTCCAGCTGCCCGCGCTGAGGACAACCAGGGCACCGGACTCGGAGTCGCGGTCCGGCACTGTCGGCCGGTCCACCGACACCTGCATCACCCGCAGCATGGGGTATCCCCTGCTCGAGGAGCTTGGGGAGGGATCGCCCGCGGCCTCGGCGACGAGCCGGCCGGCGGCCCGGCGGGCGATCTCGTCGCCGTCCGGTACGACAACCAGCAGCCGCCCGGGGGCCGGCAGCAGGTCGCGGATGCGCGCGCACACCCGCCCGTAGCGGATCCGCCTGCCGGCCTCGTCGCCGGACCTCTGCGGGGCCGGCAGGTCCCACCGGGTGTCGACGCCGAGCAGGCGGCGGATCCAGGCTCGCCTGCCCCCGCCTTCCGGCCGGTGCGCGGGCCGTTCGTCAGGCACGTCGACGGTGCCGAGGAGCGCCGAGCCCAGCGCCGCGGCGATCTCCGATTCGGTGCGCAGTCGGCGGTCCATCCGCGCGGCGACGAGGTGTCCGGTGACCGCGAGCAGGAAGAACAGCAGCGCTCCGGCGACGATGAGCTGCATCCTCGTCGGCGGCGCCTCGCCGGTCGGCCGGGGTGCCGGGCCCATGACGACCATGCCCGTCTTGTTGGACGCCGGGTCGGCCTGGTCCAGCCTCGTCATGGCCTCCTCCAGCGAGGTGCGCAGCTTCTCGAGCGCGGTGCGGGCCTGCACGCTCTCCACGGTCCGCCCCGGATCGGCCGCGTCGGCCAGGTCGGTGATGCGGCGGTCGGTCTCCTCCACCTTCTGCCGCAGCGCCTCGAGCCCCGTGGCCGCGGGCTCGGTGCTGCCGCCCGCGATCCGCGCGGCGAATCTCACGAACTCCTGGGCCACCTGGTCGGAGAGTTGCTGCGCGCGCTCCGGGCTGTCGGCCGTGCCCGAGATCTTGATGAGGTTCCCGTCGGCGGCCTTGGCGGTCACTCGATCCCGCAGCTCGGCGCCGACGACGTCACTCCAGCCGAGCTTGGCGGCCGCGCGGTCGATCACCGCCGAACTGGTCGCGATGTCCACCTGGGTCAGCAGCTCGCGCTCCTCCCACTGCCCCGGCAGCAGTACCGATGCCGACGCCGTGTACCGCGGCGGAAACAGCAGCGAGGTGCCGTAGCCGATGAGCGCGCCCATCACGGCGACGATGGCGAGAAGACGCCACCGCTGACGGAGAATCCGCCCGATCATGGCCAGACGGATCGTGTCATCGCTCAATGCCGCGGCCTCTTCCCTGTGCGGACCTGGCCACCCGCCGACACCGGAGCGTGGTCACGGCAGGCGGCGGCGTAGGCGGCGAGCAGCGACGCCTGCGAGTTCCGCCAGGCGAGCGGCCCGCTGATCCGCTCCTGGCCGATCTTGCCCATCCGGGCCCGCTTTTCCGGGTCGTCCATTAACACCGCGATGAGCTCGGCGAATTGGGCCTCGTCGTTGGCGGGCGCGTAGACGGCGGCGTCACCGGCGGAGACGCGCGCCTCCTTCAGGTCGAACGAGACGATCGGCCGGCCCATCGCCATGTACTCCAGAACCTTGTTCATGGTCGACACGTCGTTGAGCGGATTGCGCGGGTCGGGGGACAGGCACACGTCCGCCGTGGACAGGTAGCGCACCAGGTCGGCGTCCGGGATGCGTCCGGTGAACTGCACCTGCTCGGACAGCCCCAGCCGCCGGGACAGCTCCACCATCGCGTCGAAGGCGTCGCCGGCGCCCACGAACACCGCGTGCCAGTCGGTCCGTCCGAACTCGTCGCGCAGCTTCGCAAGGGCGCGCAAGGCGTAGTCGACGCCGTCCTGCGGGCCCATGACGCCGAGGTAGCACAGCAGATGAGGCTTGCCGCACTTCAACCGCGGCTCGGGTGGCACGGGTTGGAACCGGTCGATCTGCGGCGCGCTGCGCACCACGAACACGTCCTCAGGACGGCGACCACCGCGGCGCATCGCGACGTCCCGGTAGCTCTCGTTCGTGGCGAGCACGATGTCCGCGGCCCGGTAGGTGCGCCGTTCCAGTGCGCACACGGCGCGGTAGAGCAGATCCCTGCCGCGATCGAACCGGGAGAGGTACAGCTCGGGTACCAGGTCGTGCTGGTCGAAGACGAACCGCGCGCCACGCCGCTTCAGCCACAGCGCCGGCAGGAACAGCAGGTCGGGCGGGTTGCAGGCGTGGACCACGTCGACCGGGCCGACCTTGCGGGCCAGCCGGGCCGTGTGCCACAACGCCGATCCGTACTCCCGCAGGTAGCCGGCCGGTCCTCCGGTGGCCGCGCGCAACGGGTAGCGGTGGATCCGCACCCCGTCGATCACCGCCTCCAGCTCGGTGTCCCGCTTCTCCCCCCGGGGACAGATGACGTGCACCTCCCAGCCCGCGTCGCGCAGCGTCGTGCACTCCTGCCACACCCGCCGGTCGAACGGCACCGACAGGTTCTCCACCAGGATCAGCGCGCGCCGGTTCGGCCGGTCGCCGCCGGCTGTGTCATCAAACGACGTGTCACCAAGCAAGGCCCATGTACCCCGGTTCGGTCCGGCGCGCTTCGGCGTCGGGAAGGCGGATGAGGTCGACGATCACAGGGGCGTCGCCATGGGGCAGCGCCGACAGCACGGCCGGATCCCTGGTCCCGACCAGGCACACCTCGGCGTGCTCGAGCACCTCGTCGACGGAGTCCGCGAGCAGCTGCGCCAGGTGCGGCAGCCGGGTCTCGATGTACTCGCGGTTCGCGCCGATCAGCCGGGAGAGGCTCACATTGGCGTCGTGGATCCGCAGGTCGTACCCCTTGCCGTGCAGCCTCTCCGCCAGCTCGACGAGCGGGCTCTCGCGGAGGTCGTCGGTGCCGGGTTTGAAGGACAGCCCGAACATCCCCACCCGGCGCTTGCCGGTGCGCTCGACCAGGTCCACCGCGCGCTGCAGGTGGTCGGAGTTGGAGGAGAGCACATGGGAGAGGATGGGCACCGAGACGTCGGCCCGTTGCGCCGCGTGGACCAGGCTGCGCAGGTCCTTGGGCAGGCAGGAGCCACCGAAGGCGAAGCCGGGCCGCAGGTAGGCGGAGCTGATGTTCAGCTTGCGGTCGGCCAGGAACACGTCCATCACCTGGTGCGAGTCCACTCCGAGCGCCTGGCACACCGCGCCCAGCTCGTTCGCGAAGCCGATCTTGAGGCCGTGGAACGCGTTGTCCGCGTACTTGATCGCCTCGGCCGTCGGGACCGGCACCCGGAACACCTCGCCGGGCAAGCCGTCGTACAGCGCCGCCACCGCGTCGCCGCTTGCCGGGTCGAGCTCGCCGATGACGGTCTTGGGCGGGTCGAAGAAGTCACGCACGCTCGTGCCCTCGCGCAGGAACTCCGGGTTGACCGCGACTCCGAAGTCCACCCCGGCCGTGCCGCCGACGTTCTTCTCCAGAATCGGTACCAGTAGGTTCAGGCAGGTGCCCGGGAGCATGGTGCTGCGGAACACGACGGTCTGCCGCCCACCTCGCTCAGCCAGTGCGATACCGATCTGCTCGGTGACCCGCTCCAAGTAGGTGGTGCACAGGCTGCCGTTGGGCTCAGACGGTGTGCCCACGCAGACCAGCGACACCTCACTGCCCGTGATCGCCTCGCGGACGTCGCCGGTGGCGCGTAACGCTCCGCTCCGTACGACGTCGGCGATGAGCTCGCCGATCCGCTCCTCGACCACCGGGGCCAAGCCGCTGTTGACCAGGTCGACCTTCACCTGGTTGACGTCGACTCCGATGACCTCGTGCCCCATGCTGGCCAGGCACGCGGCCGACACACAGCCCACGTAGCCGAGCCCGAAAACGCTGACTCTCATGACCCGTCCCTCCCCCCAGGCAGACCCTTGTGGCCTGCGGTCCCCCAAAGCAGGCCGTTGTGGCCCGCGGTCCGCGCGCCGGCCGGACGCCGACCCCCGCGCATCAGTAGGCCCCCTGGCCGTAGAACACCGCACGCAGCGTCTTCCACAAGATCACTGCGTCCAGGGCGAGCGACCAGTCCTCCACGTACCGCAGGTCGAGGCGGACCGCCTCCTCCCACGGCAGGTCGCTGCGTCCGCTGATCTGCCACAGGCCGGTGAGCCCGGGCTTGACCAGCAGCCGCCGCCGGATGTCGGGGCCGTACGCGGCGGACTCCTCCGGTAACGGAGGCCGCGGTCCGACGAGCGACATCGATCCGGTGAGTACGTTGAACAGCTGCGGAAGCTCGTCGAGCGAGTACCGGCGCAGCACTGCCCCCACCCGGGTCACCCGCGGATCCCGGCGGAGCTTGAACAGCAGGCCTGCGCCCTCGTTGCGGGCGGCCAGCTCCGCACGTGCCCCGTGGGCCCCGACGACCATGGTGCGGAACTTGAGCATGGTGAACTCGCGGCCGTCCTTGCCGACCCTGCGCTGGCGGTAGAACGCCCCGCCCCGGCTGTCCACCACCACCAGCAGCGCGACGAGCATCATCAGCGGCGCGAACAGCATCAGCAGAAACGTTGCGCCTATCCGGTCGACGACCCCCTTGATCGCCCGGCGGCCCCCGGTGAAGGTCGGCATGCTGACCCGCAGCAGCGGTATCCCGAGCACCGCGTCGACGTGCAACCGCGGGCCGGCCACCTCCATCAGCACGGGGGCCACGACCATCTCGGTGTCGCTGCCCTCGAGGTTCCAGGCCAGGCGCTGCAGCCGGTCCGGTGTCCAATGGGGGTCCGGTGTGACCGCGACAACACGGTAGCCGTCGTGACGGACGTGCTTGGCGACGTCCGTCAGTTGACCGACGACCGGCACCCCGTCCAGGTGGTCACCGTCGAGACCGCGACCGTCCGTCGTGCACACCGCCTCCACCCGCCAGCCGAGGTGCGGGAACCTGCGGGTACGGGTGATCAGGTCGCGCACGGTGTCCGGGCTCCCGGCAGCGAGCACCGGTCTCAGGCACCGTCCTTCCTTCCGCTGTTTGTGCAGCCAGAGGCGGAGCAGATACCGCTCGGTCATGGTGACGAGCGCGATCGCGGGGATCGCGACGAAGATCCAGAGCTTGATGTTGCGCGAGGTCAGGGCGATCCCGCCGAGCGCCAGTACGACGGTCGCCGTGAACAGGGAGCGCCCGAGCCGACGGAACTCCTCGGCGCCCTGGCCGAGCACGGCCGGAGCCCATGACCGGCTCACCGCAAGCGCCCCCAGCACCAGCAGCTCGGTGCCGAATGCGAGAATTCCCCACTTCTCGTGCCAGTTGGCCGCGTCCCGGGCCCCGAAGAAGTTGCCGATCGCCGCCACCACCAAGGCGGTGGCCACGGTATCGCTGGTGATCACGGTACGGCGGTACCGCTGCTCCCAATCGATCGCGGGCCTGCTGATCGCCCCATCCCCCGGACGCCCGCGCGCCGACGGAAAAGGGCCGACTAATCCCCCCTGCCGCACAGAACCCCCCTGGTCCCCAGTGGTACGACGTGGTCGGCCAACACTGTTCCTCCCCCCAGGAGGCCCCCGCCCCCCGCACGCTTCCTCCCCTCGGGAGGCCCCGGCGCCGCGCTGTTCCTCCCCGCGAGGCTCCCGCCCCCGCCCATGGCATCCCGGCTACTTCAGCGCTCTTTGAACAACCCGCCCTGGTGGCAGCAGCGGACTCGCATGTCCTGCCAGACTCTCGAGGCACGCGGTGCCCCGTCGAAACCTCGGGTGCTCCCCGCACCCAAAGCACCCTCTCGGGCTCGACGAATTGATCACACCCAAGTCCGGCGCCAGAGACGCGGCTGCTGGTTGTTTGCAGCGCCGGACCTATAGATCATCTTTTGTCGCCTGGTGTCCCCGCATGTGAAGCACGGTCAATCTAGACCATCGGGGCCCGCCTGAAGAGAGGTGTGTGTGGAATTTGTGCTCAAGATTTGAAGCCGGATCCACGGACCGGTGACTGCCCGCGGTGTGTTGGCGGCGAAGGCGTGCCGTTCGACGTGTGATGACGGGAGTTCTCAGGGCTCCCGGCACCCGCAACGCCGAGGCGTCCGGCACTGCCGGCCGCTCCGGGGACACCCATGAAGCGAAGCGTCCGCGGGCGGAGTTGGGTTGTGGCCAAGACCCCCCTGTTCGAGCCACTGAACCGCCACCCCCCCACCCTCGGGCATAGCGGTCCGCCGCATAGCAACGCCCCGAACTATGTTGCCCCACCACATGTGCGCCTGACCTGCATGTTCCTACGCTGTCCCAGCACGTACCCGTCTCCACCGCACACGAGGAAGTGGCGCACATGGCCTACGCAACCACCGCTCCCCCACCCCCCGGCAACCTCAAGCGCATCGTCGCCGCCAGCCTCATCGGCACCACCATCGAGTGGTACAACAACTCATTCGATCGGGGCTAGGACCTGCGGGTTTGACTGATCTCGGGCGTTCGAGTCAGCACCGAACCAGCACCGGGATCTCCCCGTGCTGGTACAGACTCACCAGACGAGCCAGAACGCACCTGCGACGCGCTCCAGCCAACCTCGCCCGCGGTCACAGACCGTATTCCTTAAAGGCCGTCCCGCAACTGCTGGTTGCCGCGGGCGCCGAGCCGTTCCCCGTGCTGGGCGCCAACAAGCGGCGCGGGCGTTGTCAGTGGGCGCGGGCACACTGACGGCATGAGCGCCTCTTCGTCTGCCGCGGCCGATGCGTCCCACACCTCCCCTGTCTGGGTGGAGTCGATGGGCGGACCTTTGATCGTCATCCCCGTTTCCGCGTTGGCTGCATGGCGCGGGTGCACGGAGAGCGGGGTCATGGCGGGAGACGCGACCGCTCCAGACGACTACGACCGGGCCTGCGCGGTGGACGATCTGGCTGGTGTGATCACCGTTGGCGAGAACGGTGCGCAGGCACTGGTGCTGGCGGACGAGCCAGCCACCAGCTGCTATCTGCCCGAGCGCCGAGCCTTCCTGCGGTGGCTTGCCGCCGATTCCGAGGCCGGGCTGAAGGCCGCAGCAGAGGCCGTCCTTGCGGACCCTGCCACCGAGTGGGAGGAGTGCGGCACGTGGGTGTCGGACGGTCCGGCCATACTCATGGACTCCGCCGAAGCAGGGTCCGAACTCGACATCGAGTATCCCGGCGGCGGGATGCCCGCCCAGGCACCGGTTCCGCTGCCCGCCGGCCATTGGAGGGTCCGGGCTACCCACACCAAGGCAGACGAGGAAAACTGGGTCGGCCTGGTCCAGCTCCTGCCCACCGAGTCTTGAACGGGCAGCTACTCTCATGCGGGCGGTCACACGCGGCGCGCAAGGTTGTGCAGATGGGCAATGCCCAGCTTCGGGTGGTGGACGCCCTCTCCTTTCAGTCGGCAGTCGCGGAGGATCTTCCAGGTCTTCATCCGTGCGATGGCATGCTCGACGCGAGCGCGGACACGACGGTGCGAGGCGTTGTGCTGCTGCTCCTATGCCGCAAGCTCCTGGCCTGGAGCACGCCGGAGCGGAATGAGCAGCCCGGTGCCGCGGTAGCCGCCGTCAGCGATGGTGGTGCCCCGGCCGACCATGGCCTCTGCGCCTGATTCTTCCCATGCCTTGCAGTCGTTGCGGTTGCCGGGCAGCGGCCGGCCGACGGCAACGACCAACGTGCTGTCCGCGTCCAGCACAATCTGGTGGCTGGTGGAGTAGCGGTAGTTCTTGGACTGTTGGGCAATGGTGCGGTCGCGGGTGGGTACCAGCGGGCCGTCCACGATCAAAACGGTGCCCCTGCGGAAGCGTTGGCGCTGCTTGAGCGCGAGCAGCGGTCCGGTGCAGCCGACGATCCGAGCCGCCGCTGACTTCGACACTCCGAACAGCGGGGCTGACTGCCGCAGCGTCAGATTGGTGCGCCAGTACGCGATCACGAGCAGCACCCGCTCCTCCAGCGGCAGTGCCCAGGCCGCCCCGGGCGGGACATACCCCCCCTGACTGGCAGACAGGCCTGTGATCCGCCGGTCGCTGATGATTGTTGCCCAAGACTCATTCCCAACCACACGGCCATGATCGACGATCAGGAACTCGACGCCTCACCGCCACCCTGCACGAGCCCGTAGGGCGTGTTTCAGAAGTGAGCACAGTCACCCGTTGATGGGAGTCCGATGTGAGGACGATGTCTCGTGGCGGTCGCGGGCGGGTTCAGTGGTGGGCGACAATCGTCGGGTGACTGAAGCCAACGTGGTGCATGTTTTCCTGTCGCGCGGCCGGTTCTCCTCGTTCGAAGACATCCGGAGCTACGTCGATGCGGGGTGGTCGGAGAACGGGGACGCAAAACCATCCGTCTTTATGGCAGAAACCGGAATTGTCGAGCTCGAACCGATGTGCGTCGAAGCCATCCACGCCCAGGACGACGGTCACCTCACGCCGGTTGTCCCCGAGATACTCCTTAGAGGGGCGTCGTACGCCGACCAGTGGCTGCCAAAAGTGGAGTCGACCGAGCTGGCTGACGCCGCGATCTGCGTCTTCGCACCCAACGTGGTCACCAACCCACACGGCACCGCTCTGCACTACCTAGGCGGGTTCACTTATCACGCCTGAGGGTCTCCCACTGCGGGTTGCCGCAGCCACTCATAGCGCCCATTCACGAGTGATTGACCACCCATTCGATGCACGTCTACGGAGAACGCACGCTGGATACGTCCCCGCCGTCGCATGTGTCAGTGCGGGCCTTGCGGATGGCGGCGAGCCGGGCAGACCACTCGCGTTCGGCGATGGCCAGGCCGCGCTCCAGCGTCTCGACGAGCATCGTCCGGCTCACCGACACCACCGTCGGCTCGGTGCCCCAGGCGGGGCCGCCTCCCTCGCGTACCCGACAGGCAAGATGCACCCGGTCCCCATCGGGGAACGCGATAGCCGTCACCTCGTCGGTACACTCTCCCCACTCCAGGAATTCACACCGCGCGAGTGCCTCCTCAATCCCAAGTGAAGTCCGGGTACCGACATCGTCGTACATCCAGCTCTCGGCGATGCGAAAGGACTCCGACGGCGATGTGAACCCCTCCGGCGGCGCAGTCGGTACGTGGAAGCGACCGATCTCGTCCTTGAGCTTCTTGACCAGCAACGGCGGATAGAACGCGTTGTCCCTTGCGTTCACATGGAGCCCGCCGACGAAGATATCGACGCACAGCAGAGACGGGTCCTGCTCGACGTGGAACTCCAAACCGAATCCGGTCCGCGACCCGAACAACATGGCGACCTCCCCAACAACGGCGCGACCCCCATCACAACCCCACCCTACTGATCCGCTTTCGATGCACGCCCTGGTGCCACATCAGGCATGATTGGATGACGATCATGTTCAGCATTACCTTGTCACGGGCGTTCACCGTTGCCGAAGTGGCTGCCATATTCATGGAATTGATCCCGCCTGGCCTGCAGTTGGTGGTGCAACCCCCCGGAGCCGATGTTCCGGACAACATAGGAAGCCTATGGGCAAGTCTCGAGCCCACCGATGATCCGGCATGGCCACTCGGTCTTGTGGTGCATGTGTACGAGTGTGACCTCGGTCCATACCCTGATCTGCGCCTCGCGGAGCACATAGCAGAACGATTCGACGTGGACGTCTTGTGCGGCGTCGATCCGTCCCTCGTCGATGTCGACCCTCAGGATCCGTACTGCCGCCTGGCGCTGGTCGGCGGCCGGTGGTATCTGGCCAGCGCTGCCTACACGCGGCTCATGGGGCCGTACGTCACCGGTGGCGCTGACGGATTCCGGGAGGAGCTGGGGAACGAAGCCGTCAAGCTGCTCCGGCCGGTCGTGGTCGACACCCGCTGAGCCATGAACGACGGCGCCCGCTGGTCAGGAGCCACACACAAGGTTGCTGACCAGGACGGTCGTCCGTGAGCGCAAAGAGCAGACCGCATGGCTGAGTTGTGATGTGGCGCTTCAGCAGCGAACGGGCCGCCGTGGGCGCCACTCATGCCAGCTCCTCCGACACGACGTCGGTGGCCCGGCCCCGCGCGTTCGTGGCGGTGATCGAGACAGCGTCGAAGGCGGCGTGCCGGGCGGCCTCGAACGGGATACGACGACCATCGACGAGCGTGACCAGGTCGGGATCGTCGACGTCTGTCAACGACTGCCGTTCCAGGGCGAGTACGCAGGCTGTCGTCGTCCCAGCTGTCACAGAACATCGCCTCATAACCATGCACTGCGCCATCGAACAGCAGAATCTGCTGCCCCGACTCGGTGACCGCGTACACGAGCGCGGGCAAGTCGTCACCGACTATCAGCCCTTCGAACCGCTCCCCGTAGTAGCGCAGTTGGAAGCGAGTCCGGCCGTCCTTGGATGGCATCCGTGCCGCCCAGCCGGCCTCCAGCAGTCCCGCCCAGAAATTCTCGGATACGTTACAAGGACGGTCAGCCCGCTCGGTCAGATCGACCAGGTGAGGTGGCCCAGGGCGCGCGCTGTCGTCACGGACACGGACATGCCATTCGGCCAACGCCGGACCCGTCCAGCACGCACTCTCGTGAACAGAGCTGGTGCCCCGAGCGCCAACACGCACGTGTTCAGACATGCTCCGCATCGTAGGTAATCCTGGACGCTCCAACCACGTACCGGTGAGCTTCGCAGCGAAGTTCGGTAAGCGACTACGTGGTTCTACTGAGAGGGGCATCTGCCGATGGGTTCTGTGCAGCGGCACCCAAGCAAGCGTTGTGCCTGGGCCCGGCTCCACCGAGTCCCGAAGAGGTCAGAGAACACGCAAGTCGATCCTGTCTGATCCCGTCTCGCCCATGCTTTGCGCTGTTTATGTCCTGCGGGCACACCATGCCCGGCAGTACTGAGAGCGAACGGCAGTAGGCCGTGCACTGCTGGGAAACTGAGTCGGTCGCGCCGAAGCGAGCAACGGCTCACATGATCACGGGAGTGTTGACGCTCCGCGACTGCGAAGGACCTCTTACACGTGTTACGTCATCTCTGTTCGAAGCGCGCCATCCCTTGCCTCGGCGGCGGCACGATTGACGTCCTCATGAAACGATTACTTGGCCGATCACCGGCCTCGGCATCCTGTGTCTTGCTCCGCGGCCCAGGTCCTCAGCCGGGTGACGGCCTCTTCCCGTGACAGCGGGCCGCGTTCGAGATGCAGATCTTGTAGATAGCGAGTGGCCACACCGATCAGTGGGCCTGGAGGCAGGCCGAGCAGCTCCATGATCGCCTTACCGTCCAGAGCCACCGGAACGTCGGGAAGCCTCCTGTATTTTCCGATCTCCGCGGCGGCACGCGCTGTTCTCTCCTGCTCCGCCAGGTGCTCCTGATGCCACTCGTCGTAGGTCGCCGCCCATCGAGCAGTTCGGCCGGCCGACTGCCAGCCGTCCATGTCCTGTTCCAAGCCAAGCCCCACCTCCAGGAACAGATCGTGGTAGCTCGCCCGCTCGGAACTGCTCGGAACGACATCGAGCAGGGCGAGAGCGGAAACGGTGAAGTCCCAGGTATCCGGCCCCTCCGTGGACGTCTGCCTCCACGTAGGTGATCGGCCCGCCCCGGGACCAGTAGCTCAAGGTCTGCTCGAATGCCGACGACGTCACCGTGAATGGTTGACCGGGCCCGGCACCATCCTGATCGGTAAGCCCAGTCAGCTCCTCGAGGAGCTGTGTGGTGACAGGCACCAGCCCCATGCGCTGTCGGAGCGGGGCGGCGGCCGTTTCCCGAATCCCGGCTGTCTGGCTCCTGAGCAGGTCGAAACTTCCTATGACGGCGTTGAGCTCGTACGACATTCCCGCAGAGCAGCCTCACAGCAGCCACACAGAGGTTCGATTACCACGGCCGGACGGTGGTTCAGTCGAACTACGCAATCCGCTACTGAATTTCCCGGTCTGGGTGGCCGAGAGCCCCTGTGGCGCATGTACCGGCGCTTACTGTGTCATCCGGATCGAGGCAGATCGGAAGGCGAGTTGCCTGGGAGGTATCCAGGCGTCGGACGTGCGGATGTCTGTCCCTGACCCACGGCGCGTATGAGCTTCCGCCGCTCTCGTGGCGAGCGGTCGTCGGGCTCGCGGACACGGCAGCTGTAGATGGCAGCCGCCGAGCTTTCTGACCGTGTCGTGGTGTCGGCTGCACCGGCGAGGCCTGCGCTGTCGCCGCCTTGAGGAGGGAGAACCCGATGTCCGATCATCTGATCGAGGACCTGGTCGCGGACTCGATTCGCATCCTGGACGGCCATGCCGAGGCGGGCGACCCCCGTGTCCGGGACTGGTACTCGGCGCTGTACCGCTTCCAGAGCGGGTTCGACGGCTCGTTCACGCACTTCCGCGTCATGGACATCCTGCTGCGTCGCGGGTACACGTACCGCTTCCCGGTCTCCCTGCACCCCGACTACGCCGAGCGGTCCGCGTACTTCGACGCGCTGACGGAGTTCACCGCGTTGCGCACGTTCGACGAGGACGCCCCCGACTTCGATGGCCACGGGTCCTGGCTCGAAGACGGCTACGTCGAACCGCCGTACCTCTACTGCGACGCCGGCACCGAACTCTGGCGGCGCATGGCGGCCGCCGGCGAACTTCACGGCCCCGACGCCGCTCCGCCCCACCGCACCCGGTTGATCGAAGTCGTCCGTGAGGTAGCGGTCACCGCTGAGAAGAAGCAGGACCGCGAACTCATCGGACTATGGTACGGGTTCGGCTGCGAGACCCTTCTCGGCGGCCCCGCAGGATGCCCCTTCGACGTCTCCGAACTCGCCGACATGCCCGCCGTGCAGGACCTGCGCACCATCGTCCGCCGCACCGACGCCCTGCCCGTCGCACAAGGGTCGCCCTACGCGGTTCCCGTGGAGTTCGCCGATCACCACGACCTCGAAGCCTGGTGGTGGGAGATTTAGATCGTGTACGGGCCGAGGACGTCAACGGACGTCGGCCTGGGCCGTAAGCCTGTTCAGTTCTCCGTCAGCGAGCAAGCGGCGAGTCCATCGAGCAGGTCCAGCCCGACCTCGTCGTTCCCACCGCCAGGTGCAAGGGACTATACGTGTCTGGCGCCAGCGTCTACCGGGCCCTTGCCGAGCACGAGAAGAAGGAGGTGTGCCCCGAAGCCGTCGAGCAGGCACACACCGACTTCGCCGCCCTCAGACCCCCCTCTTGCCGATATTTGACTGTTCCGTTGGTCCGTAAGGACGTAGGTTTTCCCCAGGCCCACGACATTACGGAGGGCGGGGCGACTGGAGGCACCTTTGCGGGACAGTTTTTCCGATGGATTCTTTACGCGACTGGCACACGAAACGCATCCGGTGGACCTGATGTGTCTCTATCTGCTGCATGGCTCGGTCGAACGGATCCCTGGCCTGTTGGCTGATCGGGCCACGCTGTCGTTCAAGCACCTGAGTCAGCATGTCCGGGCCGTGGACCGCTGGAGCTATGACGACGCGGACACGTTCTCACTTTGCATCAAGGAGAAGGTCCGCGGGCGGCTGTACGGCTTGGAGTTCAGAATCCATTTCATCGCCGGTGAGCCCTATGCCGACGCGGTGATTCCATTCGGCGCCGCTGTCGACCTGCCCCGGTTCATGCACCACTTTCGTGCGCACTACGCCTCTGGGGGAGCTCCGGGTGAGTGGGACTTCGACGTGTACACCGATGTGCGTGATCTCCGCGAGAGTGTCGTGCTGTTCGGCAACCACCGCGAGGTCTGGTTCCAGGTCAACCGCGGCCCGGTGGTAACCGGCCGGTCCAAGCCGATTCCCTGGAGCCGGAGCCGACTGGTAACCGGCCGCCTGCACGGGAATCAGTTCGGGACGAATGCCCAACTGTACGCGGGAGGAGTGACGTTCCCTGACCGCCTCGCCGCCGTCGAGGGCACCTCGGCCAAGGCCCGGGCGTACCGGCGGTATGTGGCCAGGCTGCGCGATCCTCTTCCCTTGCGGGCAGGACGGCCGGCCCGCCCTGAGTTCGGCGCCAGGATGCGGCCGCGCTCGGTGAGCTGATCGATGCCTAGGACTCCGGCCTCAGCTCACCAGGGGAGCGAGGGGTCGGAGTCCAGTCCTCTGCCCCGCTGTGGGCACCACGTGCCCATGGGACCCCTGCTACCGGAGTCAAACCCCTGGGTGTGGGTGAGGAGGGCGGCGATCCCGTGGGAGTCGCCCTTCGGGACGCCGCGCGGACGCGCAGTACTGCGAGCCTGTCGAGCATCCACCGGACCCAGGGCACTCGCCGAACATGCCAAGGGCGAGGCGTACACCGAGGCCCTCGAAATGGCACACGCCGACTTCGCCGCCCTCACCGACGGCGAAGTACCTGCCCCCTACACAGAGACCAAGGCCCTGACGGCATGCTGCGTTACTTGTCACTTCGTGACGGCTTCGGGAGAACGGGCCGTCCGGCAGTGGCTGAAAGCGTCAGCCTGCGGTGTTCCCGCGCCGGGGGCTGCGCAGGGCCTTCTCGGGGTACAGCTGCGCGAACAGCGGCGCGGATTCGAAGGGGTACTCCACGCAGGTCTCCCCCGCGAAGCACTGGGCGGCGTGCCGGCGCATCCGGGGGCCGTAGGCCCCGTGGTCGATCAGGTCCGTGTAGGTCTGCCGTTTGCCCAGGTCCAGCAGACCCGCCGTGTCGGCCAGGTAGACGTCGAAGCCCGGGTACATGAGTCCCAGGTACGGCATGTCGTCCAGGTCGAGGGCGAACACCGGGTACTCGCCCTCCTCGTCCGGCTCGGTCCCGGCCAGGATGCGCCGGGAGTCCGAGCCGCCGGGGAGGAGGAAGCACTCGGGAAGGTGCCCGGTCAGCCAGGAGAACTCCGTGCCCCAGAAGTCGCCCGTCTCGTCCGAGACCACCTGGTCCAGCGGCCGTGGCGCGAACCCTCCGTCCGGGGTGAACCACTGGTGGCGCTGCAGCAGGCTGGTGTCGTACGTCAGCCAGGCGCGCAGGCTCGGCGGGAGCGGGCGACCGGACGGGAACGCGAGGTCAGCGAGTACGCCCTCGGGCATCGGCCGGGGGGGTCCCGCCCTCAACCCAAGGCACGTTCACGTACGGCAGCAGATACGGCAGCGCGCTGGCTGTCGGATCACGCCGCACCACCTCGATGACCTGCTCGGTCAACGGCACTCCGTGCATGGGACTCACCTTCTGTTCTGACTCTGTTCGTTCGTCATGGGGTGGGGTTGTGGTCAGGGGAGGAAGGGGCGGATCCAGTCCGCGAACCGCCCGCCGAACTCCGCCTGCGCCATCGCGAGTACGGCGTCGGGGTCCTGCGCCACCGGCAGCCCGAAGTGCTGGTCGAGCCAGGCCACGTACTCGTCGTGGCAGTCGGTGTGCGGCTCGTCCTCGTCACGGTAGAAGTAGGCCCTCTCGTGCTCGACGCTGATCTCCTCGTCGAAGCCGAGGAGTTGGAACAGCTCCCGCACATTGCGGGCCACGACGTGCTCCCCGCCCTCGTCCCCAAAGACGACCACCGGCAGGGTCGCCAAGTCCTCCCGGTCGTCAAGGCGCCACAGTGCGTAGAAGGAACCGCCGCCGGTGGCCTGGGCGAAGGGGATGAGGCGGCCGGTGAATTCCGGATCCTCAGACCAGGCCGACAGGCCGGAGGTGTTCCCGTATTCGGTCAGACCGAATCCCTGGGCGAAATTCTCGTAACCTACCCTGTCCTGGAAATCTTTGAGGAGGTTGAGTTCTGCGACGGGTGAGTATGTAATGTGCACTGCGTCTCCGCGTGAGTGAAGAAGAAAGGTGGGGAAGTCGTGTCGGATACTTTTCTGGTGGCTGCGCGCATTCCGATGTCACGGGACAGCTTCGAGGCGTGGCTGAGCACGCCGATACCGGATGTGAGCAGGATCGCCAACCCGGCCGACATGTTCGACGGGTGGCACTGGAACGGTGAGCGTGCGGACCGGGAATGGGATTCCGTGGGCGGGGGAATCACGCCCCGGGAATTCTTCTCCGAGGCGATCGAGAAGGCCTGTTCCGGTGCATCCCAGGACGGCTGCCTCGTGTTGTATCGCGAGGGAGCACTGGAGGCCTATCTGTTCTACTTCGGCTATAAACAGTGGAACGTCCACACCGCCTTTCTCATGTTCGCCGGCGCCGGCGAGTTCAAGTCCGAGGCCGCCGAGGACACCGTGTTGTTCTGGGCCGAGACCGGCGGCAACCTCTGGGATGCCGACGACACGGGGTGGCTCGCGGTGCTGTCGGTCGGAAAGAGCGAAGCACGGTTCGTCTCCGAACGGGATCTGACGGACACGGTTGCCGGTCTGCGGCCGGTCGAGAGCCGGTTCTTCGACATGATCGAGCGGCTGGGTGAGGAGGAGGAGTCCTGGGAATGGGAGTCAGGGCGCGACTTCCGCACGGACACACCCCGGGACTCGGCCTTCGTGGATCCCGCGGTGCTGGAACAGCCCGGTCCTCGGTAGCGGAGCGGGCGGTCCGGGCGACCGACGTCGCCGGACTGCGGACGGAGCCAACAGGCCGGATCCGCCTTGACGCCGCCGGACCCGCTGCGACGCCGTACGACCGGACTGCCCTGCCTGTCGTCGCCTCGCGCGGGTTCAGCGACCGCCTGTCGGACTCCGGCTACGGTGAGCTCGACCGGGCGGCGCCATCGCCACGGCGGAGAGCCGGGGAGCGGGTCGGACGGCCTCGTCGTGGGGCGAGAGGAAGACAGGCTCGGTGGCCTGGTGCTGCCGGGTGGGCGGGATTGGCGTACCGGTCCGGCTGCCGCCGCCGTGGTGGGGTTCATGGATGTCCGTGTCGGTTCAGTGCTGTTGGGGAAGGTGTCCGGCTCGGACCGGGTGCGGCACCCCCGGGGGTGGTTGCCGCACCCGGCGAGGGGGTGCGGGCCCCCGGGGGAAGGGCGCCGCACCCGGCGTACGGGCCGTTCAGTGGCCCGGGTCATGCATCAGCGCCACCACCGCCTGGCCGCCCTTCGGCTCCTCCAAGCATGGGCGTCGTCCTCCCCGGCCCGCTCCAGGCTCCCGTGGTACGGGTCGGCGGCCGGTTCAGGTGGCAGGAGCACGCCAGAGTGGCAGGAGCACGCCAGCGTGGCAGGAGCACGCCAGCAGTGTCTCGAAGCGCTGATCAGTTCGCCGTACAGCGGCCCTTGCCACGGCACCAGCGGGAGGCATCCCGGTCTGGGCTCCGTCCAGCCGCGCGGCAGGAACAGCGAGCGTCCGGCCCGGGACCGGCCGCCCACGACCACCAGGCCGGCGGCCGCCGCTTTGGCACGGGCAGCCGGCACGCGAGTCGGCTTCCGGCCGGTCCACGGGGCCGGATCACGGTCGAAGGGGCCGGGCGTCGCAAGCAGCGCCAGATGCAGCGGGGCGGCGGCCGTACCGATGCCGTACTCCTCTGGCCACCTCGGTCACCCGGTCGGGCACGGAGCAGGTGGGGTCTGCTGCCACCAGGTATTGGCGTCGCCGCCACCCGCAGCCGTCCCATCGGCCCTGCCTTCCACATCATGACAACGAGAGAAACCGGCACAGTCCGCCCGGGCGCCCGGCGCTCCGCGCGCCGATGAGCGGAATGCCAGGGGCAGCCACGGCCATTGTCCCGGCGCGCATACGACCGACACCGCCCGGTGGCCCCAAGAACCGACGCGGAGCAGGCAGGCGGATCTTTCCGGCGTAAGCCGAGTCAAGCCCCCCGGCATCACCGACACATCCGGAGAACCACGTAACCGGGATACGTATACCGGCCGGGCGTCGCCGCTGGTCTCTGTCCTCGCACGAGTGGCGCCGAACGTCACCGGCACATATGGGGGTTCCCCCAATGCTCGCGTCCCGACCGGAGCGCGTGATCGATTTTGCCCGTACGGCTCTGATCGCACGCCCCCCGGAGAGCAGCGCCGTACGGGCTGTTCGGCGTCCGACCAACGGGGCGTACCGTGGCTGCCCGGCATGGTGGACGGGCGGATCCTCGACTGTTCCGTGGCCGGCTCGGCGGATCGGTAGGAAGCATCTGCGGTGCGGAAGGCAACTCAGCAGACTAGAGGCCTGATCGTCGGCTCGGGCCGCCGCCCCTCACCCACGAAGTCCTGGACGAACTCCCCGAAGGCAAGGTCGTCGAACACCTCCGCAGCGTCCTCGTCGTCACCGAAGTCCTGCCGAAACGCGACGAGCAGACGGTCCGCCTCGAACGGCACGTGAAGGACCTCGTCACCTGCTACACGACCGTCGAGGGGCGGAGAATCCTGCTCCGGTACTCGACCCGGGACCCCCTACGACGGCTTCGCCGCCACAGCCGAGGCAAGGACATCACGCACTGCCAGCTCCAGGTCGCGAGGCAACATCTGCGGGCGGCCGTCTCTCTCCTGAACTGGCTCACGGGCCACAACCTGGCCCTTGCCACCGGCCGCCGGACCGACCTTGAGCGCTGGACGACCAGCGGCGACGCCCGTCTTCGCCAGGAGGCAGGCCATTTCGTGCGCCGGGCCCTCTCCCAGAGGATCGCCCGCGATCTCACCGTCCCGGCCGAGCGATGCAACGGCCCCTCCCCGTCGATGGACATCGAGGCCCGCTGGGCCGGCGCCCGCCGCCTGCTGCACGACGACATTCTCAAGTCCGAAGACCGCCTTGCGGGACCGCTGTTGCTCCTCCATGCCGGATGGCCCGCAGCGCTCTCCCGCCTCACCGCCGACCGCATCGAGGCGACGGAGGCAGCCGTCCGCATTCCCCTCGGTGCCGTCCCGGCTGACCTGCCCGCACCCGTCGCTTACCTGTCCCTCCAACAGGCCGAGGTTCGCCGCAGCCATGCCGTCATCGGCTGGACAGACTCGCCCTGGTTCTTCCCCGGCGGCCGACCCGGCCGCCCGAGCAGTGCCTGGGCCATGGGCGAACGGCTCCGTAAACTCGGCATCCGGCTCTTGTTAAGCCGCTCGACCGCCCTGTTCCAGCTCGCCACCGACCTGCCCGCCGCGGTCTTGCCCGCACCCTCGGCATCGAGGTCACCGCCGCCGTCAATGGCAGCGGGCCGCCGCTGGAGACTGGGGCGTCTACACAGCCGAGATCAGTTCAACGAGGCACCCGCCACCAGCAAGGAGGACGCACATGCCCCTTGACGACCGGCGCACCTGGGCGCTGCTCAGGCAACTCGACGACCCAGACCACCTGGAGTTCCCCCGCGGCTACGACCACGCGGCCACTCGAGCACTGTTTGAGCAGCTCGCGTCCCGTCTGGGCCAGCGGTTCCAGTGCACGTGCTCAGTTGATCGAGGCGTCGAGGACGCAAGCCACCACGGAACGATCGTGATCCCGCAGGGCTCAACCCACAGCGGGGACCACATCACGGTAACCGTCAGCAACTTCGGGAACCTGGCCGCTGTCACGCTCGGCAATCCTGGAAGCTACGCCGAGGAAGAGGAGAACATCCTCTTCGAGACTGCTGACCGGCACCGCATCGGCGGCGAACTCGAAGCACTCGGCTACATCTCCGTCTCCGAGCACCTGCTCTGGACTCCATACGACGGCGTCAGCAACCTCGGACCCCACTACTCCAAGTACCCTCCGAGGTGGTGGACCCGCTTCTTCGACTACCTGTGACCAGCGTTTCGGGGCCGCCCTGGCCGAGGACTTCCAAGAGTTCCCAAACCCGACTCCACCATCAGGCACCAGCGACTCCGGATCCGCGCAGAGGTCGAGAGCGGACAAGTTCTTGCCCGCGGCGAGCAATACCGCGCCATGGTCGACGCGCACGAACACACCGAACTGACCGGCACAGCCGCCGCCGAAGCCGCCCGCGGCCCGCCGCCACGAAGGATTCGGTCACCGGGCCCGCTTCAACATGCGAAGCATCAGCCATGCCCGGATCCAACCAGACCCCACCGACACGCCACCGCCGACCCGATGTCCCCACCGCACGATTTACGTAGCCGATTACGTAATTTCACCGATGAAGCCACTAGCTGCCCCGGCATGCCGCCAATCCACAGTCCGTCGATTTTCTCAATAATTCGCCTGACTTGAACCGGCACATTCGAACCGGCCGGGGCCGGGAAAATGGTTCGCAATGCGAGTTGCACGGATGGCAGGGTACGGCTCATGGCACCCCAGTACCAGATTCGCGCGAACTACGACGCCAACACGATCGTGGTCTACCAGGCATACTCGCCTGCCATAGCCGAGGCAGCGCTGCGAGCGGGCCGCTTCGTTGCGCCGTTCTCCTTTCACAGGATGACGTGGATCAAGCCCTCATTCCTGTGGCTCATGCATCGCAGCAACTGGGCCCGCAAACCCGGTCAAGAGCGCGTTCTCGCAGTGCGGATAACCCGGGAGGGCTGGGAGGAAGCACTGTCCCAGGCCGTGCTCACGACCGCGGATCCGGCAGCTGTGGCCCAGGCAGCCGTACATGTCCAGTGGGACCCGGAACGCTCGTTGCGCGGAGCGGCACTGAACCACTACAGCATCCAGGTCGGCATCGGCCGCAATCTGATCCGCACGTTCACCGATGACTGGATTGTCAGCCTCACCGACCTCACCCCTCAGGTACGCAAGGCCGCGACACTGACACAGACCGGGCAGGCCGCCAAAGCGCAGCGGCTACTCCCCGCGGAGCGCGTGTACCCACTACCACGGACGCTGGAGAGTCTCCTTTCCCCGAGCAGATGAGGGCCATCTGGCGAGGGGACAGTCGCCTGGGGCGGCCTCGGACCGCTTTTGAGATCTCTTTGACGTCGGCCGAGGTCGCCGCCACCCGTTGTCAGAGGCAGCGGCTACGGTTCGCCCATGAGCATTCCCGATGTCATACCGATCAGACACGAGCCTGACTACCACACAAGCACCATCGGGCGCTGGCAGGGCGGCCAGTTCTTCGCCTCGGTCACCGCGGCCTTTCCCGAGGGCTGGAGTGACTGGAGCAGCGACGACTGGCAGGCGAAAAAGCGCTGGTGCGCTGTGCTCCATCAGTTCGACGAGGCTGGTCGGCACCTGGACTCACGCATTCAGTTCACCGGCACCACGGCGGACGGTGAGCAGAAGGCGATCACTGCGGCCGAGCAGCTGCTCGGCGAGTGGCTGGATGCCTTGCCTGAGCGGCAGTACCAGGACATCGCGATCGCACCCTTCGCCGTTCGGTTCGAGGGGGCCCTGTTCGGTCTGGTCCTGGAGGAACAGGATGAAGCCGCCGACGGCGTGGGCGCGGAGCTCCATCCGGACGGCCTGGGCTTCTACCCTCCCTGGGACGGTTGTTACGACACCTGAGCCGACCTTACGGGCGGTCGCGGGCCTTGCCGGGTTGCCGCTCGACCCCGGGGTGGGCCGGCGAACCATCACGCCGATCATCGTCCAGCGGATCATCGTCTCCGAGGAGGCCAGGACGGTCTCGTACCTCTCGCGCCGGGCGCCGGTGGACAGCTGCCCGGCCGTCGTGGCCGCCCAGTAGTCACGTGTCACGGACTTCTGCCCTGCTAGGACTTGACCGTACGCACCGGAGGCAACCGCTCGAACCTCAACGTCCAGCATGCCGACAACGGTTCGCGACGGCGTACGCAGTCCTCACTGACGTACCCCACCTCGAACGCGGCCTGATCCAGTCTCCCGACATTCACCACCCAACCCCGGAGCGGGCCGGCGTAACCGACTACTGCCGTGGTGACTCTGCCGTTGCGGCGCCGGACGGCACCTGGATCGTCGAGCCGGTCGTGGACGAGGAGCGTCTGGTCATCGCCGATCTGGACTTCGCCCGAGTCCGGGAGGAGCGTCAGACCTTCGATCCGGCCGGCCACTACAGCCGACCGGACGTTTTCGCCGTCGAGGTGGACCGTCGGCGCAGGGACGCTGCCCACTTCCGCGACTGACCCGGACAGCGGCACCGGGCATGCGCGTCTCAGGACCTCGGACCCGCGCGTGAGCGCGCGTCAGCACTGTTCGCCTCAGCCCGGGGCCGGTACTGGGTCTCGATGTCCTGGCCCACGATGATCAGTGGCGCTCCCCCGCAGCTTCCGGCGAAGTACGAGCCGGACCAGAAATGGCCGCCCGACAGGTAGCGGCGCGCGTGAGCGTCGTACTCCTAGCGCAATAGCCGGGCGGGAACCGACGAGGACGCCCCCGACTTCGCGGCGTTGATCGCCGCACCTGGGATCGTAAATACGCATTTATGGACGATCGCCAGCTCGTGGCCGAGGATCTGAGTGGTTCATCGACAAGTCGATGGGCGAAGCCCTGGTCCGCCGCCCAGATCTTCTGAACACTCAGGTGGTCGAGCCGGGTCCACAGCAGCGGGCGCCGGACACCGTCACACTCCTCGCTGGCGCGCTGGGGATGCACCGGCGTGCCGGATGTCCGGCTGCGTACTCCGCGTGCGACGCCCGGTCGCAGGCCATAAGGACCGGAACGAGTTCGTCTCCGGAAAGACCTCGCAGAACGCTGTGAAGGCCATGGTCTGACTGTGTCGCTTTGCAGGGACGTCGCTTCAACGTGTGTTTGGGATTCAGCTGCGATGCATCTGCATGATCAATGTCTATGAGAATTGATGTCACTGGGTCCCTGAGACGGCCAACCCTTGACTTCGGCGCCGCTGTCATCGCTGTTTGTAATCGGCATCGGCGGGTGAGGAGGGGCAGGCGGAGTCGGAGGTGGGATGGGTCGGTGGAACTACGCACTTTGCTACTGAACTTCAGCCAGGGTTGCCTGTGTGGGCAGGTGGGTGCGAGTAGGCCTGTCTATGATCACTGGCATGCAGATGGATACTTGGTGGCGCCTTGTCGACACGGCTCGAGCCGCAGTCGGTGACCGTGCCGACGACCGCGACGGTCCAGATGATCCACTGCCGCAGGCCCTGGTCAACGTTCTTTCCACACTGGAGCCCGCCGAGATCGTTGACTTCTATGCCAAGCACGTCGAAGTGAGCGACTTGGCATACACGTATCCCTTGTGCATGGCCGCCTATCTGATCGAGGGCAGCTGGACGAACGATGGCTTCATGGACTTCCGCGGCGGACTGATTCTTCTCGGGCGTGACACGTTCAGCCGTGCCGTGACAAATCCCGACAGCCTTGCCGACGTGCCTACGGTTGCCCGTATGTGCCGCGAGGAAGGCGGCTGGATCGGCTACGAGAGTTTGAGTTATCTGATTCAGGACGCATACGAAAAGATCCAAGGAGAGACCGACTATTTCGATGCAGCAGTCGAGGCTGCGGTTAAGGACATGGCGCGTCCGGATAAACCGTTGGGGGAGGAATGGGATCCCGAGAATGCCGAGCAGATACGGCTCCGCCTCCCACGGCTTGCGGCGCTCTCCCCCCTTCCTCGACTGAGTTCAAGCATCGGGCTCGGCACAACGGCGCCAACCACTACCAGACGGAGAAGTTCGCTCCCGCCTGCTACGAGGACCGCCACGAGCAGCAACGCAAGGCACGCTCCTCACGCCCCATCCGCGTCGGGCACGGCATCGCGCACCTCAGGAACTGCCGGGCCCTCACCCGACACCTCAACCGACCGCACCTCGACATGCCACGGCCGACCGTGCACGAGGTCGCTGGAGCGGCTATGACGGGACGGTCGACAGCAGCGCTCCAGGAGGCGGTCTTCACAGCGGGCTGCACCATGTCGCCCGCACCAACGCCCGCTCGGCACCTGCGAGATGGATCGCCGCGCTGAGCCAGACCAGGGCGTAGCGGTCGGCGTCGGGGGCGCTCAGGCGGCCGAAGGTGTCGCGGGTGCGGCGGTCGGCCTCGGCTGTGAGGGCGGTGGCCAGGTCGGCCATGGTGGCCAGTCCGCCGCGGCGCAGTGCGGCCGCGCTGCCCTGCCGGTCGCCGTCCCGGGCCGGTTCGGCTACCGCGCGGCGGCCTCCGGCGACGGCGAGTTCGACCAGGCGGCGCATCCGCCACAGGGGGGAGTCGGCAAGTGGGTCCGCCTGGTCGTGAGCCGGCTCCGGTACGGGTGGGAGCGCGTCGGGTGGCGGGAAGTGCACGCCCCGGAGGCGGTCGTAGCCCAGGTCGGCGCGGTCCAGCCAGTCCGTGGGCAGGCGCAGTGTGGCCTCGGTGTCCGGTACCGGGCCGACGGCCAGGGGGCGGAGGGTGGCCGCGCGGTCGGGGTCCAGGCGGCCGATGACTCGGATGCGGATGCCCGGGCGGGCGGCGAGTTGGGCGAAGTTGGCGGTGTGGGCGAGGTCGGGGTGGCTGTTGGCAGGCAGGAGGCGGATCAGCGGGCCGTCTTCCGGTGCACCCGGCAGCAGTTCGCGGGCCAGCAGGCGGTCTCCCGCGGCGCCCACTATGACGAGGTCGCAACCGATCGGCGCCCGGGCCGCGTCGTCCATCGCCTCGGCAACCGTGGCTAGGCGGGCCGCCACCACCTCACGCAGTGGACGGCCGAAGAGGGCACCCAATGGACCGGACGTCCAGGGCAGTCCGGCGACGGGTGTGGCCCGGACGCCTTTGCCGGAGCCGAGACGGCCCTCCGGGGAGATCGTGGCGCCGGAGATCAGCAGGCCGCCGCGGGCGAGCCGGGCGTGGTCGAGGGCGCCGGAGCCGAGCGCGACCGGTGCCGTCGCGGCGGCCCTGGCCCGGGCCGGGCCGCCAGGCTTGACGTCGGCGACTGAGAACCAGCGGCCGTCCTCGGCTACCAGGTGGGTGACGACACCGCCGTAGCCGGTGGCGCTGATCACCGGCTCCCGGCAGACACCGAGGACCTTCAGCGCACCGCCGGGACGGTAGCTGCGGCGAGCCGTGCCGACGAGCGCCGGGTCGGGGCCGGCCGCGGTCAACCGGTGTGTGGTCAGAAGGAGTTCGCGCAGGGCCGTGACCAGGTCTGCGAGGCGGTGACCGTCCTCGCGGGCGCGGGCGGCGCGCAGGCCGCGTACGACACGCAGCGCCGCCGCCTCCGCGCGGTGCAGCCCGGCCAGCCGGGCGGCGTGCGCGGCCCGCAGCAGTTCCGCCTGTGACACGGCTCCGGCGGCGGGAACTCCCTCGGCGAGTACGGCGGCTGCGGCTGTCCTGAGCCCGGCTGCGGCCCTCACCTGGGCGGGAGTGACGGCCACAGCGGCCACCTTGCCGGGGGCGGCCTCCGCGTGGGGCGGCTCGTTCTCGTCCTCCGTGGTCTTCGGGGCCGTGACGGCGGTGGACGGCCCCGGAACCGGGCATGCGCTCAGGATCGCTGCGCGGTGCAGGCACCGAGGAGCCAACAGGCAGCTGCACACCGCCTGTTCGGCATCCATGAGCACACCGGACGGGCCCGGCGTGAGGCTGACCTCCGCGTCCTCCCCGCACCTGACGCGGAGGACGCCGTCGAAGTCGGCGACCGGAAGCGCGGCGTACGACTCGACCGCCGCGTCCAGCTTCTTGCGCAGCCGGGACGTCAGGCCCTCGACGGCGGCGGCGACCACGTCGGGTGCCGCCGGGGGCAGTTGGGGGGTCATCGGGATCATCGGGGTTCTCCGCGCAGGCGGTCGCCCACCCAGCGGGCGAGGGCGAGGGGGCTGAGGGCGGCGACGGGCATGCCGGCGGCGACGAGTTGCCGGGCGATCGGCACGGAGTAGCGCGGGGTGCCGGTGTCGTCCAGGGCAGCGCAGCCCATCAGGTGCACCCCCGAGGCGGCGAGGGCGCGTACCTCGCCGAGGAGCCCGGCCAGCGGGTAGCCCTCCTCGAAGTCGCTGACCACCGCCACGAGGGTCCGGCTGGGGACGGTCACCAGGGAGCGGGCGTGGGCGAGTCCGGCCGCGATGTGGGTGCCGCCGCCGACCTGGACCTCCAGGAGCAGCGACAGCGGGTCGTCGACCCGGTCCGTCAGGTCGATCACTTCGGTGGAGAAGGCGAGGAAGTGGGTGGAGAGGGTGGGGACTCCGCCGAGGACGGCCGCGGTGAGCGCGGACCAGACGACGGACGCCTCCATGGAGCCGGACACGTCGACCACGAGGATCAGCCGCCAGTCCGCCTCTCGGCGCGAGCGGGTGCTGAACACCGGCCGCTCGGGTACGACGACCGTCCTGCCGTCGGCCAAGCCGCGGGTGTGCGCGAGGTTGGCGCGCAGGGTGCGGGGCAGGTCGAGCCGTCCGCCGGGGCGGCGGGTGGGGCGCGGGGTGGCCAGGCCGGTCAGCGCGGGGCGCAGACGGGTGGCGAGCTCCCGGGCCAGCTCGTCCACGAGGCGGCGGACGAGCGGGCGCAGCCGGGCCAGTTGCTGTTCAGGCATGCCGCCAGCGAGAGAGAGCACGGAGGTGAGCAACTCGACCGACGGGCGTACGGCGGCGGGGTCCAGTTCGGCGAGGACGTCACTACGGCCGTGCTCGGCGGCCTGCGCCAGGACCTCCTCGCGGACCTCCTCGCCGAACAGGGCGGTGAGTTCCTCACCCCACTCCCGGGCCGAGGGGAAGGACGCCTCCTGACCGCCCCCTCCGCCTCTTCCTCCGCTCTGGCCGAGGTCGACGGATCCCTCGCCGCGGCCGGAGCCGTAGAGCTCGTCGAGGGCGTGCGCGTAGCGGCGGGCGGAGTCCGGGAGACGGTCGGTCTCCCGGCCGAGAAGCAGGCGCCAGCGGTCGGCGGGGGTGAGACGGGACGTGGGCGTGGGCCGCGCTACCGGTGCGGGGGCTTCCGGTGCCGCCCCGCCGGAGGCCGGCACGGGGAGTCCCAGTGCCGTCAGTTCGGCCAGTCCGGCCGCGTCCGCCGCCGTCCACATCGCCAGGAGTTCGGGCGGGGCGATCAGGGTCAGGTCGATCCGGTCGCCGAGGCGTTCGGTGACGGTGGCGAGGAGCCGGTCGCGTCCGGCCGGGGTGAGGGTGTCGAAGCCGCCGCGCAGGGCGGGGAGTCGGTCCAGGAAGTCCTGGTCGGCGAGGGCGTCGACGCGGTCGAGCAGCGGGTCCAGGGCGGCGGGGGACGATTCCAGGAGGGGCGCGGTGGCGCCGAGCAGGCCGGTCAGCAGCCGGGTCAGTCGGCGCCGCCCGTCCGGGTCGGTGGCGGTGTCGATCCAGCCGGCGACGCGGGTGCCCAGGGTGTCGGCGGCGTCGAGGTCGAGCAGGACCCGGGCGGCCAGGGCAGCGCCCTGGACGAGTGGCGAGCCGGTGCGTGCCAGGGAGTCGAGGGCGTCGTCCAGGCGCAGGCCGAGGCGCTGCTCGCCTGCGCGGGCCGACAGGGCGATCAGGGCGGCGGCGTCCTCGGGCCGGTCGCTGCCGGCCAGTCCGGGCAGGGCACGGACCGCTGCTTCCAGCAGGGTGTCGGCCAGTTCGGCCACTTCCTGGTCGCGGTCGGGCGTGCTGCCGGGCAGGTGCCCCCGACGCAGCGCCTCCAACAGGTCCAGCGCTTCGAGGAGTTCGGGGAGAGTGGCGGCCGAGGGCAGCATCTCGGCGGCGTCGGCCAGGCGGTCGGCGACCAGGCCGGGCAGGTCGCAGCGCGCGGCGGCCAAGAGCCCACCGATGACATGGGCACAGGTGGCGGCGGTCTCGTGCCTGTACGCATCGCGCAAGGTCCCCTCGGCGGCCTGGGCGGCGGTGACGCCGCGAATACCGGCCAGGTCCAGTCGTACGGGAACCGACGGGGTCCACGACACCCTCCACCGGGTGGTGAGCGCGGTGCCGTCGCCCGTGCCGGCCACCTCAACGGGTTCGCCGTAGAGCGCGTGGCACACCGCGAGTCGCTGCAACAGCACTTCGCGGCGGCGGTCGAGGTCGGAGCGGAGCGGGTCGAGCCGGATCTCACGCGGTCCGGGGTCGTCCGGGCCGGGCAGCCGCAGCGCGGCGAGTTCGGCCTCGACGGCCGGTCCGAGCCCGGAGCGCGGGGTGCCGGGGGCAACCCTGCCCCAGCCGCTGCCGACGAGGATCCCTTCCACGGCCCGGGCGAGGGCTCGGCCTCGGCCCAGTGGTTCGCCCTGGCCCAGTACGGTCGTCAGCGCCTCCAGCAACTCCCCGCGCCCGGGGGCGGGTAGGCCGCGCAGGCGGGCCAGGTCACACGCCAGCCGTAGCGTTTCGGTGGCCTCGCCCGTGCCCGCCGTGTGTCCGGCTGTCCGCAGCGCACGGCACACGTCGGTGATCGCGTAGGCGGCGGCGTCGCGCGCCCGGTCCGGATCCCCGGCGGCGGCGAACACCGCCTGCTGCCAGCGGGGATCGCGGATGCCCGCGGGGTAGCCGGAACGCGAGTCCAGCAGATCGAAGGCGTAGGGGACGAAGGAGGTGACGACGGGGGACGCGCTCTCGGTGCCGAGGCACGGAACGCCACCGGTGCCGACCGGCACCGTTCCCTCCCCGGCCATCATCACCGGGGCATGGAACGCCCCGACCACCGCCGCGACCCGTCGCCCGTCCGCGCCGGCCTCCGCCAGCACGGACCGCATGTACGCCTCCCGTGCCAGATCCACGGCCGCCACTCCCCCGGCGGCCTCCGCGTCCCGGCGCAACGCCCACCCGACGCCGAGGGCCGCACGGCGTACCGCCTCCGGGGTGCTTCCGGGGGCGAGTACCTCCACCGCGCGGTCCCACAGGTCGTCGCCGTCGCGTCCGGTGCCGGCGGCGGTGAGGGCGTCGGCGAAGACAGTCCGTGTGGCACCGGCCCCGGCGGGCCCGACAGCACCCCAGCCGGGGTCGGTCAACGGCAGGTCGCAGCAAAGGACTTCGGCGCCGCGCGCACGAGCCCAGCGGACGGCGGCCAGCTCCGGGGAGAAGTCCGCGAAGGGGTAGAAGCCGATGCGTCCGTCCTCCCGTGCTCCGGCGAGGGCGACGGGCGCGACCGTACCGGGGGCGGCGAGATGGACGAGCCAGGGCTGGAAGTCGGCCGGCAGTTCCACGCAGACGACCTCGGCGCCGGACGAGTCCAGCAGGGCGGGCACGACGGCGGCGAGTGCAGGGCTGTGATGGCGTACGCCGAGGAGGTACGGCCGTACGGAGTCCGCGAGGGCCTTGACGGCGGCCCGAGGTTCCCGCTGAGTGCCGCAGGAGACCGTCACCGGAGGGTCTCCCGCAGGTCCCACAGGCGGCGCCACAGGGCCGAGCCGTCCTCGGCGCGGCGGCGCACGGGTCCGTCCCAGTAGCCGAGGAGGCGGGCGTGGTCGGCGGGGTCGTCCTTGCGGACCACGCCGAGGAGGTGGCCGGGGACGAGGTCGAGGGTGTCCCCGGCCGGGAGGTAGGCCGTGGCGACCCCGAGTGAGGTGGCGACCTGCACGGCCTCGGCGGTGGACATCACCGTGCCGGGTCGCTCGACGTCCCAGCCCTCGGCGGAGCGGCCGGTGCGCAGGTCGCGGAAGACGGTGACGAGTACGTCGAGGACGGCGTCGTCCACCCCGAAGGCCGCGCCCGCCCGCTGCACGGCGGCGACCGCCTGGCCCCGGACGAGCGCGGCCTCGGCCTCGGCGTCGGCGATGGGCTGCACGGTCTCGAAGTTGAAGCGCCGCTTGAGGGCGGCGGACATCTCGGAGACGCCCCGGTCACGGAGGTTGGCGGTGGCGATGACCGTGAAGCCGGGTGCGGCCGCCACCTGGGCGTCGTCCGTGCCGGACAGTTCGGGGACGCTGACGCGCCGGTCGGACAGGATCGACACCAGGGCGTCCTGCACCTCGGGCAGACAGCGGGTGATCTCCTCGACGCGGGCGACCCTGCCGGTGCGCATGGCGCTGAGGACCGGGGAGTCGACGAGCGCCTGCCGGGTCGGGCCCTGGGCGAGCAGCAGGGCGTAGTTCCAGCCGTAGCGGAAGGCGTCCTCGGTGGTGCCGGCCGTGCCCTGCACGGTGAGCGCGCTCGTGCCGCACACGGCGGCGGACAGCAGCTCGGACAGCATGGACTTGGCGGTGCCGGGCTCGCCGACGAGCAGCAGGCCGCGTTCACCGGCGAGGGTGACCACGCAGCGCTCGACGAGGGCGCGTTCGCCGACGAACTTGGGGGCGATGACGAGCCGTTGTCCCGGCGTTTGCAGTGCCTTGCCGTCGCTGCCGCAGATGAAGGTGACGACGGCACGGGGGGTCAGCGCCCAGCCCGGTGGACGGGGGCCCTCGTCGTGGGCGGCGAGGAAGGCGAGTTCGGTGGCGTGGCGCTCCTCGGCGGGCAGAATCTGGCGGGCCGGAGGGGCCGACGCAGTCGTGGTGCTCATGAATGTCCTTGTTGGTCCGGTGCGAGCGGGAAGAGGCCGTCCTTGCTGTCGGTGCGGCGTCAGCGGCGGCGTCCGCTCTTGACCTTCAGTTCCTCGAAGCGCGGCACGTCGCCCTCCCGGATCCGCTGCCAGGCCCGGCGGTACAGATCGGGTGCCGGTTCGGTCGGCACGAGCAGGCCCACGCGGCCCTGGGCGAGTTCGCCGTACAGCGGTAGCTTCCACTGCTCCAGCGGGAGGCGTGGGGAAGGCAGGGCCTCCCAGCCGCCCGGCAGGAATAGTGAGCGTCCGGCGCGGGAGCGGCTGCCGCCGACGACCAGGTCGGTGGCGGCCAGTTCGGCGCGGGCAGCCTTGAGGCGGGCGGGCTTCCAGCCGGTCCAGCGGGACGTGTTGCGGTCGGTGGGGTCGGGCATCGCGAGCAGCATCAGGTAGAGGGCGGCGGCGTCCTCGCCGATGCCGTACTCCTTCGCCGCTTCGGTCACCAGTTCCGGCACGGAGCGGGCGGGGTCCTGCGGGTACCAGGTGCCGTCCTTGCCGCGCTCGCCCGCGACCGGGTCGCCCGGGTCGGCGACGAGTGCCGCGAAGTGCGGGGCGCGGGCCAGACGCAGCGACACCTCCGCCGGGAACGGAGCACCGTCCTGTGCGAGGCGCAGCGCGGGCAGATACGGGTCCTGGCCGTCCGCGTCGAGGAGCGCGACGCGCAGGGCGGGGGCGGGCCGGTAGTCCTGAGTGGCCATGACGATCGCGCCGTATCGCTCGAATCCCTCCCCGGTTTCGGTGGGTTGGCCGGCCGCCTTGCGGAAGTCGGACAGGTCGACGTACGTGACGAGGTCGAGCATCAGCCCGGGGTGGGCCAGCCGGTCACGTATCGCGTCCAGGGCGGCGGGCAGCGCGGCGCGGACCGGGTCGCCGACGGGCAGCCGGTGTGCCAGCCAGGCGGCCACGACGACCGAGTCGATCAGCGTGGCCGCGGTGAACCCGACGGTGTCCTCGCCGACCGGACCGACCCGGTCCCCCGTCACCGCCCACTCCAGGTCTCGGCTCAGGCGGGACTCGGAGGCGGGGTCGAGCAGGGCGGCCAGCGTCCAGGGCTCGGCCTTCAGCGTGCGCTGCATCTCGCCGAGGAGCGCCTCGGGCAGGACCATGCGCTTGCCGACCTTGCTGTTCCAAACCTCCGCGGCGGCCGCCACGTCGGGGCCGTCCGTCCACAGCCGGGCCGGGTCCCGGGGCAGCAGCGCGGCGACGACAGCCCTGAGGACCGCGGGGGTGGTCTTGCGCAGTTCGTCCTTGGCCAGGGCGGCGTCCGTGACCTTCACGCCGAGCACGGCCCGCACCTCGGCGCTCAGGAACGACCGGTCGTTGCTGTCGACTTGCGGCAGTCCCGCCACCAGCAGTCGGGCCATGGTCAGGGTGACCCCGGTCAGCCGGGCGAACTCCTCGGCCGCGGCCGGGATCCACGGGGCCGGTCCCCGCTCGTCGAGCTCGGCGAGGAACGCCGCGAGCCAGTCAGCCGCGCGGTCCTCGCCGACGACGTGAACGGATTCGACCTTGTAGGGGGCGGGAACCTCGAAGCGGCCGGACGGGTCGTGGAAGAGCGCTTCGAAGTCGCAGCCGCCGCTTTCACTGCGCGAGGTGCACGCGGTGACCGCGAGGAAGGCACCGCCGTCCAGCGGCAGCACTCCCCGCCAGCTTCCCTCGCGCCACTCGCCGCTCGGGGTACGCAGCTGACGGGCGTCGATGTGGAGGGAGACCCGACGCCAGCGCGCGGGCTCTGCGGTCGAGGCCAGCCCGAGCGCCTCGAACTCCCGCAACAGCGCCACCAGGGCCTCCCGGTGCTCCGGCGGTGTGGTCGGCGACGCGACCCGGAACGCCGCCGCCGTGAAGAAGTCGGCAGTGGGCTCCATGTACAGGTAGCCGTCGGGTAGTTCGGGGCCGTCGAGGTGCAGGCGCGGGGTCGGTGCGGGGCCGTGAGCGGCGCGCGAGGGTGCTGCGGGGGTGGCGGTCGCGTGCGGGGCCGCCGCGGAGGTGTCGGTCGCGTGCGGGGACGCCGCGGAGTCGTGGGACCCGCGCGCGTCGTCACCCGCGCGCACCGCCCGCTTCAGGACCCGTAGCCTCCGGAACACGTTGTCCCGGTCGGCCGTGTAGTGGTACCAGTTGCCGCGGGAGCCGTCGAGGCCGCTGAGTGCGGCGCGCAGCAGCTGGTCGGACGGCCCGGCGGGGCCCTCGTCCTCGTGGCTGCCGGCGAGTTCCGCGGTCAGGCGGGTCGCCGCCGCGTCGAGGACCTTCTGCTGCTCGACGGCGTACCGCAGCACTCCGATGACGCCCGCCCGCAGCGCCTTGTCGGTGACCTCAGGCAACAACTCCCCTACGGCTTCCCCGAGTTCGGGTGCCCTGAGCAGCGCACGCGCCGTCTCGTCGTCGATCCGGCGCAGTGCGGCGGAGCCCTGTGGGTCGCGGGGTCGCAGGCAGTGCCAGTACCGCAGCGGTGGAAGGAGGGGGGTGCCTGCAGCGAAGTCGCCCGGAGCGCCGTCCACCGTCGCGGAGGCCGTGACGACTCCGTCCGCGTCGACGAGTTCGATGCGCCAACCGTCGCGGACGACGGCCAAGACTCGGTCGGCGCCGGGGAAGAGCACCGCGGCGTACGGCATCCCCCGCTCCTCCGGCACGGAGACCTGGCGTCCGGCCAGATCCTCGCCGTGCCAGGAGCGGTCGGGCCGGCGCACCGCGCGCCAGCCCAGCAGCCCGTTCACCGGCACCCCGGCGGGAGTGACCTCGTCGAAGGGGTAGGGCGCCAGCGAGCCCGGCGCCCAGGTGCCCTCGCCGTAGGCGTCGGCGAGGAAAGCCGGCGCGCTCTTGCGGCCGAGCTGCCCGCTGGGAGGGTCGTACTCGAACCAGCCGTCCCCGTCCCAGGTCCAGTACGAGGTGCCGTCACCAAGCAGTTGCCCCTCCGCGGGCACGGTGGTGTCACCACGGTGCAGGACACCGGCGCCGGTTGTCCGTCCGCCGCCGGGCAGGGGCAGGGTCGGGACACCGATGTCCTCCCGGTACCAGTTCATCTGAACACCCCGGGGGGCGAAGGCGCCCGCCAGGGACAGGACCCGGTCGGGGCTGTGGTGCCAGTACCCGCGCATTCCGTGGTCGTGGGTCAGCCAGTGGACGAGGAGTTCACCGTCCACGAAGTGGAACCCGGGGTAGCCGACAGTGCCCTGATCCGGAAGTCGCAGATCATGGGTGAGCACGGTGCCCTCGACGCCGATCACCCGGACCTGCGCGGAACCTGCGGTGATCAGATACGGCCACGCGTCGGCGACGTACAGGTCCTCGACGTTCTCCTTGCGGACGAGGTCCCTGGCCGCCTCTTCCCAGGCGGGCCAGCCGAGTTCGTCGATGAGCCCGGCCCTCAGCGTGCGGGCGAGCAGCGGGGCGAGGTCGGTGGCGGCCACCTTCCGCATCTCGTCCTCGGCGAGCATGAGCGCCTCCGCGGGCAGCCACTTCAGCCGCTTCAACGCGTCGGGGAGACCGGGCAGTCCGGCGGCGCTGGAACGCCGCGCGACCTCGCGCACCCAGTCGGCCAGCATCAGCCGGCCGCCGGGCGACTGGGCGAGGACCCGGATCGTGTCCAGGTCGTCCTCGTCACCGCTGAAGGAGGAGTCGGCGCCTTCGCGGAAGGCGTCCCGGAACCGTCCGTCGGCGGCGAGGGCAAGCAGGTCACGGCGGTCCTCGCCCTTCGCCCACCCGTGCGGGAACAGTCGGTCGCATGCGGCGACGGGCACGCCCAAGGTGAGCAGCAGATCCAGCAGGTCCAGATCATGTTCCGCCCGCAACTGCCACCCCGACTCGGTGAGTTCGGTGCGCAGCACGTCGGCGGCGCGCTCCACGATCCGGTACAGGGCGGGCAGCTGCGAGGGCTCGTGCCAGGGCTGGGCCCGCTCCTGGAACGCCAGGAATCGGATGAACCAGCCCGCGGTACCGTCCTGCGGCCGCTCCTGGTCGGGCAGCGTGTCGTCCCAGAGCCCCACGAGGGCCCCGGACTCCTCCAGGATGTCCAGCCACATCTGCAGTACGGCACGGTCGCCGGAGTCGGGCATGAGGCTCAGCAGCGCGCCACGCACCGCGGACTCACGCCGGGCGAGCGCGACGACGGCCGTCCGGTGGGACTTCCACCAGCCGGGCGCCGCCTTCGCCGTGGCGGACAGTGCGAGCAGGTCGGCCAGGTAGGCCTGCTCGACCTCGCCCCCGTCCCGCCCCGCGGCACGGGCCAGTCTGCGCACCTCGGTCGCCAGCTGGGCGGACGGCACGAGCCCGCCCATGGTGCGCCGTACGCACAACCGGGTGAAGCGCTCCAGGGCCTCGGCCGCGGGAACCCGGACCGCCAGCTCCTTCGCGTACCCGGACAGCGCTGCCGCCGTGAGCGCCCCGGCGAGGGCGAACTCCAGGAACACGGCGTCCAGCCGCTCCTCGTCCACCGCGAGCCCGTACTCGGCCTCGGCCTCGCGGGCCCGGCCGAACATCTGCGCCGCATAGGTCGGGTTCTCCACGGACAGAAAGACCCGCGCGGCCTGCTCGTAGAACGTCGGCAGGAAGTGCGGTACGGCGACGGCCAGTTGCCGGGCCAGCTCCCGGTAGTCGTCCAAAGCGGCCTTCGGCCGGGACTTCGCCCGGCGGGCGATCCGCTCCAGGTCCTGGACGACCGCCAGCGCGTGATGACCGTCCTCCGGGTGGTGCGCCAGCACCCACTCCGGAAAGCCCAGCGCCTGGCGCGCCCCCAGCCCGACCTCGGCCGGCTCCGCGTCCGGTTCCAGACCCAGGAAACCGGCGGCCAGGTCCTCCGCCGCGCCCAACTCCGCGGCGACCAGCCGCACGACCACCCGATCGTCAAGACCCGGGTGTGTGTACGACCGTGCCGTCAGCGGCACCGCCCGCTCCCCGGCGCCTTCCGTACCGCGCGGCAGCACCGCACCGGCCGCCAGCAGTTCCTCGTACGACACCTGCGCTCCCCCGCTCACGCGCCCGTCTCCTCTTCGATCTCGCGCCCGGCGTACAGCGCCGCCGCCATCCGCATTCCCTCCGACCAGGCCACCGGGCCGACGTCCGCGAGCCGCAGTGCCCGGCCGTCCGAGCCGTGCCAGGACAGCGGGCCGGTCGACGCCTGGTAGTCCCAGGGCTCGCCGATCCACATCGCTGCCTCGACGGTGTGCACCCCGTCGCGCACCCGGCAGGTGGCCCGGGCGCCCGACACCCGGTAGCCGAGGGAGGTGGCTCGCGCGGCGAGCGCGGAGCGCGTGGGGAACCAGCCTCCGGCGAACTCCGAGACCTGCGTCGCCTTGGCGTCCAGGTCGGCCGGTCTGCGCCAGGTCGCCCGGTGGATCTGCTCGACGCGCTGCACGATCCCCAGCTCCGCCGCGAACTCCCGCAGGTCGTCCAGGTCCGCCAGCAGCACCGGGTGCGGCAGCGTCACCGTGCGGGGGGACAGCCGTACGGTCTCGCCGTCGAGGTCGACCACGCGCAGCTCGCCCGACTCGGTGACGCCGCGCAGGAAGCCGACCTCGTCCGGGTCGTCGCCCACCACCGCGAGGTCACGCAGCGCCGACTGCCAGGCCTCGTCCGGCCAGACGCGGACCACCAGTTCCGTGGGCACCGGCAGCGCCGACACCATCCAGGTGTCCACCTGCGCCACACAGGCCGCCGCGTGCCGGTCCAGCCACTCGGCGAACCGGCGCAGCCGCTCGACCTCCGGATGGTCCTTGAGCGCCTTCGGCAGCGACTTCAACTGCCGCCCCGCCGCCCGGCCGGAGGTGGCCTTGGCCGCCACCCGGCCCTCCACCAGGGCGACTTCATATCCGTCGCCCGCCGCAAGCCAGCCCACCGGCCCCCGCCTTCCGCTTCAAGGAAACTCGAGATCGACACAGCTCGGCCGGGATCCGGCACTCAGCGTGACGATGAGCGGAACGTTACGAGCAGCCACTGACAATCGTCCGGGCGAATCTCTCCGGCGCACCTTGAGTCAACCCCTCTGACCTGGGACGACACATCCGGAGAACCACGTAATCACCGTACGTACTACCGACCGGTCACCACCGTCCGCAACCTCAGGCGACGTGTTCCGGACCGGCGTGGGACAGCGCGGCGACCAGTGCGACCCGGGAGCGCACACCGGCCTTTCGGAAGATGCGGGTGAGGTGGGCTTCGACGGTCTTCGGCGAGACGACGAGGGCGCGGGCTATGTCGTTGTTGGACATGCCGAGGGACACCATGCGGGCGATCTCCCGCTCTCGCGCCGACATGTCCGGCAGCGGTTTTGCCGCTTCCCGGGCCGGCCGGGACCGGCGAGCTCCCAGGCGGCGCTGCAGGTCAACCGCCTGCCGATAGAGATGGCGCGCACCCGAGGCCTCCGCGAGCGACTTCGCGCGATTGGCGTGCTCCCCCGCCTGCTCCAGCACATGCGGCTGCGGCTCGTCGCGCGGACCGTGTGACGTGAGCTCCCGGGCGAGCAGCAGCCTTGCCTGACACTCCATCAGAACCAGTCCCCCGGTCCGGAAACCGGACACCGCCTCCTCCAGGGTGCCGACAGGGTCCGGGGCACTGTGGACCCGCGCGAGGGCGGCGTGTCCACGCTGGCCCGGCAGGCCCAGCAGTTCCGCGTCGAGCGATGCCCGCCGTGCCCACTCGGCGGCCTCCTCTCGGTCACCCAGCGCTGCCGCGGCCCGGGCTCCCAGGGCGTACCAGATCGGCGTGATGGACTGGGCGGTGCCCGGGTGCCGGTCATGCTCCATCGCCGATCGCACCAGCTCCAGGCATTCGGCGGGCCGTTCCTGCTCGAGCCGGACACCGGCCAGCACCCCGGCCGTGACCGCCCAGAGCCTGCCGCCCGCGCCGACCTCCTGCACCGCTCGTTCCGCGGTCGGCGCGGCGACATCGGGGCCGTCCCGCAGCGAGGTCGCCCAGGCGCGCAGGGCCAGGGCGAATCCGTGCAGCGCCGGCCGCTTCATCCGGTGGGCGTCCTCCTCGGCGCCCGCGGCCGAGCGCAGGGCGTCCGTGAGCCGGCCGACGCTGACGCTTGCGTAGGCATGGGCCAGGCGCAGGTACGGCAGGACGAACAGCTGTCCCGAGTCCTGGGCGAGCCTGATGCCGCGGGCCGTGTGGCGCAGCGCGTCGTGATGCCGCTCGGCGAGGGCCTCGGCCCAGCCGAGTTGGGAGACGGTGTCCAGGTGCGCGGTGAGTTCGGCGTCCGACGTCGAGTCCACCAGCGCACTGGCTTCGCGGGCCCGGTGCAGCAGAGCGGGGACGTCTCCCGCGAACGCGCTGCTGTGCGCGAGACGGACGGTGGCGGCCATGCGGAGGTGCCTGCTCTCGCCGGCCGTCGCATGGCGCAGCACCTCCGCCGCCAGTTCCTGTGAGCGGGGGAACGTCCGGCGCAGAAGGCTGACCGTGGCGAGCTCCAGCCGCAGCGGGGCGCTCAGTTCGTCGGCGTCGGCGGAGTCGACGGAGTCCTCCGACAGCAGGGCGAGTTCGGCCGTCAGCATGGATTCGGCCTGGCCGTAGTTGCCGAGATGACGTTCGACCATGGCATGGAACGCCACGAGTTCGGTGTCCGACCTGGTGGGGGGCGCGCCGGCCGGTCTGGGGATCCGTCTGAGCAGTTCCCTGGATTCACGAAGGTGCCCGATGGCCCCGAGCGAGCGCGCCAAGGGTGTCATCAGCCTTGCCCGCAGCCCGTCCCCGTCCTCGCGGATCAGGCTCAGTGCCGTGCTCAGCCAGGACGCGGCAGCCGCCGGGTTCGCCTCCCGCATCTCTTCGGCGGCCTCCGTCAGCAGGCGGACCGCGTCCCGGTCGCCCGCCTCCGCGCTTCGGGCCACATGCGGTGCCCGTTGCGCGGGACCGGCGCCCGACTCCCGCAGGACGCGGTCGGCGCGCGCGTGGGCGGCCCGGCGCCAGCCGTGCGGGGCGGCCTGGTAGACGACCGCGCGCAGCACCGGATGGCGCAGGCTGCAGTTGCGCCCCTGGGTGAGATCTGTCCGGATCAGGTCCGCGGCGATCAGTCGGTCGAGAGCCCGCGTGATACTCGGCGCGTCCCTGCCGGTGAGTTCGGCGAGGTGTGTGGGGTCGAACTCCTCGCCCAGTACGGCGGCCGCCCTCAGGACGTCGAGTTCCACGGCGTCCAGCGGATCCAACTCACGGGCCAACGCCGAGCCCGCCGTCATGACCGCCTCGTCCGACAGCCCCCATGGGCTGGTCCCGTCGGGGGGCGTGAACGCCCCCGGTGACTGTGTCAGCGCCCTCAGGTAGAAGGGGTTGCCGCCACCGGCTTCATAGAGGAACCGCTGCCGTTCGACCGTCGGTTCGCGGGCGAGGAGCTCGGCTGCCGCGCCGCGCGGCAGTGGTCCGAGGCGGAACCGCTCCACCCGGTAGGCGTCGTCCGGGTCGGCCAGGCTCGCCATCAGTGCCGTAGACCGCTGTCCGGGGCGTACGGAACACACGAGGATCAGCGAAGTCCGGGGACGGGGACGGCACAGGAGGTGGCCCAGCAGTTCGACGGACGCGTCGTCGGCCCACTGAAGGTCGTCGAGACAGAGGGTCAGGCGTCGGCGGTTGTCGGCCGCCGTCCACAGCAGACCCGCGATGCATCGGAGCAGTCGCGCCCTTTCCCCGTCCGTGGGCCGGGCTCCCACCGCCGTTCCGTCACGGTCGGCTTCCGGCCCGGCGTCCGCTTGTTCCGCGAAGTGCCGGAGCAGAAGGGCCCGGTCCTCCGGCGCGAGTGATGCCGCCGCACCGGGCAGTTCGAGGGCCCGCACGACCGGCCTTCTGAAGAGCGCGAAGGGACGCCGCCGATCCGCACCGGGCACTCTGCCCGACAGCACGGTCAGCCCCGCCCGCTCGGCCAGCCCGCTCCATTCCGTCAGCAGACGTGTCTTGCCGATGCCCGGTTCCCCGGTGATCTCCAGCAACCATGGCTCCGCGTGCGTTCGTGCGGTGATGACCCTCTGCAGCCGCCCGATCTCCTGCTCGCGGCCGATCAGGGGCTCTCCGGAGCCGGACGACCGCGCCTGGCCCAAGGGCGTGTCCAACGATGTCTCCCCTCACAACAGTGGTCAGCTGCGAGACCAAGCCTTATCGAACTCAGATGCGATTACGTCGGGGGAAACACGTAAGCACCGTACGTAACCGCCGTCCGGGGCACTTCCCCCGGGCCGCGACGGACGCCTGCCAAGTTGCTACGGTCGCGTCCGGACGACCGGGGGAAGAAAGAGGACCACGTGACGGCTCGCATCGAACTGGACGCAGTCGACAAGATCCTGATCCGCCGACTCCAGCAGGACGGCCGCGCGTCGTACACCGACCTCGGCAAAGAGGTGGGACTGTCCGCGCCGGCCGTGCGGGCCCGGGTGCAACGGCTGACGGACCGCGGGGTGCTGGAGTTCGCCGCGGTCACGGACCCGTTGAAGCTGGGACTGCCCGTCATGGCCATGCTCGGCATCAAGGTCGACGGCAAACTGCAGGAGATCATCGAGGCTCTGGAGAGCATCGACGGCGTGATCTACCTCGTATCCACGGCCGGTGCCTATGACCTGTTCGCGGAGGTCGTCTGCCGGACCATGGACGAGCTGTCCACGATCATCAACGACCGGATCCGCACCGTCCCAGGCGTGCGCACCGTGGAGTCCTTCCCCTACTTCGGCATCCACGTACATCGGTTCAGCTGGGACATCCCCTGACCGAAACGACCGTCGAGCTCGGCATCGACATTGGATAAGACACTCAGGAGTAGATCTCACTTCAAAAAACAAAGTCGAGCAAAGTCGTTTGCTTCTGTATGGTTGCTGCGACGGCGCCCCGCGGCCAGGCCGCCCCTGATGCGCGCCCGACCGCACCTGCGAGGGAGAACGGCGCTCATGAGCGCAGTGGACGTACCGGCTGCCGGAGAACGCCCTGTAGGGCGGGAGACCGAACTCGCCCTCCTCACACGGTCCCTGAACGCGCTGGGCAACGGTCGGGGCTCCGTCGTGGAGATCATCGGAGAGCCGGGCATCGGGAAGACCCGCCTGGCCACGGCACTCATGGAACTGGCCACGCGGCGGGGGGTGCCGGTCGTCCGTGCCCGCGCCGTACGCGGAAACGCCACCTCGTTGCAGGTGTTGCGGGACGCCTGGGAGGCGCGGCAGACCGACCCACGGGCGACCTCGGGCGCGAAGCACTTCGACGAGTTCGGCGACCGGCCCAGAGAATGGGCGGCGGGCTGTGTCCTGGTACTGGACGACGTCCACTGGTGCGACCCGGACTCGACGGCGGCCATCGTACGGCTGGTCCGTTCGCAGGCACCCGGCCCCTTCCTGCTCGCCCTGGCCCACCGCCCCAGGCAAACAGCCCCCGACCTGCTGGAAGCCCTGGAGGACGGAGTGCAGGCCGGCACGGTGACGCGTATCGAACCGGGCCCGCTCGACCCGGCAGCAGTGGCCGCGATGCTCGCCGGCCGACATCCTTCGGGAGAACCCGAGTCCCGCGCTGCCGCCACATCCGAACAGCGGGCACGCCTGATCTGCGCCGCGGCTGAGGGCAATCCCCGATACGTGCGCCTTCTCGTCGCGGCGGACTGGCGCCCAGAGCACTGGCCCGACCGCCCGGGCACCGACACCGCCGGATTGCTCCGCGAAGCGAAGCCGCTGATCGCCGAGTTCGACGCGCTGACGCCGCAGGCGGCGATCACGGCTTCGGCGGCGGCCGTGGCCGGCAGCCCGTTCCGACCGGAGGATCTCGCGCGGGTCTCCGGGCTGGGGCTGGACCGCACCCTCGACGCACTCGCCGAACTGGAGCGGGCCGATCTGGTGCGCCCGGTCGACTGGAAAGGCAACCTGACCTTCCGTCATCCCGTCGTCGGCCATGTCGTGCACGAGAGGGCCGGCGTGTCCTTCCGGCTGCGCGCCCACCGCCGCGCCCTGGACCTCATCACCGCCCGTGGCGGCCGGGCCCGCGAACGGGCCCGCCACGCCGAGCACCTGCTGGGCACGGACGCCGCTCTCGCCGCGCGCACCCTGACCGAGGGCGCCACGGAGATCGCCGCACAAGACCCGGCCACCGCGGCGCGCTGGCTCCGGCTGGCACTGGAATCCCTGCCCGACGGGGGAACGGACTCGACCGCCCGCACCGAGATGGAACTCGCCTACTGCCGCGCGCTGATCGCCTCAGACCACTTGGCCGAGGCCCGCACGCGCGCACACGAACTGCTGGGGCACCGACACGCGGCTCTCGACGAGAAGCAGCTGCTTCAGGCCCACGCCGTCTGCGCCGCCGTCGAGCGGCAGCTCGGCCGGTACGCGGAGGCCGCGGCCCTCACGGGCACCGCACTCCGGCTGCTGCCCAGGCCCCTGCCCGATCCGTTGCCGGCCGAGGCCGCCGAACTGATCATCGAGTACGGGCTGGTCCGTGTCCTGGGCGGCATGCACGACCAGGCACGCGCCTTGCTGCGGGAAGCCGTGCGGACGCCGGACGAAGCGGGTCGCACGAAAGCAGCGGACCGCACCGTACTGCAGGTCCTGAACGCCCTGTGCGCCACCCACGCGGGTGACCTCGACGAGGCCACGCGCGAGGTCACCCGCTGCGCCCGGCTCGTCGACGCCCTGCCGGACCCCCTCGCCGGCCGTACGCCGGAAACCCTCGCCCTGCTCGGCAGCGCGGAGCTGTACCTGGAGCGCTTCCCGGACGCGGCCCGGCACCTGGGCCGGGGGCTGGCGGCCGACGGCACGGGCTCCCGACAACCCATCCTTCTGCACCGGCTGCTGGGACTCGCCATGGCCGAGCAGTGGACCGGCCGCCTCGAAGCCTCCCAGCGGCATGCCCAGGAGGTCGAAAACCTGGCCCGCTCCCTCGGCGTTCAACCCGCGGTCAACCTGGCACAGGCGATACGCGCGACGGCGCTCGTCTGGTCCGGCGGCCGGGAGTACGCCGACGAGGCCGTCGCACTCGTCGAGGAGGCGACGCGCGCCACCCCGAACGGCCACAGCTGGTGGACCGCCTCGGCGACGGGCCTGCTCGCACACGCCCGCCTGCTCTCCGGTGACGCCGCCGGCTGTCGGCGGACCCTGCTGGACAGCGAGGGCGGCAATCGACTGCCGCCGGTCCGGCCCTTCTCCCGACCCTTCCTGCTCGCTCTGCTCGCCACGGCCACACTCGAGTGCGGGGACCACGAGGAAGCACACCGCCTTGCCCGGGCCTCCGAGGCGGAAGCCGAACGGCTCGGACTGCCGGTCCAGGAGGCGTACGCGCGCCGCGCCCGCGCCCAGCTCCACCTGGCCGACGGTGAACACGACGCGGCCGCCAAGCTCTTCGACCTCGCGGCGGATGCCTTCCGGCTTGCCGACATGCCCGTCGAACACGCGTGGACCCTGGCGACCGGCACCCGCTCCTTCGACGAGGCCCAGGGCCGGGAAGCAGCCCTTGGTCATCTCGACGCGGCCGAGGCGATCGCCCGCACCTACAGTGCGGCGCTCGTACAGGAGCGGGTGACCCGGGTACGCGCCGAACTCTCCGGGGACAACCGCACCGCCCACCCACTCGGCCGACTCAGCGACCGTGAACGGGAGATAGCCGAACTCGCGACGACTGGTCTGCGCACCCGAGAGATCGCCGAACGGCTCTTCCTCAGCCCCCGCACGGTGGAGACACACCTGTCCCGCGTCTACCGCAAGCTCGGGGTCTCGTCCCGGATCGCGCTCTCCGATCTCCTGCGGCGGAACGGGTAAGCACGACATGCGGTCCGGTCCTCGACGCGACCGCCAGGAAGAGGAGACGAGATGTCAGAACAGCACCTGTCGGCGTACGCGATCGACGCGGATGCCTTCCTGGCGATTGCCGGCTCGGACGACGACACGCTCGTCCGGACCGCCCTTGGCAGGATCGGGGAACTCACGAAAGCCCAGGAGCTGCTGCGGGCAACCAAGACGATTGAAGTGGAGCCCGCGCTACGGGAGATCGTCACCGGCCGGCTCGATCCGTCCCGTCCCGGCGGGTACACATGGCTGCTGGAGCTCCTCGGCCCCACTCTCGGCACACCGCTCGGCGCGCTTACCCTGCCGGGACGCGGCTGGCACCAGCTCGACGACGCGTTTCGCGCTTGGGGCCTGACGACACTCGCCGACCTGTGGGGGCGGTGCTGGGCATTTCCGTGGCGTGAGCGGAGCCCGACGCGGACCCTTGGCCCTTTCCCATGCTCGCGTCGAAGGCCGACCTCGACCGCATCCGCGCAGAACTCGCCGCTTTCGACACCGATCGGATCCACGACGACTACGAGCTGCTCCCGAGCGGTGACGACGATGACGCCGAGGAGGTCGAGTGGCTTCTCGGCGACCAGTTGCCGGCCTTTGTCGACGGTGCCCTGGATGCGGGCGGCGAGATGCTTCTCGTGCGTGACGGGGGCAGGTGATCCCTCCGGCCCGGCCAGGAAGTCCGCCGAGGGCCGCGGCGCCTCGTGGCAGCGGTACGGAATGCAGGCCGGGAGGCGCTATGTCTGCTGCGCGGGCCCGGATGCGACAAGGCTGATGTGAAAACGATGTGGTGGCCGCCGTTTGCCCGGCGGCGCGGACGTCAGCATCACCCGGTGGCCACCCAGGGGCTCCAGTGTCCGGTGAGCGCCGCATAGCCGGCGGATTCGGCGAGCAGCTCCTCGTGGGTACCTGAGCAGGCCCGCTCGCCATCCAGAAGAAGGACGCGTCGGGCGCGTCGGGCTGAGGCTATGCGGTGGGCGATGACGATCAGAGTGCCCGGCCTGGCGGCGAAGGCTCTCTCGGCGCGGGCCTCGGCCGCCGGGTCCAGGTGGCAGGTGGCCTCGTCGAGGATGACCACCCGAGCCGGTGACACGAAGGCCCGTGCCAGAACCAGCAGCTGTCGCTCTCCGGCGGACAACTGGGTGGCAGGGTCGGCGAGTTCGGCGTCCAAGCCCCCGAGTCGTTCGATCACGGCATCTGCTCCCACCTTCTTGGCCGCACCGGTGAGTTCGGCGTCGGTCGCGGCAGGTGCCAGATAGCGGAGGTTGTCGCGGACGTTGCCGTGGAAGACGTAGGCCTCCTGAGGGACCAGGGCGACGCTGCGGGCCCTGAGCCCCGGTTCGAGCCGGGTGAGGTCGCTCGCCCCGAGCCGGACCGTGCCCGAGCTGGGTGTTTCCAGGCCTGCCAGCAGGCCCGCGAGGGTGGACTTGCCGATGCCGCTGGCGCCGACGATCGCCAGATGCCCGCCCTCCGGAACGTCCAGGGAGAGGTCGCGCAGGACGGGCTCGGCATGAGGACCGTAGCCGAAGGTGAGGTGTTCGACGGTCAGCCGGAAGCCGTCGGGCGCGGAGGCGGAGGAGGAGGCCGTGCCGGTGGGCGCCTCCGGCGCGATGCCCGCGGTCTCCGCCAGTCGGGTCAGGGTGCTGCCCAGCTGGGTCCAGTAGCCGCCGACGGATCCGGTGACGGACGCGAGCGCGCCGATCAGGGAACCCGTCACATAGGTGATCGCGCCGACCAGTTCACCGGGGCTGATCCGGCCCGTCGTCAGCAGCCACGGCCCGGCGAGCAGCAGCGCCAGCAGCGGCAGATGGCCGCCGAGGAAGACAAGGAGCACGCGTACCGCCCCGAACCGGGCTGCGGACACGCCCGCCCGGACATACGCGTCCGTCGCCGCCTCGACCTGGCTGACGGCGTGCTCCCGCGCACCGAGGGCGAAGATGTCGCGGGCGGCGCCCAGGGCCTCCCCGGTCCGTACGGCCACCTGTTCCTCGGCGAGGACCACCGCGCGGCGCCGGCGCATCATGGCGCGCAGCGTCAGCGGGAACACCAGCAGGACGCAGAGCAGCGGAGGCAGCACGACGGCCGCCGCGACAGGGTCGAGCAGCAACAACCCGGTCACCGCTGCGACCAGGGTGACCGCGAGCGGGCGGGCCGTGCGCAGCAAAGTGGCGACCAGGTTGCGGACCAGCTCCACCTGACGGGTCAGCCGGGCCACCGACGCGGAGTCGGCTCGGCCCCGCCGGGCGGCCTGTTCGACCGTGGCGCCGACGAGGGCACGTACCAGATGGTCCCGCAGCGGTTCGACGACGGAGGCGAAGTGCGGGAACATCGCCCGCTCGGCGCCGGCCCGCACCCCGTAGAGGACGCCCAGCAGCACTAGCCAGGCGAGGCCCGTGAACGGACGGTCCGCCAGGAAACCCCGGTCGATCGCGGCGGCCGTCAGCCAGCCGGAGGCAAGGGCGGGGGACGCCTCGAGAAGCGACCAGGCCGCCAGCCGGGTCAGCGGGCGACGGCTGCCGCGCAGTCCCGAGCGAAGGAGACGCAGCCCGTCTTTGCTCACGACGCTAGACATCGGCGGTCTCCTGTCCGTCGTGTGCCGGGGTGCCGGCCTCGGCTCCGGCCTCCGCGAAGACCGCGCGGTATCGGTCGTCGTGCCACAGTTCCGTGTGCGGGGCGAGTGCCACGACGCGTCCGCCGTCCAGCCACGCCACCAGGTCGCAGCGGGCCGCGGTCGCCGCGCGGTGGGCGACGATCAGCCGGGTGCGGCCGTGGAGCCGGGTCGTGATCGCTTCGGTCACCTCGGCTTCGGTGACGGTGTCCAGCCCGGAGGTCGCGTCGTCGAGGACGTACACGCGCGCGGGGCGGACCAGGGCGCGTGCCAGACCGATCCTCTGGCGTTCGCCGCCGGACATGGGGGCGTCCTCCAGCGGGGTGTCATATCCCTGCGGCAGTCGGCGTATGAAGGCGTCGGCGTGTGTCGCTCGGGCGGCCTCGACGACATCGGCCTGGTCCAGGTCGGGCCTGCCATATGCGATGGCTTCGTGGACGGTGGCGCCAGTGAGTGCCGGCCGGTCGAAGGCGTAGGTGACCTGGCGGCCCAGTTCCACCAGGGGCAGTTCGTCGACCGCCACGCCGTCCAGCAGGACATGTCCGCCGTCGGGATCGGAAAGCCGTCCGATCAGTCCGGCGACCAGGCTTTTGCCCGTGCCGGAGCGGCCCACCAGCGCGACCGAGCGCCCGGCCGGCAGGCGCAGGTCCAGCCGGTCCAGTACGGGTTTGCCGTCCTGGGTGACCGTCACCTCGCGCAGCACCACCTCTCCCGGTCCGGCCGGACGGCCATGCCGGGTGCCGTCCGCGGGGCCGGGGCGGGCGAGGATCTCGGCGAGGCGGGCGGTTCCGGCGCGGACCTGAGCGATCTCCAGCAGGACGTCTACCTGGGAGAGCGCACCGGAGGCGAGGGCCAGGTACCCGGTCACCGCGAGCAGGTCCGCCGGACCGGTTCGGCCCGACGCCACGCCGAAGCCCGCCACCGCCAGGACGAGAACCTGCGTCAGCGGAATCAGCAGCTTCAACTGCCATACGGTGCCGCGCTGCAGGTTCCACAGTGCCTGTCCGGCCGCGGAGAGTCCGGGCAGCGGTGCGAGCACCCTGTCGGTCTCGGCTTCCACGGTGCCCGCGGCCTTGATGGTGCGGGCGCCCGCGAGCGCCGAGAGCAGGCGGGCGGCGATGGCGGACTGGGCCTCCAGATATCCGGCCTGTGCTGCGGTCGCGCCGCCGATGAACCGCCGGGACACGAACACGACCGCGGGTACTGCGAGGGTGAAGACCAGTCCCGCCCAGACGTCGATCCACCACAGCACACCGAGCGCGACCACGGAACTGGCCAGGGAGATCACCGAACTCGCGACCGTCACCGTGAGCCCCGCCGTGCCCGGCGCGGCCTGCACCACCCGGGCCGTGGCATCGCCGGGCGGCAGCGACGAGCGGTGGCCGAACGTCAGCAGATGTCCCACGGCACGCGACTGGAGCCAGGCGCCCGCGCGTCCGACGGCCGATGAACTCAGCGGGGCCGTCGTGGCGTCCACGAGACCGGACATCACGACCGCGGCGCCGAGCAGGGCCACCGGGCGTACGGCGTCACCGCCGTCCAGCGCGGCCTTCACCGCCGCCGCGAGCAGCGTGGGCGTGGCCAGGCCCAGCAGTGCCCTGGTGACCATGAGGGTCACCAGGGCAGCCAGCGGGCCTCGGACGCGGGCCGCCGTGCTCAGCATCAGTGCACGGCTTCCGTCCGGGGCCATGTCGGTATCTCCTTCGGTCGTGGTGTCCCGCTCGTTACCAGGTGGTGCCGCAGGTGCGAGTCATCTCTCTGTGGAACGCGCCCGGCTACTCGACCGAGAACCAGCAGGTGATCATGCAGGTGCTGCCGCAGGGTTCCGGGTTTCGGTCGCTGTCGGACAGCCGGCTCTCCTCAGCGAGGAGGAGCTGGAGCGCGTCCGTCTCGATTTCCATCACGCCACCTTCTTTTCGGATACGGGTCCGGTCACCGGTCACCGGTCACCAAACAGGTTTGGTTGCAGGTCTGGGAGCAGGTCTGGGCGCAGGATTCGTTGTCCCCGTCGCCGATGTACAGCTGGCTCTCCTCGGCGAGGAGTAGCTGCAGCGCGTCCGCGTCGATCTCCATGGGCTGTGACTCCCGTCATCTCGGGTATGTTGCGCAGACGGCCGGGCGCGCGCGGATTGCGCGCCCGGCCGGTTCGTCAGAAGACGCTGCTGACGTTGCAGGTGATCTCGCAGCTGTAGCCGCAGCTCGCCGCACAGGAGAACGTGCCGCAGTTGTCCGAGTCACCGAGGTCGAGCCGCGCCTCCTCGCTGTTCAGCAGCTGGAGGGCGTCGAGGCCCAGGTCGATGGTGGTGTCCATTTCCGTTGGTCACCTCCTCTCGAGTGTCATACCGGTTCCGGCTGGTCGGCGGATCAGCCGGTGACGGTGCAGGAGATGCCGCAGGTGCCCTTGCAGGTGGTGCCGTCACAGGTGATGCCGCAGTTGCCCTCGTCCTCGTCGCCGATGTACAACGACGAGTCGGCCGGACCGAGCAGCTGGAGCGCCTCGATCTCGAGTTCCATGTCCATGAATTCACCTCCCTTCCCTCGGTGTTGCTTTCAGTGGTGTGCCGCGGCCGCGAGAAGCGGCCGGTGTTCCTGGCCGGAGGACGCCCTTCGCACGGCGTCGGGCAGGGCCAGGAAGTCTGTGATCTCGCGCGATTGCGGGGCGTTCGCCAGCGCGGTGAAGGCCGCGTGTCCCCGGTCGGCGGGCTCCCGGTAGGTGACATGGCCGTGTCCCGCGTCGATCAACCGGTGCGCCAACGCCCGTGAATGCGCGACCGGGATGGTCTCGTCGAGGCGTCCGTGGAGGAGGAACACCCTCGTCCGGATCCGCTCCGCGAGCCGCAGCAGGTCGCGCGGCCCGAGTGCGTCGTCCACATCGCCGTGGCCGGCCAGCCGGTCGATGAGGTTGCGGGTCGGCGGATTCGCGTCCGCATACAGCGCCGATACGGAACTGAACGGCGCCACGGCCACACACCCGGACCATCCGTCGGGGTCGGCGGCCGTCGCCAGCAGGGCAAGGAAGGCGCCGTAGCTGCTGCCGTAGACCGCCGGCCGGGGTGCGCCCGGTCCGCGCGTTTCGTCGACGTAGGCGCGCAGTGCACGGATGTCCGCGAGATCGGGTCCGCCCCACGCGCCCCGGATGGCATCCGCGTGTTCACGCCCGTAGCCCGTGCTGCCGCGCTGGTTGGGCGCGATCACGGCGAGACCCGCGTCGGCGAACAACTGGAACAGGGCGTCGAAGCCGAGCGTCCAGTGCCGGTCGGGCCCGCCGTGCAGCGCGATCACCACGGGGGCACCGCCACGCCAGTCCGGCCCGTAGACCACGGCTTCGACGGGGCCGACCGCGCCGGGCAGCCGTTCCAGTCGGGCGGGATGCCGTCCGGACTGGGCTTCAACCCACCGCAGTTCACTCTCCCTCGGCCCCATCCACCCGAAGACGGTGGGCCTGGTCGGGCCGGAGAACGGCAGCCACAGTCCCCGGTCGGTCCAGGCCGCCTCCGGCCCGAGGACTCCAGGGGGCGTCGCCACCTGGCGGACGGCACCGGACTCCACGTCGTACAGGGCGAGTTCGGAGCGCGCGCCCCGGTTGACCGCGGCGGCGAGGAGGCCTCCCGTCGGGTCAAGAGCCAGCGGCGTGACGGTCGAGTCCGCGGTCCGCGGCCCGTCCAGGAGGTGTACGGCGGTGCCGGTCGCCACTCCCAGGCGCAACCCGGCGTCGGTGTCCACGGCCAGCAGCACCCGGCCCGCGCGGGACAGCAGGACGTGGGCTCCCGTACGGGAGTCGGCGCCGGTGAGCCGGGTGACCCGGTCGCGTACGGGTACGGCGGGGTCGATCCGCAGCGGAGTCGGTGTCCCGTCGACGACCGCGGTCACCGCCAGGCAGGAGCCGATCGTCGCGCTGCCGCCCAGTCGTCCGGGCAGCCGCGTGATCGGCGTGAGCCAGGGGTCGTCGTCGCCGACCCGGAAAACCGTGGAGTGCTCGTCCGCTCCGTAGGCGATGGCCGTGGCGATCCAGCCGGGCAGGTCCAGGCCGGGCAGCAGGCGCAGCGGTGTCGGACAGGAGCCGAGGGGCCGGCGTCCGCCGGTCCGGTCGAACAGGTCGATCCGCTGGACACCGCCAGGCTGGTGCCAGGAGAGCAGGGCGCGGCCGTCGTCGAGCGCCACGCACTGGGTCAGGGGCAGCTCCTGGTCAAGGGGGACCCGCAGTCTTCTGCGGGGGCCCGCCTCGGTGAGCTCCCAGGTCTCCAGGTGGCGGCTGCCGGCCTCGTCCTGGGCCACGCAGACCGCTCTCAGCCCGCTCGGTGAGAACGCTCTGCTGCCACGGTGAAGGGTCCGGGGCCTCATGCGGGCACCTCGTCGGCCCCGGTGACGATCGCGGTGACCGGGGTTGCGCCCCGCCCGGGCCGCCCGGCTTCGTCGAGCAGCGGGCGCGGACCGCCGTGCCGCAGACGCAGCAGGAACGAGAGGGTTCCGGCCAGGCCGACGCCGTAGTCGACGGTGACGCGCGTTCCGCTCTCGTCGGGCAGCAGCGCACGGCCGTCCCGCAGGGCGTGCCGGGTGTTGAGGGTGGCGGCGAGGTCCTCGGCCATGGCGCGGTACGGCCCGCCGAGGGCCTGGTCCATGTCGAGCAGGAAGTCCCCGTTGCCGGCCAGCCCGTGGCAGACGGCGGTCCCCGTGAACGGGCGGGCCCGGTGGACGGCGGTCGCCGCCTCCTCGGCCAGTTCCCTCAGGGTGTCCTCGCCGGTGGCACGCCACAGTCGGATCAGGAAGGTGCCGACCCCGGAGGCGCCGCTGCACAGGTGGTACAGCATCCCGGTGCCGTTCTCCGCCGTACGGTCGGTGCGCCAGCGTGCCCCCCAGGCGCCGCGTTCGGCGGCGCGGATCAGGGTGTCGCCCGCCTCGCCGGCCAGGGTGAGGAGGTTTTCCCGGCCGGTGGCCAGGGCGGCTTCCAGGAGGAAGGCGCCCACTCCGGCCACGCCATGGGCGTAGCCGAGGTGGGTGATGCCGGCGAGCGCGGAGTCGAAGTCCGCCGGGACGGGCCAGAACACCCCGTCGTCGCCGCGCACGGCCGCTTCCGCGAGGCCGTCGGCACATGCTGCCGCGCGGTCCAGGAACTCCTCACGTCCGGTCGCCCGCCACAGGCGCAGTTGCGCAAGGCCGGCTCCGGCCGCGCCGTGGAACAGATCCGGGTTCGCCCAGCGCAGGGGCAGGGCCAGCGCCAGCCGTTCCGCGCGCTCGGCGAGGCCGGTGTCGTCGAGACGCCGGGCCGCGTCGTGGAGTGCCCAGGCGGTGCCCGCGCGGCCGAAGCAGAGGCCGGGCAGGGGCGGTCGGGCGTCGGTCAGGTCGAGGCGGGTGGTGAGCCAGGAGGCCGTCCTGGCCATGGCTGCCCTCAGGTCAGGACGGGAGAGCGCGGCGTCGGCCTGGGCGAGGGTGACGAGGACTCCCGCGGCGCCGTGCTGGACGTTGCACGGGTCCGTGCCGTCGCCGAAGGGCGTGCTCTGCCAGAGTCGTTCGGCGCCGTCGTCGGCCATGGTCGCCAGCATGTGGGCCAGGCCGTCGTCGATGAGCCGGTCCACCGGGTCCCCGCCGGGGTCACGGGGGCGCGGCAGGAATCCGGAGGGGGCGGAACGCGGCTCTTCCGAGTGCTTCTCCAGCCAGTCGATGAGCCGTGCCGTCGACCAGCGGTCCTCGGGATCCTGCGCGCACAGTCCGCGCACGGCCGGCGCCAGCGTCCGGGCCGCCGCGTTGTGCTCGACGGCGAGGGCCAGGACGCCGTCGAGCCGTTCCACGACCGTACGGCGGTCCGCCGGTTCGTCGGCCGCGAAGGCCGCATGGGTGCCGGTGGCGAGGAAGAAGACGGCGGCGCCCAGGGCGAAGAGATCCACGGTGAACCCCGGGATCGGGCCGTACCGGGGACCGCGTACGTACTCGGGGGCACCGTAGCCCGGGGTGTACGCGCGGGTTCCCCACTCCCCTGGGCGGGCCGCGAACTCGGGGTCGATGAGCCGGAGTTCACCGTTCGGGGTCACCATCACGTTGTTGGGGGTGAAGTCCCGGTAGACCAGGCCCCGGTCGTGGATCTCGCCGAGCAGACGGGCAAGCCGGAGCGCCATGTCTCGCACGTCTTCGACGGGCAGTCCAGTGCCGAAGTCCCGCAGTGCGGCGAACCGTTCGTGGACCCAGCGCGCCAGAGTGACCCCGGGCACCACCGTCTCGACGAGGAAGGTGCGGTCCTCATGGTCGAAGAGCTCGACGAGGCCGGGGCCGAGCCCTGCCAGTACGGTCAGCGCCGCCGCCTCCGCGCGCAGTCCGTCCCGTGCGTCAAGTCCCGTGTACCAGCTACCTACGTGCGCGCGGGCCTCCTTGACGATGACCTCGTCGCCGGTCTGCCGGTCCACCGCGCGGTACACACCGCCGCGGGCGGAGTGCCGGATCGCGTCGTGGACGGCGTAGCGGTCCCGCAGCAGCACTTGACGGGGTGCGCTCGGCGCCTTGCCGGGCCTCCCCGGCGGGCCGGGGAACGGCAGCTCCGCCCAGTCCGGCGGTGAGAACCAGGGGTTGCGCAGATCCTCGACCGTGCTGCCGTCCGGGGCCTGGAGCCTGGCCTGGTGCACGCTTTCGTTGCTCACGTGAGGGACGCCGCGGAACGCGCCGTAGCGGTAGTGGACCACGCTGCCCGGGCGGTAGGGACGGTCGGACAGGATGCGGGGGCCCGGCAACCCGGCCGTGGCCTGGTCCAAATCCTCGGCCAGGGCTCGCAACTGGTCGTCGTCACGAGGGTAGGCGGTGATGAACTTGCCGCACTGGGCGCGGTCGTAGCGTATGCCCGTCAGTTCCTCGACGTACTCGGCGCGCGCGGCGAACTTGAACGGACAGCGGTGACGTACCAGCACCCGCGTGGCTCGGACCAGTACCTCGGGCGCCGAGAGCGGGGTCGCGGACACGTGCAGCTTCCAGCCCTGCACCCGGCGCTCCTGCGCCACCGGCCCGACCCGGCACCAGAAGCCGCTCTCGGCGGTCTCCCAGTCCGGCGTGCCCGCGTCGTCGAGCACGAAGCGCACCAGTGCCTGCAGAGGAAAGCCGGTGTCGCCGGCCACAGGGTTGCCCAGTGCCACAAGGACTCCAAGATCGAGCGTGCGGGGAAGACCGAAGGAAAGGCGGGAGAACCGTCTCCGGCCGCCCCTTCCTGCGAACACGATCGATTCTTCGTACTGCCGCCTCCCACAGCATTGGGGAGATCCCTATCCCGAGTTGGGACGTCAGCCGTGGTTGCGTCCACGTCCAGCTGGGGTGGCTGCTCCTGCGGCTCACGGGACGGTCGTGGCCAAACGGTCAGGCCAAGTCATGGTGGGCGGTGGGAGTCCGTATCACCGCGCACCCTGCAGGAGGGGCCATCCGGACGCGGTGCTGAGAGTGTCCGTGGTTCATGGTGGTGCGTGTCCTTCGCGTCTGATGGGCGTGCCCGGCAGACGCTGGTCCTGAACGGCGACGTGGTGGGTTCCGGAGCTGAATGATCACTGAGCAAACAGCTACCAACCGAGACGCAAGGGAATCGGCGGCCGGCTCTGATGCCGCAGGGTGGGTGCGGTGAGGCGGGAGGATCTCCGGCACGGGTATCGGCAGCGATCACCCCAACCGAGACTGAGCTACCGGTCACGCCTCCCAACACGCGACAGCCGTGCTGGCACAGCGTCGGTAGAACCACGCAACTCTCCACGGACATGTGCGGCAGCATGCCTGCGAAAGGCGGGCTGACGTTCGTGGGGCATCTAGCATTTCAATCACGTCCAATTGGACGTCATGGCTGGTCGGAAGGGGGACATGGTATTGGCGGGTGAAGTCACCGATTGGCCTGTCCGAGCCTTTCCGGCGCTGGGCACTGCTGCGCCGACCGTCACAACGGAGGTACTTGGCGGGCTGCCCGTCACCGACATGTCCAGCCTGGAGTGCGACGCGGCCAGAGGCACCCGAAGCACCCTGGTGTGGCGCCTGTACACGATCGCCACCGACGGTGACTCGACCACGGACTGGTCGACCGAGTATGCGCCTCGGTTGTCGCGATCGGCCGGGTCGGCGAAGTCTTCGACTTGCTGACCGCTGTGTCTGGCGGACGAGGGGCCGATTGGCACGCCTCACGCGAGGACAGGCAACGGTCGCTCGACACCCACCACACCCCACCGCCCGCCCTGGGAATCGACGGTGAGAGAGACGTGCATGCGGATGGAGGCTTGCAGTGATCAAGGAGTTGCTCCAGGACCTCATGTCGACCACGTTCGGTGCCTGGACGCCACAGGACGGATGTGCTGACGACGAGATCACGGCTGCCGAGGACCGCTTGGGGATCAGCCTGCCGGACGCCTTGCGTGACTACTACGCTGCGGCGGGCAGGCACGCGGAGCTGATGGGTACGGGCGGTCACGAGCACACCTTCCGGCTGAGCGCTCCCAGGCACCTGAGCCTTGAGGACGGACAACTGGTCTTCTGTGGGGAGAACCAGTGGCCCGCGCAGTGGGGCGTGCGCCCGGACGATGCCGGCTGGCCCGATCCCAGGGTCCACGGGCGGGCCGCGCCGGGCAAGAAGTGGTACAGCGAAGCCCGGAGACTCTCGGCCTTCCTGATCAATGTCGCCGGCAGGCAGGCGGTCGAGGCGCTCCCGTGCCAAGCCACGTGCCGGCTACGTGAGGGTCAATTGGAGGCTGTCGAGCCACTGCTGGGCTACATCGGGTCTCGCGAACTGCACCAGGGCGGTCACTGGTTGAGCTTTGTCGACCGATCGAGCCGCGTAGTGGCCCACTATTCCTACAACACCTCGACACTGCGCATCGGGGCAGTTTCCCCCAGCGCACTCGAGTCGCTGCGCGAGCGTTCAGGACTTCCACTCAATGCGGCGTGAAGCCGACGCAGCCGACGCGGTGGCCCCCCACGAGGTACGAAAATGATCTGCCTCCGCCCGGCGACGCGCTCGCGGGGATTGGAGGCCGCGTGGATTGGTTGGGGGTGACAGAGGGCGGACTGTGGGTCGTCTTGCCTGCGGGGGGGGCTCGGTGGAACCACGTATCTGGCTACGGAATCCTGTGGTGAGGGTCCCAGGCTCGGGGGGTGTGTCGGTGGGGTCGGAAATGATGGAGCTCATGACTGATGAGCCATACTCCCGGCTGGCTGCCGAGCATCTACCGGATGATCTTGTTCAGCGCTGGACAGCGCTCCTGCGCCCGTGCGCACGCCTGCGCCAGGCCGAAGCCGGCGAGCAGATCGTGGCTGTCCTCGGCGGGTCCCCGGAGCTTCCGGCCGGGGCCGCCTGGCCCGGATACGGCCCCTTGTCCTTCGTCGCTTCAGTGCGGTGTGCCGCACTGCCCCGATACGGACTTGCCGAGGAGTTCCCCCAGGACGGAACCCTGCTCTTCTTCTACTTCGACGGCCAGGTGGACGAAGACGCCTTCGTGTCCGTCGACGACCCCGAGACCTGGGCCGGTGCCCAGGTGCTGTACGTCCCGGAGAACACCCCCGTCTTGCCAACAGATACGCCCCCTGTCCTGGAGGCATTCCCGCGCGTGGAACTCAGTGCGGACACCGGGCAAAGCGCCCCGGACTTGTGGCTGCCCCAGGCCAGGCGCGCTCTGCTCGGCGATCTCGGCACTGGCCCCACCCCCGCGACACCCCGGCCGAGCTCAAACCGTTCGTCCGCGCCTTCGGGCACCTGCGTACCCGGATCGACCACCAGATCGGCGGCCACGCCGTGCCCGTCCAGGGCCCGGTGGAGTACGAGCTCGCGAACGCGACACTCGGCGGCATGTACGCGTGGGGCGACCAACCGCTGGACCAGGAAGCCGAACGCTGGGTTCTACTTGCCCAGTTCGGCAGCGACAGCGACGCGAAGATGACCTGGGGCGAGGAGGGCGCCCTCTACTGGCTCATCCGCTCCGAAGACCTCGCCGCCCACCGATTCGACGAGGCACGGCTCATCGTGCAGGGCTAGCGCCCGCAAGTCGTAATCACGTTGGGGCCGCCACCTGCTCGGTTGCAGTGGTTTGTTTGGGAGCGGCCCTGGTGGCTGTGCCGCTGCTGGTCAGGGTGGCCGGAGTCTGTTGGGAGGGGTGCAGGGTGCCGGGGTCGGTTTCGAGGGCGGCGGCAACGCCGGCCGATGTGAGGCGGGCGCGGGCGGAGACGGCGACGAATCTTCCAGCTGCGTTGGTGGCACTGTGGAGTGTGCGGGACGGCCTTCTCACAGAATCCGGTGTCGCGGTGTACTCGGCCGGGGACATCGGTGAACGCAACGCCACTTACGAAGTCGCGCAGTACGCTCCAGGTTTCCTCCTCATCGGCGATGACGGTGGTGGCCGCGGATTCCTCCTGCGTGCCGATGACCCGGAGTCCGCCGTGTTCTCCTCCGGTCTGGGCGATCTGGAGCCTGCGGACTTCGACGTCGTGTCCGCGGACTTCGCGTCCTGGATCGAATCGCTGCGTCCTGCCCCTTCCTGCTGACAAAGGGCGGGGCGGCACCCAGCCGGGTGGGCTCGCCACGTTTGGCCGCTCGACGCCCACGACGACCCGGCGGCCGCATGAGAACGGTGAATGATCACTCCGTCGGAAATCGACAGCAAGGTCGTCCGTCAGGAGGCATCGGCCGCACACCACACGGAGGCACCACACACCGCGATCTGACCCGGCATCGACGTGGATCAGGGCTGCCCGGAGGTCCGTTCGGGCCCGTTGCCGGTCAAGGTCCGGGACCACCGCGAGTGCAGAGCGGCAGGTCCGTGAAACTACGTAATGCGGTACGGGGATTCACTGCGGGGCGCGTGCACGCGCCGTGGATGTCGGTGGGCACGGCTACCGTCCTGATCATGTCTGGTGATCTTCGGAGTGGCGGGCAGGGCGATGAGCAGGCCCTGGCGGATGAGCAATTGACGGATCCGGCATTTTTGGTGACCGCGGATCCGGACGAGGTCATGGCACTGACCGCTGTGGCGTCCAGGCCTGCGGCACGGTTGGCGGCGGCGGTCTACCGGGCGTCGGCGCACGCCCATGGTGACGCCGACGCGGCCGCCAGGCGGCAGATCCTGGCGGTGGACGCGGCCCGCTTCGGGGACCGCGAACTGTCCGACCGTATCGCCGCCATCGAGATACCGGACGTGCCGGCTGTGCGGTGGCGGGTGGAGTGGGCCAGCGGGTCGCAGGTCCACCCCGGATTCCGCGGCTTCCTCGACAGCCTTCGCGGCGGCTGGCCACCTCCCGTGGTGGCCGTCGACGGCCGGCCGACCACGATCACCCTTGATGACAACACGATGTCGCTGATGGATCCGGCCACCGGCCAGGAGCTTGCCAAGGCCGCGCTCACCACTTCCGCGCGCGGTGAGGAGACGACCGCCGTGGTCGACGGCCGGCCGCTCAGAGTCAGTTGCGCCGGGCCTGACCTGCTACCGCGCATTCTCGACGCTTCCACTGGCGAACTGCTCGGTGTGCTGCCAGGCAGTGGCAAGTCCGGTTCAAAGATAGCCAGTGTGGAGTCGGTTGTGATCGGTGGCAGCCCCTGCGTCATCGCCCAGGACGTTTGGTTGACGTTGGTGGTGTGGGACCTCAGCACCCGGAAGCTGATCGGTGAGCTGCGGACCGAGGGGGACGATCTGTCGTCGTGGGCGGTTGTGACGCTGGATGGACGGCCTCACGTGGTTACCGGTAGCTACTACGGCAAGGTCGAAGTGTGGGACCTCGCCACCTGCGAACGGGTCGGCTCGGAACAGGGCGACGACCGCGACCTGCAACTGATGGTGCCGGCGATGATCGGCGGGCGGCCACACGTCCTCACCGCCGGCCGCGACAGGCACGTGGGGCAGCCGCTGTCAACCACCGGCGTGTGGAGCGTCGATCCGCTGCAGCGGATCGACCGGCTTCCGGTCGGGGTGAACAAGGTGGCTACGGCCACCCTGGGCGACCGCTGCTATGCCTTCACCAACGACAGCGCGGTGTGGGAGTTGTCCCCCGCCGCGCCGGTGGGCAACAGGACTCCGGGCCACAGCGCCACCGTGGCCGCGGTGGCGACCATCGTGCTCGACGGCCGACCCGTGGCCGTTACCGGCAGCCACGACGAGACGATGCGGGTGTGGGACCTCGGCACCGGGCGACCCGTCGGGCCGCCGTTGTTCGCCGACCCGGACGAGACGAACAACGAGTACGACGGTGTGACGGGCGTGCGGGCCGCAGTCGTCGACGGCCATCCCTACGTCGTGGCCGAACACAGCGACGGCTACGGACCTACGGTACGGGTGTGGGACCTGGCCACTTACGCGGAACTCACGGGCGATTCCTGGCCCACGGAGATCAGCGAGTCGATGATCGACGACATCCAGTTGGTCCCGGAAGAGACGCGGCTGTCGGTCAACGGCCGTACCTGCGCCGTGACGATCTCCCCCGACCCCGAACTCGAGCGTTCCGCGATCTCGTTCCGGGACCTGGACACCGGCCAGGAGATCGACGACACCCCGTTCGGCCCGATGTCCGCGTTCGCCACCGGTACGGTCGGTGGCCGTGTGGTGGCGGTGGTCGCCTCCGGACGGCGGGTGCGGCTGTGGGACTCCGCCGGCGCCCCGGCCACCGTCACCGACGAGTTCGTCTTCCCGGGCCCCGTCGACACGGTGGCCGTCACCCCGGAGGGCCGGCTCGTGATCGGCTTCGGCCGCGACCTCGCCGTACTGTCCCGCCGCTGATCTCAACGGCATCCGCCCCGGCAGAGGCCTCCGAGCCGGCATCCGGCACCTGGACGCGCGTCTTCATCGACGAGGCGTACTTCCGGCTCGGGAAGGAGAGCCAACGGAATGGCCGTTGACAGCTGGGCCGATCTTGACACCGTGCAAGTTTCCGTCACACCCGTGAGGTTCTCATGACGATCTATTTCTATGGTGCCGATGAAGTCCCTTATGGATGCTTCTCGAACTTCTCCGATCACGGCTTCGAACTCGACGGGGCATGGTGGCCGACCTCGGAGCACTACTTCCAGGCGCAGAAATTCAAAGGCACCCGCCACGCGGATCTCATCCGGCATGCGCGCACGCCGCTGCGGGCAGCGGAGCTGGGCCGTGACTCGTCCAAACCTCTGCGGAGGGACTGGGAGCGGGTCAAGGACGACGTGATGCGCCGTGCGGTGGCAACCAAGTTCCGCGTACATGCCGATATCCGTGACATTCTGCTTTCCACCGGTGACGAAGAGATCGTCGAAGACACCACCACCGAGCACTACTGGGGTCGAGGCAGGACCGGGAACGGAAAGTACATGCTCGGGCGAATCCTGGTGCGCACCCGTCACCAGTTGCGCGCCGAACTCGCCGAAGCCCTCGACGCCGATAGCCGCCGCCCAAGACCGTGAACCGGGAAGGGTGTACGAAGAAGCGCGAGCAGATGGCGTCGTCGTAAGTCCCCGACAACCAGGGCGTGAGACCAAGACCGAGAGAGGAAGTAACACCGGTGGACGAGGACGAGAGCCTACGCCTTTACGGTCTCCACCCAGTCGGCACCGACCTCGACGAAGTGCGCGAACTGCTGAGAGGTCAGACGGAGCGTGAGCGACGCTCTCAGGGCGCGGGCGACACCGAACTGATGAAGCTCTGCTGCGTCCAGTTGTTCAATGCCGGCGTCATCGATGACGTACTCCTCATCTGGAGCGCGAAGACCGCGAGTATGGACGCCGCGTGCTCGATCGATGTCCAGCTGCTGTGCGGACGGGGACTCACCGAGACAAAGGCATACCTCTCGCTCCTTCGTACACCGGAAGCGGAGGCGGCCCATCAGCGGCTGCTTGAGTCCGAAGAGGCGGGCGATTTCGAGGGCTTCCGGGTCGAGGAGTACTCGGCCCAGTACGCCGACTACTACGAGTGAGACAGCTGGCTAGCTGGTCGCGATCCGAACTTCCCCGCCTCGGGTGCTTTGTGTGTGGCCGATATCGAAGCCACCCTCTCGCAGGACGTCCGCGCCCACGGCCTGGTCCGCTCCCGCTACCGCGGGTTGGCGAAAGCCCACGTCCGGCCCGTGATCACCGCGCTGGCCTGCAACGTCGCCCGCATCACCGAATGGATGAACGCAAGGCTTTGTGGGCGTAGTTCGCCCCGCTGTTGCCGGTCCGGCGACAGCCGGGGGGGTCAACCTGTGTCTCCGCGGACGGGCGCCTGGAGCCCGGTCAGGTCCCATACCCGCACTGTCTTGTCGTGGCCGCCGGTGACGACGACGGGCCGGCCGTCCACCAGGGTCGTCGCCGCTCCCCAGACCATGCCCTTGTGGCCTTCCAGGGGTTCGCCGATTTGCCGGCCGGTGATCGGGTCCCACATCCGCACGGTCCCGTCCCCACTGCCGACCAGGACGATGAGGCGGCTTCCCAGCACCGCTGTCGTTACCGCTCCCACCTCGGAGTGCGCTTCCAGGGGCTCGCCCGCGGGCCGACGTGTGGCCAGGCCCCATACTCGTACCGTCCCGTCGCAGTCGCCGGTGACGACGGCGGGACGACCACTGACCACGGCCGTCGCTGCGGCGCGTACCTCGTTTGTGTGGCCTGCCAAAGGTTCACCGGTCTGTTCCCGGTCGGTCAGGTCCCACACCCGTACCGTCCTGTCATTGCTGCCGGTGACGGCGACGGGACGGCCGTCCACCACGGCCGTCGCCACCGCCTCCACCCAGTCGGTGCGGCCTGTCAGGGGCTCACCGATCTGTTCACGGCCGACCAGGTCCCATACCCGTACCGCGCCATCGACATGACCGGTGACGGCAACGGGGCGCCTGTCCAACACAGTCGTCGCCACCGCGCACATGCGGCCGATGCTTTGATCCAGTGGCTCACCCACATGTCGGCCCGTGGCCAGGTCCCACATCTGTATGAGATTGCTCCCGCCGCCAGATATGACGACGGGCCGGCCGTCGACCACGGCTGTCGCCAGCGACCATACTTCGCCGTTGCGGATGAGGCCGTTGTGTCCGACCAGGGGTCCACCCACAGGTCGGCCATCGCCGAGGTCCCAGATACGGACCGTCTCGTCGTGGCTGCCGCTGACGGCGACGGGACGGCCGTCCACCACGGCCATCGCCAGCGACCAGATGCCGTGTTCGTGGCCGGTCAAGGTGGATCGGAGTCGGGAGGTCATATCAGCACGGCCCTTGAGTACCCGCCCTGTGTTCGAGGTGCCCACCGACGCTGCCGATTGTCGGGCCCTGGCGTCACGAGAGTGAGGCGAGGAGGCCGGTCCCTCCCGCCACCACTCCAGGCTGCCCGAGGGCGCGGAAGTCGGCCTCGACCGCTGCCAGGTCGAGGGCACCGGCGCGCACGGCGCGGTATCGGATGACCGACCACAGGAAGACATCGACGCTGTCGAACTGCGTCTCGGCCTCTATCACCTCCTCCTCGTGGAACCACACCGCGACCCGGCCATTGGTCAGCACTACGTAGTAATTTCCTCCTCCGTCGGCGCCGAGGGACCACACATCGTCATCGGAAAGCTCCGTCTCATAGTCGGAGTCGAGGATCCTGCAGTCGTTGGCCGCGAAGTCGAAGCCGTACGACCAGTCGTATATGTCAAGAAACCCTGCGGGCATGGTTCCCGATCGGACCCTGCGGTCGAAGCCGGCCAACGCCGTCGCGGCGTCGCGCGGAAGCTTGGCGAGGAACGGTTCGACCGGACGGGTCGACGCCGCGATGTCGACCCGCGGCCCGTCGGGGAACCAGCGCGCCAGGTCGGCGTCCAGATCCCGATCCACGTACCCGGCCAATTGATCAACGGTGAGAGGCATGCGGTGAGGCTAACCGCGGGAAAATGAGCACGGGCGCGCAGCTCACCAGTTAGGTATGCGATTGCGTGGTTTCACTGACATCTTCCGGGGATGCGTCCGCGTGAGGTCAGGGGTGTCTTCAATCAGCTCCGTAATCCACTACGCAAATTCGCAGCTGGAGGGTTCCGGGGGCTTTGTGCCGGTGAGGCAGTTTACGGTGCCGGTCATGTCTGCCGATCGGCAATCGACAGGCAAGGCCTGCCGGCCAGCGCTCGGACGCCGCCAGTGGGAGGACGATCGCGCGACGGGGTTGCCCTAGACGGGTGGACAGGGAACGTAGGGCAAAAAGACGCTGACTGAGTCTTCCCAGCTTCAGGCTGAAGCGCGGTGACGGAGGTTTCCGTGGGGCCTTCCTTCCCGGCCCGTCCGGTCCGGCCGCAGGGCGGGCCCGGACGGCGTGGTGCTCGTGGCCCATCGTAATCGATGAGGTCGTATCCGTAGGGGATGATGTCGGCGCCGCGGATCGACAACACCGGATGAGCGAATGTTTCCCGACCGGCCGGCGCATAGCGATTGGAGTAGACCGGAACCGGCTGCGGTACTGACGCCAAGTGTGCCCTCGCGCCGGCCACGGCGTCAGTCCGGCGGGCAGGGCGAGTACCCCAACCCGGATGCCAGAAGTCCGCCTCCGCCACCGCGAGCAGTACGTCCTCAACCGGCCTGTCGAGCCAGGATCGGAGCAGGGCGGCGCTGCCATGGCGCCAGTCGGGCCACCCCCTCCCGTGGGCAGCCCCACCGCGAGGAAAGCTCGGTGGTCGTCGGCGAAAGCGAACCCGAACCGCGCTTCGATTCCAGCGAATTCCTGCTCTGTCAGCCCTGGACTGAGCTCGGTGCGCCCGAGCCGGGCCAGTAGGCGTGCGGCCTCGGAGCCGAGTCTTACCCCAAACTTATTGACCATTTGCGCAGGTTACAGACCCATGATGTGCAGCCAAGGTTTCAGTGCAACTACGTAATGCACTACGCAAGTTCACTGCTAAGGGTTCCGGGGCGTTTTCTTCGCCGGTGGGGCCGTTTACTGTGCCGGTCATGTCTGACGATCGGCGATCGGCGGACCAAAGCTGAAGCCGCCGTGGTGGACGAGTCGTCGACTGAGTAGAGCTCCCACCCCCTCGACGCGGCCGGCTTCTTCCAGCAGGCCACGGGGTCTTCCGGCCAGCCGTCCCAGTGACTGTGCGGGGGCCGGCCCCGCCCCTGTCGGGGTACCAACAAACAGCAGCTGTATCGGAAGGCACCGCTGAACCTCATGAGTAGACCCAAAGGGCTCCAGGCGAACGTCCTGGGCACTTTCGACAGCATCGTCATGGCCGTGGCGGGCAGTGCCCCCGCGTACTCGCTCGCGGCGACCACAGCCGTGCTCGTCGGCACGGTCGGCTTCGCCGCCCCTGCCGCGCTGCTCTACTGCGCGATACCCATGTTCGGCATCGCCTGGGCGTTCAACTACCTGGGGCGGCTGGACATCAACGCCGGCGCCAGCTACTCCTGGGTGGCCCGCGCCCTCCACCCCTGCCTGGGCTTCCTCAGCGGCTGGGCGCTGGTGGTCTCGGCCACGATCTTCATGGTCGCGGGCTCACTGCCGGCGGGCAGCATGACGCTGTCCCTGTTCGCCCCGGACCTGGCCGAGAACACCGCACTGGCGACCGCGGTCGGCGCGGCCTGGTTCCTGGTGATGCTCGTCGTCGTGCTCATGGGGGCCCGACTGACGGTCCACGCCCAGATGATCATGTCCGGCATCGAACTGCTCATCCTGCTCGGCTTCGCCATGGCGGCCTTGTCTCACGACTACGCGGTCGAGCACTTCTCCTGGTCCTGGCTGGGCTTCAGCCATTTCGACGGCCTACAAAGTTTCGCGGCAGGCGCGTTGATCGCGGCGTTCTACTACTGGGGCTGGGACGTCACCAGCAACCTCAGCGAGGAGACCCGCAACAGCCGCAAGACGTCGGGGCTGGCCGGCCTCATCGGCCTCGCCGTCGTCTTCGTCCTGTTCGAGGTTTTCACGATCTCGGTGAACATGCTGCTCACCGCCGACGACATCGAGGTCAACAGCGCCAACGTCCTGGCCGTGCTCGGCGAGCGCATCTGGCCCGGGTGGGGCGGCAAGCTGTTGATCGTCGCCGTCATGCTGTCCACCATCGCCACCCTGGAGACCACCCTGATCCAGGTGACCCGTTCTCTTTTCGCGATGGGCCGCGACCGCACCATGCCGGCCGCGCTCGGCACCTCCCACAGCCGCTACCACACGCCCTGGGTCGCGCTCGTGGCCGTCGGTGCGGTCGCCCTCACTCTCTTCGTGGCCTCCAACTCGCTCGGTTCGGTCGGCGACATCCTGGACAGCGCGGTCGCCGCCATCGGACTCCAGATCGCCGTCTACTACGGACTGGCCGGACTCGCGGTCGTGGTCGCCTACCGCAAGGTGCTGCTGAAGACCTGGGCGAACTTCTTGTTCGGCGGACTGTGGCCGCTGACCGGGGCGCTCTTCATGTTCTGGATCCTCTTCGAGTCGTTGGGCGAACTCGACCCCACCGCCATCGGGATCGGCCTCGGCGCTCTCGCCCTGGGCCTGATTCCGATGGTCTGGTACCGGCGCAGCACCTACTACCGACCGCACAGGCTCGACGCCGCGAGGTCCGAACAAGTCGCACGAGAGTACGAACGGTTGGAGCCTGTGTCTGCCTCGTCCGCCGGCGACACCGTAGCCACGGACTTCTGAGGGGGCACAGCCATGACTCCGGGAAGCAAGACGTTCACTCCCGAATTCGATGTGACGCTCGGCGACCAGGGCCTCGCAAGGGCGCGCGAGGACATCACCATCGGTCGTTGGCAGGGGCTTCCCGGGCTACTCCACGCCACCGGGTACGACTGGGACCGCCGCACCCACCGGATCCGCCTGCTCGCCCACGCCGCGGCCGGCACCACCGTCGCCGAGGAATGGCACACCGCCCAACCGCGCAACCCGGACGCGCTCGTGCTGCGCGCGGCCACAGAGGTCATGCGCTGCTTCAACCTCGCGGTGGCCGCCGGGAACGCCGGCGACGTCGAACAGGACCGACGGGACACGGCCGTACGGACCTGTCTCCGGGCGGCCGACGCGTACCCGCACGACCCTGTGCCCTGGGTGTCGCTCCTCACCATCGCCCGGCTCTACCCGGGCGGCCACCCCCACATCAACCGCTGGTGGCAGGAGCTGCAATTCCGCCACCAGGACAACCGGGAAGCGCACAACCAGATGCTGCGCCACCTCTCCGCGCGCTGGCACGGCTCGCACGGAACCATGTACGACTTCGCCCGGGACGTGGCGAGCAACACTCCGGCCGGCTCGCCACTCGCCGTACTCCTGCAGGTCGCACGGGCCGAGGAATACCGCTACCGCCTCGATCACGAGGGAGACATGGCACTCTTCCTACGCCAGCACTGGAGCAGCGACTTGGCGATCGCCGAGACCCTTCGCACCTGGAATTCATGGATTGTCAACTGGGACGGCGTCGACCGGGCGCAGGACATCGCCGACCTCAACCACCTGCTGCACGCGGCATGCGAAGGCGGCCTCCACTCCGAAGCGGCGCACCTCTTCGAGCTGGTCGAAGGCCGGGCCACCCCGGCGCCTTGGTCCCTCTTCGGCGACCCCGCGGCCGTCATCACCAAGTGGCACCGCACTGTCTTACGTCGAACCCGCGCGGGGAGAGGGGCTCAGGCCTGATGATCAGGCGAGAGGAGCTGCCTGGAGTGGCAGCTGTGAGCGATCCCGGGAGCCCCGCCCCTGCGAGGCGGCAGAGCGGGGCTCCCGGACATTGAACGCGTGCACGTTGATGAGGCCATACGGCTGATGGCCCGTGGGCGTTACGAGGGTGTTCGACGCACTGATCCTCGGCGCACAGCGTACGAACGTCCTCCGACACGAGGGACGACTCCCGGGCTGCGTACGGGCGGGGGACGACTGTGTCTTCAGGTCAGCGGGGACAGGGCGGCGACCTCCTCGCCGAAGCCGACCACCAGCCGCCCGCCCGCCGCCATCGCCAGCGCCATGACGGGCTCGGGGAACACGAGCCTTGGTCCGATCTGCCGGCGGGTAGTCAGGTCCCACATCCTCACTGTGTTGTCGTGATCGCCGGTGACGGCGACCGGGCGGCCCTCCACCACCCCCATCGCGACTGCACCTATCCCGTCGGTGGGGCCGTGCAGGACGTGCCGGAGCCGGGCATCCAGTTCGGTCCCGGTGGCCCAGTCCACCCTCCACCGCGCCTCGGGCTCACCCTCCACCGGCACGGCCGCGATGCGGGCCGCCAGCCGCCGGTCCCCGTAGCGGGCCGCGTCCAACGCCAGCAACTGCCGCCGCACCCCCGCGCCAGCACCGCTGTGCAGATGTGCGGACGCCCGGTACACCGCCACGGCCAACCGCCCGCAGGCCCCGACGCCTCACCCGCCAGCCCCAGCACCTCACCTGGGTCGGCATTCACCAAAAACCCCGGATCCGCCAAGCGCCCGTCCACACCGGTAGCCCAGCCCCGGCATCGTCAACACGCAGATCATCAGACATAACCCGCATGGAACCACCGTCCACGGACATGCCACGCCCACCCGATACCGCCACCACGAGATTGCGTGGCCAACTACGTAAAGTCACTGACGAGACCCGAGCAGCCCAAGCGGACAAGCCCCGCCGCAGCCCCCAGGGGTAGTGCCGCGACGGCAGGGAGCGGGTCAACCACAGGGCGAAGTACGTGGGCGCCGTCGCGTCGGGTCTTCAACTCTCCAACGACGAACCGGCCCCCGGGCGGCCAGACAACTGTCCATCTGCGAAGCCTGACCGCCCGCCGCCTCGACCTGGTCAACGACCGCACTCGGAAGACCAACCGGCTGCGGACCGCGCGGGCACGACTCGTCGTACGGCGGACAACCAGCCCGTTCTGGCGGAAGGCTGGGCGGTTGTGGGGGTTTCCCCAATGCTGTGTTGAGCGCCAGTGCGAATACTTGACGCCGTTCGCAGGAACGAGTGTGCGGAACCGAATCTCCCACGGTGCCGCTGGTTCAGGCAGTTCAAACCGTCCGGATCGTTCCGCCTCTTCCACCCCCCTCCCGACCCGGAGCAAACGTGAAGCTCAGACGCATGACGGTGGCCGCGGCACTCGGTGCCACCGTGCTCACCACGGTGCCGACGTTCATCGCCCCGTACACGGCCTACGCCTCCTGTGTAGAGAACAACTCCTCGTGCGGCAACGACGATCAACCGCCGCCCGGCGATGAGATCCCGTTCCCCAGTGTCCCCGGGGACCCCAGTGTCCCCGGGGACCCCGGTGATCCCGGCGACAACGGTGGCCAGGGGCCGGTGACCGGCATTCTGCCCACGGTCGTGACCGATGGGGTCAATGTCAGCGAGGCACCGGAACCGGCGCCGGCGGACGTCGTCGCCACCCTGCCCACAGTCGTGGTCGACGGACTGGCAACGAGCCCCCAGGCCCCGGCAGACCCCGCGATGCCCGAATACAGCTGGGGCTCCGACTCGGGCGGAGGAGGCGGAGAGGAACGCGCGGTCGTGCACAGCGAGGGCCAGACGTGGGAGGAGCGCGGGAACTGCTACCGCAACAACAGCAACATCACACAGAAGCACACCGAGAGCATCAGCTACAACGTGTCGTATCAGACCAGTGCGAACATCACGGCCAAAGCGACAGACGTGCTCTCCGCCACCCTCGGAAGCCAGCTCAACACCACCATTGTCAAGAACTACGGCCTCGACATCTCCCTCGAGCCGGGTCAGACCTGGGCGCTGTACATCGAGTACCAGACCAAGGTCTACGCGATCACGACGCTCGACTGGCTCAGCCGCACGTACAAGACCGAGTTCGTGAACGTCACGGCGCCGACGGGTGTCCTGACCGGGCGCGCCTGCTGAGACCGGCTCCCTCCTGATGACCCTCCACCCCTCCGCGTCGGTGGCACAACGGATCACCCCCGTCGTGCCACCGCTCGACGCCGAGGTGGTCCCCGCGGCGGCCCGCGCTACGGCGCTGGCCGCCCTGGCCACCCTCGCCGAGACCGCGCGGCGGCACCTCGGCGACCCCGACCTGTTCCACCGTCCCCGTTTCCGCATGAAGATGCACCACCGCCACCTCGCCCAGGTGGAGGAGGGGCAGGTGACCGCGCTGATCGCCGAGGCCGCCGAGGGCCGCGCCGCGGCGGGCCTGTTGGCCGTCCACTCGGTGCGTGCGGAACGCGCCGAACGGCCCGACCGCCGCCCCTGCTTCACCCCTGACGCGCTCGCCGAACTGCACCGGCTCCTCGTCGCCGCGGACCCCAACATCCCCGGCACCGGGGGCTTTCGGCGTGCCACCTCCAGGGTGACCTGGTCGGACGGACGGTGTTTCGTCATGGCCGTGAGGCCGGGCAAGGAACTGCGCGACCACGTCCGGCGCTGGTACGAGTGGGGCACCCGGACCACCTCGCCGCCTCTGGACGCGGCGGCGCTCAGCATGGTGCGGCTGCTGACGATCCATCCGTTCCCCGACGCCAACGGCCGCACCGCGCGCCTGCTCGCCGAGTGCGACCTGGTGGGCGCCGGCCTCATGCCGGGACTCCTGCTCGACATCGAGGGCTGGATCGACCACCACCGTGACGAACACGACGAGGCGGTGGTCGCCGCGGCGGAGGGACAGTGGGAGGTATGGGGTGAGCTGTTCGCACGCACCGTCGCCGACACGGCCCACCACCGGACCGCGACCATCACGGCCTACGGCGCCCTCATCGACGAAGCCATCGAGCGCGTCGACCGCGAGCCGGCCATGACAGCCGTCCTGACCTGCCTGCGCTCCAGCCCGGCGGTGTCCGAGGCCTGGCTGCGCGACCGCATCCCCCACGACCCGGGCCCGCCTCTCGCGCACCTGCTGGCGGCGGGTGTCCTCGCCCCCCACCCGCGCCTCCCGGGAGCCCTGGTGCACCCCGAGTCGCTGGCGATCCTGGACACGCCCTACGGAACCCTCCCCCGGGCGCTGTGAACGGACGTCCGGCGTCATCACTGATCGTGCCGTGCGGAAATCGAGGTGCCGGAGCCGGATGCCCGTCCCTACCCTCAACCCCATGCGCCACGAATCCTCCCTGCTCAACGTCATCGATGTGGAAGCCACTTGCTGGGACGGACAGCCGCCGCCCGGCTCCGTGAACGAGATCATCGAGATCGGTCTCACCGTCGTGGACGTGTCGGCACGGCGCCGCGTGTCCCGGCACCGCGTCCTGGTCCGCCCTGTCCGGTCGGCGGTGAGCGACTTCTGCACCGAACTGACCGGGCTGACGCAGGCCGAGGTGGAACGGGGCGTCACCTTCGCCGAGGCATGCCGGATCCTCGTCGAGGAATACGGCGCCGGGGAGCGCCCCTGGGTGAGTTGGGGCGAGTACGACCGTCGGCAATTCGCTCGCCAGAGTCAGGCCGACGGAGTGGCCTACCCGTTCGGCTATCCGACGGAACGCACCCACACCAACGCCAAGGCCGTATTCGCCGCGGCGTACGGGCTGCGGAAGAAGCCCGGCATGGACCACGCTCTGCAGATCGCCGGACTGCCGCTCGAGGGACGCCATCACCGCGGCGAGGACGACGCGTGGAACATCGCGGCCCTGGTCCTCGATCTACTGGACCGCGGCGCATGGCCAGTCACGGCCCCAGCCCTCTAGCCTTCAACGGAAACGACACAGGCACAGCCACAGCTGTCAGAGCGAGGCCGGAGCCGCCTGCCCCACCCCCCGGCGCTTACGACGCCATGCGTACAGCGCGAGTGCGACGAGCGTCATGGCGTACGGGATCGTCGATACCAGCTGGGGCGGCACGTCGAGCGTGCCGAGCTGTACGGCCAGGGCCTCCGCCGCGCCGAAGCCGAGGGCGGCGAGGAAGACGCCCCAGGGGCGCAGGCCGCCGAGGAAGACCGCCGCGAGGGCGATGAAGCCGCGGCCGGCCGTCATGTCCCGTACGAAGAAGGACACATAGCCCATGCTGAGGAAGACCCCGGCGAGTCCGGCGAGGGCGCCGCTGAGGGCGAGACCGGCGTACTGGACGCGTCGTACCGGGATGCCGACCGACGCGGCGGCGTCCGGCATCTCCCCGACCGCGCGCAGGTGGAAGCCGAAGGTCGTGCGGTAGAAGAGCCAGGCGACGAACGGGGCGGTCAGGAAGGCCAGCCAGGTGATCAGGTTCTGGCCGCTGAGCACGTCCCCGAGTACCGGGATGCTCTCGATGCCGGGCAGGGGGACGGTCGGCAGGGTGCCGCTGTCGAGGCCGGAGGTGCCGCCCTTGTCGTCCAGGAGGGTGTAGACGGCGTAGGCGGTGGCACCGGAGGCGAGGAGGTTGAGGCCGATGCCCGCGATGATCGCGTCGGCTCCCAATTCCAGGCGCAGCGCTGCCAGCAGCAGGCCGAGGAGGGTGGCCACGGCGATGCCGCTCAGGGCTCCCAGGGCCACGGATCCGCTGTAGCCGGCGACGAGCGCGCCCGTGCAGGCGGCGGCCAGCATCTGGCCCTCGAGGGCGATGTTGCTGATGCCGGCGCGTTCGGCGACCAGTCCGCCGAAGGCGGCGAGCAGGTACGGCGTGGCGACCCGCAGGGCGGCTGCCAGGAAGGCACTGCTGAAGACGACGTCGAATACGGAACTCATCGGGCGCCCACCTGCTTCTGTGCCGCCTGCTTGCGGGCGATCCGGCGTTTGAGCAGGTCCGGCAGGGCCTGTGCGGTGACCAGGAGCACGATGACCGCCTGGATGACGACGACGATCTCGGTGCCGACGTCGGTCTGTTGTTCCATGATGTCTCCCCCGGCGCGCAGGTAGGAGTAGAAGAGGCCGGCGATCACGACGACCAGCGGGTTGTTCCTGGCCAGCAGGGCCACCACGATCCCCTCGAAGGCGAGGCTTCCGGCCATGCCGGGTTCGAGGCGGCCGTAGACGCCCTGGACGAGATGGGCTCCGGCGAGGCCCGCGACAGCGCCGCCGATGACGAAGCTCCACTCGATGGCGCGGGGCACCCGGATGCCGCCGTACTCGGCGAAGTCGGAGTTGGCGCCGGTCATCCGGATGCGGTAGCCGAGCGGGGTGCGGGTGATGAGCAGCCACAGCGCGACGGCGGTGAGCAGCATCAGGACGAAGCCGACGTTGGACCGGCCGAGCGGGATGCCGAACCAGTCGGTGAGCGGGGTGAGCACGGAGTCCTGCTGGACCCGCTCGGAGTGCACGGCGCTGCTGCCGGGCTCCTTCAGCGGGCCGTTGACCAGGTAGTCGTAGACGCGGACGACGATGGCGTTGAGCATGAGGGTCGCCACGATCTCGTTGGCGCCGAGGCGCGCCTTCATGGATCCGGGAACGAAGCCCATGCCCGCTCCTGCCGCGGCCGCGGCGACGAGCGGGACGACGACGGCGGCGACCGGCGGCAGCGGGAGGAAGATCGCGACGGCGGCGGCCGCCAAGGCTCCGGCGTACAGCTGGCTTTCGGCGCCCAGGCTGATCTGGCGGGCGCGGAAGGGGATGGCGACCGACAGGCCGAGCAGGGTGAGTGTGGTGGCGTCCTCCAGCCAGCGGCCGACCCGGAAGGAGCGTTCCAGCGGCCCGGTGAGCAGGGCCTCGTACGCCGCGACCGGATCCTTGCCGGTGGCGAGGATGACGAGGAAGCCGACGGCGAGGGCGGCCAGGACGGTGGCCAGGGTCATGCTGAGGTCGACGGCCAGGCCGCGGCGCCGGGTGGCCCGGTACTCCCGGCGGTCCTCGGTCTCGATGAGGGTGCTGGTCATGGGGTGGGCTCCTCACCGGCGGCGAGACCTGCCGTCAGGTGCTTGTCGTCGTGGTGTTCGACACCGAGCATGTAGAGGCCGACGTGCTTCTCGGTCAGGCCGCCTGTGTCGTCGAACCGGCCGACGAGCAGGCCGTCCTTGAGGACCAGCAACCGGTCCGAGAGCGCGAGCAGTTCGGTCAGGTCGGCGGAGATCAGCAGGACGGCGGCTCCGTTGTCCCGGGCGGCGACGAGACGCTCGTACATGAAGCGCATGGCGCCGATGTCGACCCCGCGGGTGACCTGGGAGGCGATCAACAGCCGTGGTCCGGCGGAGAGTTCGCGGGCGACGATCACCTTCTGCATGTTGCCGCCGGACAGCGCGCGCATGGGGACGGACGGGTCAGGGGTGCGGATCGCGTACTGGCCGATGAGCCGCTCGGCGTGGGCGCGCACGGCCTTGGGACGCAGGACGCCACGGCGGGCGAGTGGGGGGCGGTCGTGGCGGTCGACGACGAGGTTGTCGGCGATCGACTCGTCCAGTGCGGCGCCGTTGTGCAACCGGTCCTCGGGGACGTAGCCGACGCCCGCCCTGCGGTGTCCGGCGACGTCGAGTCCGGCGGTGTCGGTGCCGCCGACGTGGATCGTGCCGGTGGTGGGGCGGCGCAACCCGGCGAGGATCTCGGCGAGTTCGCTCTGTCCGTTGCCCTCGATGCCGGCCACGCCGACGATCTCCCCGGCCGCCACGTCGAAGGAGAGGCGGTGCAGCGACTGGCCCGTGGGCGCCTCGTATCCCAGCCTCCGTACGCGGAGGGTGACTTCGCCCCGGCGGGCGGGGACCCGGTCGACGTCCAGGGAGAGGTCGCGGCCGACCATCATGGCGGCGAGCGAGCGCTCGGTGGCGTCGGCGGTGGGGACGGTGCCCACCAGGGAGCCGGCGCGCATCACGCTCACCTGGTCGCTGATCTCCCGTACCTCGCGCAGCTTGTGCGAGATGAACAGCACCGTCATCCCGCCGTCGCGCAGCCGTCGTACGGCGGCGAAGAGGTCCTCGGTCTCCTGTGGGGTGAGTACGGCGGTCGGCTCGTCCAGGATCAGCACCTTCGCCCGGCGGTGCAGGGCCTTGAGGATCTCGGTGCGCTGGCGCATTCCGACGGACACCTCGTCGATGCGCGCCTTGGGGTCGACGGCGAGTCCGGCCTCCTCGGCGAGGTGGGCGGTGGTCTCGACCGCCGCCCTCGCGTCGACCAGGCCGCGGCGGCCGGGTTCGACGCCGAGGACGACGTTCTGGGCGACGGTGAAGGAGGGCACCAGCATGAGGTTCTGGTGCACCATGCCCACGCCGAGCGCGATCGCGGCGGCCGGGCCGCGCAGGGTGCGCGGCCGTCCGCCGATCAGGATCTCGCCGGACGAGGGCTGCTCCAGGCCGTAGAACATCTTCATCAGCGTGGACTTGCCCGCACCGTTCTCACCGACCACCGCCCGGATCTCACCGGGTGGGACCGTCAGGTCCACGCCGCGGACCGCGCGCACCCCGTTGCCGTAGGTCTTCGTCACCGCTCGGGCGGCGACGGCCGGACCTGCGGCGTGCCATGACTCGTTCATTCGTCGGGACCGTTTCGGTTCGGGCGGCTAGAGGGCGCTGGGGACCTTGACGGAGCCGGACTTCACCTGGTCGGCGGCCGCCTCCAGCTCGGTACGGATCTTCTCCGGCACCAGCTCCTTGAAGTGGTCGTCGTTCACGTATCCGACGGCGTCCTCGGCGAGGCCGACGGTCTCGACGGCGCCGTACTTCAGGGAGCCCTTCTGGTCGTCCTGCGCCGCCTTGTACAGGGCGTTGCCGACGTTCTTGAGGATCGACGTGACGACGGTGTTCTTCTGCGCCGGGTCGGTGAGGGTCTGGTACTGATCGGAGTCGACTCCGAAGGCGTAGCGCTTCGCCGCGGCCGCGGACTCGAAGGTGCCGAGCCCGGAGAGCCCGGCGACCGGCCACACCAGCGCGGCGCCCTGGCCGTACATGGCGTTGGAGATCTCCTTGCCCTTGGCCGGGTCACCGAAGGGCTTGTCGCCGCCGACGTACTGCACGAGGACGTTTGAGTCCTTGCCGCCGGCCGCCGTGAATCCGGACCTGAACCCGACGACGAAGTCCTCGATGAGGGGGATCTTCACACCACCCATGACGCCGGCCTTCTTCAGGGATTCGGCTCCCTTCAGAGATTTCGCGGCGATGAGCTTCTCGGCGAGGAATCCGGCGAGATATCCGCCCTCGTTCTGCTTGAAGGTCACGGAGTACACGTTCTCGCACTTGTTGGAGCAGGTGCCGTTCTTGCCGCTGTAGTCGACAGGCGCGTCGAAGACCCAGAACTTCTTGTCCGGGTACTGCGGGGCGAGATCGCCGATGTAGTCGGTGACGTCGAAGGTGCCGGCGGCGAGGATGTCGTAGTCGTCGGCCGCGGCCGCGTCCTCGAAACCGGGCTCCCACTTGGTGCGGTCCGAGCCCAGTTCCACCACCTTGAGCTCGTAGCCGAGGTCCTTCGCAGCGCGCTTGAGACCCTCGTGGGCGGAGTCGAAGAACGACTTGTCGCCCAGCCCGCCGTTGATCACCAATTTGACGCGGGGCTTGCCGGAGGCTCCCGTCGAGCCGGAATCCCCGTCCGACCCACCGCATGCGACGAGTACCAGCATTCCCGCCACCAGCGCCGCGGCGGCGCTCTTTCCATTCCTCATCTGCCTTCTCCTGATCATGTGTCGTGTGTGGGCCGGTTCGGGTGAGTGATTGCGTTGAACACTAAGAAGTGCAAAACGTTTTGGCTACGATGTCCGGTTTCCGTTTGATTTCTGAAGCAAGAAATTCAGTCGGCGAGCAGGGCGTCGGCCGCGATGCGCACGGCCCGTGCGAAACACGTCTCCCGTTCGGCGGCGGTGAGCTGCTCACCGGTGCGGAGGTGGTCGGTCGCGGTCAGCACGGCGAGTGCCTCCCCGCCCTCGGCGGCGGCGACGGCGTAGAGCCCCGCGGCCTCCATCTCGACGGCGAGGGTGCCCCTGCGTTCCAGCGTGTCGAAGACGGCGGGCCTGTCCAGGTAGAAGTGGTCGGTGCTGAACACCGGTCCGATGCGCACGGCTCCCCCGCCGTCCGGCTGCTGCTGTTCCGCGGCCCGAACGGCGGCGCCCAGCAGCCGATGGGACGGGGCCAGGGAGAGGGTGACGCCGCTGTCCGGCAGCCGGCCGACCTGCGAGTCGGTGTGCGCGGCGGAGGCGATCACCACGTCCCGCAGCGCCACCGCCGCCGGGATCGCTCCCGCCGTACCGACCCGGGCGATCCTGCGCACCCCGTAGTGGCGCAGCAGTTCGGTCGCGTAGATCGACACCGACGGGATGCCCATGCCGGAGGCGAGGACCGACATGGGCTCGCCCCGGTGGGTGCCGGTGTAGCCGAGGATCCCGCGCACCTCGGTGACGAGCCGGGCGCCCTCCAGGAACGTCTCGGCGATCCGGCGCGCACGGCGCGGGTCACCCGGCATCAGCACGAGGGGGGCGAAGTCGCCGGGCGCGGCGGCGATATGCGGTGTGCCGTGGACATGCGGTGTTCCGTGTGCGGGCATCACAGCTCCGCTCCGGCCAGCCAGCGCACCAGCCGGTCCCACAGCTCGGCGTAGCCCTCCCATTCCAGGAACGGCGGCGGGGCCCAGTGGGGTGCGACATCGGAGGTGAACGCCGCCGACCGACCCGCGCCGTGCTCGCCGACGACGAGCAACGGATGCCCGGCGCACTCGGCCAGCAAGGACGCCTCCGGCCGTACGGTGACCTCGTTGAGTCCGAGCAGCGAGGGCCAGAGCCGCTCCAGCCCTCGTACGACAGCGTGATCGGCCACCACTTCGGCCACCGCCCCGGCCGGGAGCTCCACCCGGTCGTCCCGGTCGACCATCACCACCGGCAGCGCCTCGGCCAGTGGTGTACGCCCCCAGCGGGCGCGGGCGTCGATGCCGCTGAAGGTCAGATAGCCGCCGATCATCAGCACCCCGCCGCCCTGCTCCACGAAGGCCCGGACCAGCTCGGAACGGTCGGGGCAGGGGATGGACTGGCCGAAGGTCTGCGGCGGCAACTGGAAGCTGTTGGCGCCGACGTCGCTGATGACCACGACGTCGTACGCGTCGAAGCCGTCCGCGGAGTCCGGGACCCGGGTGGCTATCTCGTGCGCGGGGACGTACGTCACCTCGTGCCCGCGCGAGCGCAGTGCCTCGAGGAAGACGTCGCCGCCCTCGGTGTACTCCGCGGTGTGGAAGGCGTCGAAGCCTTTCTGATGGACCGTGTACGTGAACCAGGACTCGCCGACGACGAGGACTCTGGGCATGGTGAAATCGCCTTTCGAAAGGGGGATTTGGGCACAGGGGTGGTGCGACACCGCGTCCTGCGGGACAGGCGGGAGGGATCAGCGGGCGGCGGGCGCCGTGCTGCCGCGCACCTTGAGGGTGACGGGGAGGGTGTGCCGGGAGGCGGGCGGGACCTCGCCGCGGGAGACGTACTGGAGGAGTTGCGCGGTGGCGGTGCGGCCCACGTCGTAGGCCGGCTGATGGACGGTGGTCAGGGGCGGGTTGATCTGGGAGGCGGCCCGGATGTCGTCGAAACCGACCACGGAGATGTCCCCGGGGACCGAGAGTCCGGCCTCGGTGAGGGCGGCGAGGGCGCCGAAGGCCATCAGGTCGTTGGCCGCGAAGACGGCCGTGCAGTCCAGGCCGCCTTCCTCGAGCAGTTTGGCGACCAGGCGGTAGCCGGAAGCCTCCTTGAAGTCGCCGACGCGTTCGACGACGTGACCACCAAAGGCCCGCACGAAGCCGGTGGCGCGTGCGACGCCGCTGCGCAGCCCGCGCGGACCGGTCAGCATCAGCACCCGGCGGTGGCCGAGCTCCCGCAGGTGCTCGCCGACCAGGCGCCCGCCCGCCTCGTGGTCGGCGGTGGCGATGAGGGCCCGTTCGAGGCCGTCGACCTCCTCGTCGGCGAGCGCGATGGGGAACTTGCCCATCAGGGACTCCAGCCGCCGGCGCGAGGGCGAGGATCCCGAGGCGTACACCATGCCGTCGACGAACCGGCTGCGGATCATGCCGAGGTAGCGGTCCTCGCGCTCGGCGTCGAACTCGGTGTTGCACAGGATCAGCCCGTACCCCAGGTCGTGGGCGGCGTCCTCGGCGCCCTTGGCGAGTTCGGCGAAGAAGGCGTTGCTGATGTCGGGGATGAGCAGGCCGATGACGGAGGTGGAGCCGGCCTGGAGGCTGCGGGCCAGCGAGGCCGGCACGTATCCGAGCCGGTTGACGACGCTGCGGACACGGGCGGCGGTCTGCTGGTTGACCGGCCGGTTGCCGCTGAGGACATGGGAGACGGTGGTGGGGCTGACCCCCGCGGCGGCGGCCACGTCCTTGATGGAGGCGGGCCTGCGCACCGCCGACCGATCATCGTCTCTCCGCTGCCCGTACGCCTCACGGGTCATAGTGCTGCACCACCCGTCCGTGGGAGGTGTCGAGGATCCGCGCCACCCGGGAATCGGCCTCGGCCAGCAGTGCGGGCTCGTCCACGGTCAGCAGGCGTCCGTCACGCATCAGCACCCGGCCGTCGACCACGACCGTGCGTACGTCGCTCGCGCGGGCGCTGTAGACGAGTGCGGCCCGCGGGTCGTGCAGGGGACGGCAGTGCGAGCCCGACAGATCTGTGAGCACGATGTCGCCGCGCATGCCCGGCTCCAGCGCCCCGATCCGGTCCTGCAGACCGAGGGCGCGAGCCCCGCCGCGCGTCGCCAGGCGCAGGGTGTCGGAGACCGTCATCCAGGTGGCGTCCCGCACCGCCTGCTTCTGGGTGAGGGCGACCAGCCGCAGTGCCTCCCATACGTCGAGCGTGTTGTGTCCGGCGGCCCCGTCCGTGCCGACCGCGACCGTGACGCCGGCGTCGAGCAGGTCCCGGACCGGGGTGAGCGGGGACAGCGCGTGCTTGAGGTACACCTTGGGACAGCAGGCCACGGCGGTCGTGCCGGCGTACTCGGCCAGCAGCGGCAGGTCCTGCTCGACGATGCCGCAGCCGTGCGCGATGAGGGCGCCCGCCTCCAGGACCCCGGTCTCGTGCAGCACCCGGATCGGCGTGGCGCCGCGCCGCGCGAGGCTGGACTCGGTCTGCTCCAGGTGTTCGGCGGCGTGGATGTGCAGACGTAGTCCGAGTCGCCGGGCGTGCCCGGACAGGGTCCGCAGATCCTCGTCGTCCACGGTGTACGGGGCGTGCGGCCCCAGCGAGACGGTGACTCGGCCCCCGGCCGTGCCGTGCCGGGTCTCCGCGAACCGCACGGTGGCTTCCAGGGCCTCCTGACCGTGGCTGCTGAAGTAGGTGGGCGCGATGTCGGCCCGCAGGCCCGTCTCGGAGACCGCCTCGGCGATCTGCTCGGGGAAGAAGTAGTGGTCGGCGAAGGTCGTGACTCCTGAGCGGATCATCTCCGCGCAGGCCAGCAGCGCCCCGGTCCGCACGTCGTCGGGGGTGAGGTTGGACTCCATCGGCCAGACCCGCTCGTTGAACCAGCCCTCGACCGTCACGTCCTCGGCGGCGCCCCGCATCAGCACCATCGGGCTGTGCGTGTGTGCGTTGACCAGGCCCGGGACCGCGAGCAGCCCCCGGCCGTCGATCACCTCGGCGGCGTCGTTCGGATGCGCGCCGCCGGTCGGCCGTACTTCCTGGATACGGCCGTCCGCCACGACGATGTCGTGCGCCCCGAGGATCTCGCACTCGCCCTCGGCCGGGATGCTCAGCACATCGCACCCGGTTACCACGAGGCCACCCGACACAGCGGCCGTTTTCTTGCTCATGGCACTCAAGCTAGGGATGCAAAACGTTTTGCACAACCCATCATTTTCCAGGCGGATCGGACAGGATCCTGGTCGATTCGCACGCCGTCGATCGGCCAGGCCGGGCACTCGTCAGAGGACGGCGGTGACGAGGCCGACCAGGAAGGCGGTCACGAAACTCAGCACCAGGACGGCGATGAGCCCGCCCAGCCCCGCGAACAGGTATCCCTCCGCGTTCTCGAGCCTGGCGTGCCGCGCGCAGGCGAACAGCCAGGCCGACAGCGTGAGGAACGGGACAAGCAGGAGCCCGGCGACGGTACCGAAATCCAGGACGGCGGAGCTCGACAGTTCGTACGCCCGTCCCCTCGCAGTCCGGACCTCCACGGCCGTACCGGACGGGTATTTCTCGGCGGCCGACTGCAGCAGGATCCCGCGGGCCGGCTCATCCGCTCCGCGCGAGGCGTACGAGCCCGTACAGTCCGTGCCGGACACGTTCCCGTCCACATCGTGGGAGTCATGGCACTCGGTGATCAACACGACACCGTCCACGGGCCCGAAGCCGAGCACCGCGGACAGCTGCGGTCCGGGCACCAGCCAGACCAGCCACCCGGCGAGGGCCAGGCTCACCACCCCTCCGACCGCGGCCGCGCCCCGCGCCAGCCACCGTGCGGCACCCCGCATGGTCAACCCTCCTGAGCTCACGTCGTACCGTCCTCGTACTGGCCGAGGCAGCGGAGGCCGCCTTGCCAGGGGCGGAAGCATCCTTTACGGGGGGCCTCACCCGACCCGCCCGCCGCCACCTCGGTGACCTCGACGGCGGAAAGAGCCGGCACCTCGGCAGAGCGGCGGACGATCAGCAGCGGCGCCCCGACCAGCACGGCTTTTTGACCTACCGTCAACCTCTCGACTCTCATCGCCGTGGCGTCAGGTGATTCGCCCAAAGGCTGGGCGACGGTGGCTGGATCGGCGTCAGTGGAGACCAGTGGCGCTGATGACCGGCTCCCGGCAGACGCCGTGCACCCGCAGGCTGCCGCCCGGCTGGTAGCTGCGGCGGGCCGCCCCGACCAGGGCCGGGTCGGGGGTCGCTGCCGCCAACAGGCCTTTCACTCCCCCAGCCACCAGTCGTCGACGGCATCCGGATGCGGGGGCAGCGCGCCGTTGCCCTCCGGGGCTCCGAAGGCCGGATTGACGCCCAGGGCAACGTCCCCGCCGCCGCGCAGCACCACACGAGACGGTGCTCCGATGTATTCGTTCTCCACGCAATAGCGGGTCTCGGCATAGGCACCCTCCATCGCGTTCTTGAGGGTGAGCAGGTCCAGTACCTCGGGCCCCCCTTGAACTCCCTTCACCAGCCCGCGCACAAGGGTCTCGGTGAAGGGATCATCGCTGAACCCGAAACTCAACCGTCCGGCCAGCACGGACACGCCGGGGGCCGTCGTGGCCAACGCCGACGCGGCTACGTCCGGGTAGCCGCACTCAAGGATGACGACGAGGCGGGCCGCCTGACTGGCACTCATGATGTCGGCGACCGCTTCCAGGCTGACACCGGTGTCTTCCAGACGGTACGGGTCGGTGCCCCCGACGCCGAGGAACAGACGTTCCTCGTGGTAGAAGCCCTTCCCGGCGAACTGGAACAGCAGCACGTCTGATGCCGCTTCTGCAGCGTGCCGGACGGCACCGAGGACATCGGCTGGGCGCTCCGGGTCCAGGAGCAGGGTGGTGTTTTCCCGGCGGAACGCGCCACCACCGGATCCCTCACTGGTGAGCGCCTCCGTCGCCAAGCGGCGGGTCACGTCCGCCGCCTCAGAAGAGCCCAGGCCGAAGCTGGAGCCGACCAGTACCGCGCGGGAACGCTCACGGGCGGGCAGGAGAGCAGGACGCAGCTGATCCGAAGGGGCTGTCATACGGGCTCCTCGCAGGTGCGGGTCGGCCTCGACCGACGCAATGACGTGCTCGACGAGTGCAACGCCGTGGTCGGTGGTTCGCGGTGCCGTAGGAACGAGATCACGTAAGGGCGTCTTCCATGGCCGGGATGAGGAGTCGGAGCAGGTCCTGACCGATTTCGTTCTGCGCGAACTGCGGGTAGTCGCCGTCGCGGGAAGGGACGACGTCAACGAGGAAGTGCCGGGCACCCACCGTGAAAGCGAACATCATGGGTTCGTCGTCAGCGGACCGGACTCCGAACGACTCTCCTTTTGCCATGTTTTGGGGGATCAACTGCACGCCCGGTGCCCCCAGGCGGTTCCGGTAGTCCTCTCGACTGACTTCCTGGACGCTCGCATAGGAGGTCGGGTTGCCCCACGTGCACCCCCATGGGCGCTTGCCGTCGACGGGGTCGGGACGCGTGCCCACGAAGGCTTCGTACTCGCCATAGCGACCGAAGATCCCCGGTAGCTCTTCCGTGTCCATCAGCGAACACGCGCTCGCCTGCTGAGTGGACACGGCCTTCGACGAACCCTCCTGACTCGCAGAGCCACCGGGTCCGGCCGTCGAGCAGCCCGCTACGGCGAGAGCTCCTACGAGGAGGGGCACAGTCCAACGATGCCTCCTCCGCCCTGACTCTGTAGGTGCTTCACGCATCCCAGCCCTCCAAAAAGAAGCGGCAGCTCTCCGTGTCGGCGCCCACGTTCTGCTGTCGTCACCATGTCGATCCGCCCGTTTCGCTTGCCTGATGCTCAAGGCGCCGCCCGCTCCACGACATGGCGCTACGGGGCGCCCGCGCCCCGAGGTCAGTGATCCGGTCGGCGAGTTCGGTCGCGTCCGACAGCACGTCGTGGACGGTGGTGCGGGGGCCGCCCGCTCCTTGGCCGACAGCGGACGCAGAGGTGTCAGCTCCCAGGGCAACAGGCCCTGAGCGACCTGCCAGGTACGCGCGCCGGCGGCGAGGATTCTTCCGCACCACGCGACGTCGGCCGCGCTGGTCGCCGCGACCGGGTCGCGCCCTCGCAACCGGCCCAGCATGATGGCCCCTTCCAGGGCCTTGGCCACCGACATCTGCCTCCTCGCCTTCCGGATCCGCGACCGCGTCCTGCGCCCCGCTCGTGGCCGAAGCCAAGGGGACCATGCCCGAAGCCGCGCCGCTCCGGATCCGCCGATCGTCGGCGCCTCACCGTCCGACCAGGGACTCCCGGATTCCCGGACCGGGCCGGAGCGGGGATCCGCTGTCCGGCGTCCGACCCGGGCCGACCCGCGTGCCGCCGGCTTCGGCGGGAGACGGCGGCCCGGCCCTGCGCGTACGTTCTCCCGCATCCAGGCGCTGCCGAGGCACCCTCACGTGCCCGCCGGCTGGGAGGCATCCGGCCGCACCAGGGAGATACCAGGAGGGCAGCGCATGAACCCAGGTCGACAGGTGGAGTTCCAAGCATCGTGCGGGCACTTGACAGCGGCTCCGGCAGGCCGTGCCAGGCGGGACGTCCGCTGTCCCCCGGAATCCGAGCTGGTCACGATCACACCGCTGTGGCTCTTCCCCATCGTCGTCGGCCTGTACGGGCCGATCGACGTGGCCGCTCCTGTCCGTCCGTCGCCGGCGGGCTGCCGAAGTCCGCCCGGTCGGGGGAGGTTCTAGGTGTATTGATCACGAGCGTTGTTAACGCTGGGCGGGCTTGATCATGGCGAAGGCCCCCGTGTGTGGTGGAGGTGTCGAATCTTCACCGCAC